>WRDO01000005.1 GCA_009779755.1 Defluviitaleaceae bacterium | reverse complement strand
TCACATGACCCCAAAATATTGTCAACCATTCGGCTTGGCGGCAACTACAACCCAACCGCAGAATGTCCTGTTTTCTTAAAATACTTAAACGACTCCCTGCCGGAAAGCGAAATCCCGTTGGTGCAGGAAATACTTGGATATATGATGATTGCTATAAATAAAGCGCAGAAAGCCTTTGTTATTCTTGGCAAAGCGGAAAGCGGCAAGTCAACGCTTCTGTATGTAGTACAAGATGTTTTGTTACGGAAGGCAAACTGCTCCAACCTTGCGTGGCAAGAGTTGAACGAGAAGTTTGCAACCGTACAGCTTTTCGGGAAGCTGGGTAATATTTTCGCAGACCTTCCCAGCGAGAAAATCCGCGACACAGGCATCTTTAAGGCAATAACGGGCGAAGATTATATTTCGGCTCAACACAAGTTTAAAGATTATTTCTCCTTTAAACCTTTTGTGCGAATGATGTTCTCATGCGAAGAAATACCCAAAAATTACAACGACCGCAATGGCGGCTTCTACCGCAGACTGATTATAATTCGTTTTGAAAATGTTATAACGAAAGAAAAGAAAGACAGTAAACTCCGTGATAAATTATTATTGGAAGCCGATGGCATACTGGCGTGGAGTCTCATCGGGCTGAAGCGGCTGATGGCGAACAATTACATTTTCTCCGAAACCGACCGCACCAACGCCGACCTTCAGAAGTATAAGGCAGACAACAGCAGTTCCCTGTCCTTTGTAAACGAGTGTTGCATTTTAGACAGCAAAGCCGAAGTACCTCGGACGGAATTATACAATGCCTTCATTGAGTATTGCAAAGACGGTGGGCTGAAAGAACTTTCCAAGACACAGTTCAACAAGGACTTGGATAGCATTGGAACGCTTACTCGCAGTTCGGCTATGGGCATTCGAACATGGCGTGGCATCAAACTGTCGTAGCAGTTTGTCCGTTGCGGTTTTTGTTTCGGCTCGTAGCAGTTTGTCCGTTGCAGTTTTTGTTGCGGCTTGAAGCGGATATGGGAGCGGATTTTTTCCAGTGCTTATGCGGTCTGTAGCAGATATAGCTACCTACGCCAAGTCCTATATATAGCCTTATTTTTAAATGCTAAAAAGACAGTGAGAAATAAAGAAATATATAGCGTTTAAAAAACCTGCTAAAACCGCTTTGACTTGCTACAGGATTTCCCTGCCCTCTTTTACACCAACGTGCTTGTGTTTATATTTGCATCCCTTGTTGCCCTGCGGCAAGTGAATATTTATACAGCTTCACCAGTACCCCGGGGGGCGGTCTAAATCTCTACAACTTTATTTCCCAGCACCGCCCAAGGGTCGCACACACAACGGGCGCGATTTCAAAACTTTTTATTGAGCCTGCAAACCCAGTGTTTACGGGCTTTTTTCGTTTTTACCCCTGTCCAATCTTGAATGTTTTTCAATAAGTCAGCTTTTTTCAACTATTTTACCCGGAAAATATATATAAATTTTCATTTTTGGGGGAAACGCGAGGTTCGGAGTCCGCCAAGTTAGCGGCTCGAAGGGCGAGGTCAGAGGTATCGGTCGGACGCAGGCGCAACCTTCTGCTTTGAAATCGGGGAAGGCGCAGCAGATTCGGCAAAATCCCGAATCCGGCGCGGCTCGAAGGTTCGGAAAGCCCGAAATCAGCGGTATTCGAAGGGATTTTGAAAAGTCGAGGAAGTCGGATAAATTATCACGGCAGAATCGGGCAAGTTGAATCGTAATTTTTTCGGTACAGGCAACATTCCGCAGGGATTCGCATATAAATCCTAAAAACCCATTTTATGCGTAACGGAAGAATTTCAAAATGTCACTGAAAAATCCCATGTGCGAAAATGCCAGATGATATTTATCGTGAAGTTGTCACGTATTTGGAACAGTTTGGGTGCTTGCATTTAATCCCTGCTTCGCTGTAGGCATAACCAAATCCGGCGATGTTACGATAACCAGCTTCGCAGAAATCGCACTCAAGTGGCAGAAAAACGTAATCGGGACATGGATGCCGATATGGGATATTGTGTCACGGCATGGCAATATACTGAGTGTCGCAGAATAACCGCAAACCCTGTCATAATTATGGGTTGCGCTCCATTGATTGTTCGTTGAAGGTGTCCCCGGACAGAGTTATGATGGTTTCACCGGGGGGCGGCAAGTCCACGGAATAAACCATAGGGGGCAACAAATATGAAAAATTTTGACTTCGGATTAACCAAGGAAAACCGCAAAGATTTTGTAGCGCAAATCAGCGACATTCTCGACCAGCCGAAAAAATATCTCGGCACACCAAGCTACGCTTTTACGGTAGGCGATTACACTATCGACAGAAACGGCATCGTCACAGGCGAATATGACGAAGGGATTTTCGCACAGCTTGTCGAGCGAGGCTACGTTTCGCTAACAGCTTGGGATGACGAAGATGATGCGCCAGAAGCGGAAACCGAAATGGAAGAAGCTGCCGAGCCGGAAGCCGAAACGGATACCATTTCCATCACCATGCCGCTGGATGGCTTTACGCCGGAAAGCCTCGACAACCTTTGCCGGATGGTCACAGCCAAAGAGCCGCTCATCGAAAAAGCACTCGGTGTGGAGGCGATACCCATAAGGGTTTTGGAAAACGGCATCGAATTCCCTTGGTTCAGAGCCGAACACAGCAACGACATGATGGCATACGCACAATTCATCAGCGCACTTTGCACCACAGCCAAGGAAAAGAAGCGCGTAACCGCCAAGCCACAAGAGCATTTTGAAAACGAACGCTTTACGCTCAGAGTTTGGCTAATCGGGCTTGGGCTGGTCGGAAGCGAATATAGCAGAATTCGCCAAATTTTAACAAAACCACTTAGCGGAAACGGGGCATGGCGGTACGGTGCGCCGGAAAAAGCGGTCGAGGAGACCGCTTCCGCGCCACAAAACGCCGGGAAAAGCCCTGCGGATGAAGCCTTGGGCGATACCCCAACCGAAACCGAAAGCGCGAACGTGGACGATATAAACGCCGACACAGCCGAAGATGGCGAGGAGGTGTCCGGCGATGAACAATAATATCCCTTCCCAAGAAATTATAACAAAACTCCGCAATCAATATCCTCAAGGCACTCGCGTAAAATTAATCAGCATGAATGACCCATACACAAATTTGAAACCGGGTGACTGGGGCTTCGTAACAGGAGTGGACGATATCGGCACGGTTCACATCCAATGAGATAACGGTTCAACTTTGGGAGATTCACAAATGTACGCCTGCAAATAAATCGCCCTGCCTCTTCCGATAATAATATTAATTTGGAGGACAGGGCGTTATTTTAAGCACTTGATGGCGAAATATTTAGGAATATGTAAATTTATTTCGAGGATTGCTGATTTTTCATTGTGTCTTTCGACATGATATGCTATAATGGATAAAGTTCATGCAGGCACTATGTGTAGGGTGAAAGAGGTATCCATTTTGAAAAAAATAAGCTATAAAAAACTTTGGAAACTACTGATTGACAAGGAAATGAACAAAACGGAATTAGCTGCCTTTGCTGGCGTTAGCGGCTCGACCATCACCCGACTGTCGAAAGGGGAGAGCGTTACTCTGGAAGTAATCGTCAAACTTTGCGATGCCTTGGAGTGCGACATCCAAGATATTGTTGAGCTGATTCCAAAAGATTAAATTGGCACAGAAAGGCGAGTGACGGCGATGTGGCGTATCCCGCTATCGGTGAGCGAGCGCACTATACCTCATGTCGCCGAAAGTTTCGAAGAGTTTGAAGTTTTCCTAAAATTCTTCCAACAGTTAGATGTTTATGATGAAGAAAATTGGTGGGCGAAGGTAGATGCGGCTTCTCTCGACCCCTTGAATGAAGAAGAACGCGCACCATATGGAAATGAAGATGAAGACGATGAGGTGGTATGGGAAGATTCCTACGACGAGGATTACTTGAGATTGGAGGACGGGGATGTGATTGACCCAAATGACTTTGTAGCTTGGCTGGTCACTCAACCGAACGCCAAAGGAACTCTTTACTTGGAAGGTGTCGCTAGGCATTATGTCAGCTTCTTGCGAAACACACCTTACAAGTTGAATGTTCCTTTAAGCATCGAAGAATGCAATATATTCGCTTGTGAAACGGTTGAGGACTTCGACCGCATACGCACCATAATGACGAACGCTCCAAACTACAAAGAAGTAAACAACAGAGGACACAATTCCTTTTCCGCAGGATTAAATTGTTATGGTCGGTATTTAATGCACAAAAGCACAGGCGAGGCTCCTCCAGCAGACAGAATGGGAAGAAAACCATCGCCACCAACAGTTGCACGAAAAGTTAGCATGCCACCAATTAATCTATCGTCTGAAGAGCGCACAGCAATTGAGATGGTGCTTGAAACAAGGTACACGAACGGCTTTAGGATTGACCTCATTGAACTTGGACGGTTACGGCGATTTGTCCGTGAAATAACAGATGTCGATATAGCATTGTCAGACGATGAACTAATTGAAGCGGTAAAAATGTGCGGAACACTCTTTGAAAGTAAGGTTTACACAGTGTCAAAAGAAGCCCGCACAAAAATTAAGGAGGTCATTGCGAACTACTTTTATAACGGTGCAAGAATAATATTCTACGAGGAGTTCTATTTGAAGAACGAAAGCTGGCTCTTTAATGAAAGTCTTGTCTCTGTGGATATGCTAATTGGTTTAGTACGCCGCTTGTTTCCAAGGTTGGAATTTACTGAAACGTTTTTCGGTTATAACAGAGCCAGCATACCCATGGCTGTCACGGCTGAGTTGTGCCGGATCTGGGGGGATGATGTCCTGCTTAGTTACAGCCAAATGGCGGAGCGGTTGCCATATGTTCCAATCAATCGAATCAAAAGTGCGCTTGCATATAACCCAGACTACATTTGGAACAGCGTGGAGGTGTTTGCCCGCAGGAGTAAAATTGATGTTTCCCCGATTGAAAAAAATAACGTCCGCGATGTGGCGCAGCGCGAATGTGGTTTGCATCGCTATGTGTCTGTTATGGATTTGCCTCTTGAGGACTTCGCTGAACGCAACCACGAACTCTCACAAACGGCAATACATAACGCAGCATTCAGCGTCTATCTTGTTGATGAATATGAAAAACGCGGAAAAATTATTATGCGAAAAGGGGAAAGCGTGGATGCGCTCACAATCATGCGAGAATATTGCCGTACTTTGGATAAAGTCACGCTTGATGAACTACTCGAATTCGAGCGCGACCTAACCGGCGAAACCCATAGATGGGTGCCGATGCAAGCAGGGTACGACGTAATGGTGCGGATTGATAAAGATACCTATATTGCCGATTGTTTTGTGGATTTTGATGTTGAGGGCATAGATGCCGCATTAGACCATTTCGTACACGGGCAATATGCACCGTTGATAACTGTCACCACTTTTGCGATTTTCCCGCATTGCGGACAAGCATGGAATTTGTTTTTATTGGAAAGCTATGTACGGCGGTTTAGCAAGCGCTTCCGCTTCGAATCACCGAGCGTAAACAATCGAAATGCCGGCTGCATCGTACAGCGGTACAGCCGAATGGATTATAACAGCATTATGATTGATGCTGTCGCTAACTCAAGTTTGATCTTGAATGACGAAAAAGCTGTGTCAAATTTCTTGTTTGACAATGGGTACAGAGGAAGCCGTCAGAAGGCGAAACTCGCAGATTTAATTAAACAAGCAGTACGCCAGCGCGAAAGGAGGGATTAAGGTTTGTACTCGTATACCCACGACCCAAAAACGGGAGGGCTTTTGCTCAATTCATCCCCAACTAAGATGTCAAAAGAGCCTCGCCCTGTATACGCCCCCGAACTTGATTTATTAGGATTTAATCATTATTGGAAATACGACAATCAAACTGATGTCCCATATATGTGGGCTGAGGCAAACCGCTATTGGTATCGCGGAAGACCCGTAGCAAGTCTTAAAGGCGGCAATGTTTATAATGCGCCGGAAATCCAGCTTGCATATGTTTGTAAGGAATGGCGTGAAACCCAGAACGGTAAGACCGTGGAGAAAACATTTTTTGAATTTCCAAGCGTCGGCGAAACTGTGACCGACAAAAAAGGCAACATCTTTATATTGGATACGCCAGTACCGAAAGGGAAAAAACTTCGGCCTGTTGATATAGAAGCAATGGTGGAGGCGAACAAAGAACTACTCGGAATAATTGAAGCGACCACGGTAAAAAAAATTCTTGCTGTGTATGAAAAATACGCCAATAAACTGGATGTTTTCCATGTAGCATTTAGCGGCGGCAAGGATAGCTGTGTGTTACTTGACCTTTGTACAAGGGCTCTGCCGAAAGACGGCTTTATTGTGGTTTTTGGTGACACAATGATGGAGTTCCCGGACACTTACGATTTGATTAACGAAGTAGAGGGTGAATGTAAACGTGAAGGCATAGATTTTCATCGTGCTTATTCGCACATGAAGCCGGAAGAGAGTTGGATAAAGTTCGGCCCCCCTTCACGTTCTCTAAGATGGTGTTGTTCAGTCCACAAAAGCGCACCACAAACACTAAAACTCCGTGAGGTGCTTGGGAAGCCTAATTACACGGGACTCGATTATGTCGGGGTTCGTGCAGAAGAAAGTCTTGCGCGAAGCGGGTACGAATACGACAATTTTGGCACAAAGCAAAAAGGACAACATGCCCATAACTCTATTCTTGAATGGACTTCTGCAGAAATATGGCTTTATATCTATACGCACAATATAATCATCAACACAGCGTATAAAAAGGGGAATTCAAGAGCGGGATGCCTTTTCTGCCCTATGTCCAGTGGGAGTAGCGACTTTATAAGGCGACAAAATTACACTAACGATGTGGATTCTTATATAGATATCATAACGCAGACAAACGATTGGGAAGTTTCAGATAGCGAGTTAATGTCATATGTAGCAAACGGCGGATGGGATGCGCGACATAGCGGACGAGGACTGAAGAATAACCCACTTCGTTATTCTGAAAATACGAAAAACGGTAGTGTTACTATTGAATTGTTTGAGCCGTTATCGAATTGGCAGGAATGGATTAAAACCATTGATACTTCATCGGTAGATGTGAAGATAAACAGCAAAAAAAATGGATTTATTATTACTGTTAATGAAGAAATTCTTAAATACAACCCAGCATTCGGTAAATTACTAAGACAAGTTTTTAGAAAAACAGCGTACTGCGTCGGGTGCAAAGTATGTGAACAAAATTGTCGCAATGGTTGTTGTGCGTTTGTAGAGGGGCAAGTTCAAATTAGAAATTGTGTACAATGTGGTGATTGCCACGATTTGTCAGGCGGATGCTTGGCGTATAATTCCCTAAAAAAACCGCAAGGAGAGAAAAAAATGAAAACAATCAATTGCTATGATGACCATGCTCCAAAAACTGAATGGCTCCTTGACTTCTTTAAAAAAGGAAATGTGTTCTTTAGAGACAATGATTTGGGACCGAATATGTTTAGTCATTTCAGAAAGTTCTTACGTGAAGCATTGGTGACTAAAACGCCAACAAAGGTTGACAATCGCCCAGATAAAAACGATTTCGTATTACCGTTCGGTGAACTAATTTTGGATATTGGCTGGGATACAGACGCAGCTCTGGGCTTGATGTTAATTAACCTTGCACATGAAAGCGGACAATTCGAATGGTACATCAAAGAATTAGAGGTTGGTAGGCTTTACTCCCAACAAACAGTAATTGATATGTTACTAAATGCTGGGGTTAAGCAGGGTAGTGGGAAAGAGCCATATAAAGCGCATAAATCAATTTTTAAATCTTATAAGCGTATCGTGGAAACCCCATTTGGTACGAAGCTAAACTTTGGATATATTTCTGACGACGCAGACATATCACGCACAACGTGTAATGTTTCCGACCCCCGCGTCATTCTTTACGGTTTGTACGTTTATAACGATAAGGCAAACGCCCATCATGAATTCCGCTTGAACACGCTCTATGAGAACTTGGAACAAGACGGCATACCCCCAACGACCATTTTCGGACTTGACCGCCAAGCTATGGAACCTATCCTCCGTGGGTTATCTGCCAAATATCCAGAACTCATAAATTACTCCGATACAAACGACTTGTGTAAAATATCATTGCGCGAAAATAAAACACCGCAGGATGTACTCGACTTGTTTAAGGAGGGCAGATAATGGCTACCGACAATTATCGCACGTATTTCGATTTGAATGATGCGTATTTTCCGCAGATTAATGAAACAACCATCGTAAAGGCAAAGTGGGAAAATACATATCCCCACGAAACTTTTATTAAACTCCTTGAAAGCGTCCACAGTATGCTTGACGGAAGGACAAAACGCTCTGTTTGGATACACGGGTCATATGGCACCGGTAAAAGTCAGTGTGCTTTTGCACTTAAAAAAATACTCGAAGTTACGGTTGAGGAATTACAAGAGTATTGGATACATCCCGATGCTCCCGCATGGCCTCTGAATAAGAAATCCGATTTGCTGACGAAGTTTATCGGACACAAGCAGCGCAAAATCGTTACGGCGTATCGATACGGCTCCGGTGGCATTAGCTCGACAGGGCAGCTCCTCCTTGCCGTACAAGAAAGCGTAAAAAAAGCACTGGAAGAACAAGGCGTTACCTACACGGGGGAAAATACGCTTAAACAGGCTGTTATTTCGTGGATTGAGAAACCCGCTCAAAAGACGTTTTTTAACCAACTGCTCGAAAGCGATAAGTACAATCATTGGCCGCAAAGCGATGCAGATGAAGTTCTCGCTGACCTTCGCAAGGATGGCGACATTTCGCAACTTATGAATAACATCTTTGAACTTGCTGTTGCCGAGGGAATAACTGCGCTTAATCTCACGACCGAGGGTCTTGTTGCTTGGATAAAAGACATCATTACCCAAAACGACATTAAAATCGTGCTTGTGTGGGACGAATTTTCCGCATATTTCAAAAATAATCGCAATTCCCTCGACCAGTTCCAAAAACTTGCTGAACTATGTGAAGATAGGTTCTACTTCATTATTGTTACGCATGAAACCGGTGGATTAATAAATGCCAACGACAAAACATGGGAAGTCGTAAAGCAGCGATTCGATTTTTCGGAAATTACGCTCCCTGATGGCATTGCTTTTGAACTTATTAGCCACGCCCGTAAAGTAAAATCAGCAGCACTTGGAAGATGGAAAACCCTTGCAGAGACGATAAATAGTTGGCTTCCATATTCGCGCAAGGCAGTAATGGAGGCGACAAAGGTTACAAATCCCGATGTCATTAAAGGTTTATTACCGCTCCATCCAATGGGAGCTTTGGCCTTGAAGTATATTGCGGAAGCATTCCAGTCTAATCAACGCAGTATTTTCAATTTCATGTCGCAAGAAATTGATGGCGTACAAACGTTCCAATGGTTTGTTGCAACCACGAGCCCGGAGTGTGATGACCCGCTTTTGACAATTGATAAGCTCTGGAATTATTTTTACGACCACCATAAGGACGAGTTGACCGTGGATGTACGCTCAATAATGGATGCTTATACTCGGCAGCAAGGTTTAAGCGTTAAAGAGCAGACTGTTCTTAAAACTGTCCTTATAATGCAAGCGATTAACCACCGTTTGGGTGATGTGCTTGAGTTATTCCGCGTTACTGATAAGAACTTAGGTTTGGCATTTGAAGGTAACCGCGATTTGGAAGGGAACGCCGCGATTAATATTGCCAAGAAGTTGGTCAATGATGGTGTTTTATACAAGCGTTCAATTGGCGGCGGCATTGAAGTTTATGCAGCAGCACAGCTTGTAAGCAATATTTCAAAAATAAACAGTATGAAGGACGATATTCGCAAAAAAATTAACACCGCAAACCTCATGGTTGAAGGTGGTCTTTCTGATGTCCTTTCGCTCACACCGGCACTAAAATTGCGTTATGAATTAGAATCCGACCCCGACAAAGGCAAAGTAACAACCGCTACTGCGCCCGACTTTACAAGTACAATAAATAAATTAGTACAGCGCGTCGGTGGATGGAAATTCCAAGCCGTCCTTTGTTTTGCCTTGGATGATGCTGAGTCAGCCGCTTTCCGCAGAACAATTGTAGCCGCCGCACAAAACCCGCAATACAAAGATATTGTTATAATAGATGCTTTATCCACACCGCTCGGCGGAGAATCTTTGGAGGAGTATATTGATTTTACCGCGAACGCCATGTACTACAGTAGCAACGATGGGCAGTTATCAAAACAAAACAGCGAGAAAGCAAAGCGGGTATTGGATGACAACTGGAAGAAGCGTATCGCTAACGGTTCATTTATCGTTTACTCGCGGTCAAACCCAAATGGAGAGCGCGTTTCTAATCTGCAAGGTGTTTTATCCATTATGGAAACGATTGTAAAAGCAAGATTCCCTGACACATTCGATTTTAACAAGGGATTATCCGGTACTATGCTTCGTGCCACTCAATTAGCGGCAAGTGTTAAGAGCGGTGCCGTTGAAGTTTCGAGCGGTGCAGTTAAAGACATTGAAAAATATGTTCTGCCAAACAACGTTTGGAAAGTGTCGGATTATTGGAAGTCACAACATTCATTGAGCATTTCCAAAATTAAAATTGCCCTTGAGAAAAAAATAGTGGATTCGTTTGCTGCATCCGGTCAAATTTCAATAGCCGAATTGTATACTGTATTGGAATATGAGTATGGCTTTGCTCCGTGTAATTTATCGGCTTTCCTTGCAGGATTCCTTCTTAAAGAATACGCCTGTGAGCCATTCCGTTATTATGATGCAATAAATGGTCATGACTCAATGTCCTCAGACAAGTTGAAGGAAATGCTTGGTAATTACATCAGCAATCCAAAATCCAAAGAAACGTACATTGTCAAAATGACCGAGGACGAGATGGCATTCTATTCTCTAACCGAGAAGGCATGGGATATCACTCCAAACTCTTGTGGAACAGCCGGGCAAGCAGCGACAGCAGTTAAAAACAAAATGAGTCGATTTGGTTTGCCTGTATGGTGTCTCTCTGAAGTGGACGATGCAGGGGTTTATGAAGTGGTTGAAAAATATATCGAACTCGTCCAAAAGGAAGGTAAGGAAGCACACCAAAAAGCAATCGACATAGGAAAAATTGCGAAAAACAAATCCACGCTTGCCGAAAACCTTGTAGCTTTGATACGCAAAGAAAATTTCCAAAAAGGAATGCGTGTATTCTTGACGCGCTTCGAAGGTGGAAAAATTGTTGACCTTGCCCGTGCAATCGGTGCAGAGATGTCATTGCTCTCAGATGTCGAGCGATTATTCGCTGTAGATTATTCATGCCTTTGGAATAAGAACACGGGGGAAAACGAAATCAAACGCCTACTGACAGAGTATGGATTCATTCGAGAAAGCAATGTAATCCTCGCAACACATTCCAGTTCTCTCAATAAAACTTATTCCGATTGGCGCGAGAAGTTAAAGTTCGTGTCTATTTCTGCGGAGCAGCTAAAAGGAAAATTGCCGAACTTGGCAAAGGTACTTGATTACCTTCTAAAAATTTCTAAACAGGACAACCTTTCGTTTGACCAGTTAAAACTATTCTATGCAACATTAATGGAAAACAAGGATGCCCTTGATGCCTTTTTTAAAGATGAGAAGCGCATTTTTGCGATGATTTATGAGCCATATCTCGAAGGACTAAGCGATGAAGATGTCGACATAATTAAAGGTAATTGTCAAACCGGGATGTTTACCCTGCCCGCGACCGATTGCAATATCCGTGTAAAAAGTAAAGCTGATGAATATCGTCAAGGGCAAATCAAAACTCAATTATTTTCTATGTGGCAGGAGAAAACTGGCACGAGAACGCCCAAGGAATGGTCGCGCCGTTACAAGCTCCCGATTTTGGCTATGGTCAGTTCTGCTGAGTATGATTTTGCAAAAAGGGCGTTTGATGCCCTTAACCGTAACACCGCAACGAAAACGGAAATAGAAGAAGCCTTGGAATTTTTACAAACCGCAAATTTCTTCGATGACCTAAATAATGAAGCCAAACGCCAAAACACTTTCATTAAACGTGTAGTTGGAAAGTATTCCAAAATATTGACAAATACGGTAAATGTGCAGAACACGCTTGATCGGTTGTCAATTGAACCCTATGACTGGTATCGGCATCCAGAAGTGACCAGTCGTATTGTAAAACTCGCACAAGCGCAATATGACGCAGGTGGTAGTGATGCAGCCCTGCGTGAAATTGACAGTATGGACGACGCAACATTAAAAGTATATTTGAAGAGGCTTGTTAAAGAAAACATGACGGTAGGACTTGAAATAATCAAGGGGGGCGAAGCCGATGATTGATGTTGCAAGTTATCTTCAGTCAGACATCTATACGCCGTTTTTTCTTGTAGTTGGCGACAGCGATTATATCGCTACAAAAGAAAAATTATCCGCACTTGGACTCAAGGCTGTTGGCGTAAGTAAGTATTGCTCTGGCGATAGGGTGCCTAATATAGACAGATTATTTGCCGACCTTAAAAGTGGCAAAGTTAAAGTGCTTGTTGGGCTTGGTGAATATCTTGCCTTGAACGGTGAATCGACTGCATATGATACACTTTCTAAGTTACAAGATTTTACGCTTGATGGACACAAAGCAATTTTAATGCTTCGCGGCGTAACGGACTCGGTTAAAAAATTACAGGCTAATGATTTGCGTTTTGACATAAAACGGGTTGCTTACACATCGGATGTAGCGACAAACTTGTCTGTGACCTGCGTACCGCAATCATTCGAAATGCCATTTGCTATGAGTGGATTAAAAGCTGTGCTTACCGCTTTTGAGAATGGCAATTCATCCCGTTTGGTAGCAAAAACAAAAAGGACGTTCCCAGATTCACTCATTGATGTGTACACAATAAACACCGCTTATGATGGGATTAAGCACTGGCTTCCAACTTTCATGCTTCCACGCGACATGGGAAGCGACGAGATGTGGACAGAACTAATGACCGCGTTGAATGCCACAGGTGGAAATGTTGATGCGTTATTTGGAAATTTTGGGTTTGCAGAAAGCCTACTTGATGAGTTCGATGTATTGATTCAAGGAACAGCATTCAAGAACTGGCTATATTTCATTGCGCTAAAAACAAAAACAAATGAAATGCAAAATTCGTATTTGCGTTATGTCTTAGACAAAACAGAAAAAATCGAAGATTTGAAAGAAAATATAGTTAATGCAATAATAGGAATCTCTCATACAGATAAACGCTTCGAACGCTTCTTTAAGGAACGCAAAGAACTGGTCGCTAAAATCAGCGAAGCAGATATTGCTGCCTTTGTTCGTGATAATAAAATTAACCTTGCGGAAAGCCTCTATAAACTGACAGACCAAACACCAACAGAACGAGAAGAGTTAATTGTATTGTTTGGTTCTCTTGATAAAAAAACAGTGCTTAATCGCATTGAAGCCATCTACCCGGTGCTTTTCGATTATTTGTATTTCTACTCGTTCAGCGACCCTAAGGTTGATGCCGGGTTATGTAAACTTTTTACTGATTACTTTGACAAATATAAATGGCAAAAAGTGCAAAACAGGATTGATGATGATTTTGTTGACCTTGTCGAAGAGTTGGCGCAACCTTCTGAGCGAAAGTACAATTTACTTCGTAGTCGTAATGATATTATTAACGGCATAGACAAAACACGGACTAAATTGTATTGGCTTGATGCGCTCGGCATTGAATTCCTTGGATTTATCCAAGCAACGTGTAAAAAACTTGGGTTGGCTTTACGAATTCATATAGGACGTTCGGAACTTCCCACAATCACCACTATCAATAAAGATTTTTTTGTCAATTGGCCGAATGATGATAAAGAAGCAGATGGAAGTCTTGATAAAGTGAAACACCAAGGAAGCGAGGGAGGTTACAATTATCAAACAAACAGGCTGCCCATCCATCTTGCCCGCGAACTTGAAATCATCAAAGCCGTCCTTCATAAAATCGCTGTTGACCTTGCAAAACATACCTATGGAAAAGTTTTGCTCGTAAGTGACCACGGAGCGAGTCGATTAGCCGTTATAAAAGAACAAGAAGAAAAATACGACACGGACACGTCTGGCGAACACAGCGGTCGTTGTTGTAAGGTTTTTCCGGATTACGAATTGCTTTTTGCTACGGAAGAGAACGGATATTTAGTATTGGCGAACTATGGACGTTTCAAAGGGAGCCGCAAGGCTAATGTGGAAGTACATGGTGGCGCAAGTCTCGAAGAGGTGCTTGTTCCTATAATTGAAATTACACTTGCCAAGCCGAATATCAAGGTTCAGCTTGTTAATGATGTAGTTTACGCTGATTATAAGAATTTTGCCGAGTTTGAAATTTTTTCAAACGTAAAACTCGATAATGTAAAGGTAATCATTGATGGTAAGTCATATGCCGGTGTCAAAAAAGATGATAGCCATTATATGGTAGCCACCGACATTAAACGTGCAAGAACATACCAAGCCGATATATTTGATGGCGACAGCCTTGTCGGAACGGTATCCTTCACGGCGCAAGGTAAAAACAAGAGCAATGACGATTTCGATTTATAATAGGAGGCTACGGCAGTGATTGAAAGACTTAGAAACTGTTTTGACGAAATGGTCGTATACAAGGATTTGAAAAAAGGTGTCCTCTTTTCAACATTGAGCCTGCCTTCATTCATGCGCGACTGGCTCTTGAAAAGGTTTGGAGATGAAAACGGTGTTTTTGATACCGATGAGTTAGTCCAATTTGTCCGTTCTTATTTACCACGAAAAGACGATTGGACAGCCATAAAAAATCGAATAATCGTTGAAGGGGAGCGCGTGAAGTTCCTTGCGAAGGTATCCGTAGACATCGACATCAAAACAAGCGAGGTGTCTTTTTCATTGCCGGATTTCGGCTTAACAGGAAAGGATACCCTCATAGAGCCATATACATGGGATTCATGCAAAGATGATTTAATACGAGGTCGTGAAACATGGGGCATGGTTGAACTTGGATACCGTGAGCCGGACGAAACGATGAAGCAAAAAGGAAAAATTAAATTGATAGGTTTTAAGACATTCTGTCCGTACACTATCGACCTTGATTATTACAAGGATGTTCGAAACGAATTTACTACTAATGAGTGGATTGATATTTTACTTGGGGCTGTGGACTACAATGCTGTAGGCTACGGCGGCGATGAAGAGAAAAAGCTCACAATGCTTACCCGTCTTTTGCCATTTATTGAGAAACGCTTGAACCTCATTGAACTTGCGCCAAAGGGTACCGGGAAATCCTACTTGTTTGGACGAGTGAGCCGTTTCGGATGGCTTTCATCCGGCGGTGTTATGAGCCGCGCAAAAATGTTTTATGACATATCCAAGCGAACTGAAGGATTGGTAGCCGGAAACGACTTTATTACGCTCGACGAGGTGCAAACCATTTCATTTACCGATGTTGATGAAATGAGAGCCGCCTTGAAAGGCTATCTTGAAAGTGGAATTTACACGGTTGGTAATTATGAAGGCACGGCAGACGCGGGAATAATCCTCTGCGGAAATATAAAAAAAGAAACAATGGATAATGATGGCTATACAAATATGTTTGAAGAATTACCATCTGTTTTCCACGAATCAGCGTTGATAGAACGCTTCCACGGCTTTATAAAAGGGTGGAATATTCCGCGGATGAATGATGACCTTAAAATATCAGGATGGGCTTTGAATTCGGAATATTTTTGTTCTATTATGCATGAACTGCGAGAAGATATGAGTTATCGCGCTGTTGTTGATGAGTTGGTGGAGGTACCGGAAGCGGCTGATACTCGTGACACAGAAGCGGTCAAGCGCATAGCAACGGCGTACTTGAAGTTGTTATTCCCAAACGTCCGAAATGCAAAAGACATAAGCGTAGCGGACTTCAATCGTTACTGCTTGCGACGCGCCCGTATGATGCGCGATACAATAAAAACACAACTGGGCATTCTTGATATTGAATATAAAGGTAAGGATGTGCCTGTATTCAGTGTCAGAGAGGTGTAGCAGAGTGACTAAAAAGACCTGTTATGTTTGCGGAAAGGAAAATCTCGAAAAGAACGAGGCTGCTCTTAACCAAAAACTGTTTGGAAGGAAAGTTGTAAGATTTTATTGCTATGAGTGCCTTGCCGAATTTCTTGAAATATCAACCGAAGAATTAATGGCAAAGATTGAGGATTTCAAAATGCAGGGGTGTGGCCTTTTTGAATAGGCTGCGGCATGGCTGTGCTGGCAAATGCTTTTTGCAAGGGGTGTAGATAATTAAATAGGGTAAGCTACGATTATATATTAAAAACAAATGCTCTTTATGAATTTAATGTCTATAATCGCCTGCTTTTTTCATTTGTATAGATATTTTTAGCCATTATAGGCGTCACTTTTTATGAATGTTACAATATTACCCTATATTTTTATCTGCGCCCTTTTGCAAGCACAACATTGACATTTTCGAATTCTATAAGTTTGTGGAATCGTTTAAGGGGAATGCCAAGGTTGCGCCAAAACTGATGTCGCCGCTTTTTTAGAAAAGTGCGATGGAAAGCACTTGAGGTGCCAATTGCAAGTCGGGTCTGTCGGTAAAATTGTGGAAAAGCGCATACTGGTAAGAAAAGTTGAAAAATGACAGGAACACGGGGTTTGTAAATATTTATTTCACATTCGTAAACTTCCTGTTGAATGTCGCATCCTGTTCATGTTATAATGTTCTTAGCTTTATTTTTGGAAGCCGTTTTTGTTTGAACAGGGGTGAGTTATTGACGACTAACTATAACAAGCTATGGAAGCTGCTAATTGATAAAGGGATGAATAAAAAAGACCTCAAGAAAATTTCGGGGGTTAGCACTGCTTCGATAGCAAAACTTGGCAAAGGTGAAAACATCACAACAGATGTGCTGCTTAAAATTTGCACTGCACTTGGTTGTGGCATAGAAGATATTATGGAGATAACAGAGGATGTCAAATAGCGCGATGACGTCCAGCTACGCAGATGATTTTATATCGTTGCTGGACGAAAGGGATATATCCCAACAAATTGAAATAAATCAATTGTCGATGCAATTGAGGAACGCTTATTATTCCTCAGCCTCGAATGAAAAAATGGCTTATTCAACCCCATACGGCGGGAGGATGACTGAGTCTATTGGTGCGTGGCCAGAATTTATCTTAAAAGGCACGTTTTGCAAACGCTCTATCAAAGGGTTTTGTTCTCCGTGTTTTTATTCGCGTTTTCCTTTATCAAAGTCAAACCGCAATGAGTATATTAACATGATTAAAAACCAATTGGATTATGTTACAAGTAAATTTGATGAACTGATAATTAAAAATCAATATGGACAAGCTCTCAATGAACAGCCTTCTGCTAATGTTGATGATGTTTTTTTTGTATTAACACCGACCGGCTCTTTCTTTGACAACTTTGAGTTCCCTATCAATATTCGCCTCGAAATGGAAAAAACGTTACTCGCAATATCAGAAGAAAAAGGAATAACAATACATCTACATATCGAAGCTCATTGCGAAGATATTTTGAATTATGATATTTCAAATTGCGAAAACCAAACAGAGCTGGATATGCTTGAAAAATTAAACGCAATGGTGATATTGGGATTTGAAAGTAGCAATGAATACTCCAGAAATATCGTGTACAATAAAAATTTATCAATTTCCAATTTCGAATCCGCTGTCGAAAAAGTCAAAAAGGCAAATCTTACCCCCGGTGCTTTCGTCTTTGCGGGGCTTTTTTCGTATAACGATGCACAAACTCACAACGATGTAATTTCTACAGTTCAATATTTGATATCAAACGATATTTTCCCAGTTATAATGTTTCAAAATGTACAACCTTACACCATTACCGATGTGTTATTGAAAAATAAAGCCATCTCAATGATTGAGCCGTTGACTGTTGCGTGGATTGTAAATGGCATTAATAAATTAACAGAGGACAAAGATTCATATTGGCTTATTGCAGATCCCAAAGGCGGTCCCCCTGATCCCGATTATCACATTTTCAAAAATCCCACTATTACTTGTCAGAAATGCACAAATGCCATTTATGAAGAGTTAGTAGCACTAAGGAAAACGCGAGATACAATGGCTTTTAACATGTTTTATGAAAATCTAAAATTATGCAAGTGCTACGAACGATTCCGAAATTATGTTGATTCAATTGACAGTAGTTATTTGTCTGTTCGAAACGAGACAGCGACATTAATCCAAAAATGTAAACAAAGCGTTAATTTGTACATGCAAACAGGAGGGACAAAATGAGTCCACACGAGATTGCAAAAATCAAAGCCGACTTACTCTGCTACGGTGTGCAGATGAGTGATGATGCGAGAAAAAATGGAGAAAGCTACAACTCGTATCTTTTAGACGGAGGCTTTGTCCACGCCGCACACTTTATGATTGGCGATGTGGTAGTAAACACTTGCGTCGAGGAGGCCTTTTGTAAAGAATCTCCTTATATAATTGATTGGAAGGACAACGGCTTCGCTTTGATGAAGGAAGGGAGTTTCATGTGTGAAATCGACATCATTCGTATGCCCGAGTGGTGTTTGGAGGAAGTTAATGGGCACAAGATTGCAGACTACTTAAGACCGCATTCACTGAATTGCGTTTCATGTTGTCCGAAATTAAAATGTGCATATTACACCAATGAAGAGCAATGTGGGTTCTGTAGTATTGGAGACTACGCTAAAATTAACAAAATAGCTCCAGTATTAGAACCCCCTGTTGTTGCCAAAATGATTAAGCGGGCAATCAAAGCAAATCCTAATTATGAAATCGCCCTAAGCGGTGGGACATGCGATTCAGAAGATAAGTCGGCGGATTATTTTGCTGAAATATGCAGACTTGTAACCGATAACAAAACAAAAAAACACCATATTTCAGTTGAAGTTGCACCTCCTGATGATGACAGCTATATTCAAAAATTATTCGATGCTGGTGCTACAGCGTTAATAATAAATATTGAAGTAGCAAATGAATGCAAAAGAAAAAAAATATGCCCTGGTAAATCCGCTATTTCTATTGAGCGGTACATGGCTGCATTTGAAAAAGCAGTAAGTATATTTGGACGAGGCAAGGTTTCAAGCGTCATTATTGTTGGCATACAAAAAGAAAGCGATATTATAGGTATTTGTGAAAAAATTATTCCAATGGGAGTTATACCTACAATTATCCCTTTTAAGCCGCTTGATGCATGCAAAATGAAATCGCATGAAAAAGCAAACCCCGATGAGGTGCTTCGCATTTCAAGCAGAGTTAGCGAACTCCTAAGTGACGAAGTATTGTATGTGTATGGGCATGGTGGTTGCACAAAATGTGGTGGCTGTTCATTGGAATCTGTTTTTCAACTTTCCAATAAAGCAGGACTAAGAAAGGAGAATGCAGGATGATTACTATCATTCACGGAGGGCATCGAAACGGTCTTAGCCACGATGCTGCTGAAACATTCAAAAAAATATTGAATGAAAAGGGAATCGAAACAAGATTGATTAACTTGCGGGAGCATACTTTTGCTTATTGTTGCGGCAATCAACCGTGCCAAGAATCGGGGAATTGCATTCATGATGATGTTATGACGAACGATTTTATCCCATTGATTACAAAGAGTAAAGCAGTCGCATATTTTACACCGACATATTTTAATATGCCTCCTGCTATACTTAAAAACTTTATAGATAGGTGTAATTTACTACTAACTGTCGAAAACAAAGTGAGTTCTTATGTTAGTATATGGGTAACCGGTGGGGAAACTGTGGAAGATAGTTTGCAAGAATGTTTTAATTCAATAAAGACATTCACAGAAATTTGCGAACACCAACTGGTTGACAATGGCGCTTTATTCCACCCTAAAACTGCTGATGAAAAAAACAAAATCGAAGAGTCCGATTTAATGGTGCTTGAAAAACTTGCCTTACACTTTATTTCAATAATCTAAGGAGACACAGCAAATGAGCCATCATAAAATCTTCACAGATACATTGAAGTTAATTACGAAATTTGAGTCGGAGCGTTCCGACTCTGATTTCTTGTACGATGTTTCAATGCATTTGTGGGATTGTTACGCTGTTCTATACAATGTCTCGAACGTAAGAGATGAGGGTGTTGCCAAGTTCGATATTCGTGATATAAAGGGCGCTTTTGCTGTTATCCAAGCCATACTTCCAAAATATGAACGTCCTGAATACAACGGCTCAACTGTTATAGATTTTTCGTTTATCCCAACACACTTAATTAATGCAATTGACTCAGAAAAACAGCATACATCATTGGATTTTCCCGTTTTGCTAATGTTAATTGATAGTCTGTTAGTTAGTGAGGAAGGCGTTACAGAAAAAATCAGTACATTATCAACAATTTTGGAAAAGTCATTACTCGCCATCCTCATTACAGTGTTAAACGATATAATCGACAGTGATTTATGTACTCTTATAAACAAGTGCGTTGTGTACGACCATATGGGAAACAGAGCGCATGAGGATTCTGAATTTACATCAATCTTAAAAATGGCAACAGAAAGAGCATTAATACCTACATTTAATTCTACAAAAAAAGAAGAAGTATACCGTTATTTAGCTATGCTTAATTATCGATTAAACAATTATAGCGATGCAAAGGATTTATTTATTCACCATATAAAATGTGTTATCGAAAAAGGTATCGATACACTGAACAATAGCGGGAGAGAGTTGTTGCTTGATAATTTAATTAGTTTGGCTTATTGTTACGAAAAGTTGAACACCTTTGATGGTATAATGACTGCTGTTTGTTTGCTTGAAAGTATTAGAGAATCTGTTTCTGTCCAAATATTCAGCGACAAATTAACAATAGAAAAGTCATGGATAGAAGGAAACAAATATGAAGTTGAAATATATCACGCCTTAGCTCATTTCTATAATGAAAGGGCAGTATTCCATCATTACAAAGCTAATGCGACCATAAAAAATTACAACAAGAAAGATGATATTAAGAAATCACGCGAATATATTTCAATTGCAAAGAACAAAATCGGAGACCATTCTTTACATTCTTGTCATGGGTTAATATGCTTCGAAGACAACGATTTTTATCGTGCTGCTCAAATATACATTGAAGCAAAAGGATGCGTCGCTTCCAATGAAGCTCTTAAAAACGAGCTGCTATTTTACTTGGCTCAAGCAAATTATCGTATCGCAAAGTCACGAAATCAGAAAAATCAAGCAAAAAAACTTTGGGAAGATTTCGCAACATATTGCCGAATGAAACATAATTATGATGCATTGGCTCAATATTACGTAATTAGAGCTAAAGCTGAACTTGCAGATATTACATTGCAAGCAGAAAACATTAACTATTACAAGGACTTTTTGAAAAGCATTTTATCGCATAGGGTGTCTAAGTACGTGCCTAAGTCAATTGCTCATGAACGCACGAAAATTATTTATACATTACGTGTTTTTATTGCGTTGCACAACATATTTAACGATAAATCCTCATTTGTAGATGGGATAGAGGAGATTTCATTTCATCTTACGAAATATGTTGAGTATTTATTAAAAGATAGACAAACTCCAATAAGCCATGTTTCACTTGATGAAGTTTCTTTTGATGAAAGTAAAGAAGAATCTGATAATAGCTGTGCAAGCCATAAATTATTTGTTGTCGAGTATAGTGGTCTTGAACTTGTCTGTTACGGTAACATAGCCGACATTGAAAACGACAATAGTGGAATAAAGATTGTTGGCAGAATTCCTAAAAAACAAGAAGATGTGATTCTTAACCAAATTAAGTCGAATAGACATATTGATGTGATTATTTACCTGCCATCAAATAATGATTGCAAATGTGATTGTAGTTTTTTGAAAAAAGCATTAAACACTGAACAAGGCATATGCGTTGTTACTTATACGGATAAAGGACAGGAAACGATTAACAATATAAAGAATGCCGTAAAGACTGCACTCCGCAAAAATTCAATTATATATCAAACTGACAATTCACTTGAAGCTATTAGGATCGCGTTTTGTTTTGGGGTTTTTGAGTTAATGAGAAAACACTTAATTTCACCCGTTCCAATGCTCGGACTTGCACCATTAGTTGAGAGCAAATCATATTCATTCCAAGCAGGAGAGCGATTTAAACAATTAATTCAACCTCCAGAACGTGCAAATGCGCAAAACGTGCAAATTAGGGCATTAAGCGGCGCAATTAACAAACTATCAACAATTCAACATTCTACAATTAAGCCAAATATAGAAGTCACTTCGCATCTCGATAAGTTAACAAGAATTATCGAAAAGATAACTCCGAGAGGTGTATTGCTTGCCGCTTATTTCGCAAATTACAGCGAGAATATTGTAGTTAGTCAAGTTACAGCACCGTATAAAGTTTATAATAATACGTTAGACAGCGTAATTGACTATGTTTGTCCGGGTAAAAATAATGAACCATACAATCTAACTTCGATATATAAGTCCATCGATGGATACGATGTTGTTGACGATAAAATTGAATCCTTATCTATCAAAGACAGTTTTTGCGACTTCACAAAGTGTTCGGAAACATTCACTCGCGAAGGTTGCCGTGCATGCCTAATTACATTAGATAATAAACCATTAAACCTGGTACGTGTGCTTATAGAAAATTTATTTTCAGTTGTAAAAATAAAGCGCAGTGTGCAGTGTATATGCACCTATATTTTAGACAAGCCGTCTGACGGAATTATTTTAATAATTACCGATTTTAATGATTCACACGAACCTGAACTGCATCGAATTTGCAAAGCAATTCATAGTGACTATGTAAACATTGCTGATACTGACAAACCTAACGATATCGAGGATACAGATCATGTAGAGCAGACATCAATAATTCTCGGCGACACCGTGAAGCGCGCAATTGAAGCGAAAATTAACGAACATATGGCTGAAATTGTATCTTTGCTTCCATATTGGCAAGACCAAAAAGGAAGTGAAGGCAGTGTTTTTAGCGCTCTCCCACAATCAAAAATAGATGAACTAACAGACCTGCAAATTGCGTTTAACGAATTTAAAGATAGTTGGTTGTTGACCCCCCCTGTTTTTATTTCATCGAAGAGCGACTTGTTGAATGTGTGGAATGAAGATGAGCATTATAAAACACTTGTAATAAGGCTTGGTGCATGCAGGAAGAACACTGAAAGGAGTTAGCTGGATTGATGAAAAACATAAGACGTGTTGCATTTAAGCTGTATTGTTCATTTTTATCGATGCTTCTAATTCCCGAAAGTATTTTTGTGTTCGTTAGTGGTATTTTTTTATCTTCAGCTGTTAATATTGCTACTAACACAGTTAATGTAGGAGGACTTGTGAACCTCCCTTCGAACGTTTTTAGGGGTATGGGTTTAATGTTTATTTCAAGTACATTATTTATGGCAACCGCTGTTATTGTAAGACCTCTACAACAAAAATATAGTAAGGTAGACACAGCACAAAAAAACCACATTAAATTAAATGAAAAAAGCAATCCTTGGTATCACACAGTAGAGGAACATAATAGAAAATATATTGTGATTTTACCAATAATATTGTTATGTACATTGATAGTTTGTATATGGAGCATATTAGCAATGCTTGAAATTGATGTTAAAATTATTAATTGGCTTTGTCGCTTTTTTTCAAGAGGGGATGGAATCTGTGTTTGAAAAAAATAAGTTTTATTTATTTACTGGATTTAGCAAGAACATACAAGAAAAACTTGTAGGTTTTGATGCGGCTTTGCATAATGCTGGAATGGGTAACTATAACTTAGTAAAGGTAAGTAGTATTTTACCGCCAAATTTTGAATCTGAGGACATGATAGATGTTGAGCATGGAAATGTAGTATTTACTGCTTTTACACATTCTTCCGAGAAAGGAAAAGGAAAGATATCGGCAGCAGTCGGTGTGGGAGTCCCTGTTGATAAAGACAAAATAGGAGTAATTATGGAGTGTTCGTGCAACGACTCGAAGGATATAGCGGAAAAAAAAGTACAAAACATGGTGCTTGCAGCAATGAAGCAACGAAATATCGAAGTAAAAGACGTTCTTCTCGTTTCTGTTGAAGTTGAGCTTGGATTTGAATTTTATTCCACTGTTCTTGCTGGAGTCGCTTTGTGGTAGTTTGATATGAAGACGTATCGTGTAATATATTGTCATACATGGTAATGTTTTGCGATATTGCATATTTATGGATTTTCCCGTGTATCTTATATTATGTCGCTTGTCCAATGACGCGATAAATATAGTTGCTCTGGGAGATTACAATGATGGACGATATACTGCCTTTTGTTTTAAGCAACATGCCAGATGAAAAGAATGTTGATGATGCTGTCGTAAAAGGATTTATCGCTGCTGCAATTTCATACGCAGAAAGTTATCAACGATTACCTAAAGGCACTTACGCACATCAAACAATGGGCGAAGATACCAAAAGGGCAGTCATTCAACTTGCTTCGTATTTCTATCAAACGAGAATTGGGTTTCCTGATGGAATAAAAAAAGGTTCAGCAGTATGGAACGAATTGAATGCCAAATTGCGCGCTGATAGAAATTGGGATATTTGACATGTGTCCAGCGTTATGTCTGTCAACGAAGTTACAAGCAATAAAAACTTACGGAATCGACTCATCAAGTAGCTCCAATATCGAGAGAGGATTTAATGGACGTAGTTCTGTATCATTTAATAAGCCGTTATCGCTTACCGTTAGTTTCATATAACGGCTTTTTGGACTTAACAGAAAGTAATTTGCGGGAGCCACTCCTAAATTCGACTTGAGCAAAGGCGAATATCAAAGTATAAAATCCGCAGTAGGAGGCATGGATGCTTTAATTGACGAAAAATCGAAGGAATATGAAACGCAATATATCACGTACATTGCAGACAGAAACGACATTGAGGAATGTATGATGGAAAATCCGGGAATGTTCAAAACACCCATTGTGCGGAACGGTAAGAAAGCGACCATTGGCTACCAGCCGAATATATGGAGCGGTTGGGAATAACAAAAAAGAAGAGCATACTCTCCCCGTTAGTAAAAATATAGCTTGTATGTGGTTGTCGTTAACTAATGCCGTCATCCCGCGATAAGCGTAAATAAATCGCCACTGTGTTTGCCTGCTGTTTCATATCCAGCCTCCTTAGTTTCAGCGGCAAACAACCAATCACCTACGGCCATTATACCTCTGAAATTGCCAGTCAATCAAAGGGTTTAACTGGGTTTAATTCTTCATACAGAAGGTCAAAATCACGCTTTATAGCGGCTTTTATAACATCAATCAATGAATTTTTTCCTATGTATTTTGCCGTCAATTCTATAATTCCGTTTTCGTGTGCAAACTCATATGTGTCGGATTTTTTTACATCGTCCGGCATATACATACACCTCATAAAAATTCGGTAGTGTCAGTATATGCCCCTGCCGTTTGTCCATATTAAAAAAAGAGCATCGCCGGAAGCGATACCTTTAATAACAGGACAAAACGGCACATCATATAATGAGAGAAGGAATAATATAACAATAAGAGAGAAGGGGGTAAATCCATGGTTGAAAAACCGAATATGATGACGATACGTGAAATAGCCCAAGAGGGAATTCTCAGCGAATACGCGCTACGGCTGTTACTGAAAGCCGGACGGCTTCCGGCAATTTATGTCGGAAAAAAGGCACTAATCAACCGTGACCTTTTGATGGAACAATTGACGAATCTGCAAGGGGATGTGTCGGGCAGAAAATAAAACCGAATGAAGGGGAGTGCATATGTGTGCCAATACGATAATCTGCCGCAAGAACTGAAATCCCTGCCGATATGGTGTTCATGGCAGTATGTGAAAAAACGTAATAGGGATAAACCGGATAAAATACCGTTTAACCCGCTGACCGGGGAAAACGCCAGAACCAACAATCCAGACGATTTTGTGTCATTCAAGGACGCTGTATCAAACACAGATGGGTATGACGGCATAGGCGTAATCGTGCCAGACGGCGTGGTGTTCATAGACATTGACGGATGTGTAGAAGATGGCATTATAAACGACTTTGCGGTAGAAATTATCCGCAAGATGGATATGCCGCTTGAAGTCAGCCCATCGGGTGAAGGCTTGCGGGGTTATTGCAAAGCAACAGACTTTACATATGACAAGAAAAAGTATTACATCATCAACCGTAAAATCGGCATGGAAATATACACAGGCGCATCAAACCGCTTCCTGACACTTACCGGAAATACCATAAATGATACGGAGTTTGGCGAACGTGGCGAACAACTACAGGCATTGCTTGATGAATACATGCGCCGTCCGATACCGCTGTTAGATAAATCGGAACTGCCGCAGGGCTGTTCATACTTAACAGATGATGAAGTTATCGAAAAAGGAATGAAGATGAAAAATCACGGCGATAAATTCGGGCGTGTATGGCACGGCGATACCTCAGATTTCCCTTCTCATTCCGAAGCGGATTTGTACCTTGCCGGACGGTTAGCCTTTTTATGCGGTCGTGAATATGAACAAATGGAACGGCTGTTTTCCCTATCTGAACTCGGTCAGCGGGAAAAGTGGGAACGCGCCGATTATAAACACGATACCCTCACCCAAGCGATAATGGGCTGTAAAGAAATATATGACCCGCTCCATGGTAAAAATAAAACCGCTGATGTTTTCAATGTTGAAGATACATATGGTTTGGTAATACCTGCCACAGAGATAAAAGCACAGGCGGTTCCATGGCTGATTGAAGGTGTCATTATCCGCAAATCACTCTCAAGCATCCAAGGACTGCCGGGTAGCGGGAAGTCATGGTTAACCTGCGCTCTTGCCGTGGCGGTAGCAAACGGCGGTACATTTCCAAAGGCAGACGGCGAAATGATGAAACTCCCGCAAGGGCGTGTGCTAATTTGTAATTTTGACGATTCTGCGGAATTTGGGTTAATGCCCCGGCTCATAAAATTAGGTATGACAGACGAAGGACGAAAGCGGATATTTTTCTTGGATTCAACTGCGGCGGCCGGAATTACATTCAGCGATAAACGGCTCGCCGCAGTCTTTAAGGAATTCAAACCCGACTTGGCGATATTTGACACACTGCAACATTTCGTGAGCGGTAAAACCGACTTTCACCGCGCAAACGAAATGAATGAAGCAGTAGTAAAAATCAAGGTACTCTCCGAACAGTATAACACAGGTACGGTAATTGTTCAGCATGTAAATAAAAATGCCGGAAGCGGTAATGGCGGGGATAGTGTGTTATGGGGTTTGGGCAGTACATCCATCAATGGGCTTTTCAGAAGCGTATGGACGGTAGGCATGGTACAGGGGAATGACAAAACCATGAGAGCGGCAATAAGCAGTAAAAACAACCTTCTTCCCTATGTTCCTCCGGCATTGCAATTCTCACTAACACAGGAAGAAGGGTTTCAATGGCGCGGCGTAAACCACAACATAACGGCCCGTGATTTGATTCGCGGGGATTCAGGTACTCGCGGTAGGCGTACTACGCAACGTGATGAAGCGCAAGAATTTATCATTCAAGAATTATCCGGGGGTGAAAAAGTCAAATCCAGCGACATCTTTAAAAAAGCTGAGGAATTGGGTATATCGGAAAGCACAGTAAAACGTGCAAAAGTAAAAATCAATGGGATAAATACATTTCAAGAGGGTGGGGTTTGGTACTGGCAAATGCCGGATTTTTTAGATTAGGGGTTCAAGATATGCAGAAGTTGACATTCTGACCCTCTGAATAAAATTTCACCAGCAGAGCATCAAATAGTTTTTTAAGGGTATTGTGACCCTCTGGGTTTTATAAAATCCATAAACCTCTGTGTTTGTCAGTGTTTGAGGCGTTCGCAATTCTGACCCTCCGGGTTCAGGGTGTCAAAATGATTTCTGCCTTTCAGAGTGTCAAACATGCCATTTAATTCTGACACCCTGAACTTGTTAAATGACACCCTGACCGGCGCAAGCATATTTTGGAAGGAGATGAGTTTTCGGTTATGTAAACACATGCAAGGAAGTGAATTCGTGGATAAAAACGCAATAAGACAGCGCATCTTCACGGCATACCTTGCCGCAAACCCGCTGTGCGCCGTATGTAAAAACAAGGGGCGGCAATCCCCGGCAACTGCGGTACGGCATAAAATCAATATCGCTGACGGTGGTACAAATGACTGGGATAATTTGGCGGGGCTTTGTTCCGATTGCGATAAAGGTGATAGATGATTCCCCGAATGCCGACAGGGGTGTATTAATCTCTACAGCTTTTATGCCGGACAGCGCGCTCGGCCATTCGCGTAAATTTTTCATAAATCAAAAATCAAAAAATCAAAAATCAAACAATCAAACCGGAGGTGAATAATCAATGAAATATCAAATATACCAACGGTATTCTGCCAAAAATAATAATAACGGCATACCGGGAATACACGATTTCTTTTTGATGCAAGCACAGGATGCTCAACCCGCACCGTGGTGTGTGGTTGCTAAACAAGGGCTTTTCTCCGTTTTTTTCCAAACCCTGCGTGAAGCGCAAAACTTTTGTTTGCGGCGCGGGTTCGCTTTACCGAAGGGAGGAGAATAATGGGCATGATGAAAAATCCCGGATTACCGCCAAAGCTACAGCAACATAGACAGTATGTCGAAGATTCTAATTTCAATTACGACAGATTCACGCTTATCGACATATACCCGCAATGTGAGGATTTTGCAGTCATACTTTTCTACGAAAATAACGGTGTCAAACCGTGGAGCATCCAGTTTCGCGGTTCCGGGCGTTATTTTTATACGCGCGAAGAATTGGATGAATATTGCAAGGGGCGTAAATTTAAAGGCTGGGTTTAATCATTACGGGAAGGGGGTTCAACCGTGCCGGAAATATCAAACGAAGAATTATGTATATTGGCAGTAAACGGCGATATCCCTTCCCGTGACTTACTGTGGCAACGGACAGAGCGTTTATTCCGATACATCGCTTATCACTTGTATTGCCGACACAGGGAACGTGCGGATGCTTCCGGTGTGGAATCGGATGATTGTTCTTCGGTTTGTTGGTTTGCATTTTTGGACACAGTGAAAGCGTTCTCCCAAAAAACGGAACAGGAATATACATTTACATCATTTGCCAAATTGCATATCCGTAAACATATTTATGATTTACTTGGCTGCAGGTCAAAGCGCGAACCGCTAAACACAGCTTCGCCCCTCGATACACCGCTTTCACCCGATGACGGCACAATGACGCTCGTAGAAACCGTGGTCTGCCCGGATGCCGAGCAACCATTCGCTGATGTGGATGAAGCCGGGTTGGAACAATATGTGTTAGAAAGAGTGGCTTTGCTTCCCGAACGGCAACAGGCAATTATACACCGTCATTTTTGGGATTCCGCGCCATTTACACATATTGCCGCTGACTTTGGCTGTACTCCGCAAAATGTACGTGCGACATACAAACAAGCGTTATCAAAATTACGGAAAGATGAAGAAATACAGAAAATTCATAGCGAGTTTTACGCTGATTATAACTTTTACAGGCGTACAGGTTTTCAAGGTTTCCGCGAAGATAATATGTCGGCTGTGGAACGCGCACTGTTATATTTGGAAGGAAAAACGGAACGGCTGTCTTACACAGTACAAAACAATTAAAACCATGGGAGGTTTATCAATGAGAATTTCTACCACACCGCGCTACAGTAGCGCATTTTGGAATTTTATAAGCGGGAAGCAGTACGACATTAACGACATCGTCAACATCCGCCCGGAGGACCCGGCTGGCTTTTACTTGCCCGATGATAGTCTCGAAAGATTTCGTGCCGAACAGGAAAAAATGAACATTTTCCGCAATATCGCTACTGTGTTGTTTACCGACAGTAGCGACACGAAAATCAAAACGGTACCGCCGAGCGGTGATGCGGCTTTCGTTGATGAAAACGGGACCATCCCCGAAAGCACCGTGGGCATTACTTCATACACGGTCAAGGCAAATAAAATTTCCAAAATATCAAAAATATCCAATGAGCTGATGAACGATGCAGGGTTTAATGTTGAATCCGTGCTTGCCGCTGATTTTGGGCGTGAATTTGGCAAGGTTGAAGAAGATGCGTGTATAAACGGTAACGGCGTTAATCGCCCATATGGTGTATTGCATCCCACCGATGGCGCGGAAACAGGCGTAACAGCAACAGGCAAACTTACATTTGATAATATAAAGGCTTTGTACTTTTCCCTTGCCCCGGAATACCGCCGGAACGCTGTCTGGTTGATGTCGGATGAAACAGCCCTGTATATACGTGGATTAAAAGACGCTGTAGGCGCATCCGTATGGCGAGATTTCGATGATAGTATATTTGCACGGCGAGTGTATACATCACCTTATATGCCCGATATCGCCGCCGGGAATAAGCCTGTGCTGTTTGGTGATTTTAGGTTTTATTGGCTGATGGAGCGCGGCGGTATTATTCTGAAGCCGCTCCGTGAAAAATACGCCGCTATGGGTTTAACTGGCTTTATCGGCACGGAGTTTTTTGACGGACGGTTGGTAAGGCGGGAAGCGGTTAAGGCTTTGGAAATAGCGTAAAGCGGGTAATAACTGTTCGCATCAAACACATAAAACAGGCGGCTCTCGTTAATTAACGAGGGCTGTTTTATTTCCATCCATTACGTCCATTATGTGTCCGTAGCTATGCCAACCCGGTCGAGATATGATGTGACCGTAGCCGGGGTACGAATCCCCGAACATAAAAAAAGGGGGAATTTGAATGACCATCAATTACAATCTTAAAAGCGCAGAACGCAAGCCGCTGGTAGCCGCCACAAGCAAAATTTTAGAAACAGCAGCAGAATACATTGGGGTAAAGGGTGGCTACGGCTACCAAATCGGTGACTACCATATAGACAGGAACGGCGTACTCACGGGACCCGATAACCGGGAATTGGTAACAGCCCTTCAGAACATGGATTTAACCACGGAAACCACTGTGTACGATACAGAAGAAAACGAACTAAACGTACACAGGGTAGAATCAGATTCTACCACAATCGAAATACCGCTGGGTGAATTCACCCCTGCCAAAATAGAAAATTTACGCCGGATGATTGCCGCCAAAGAATATCTTCTGAAAACAGCCATTGGTACGGAAGAACTGCCCATCCAAGTAACAGCCGACATGGTACGCTTCCCTTGGTTTAACCGAATATTGGACGGTGTAGAATTTGAAGCATACGCAACCTTTATCAGCCAACTGTGTAAGACAGCAATCGCCAAAACAAGGGTAACAGCAACGGCGCGGGTAATAGAAGGCTCGGAAAAATACGCCATGCGGTGCTTCATGCTTTCCTTGGGAATGATAGGACCCGAATTCCAAAACTCCCGCCGGACGATTCTGGCAAAATTTGAAGGTGATTCAAGCTGGAAAAATGGCAAACCGGAAAAGGATGCCGCCGCTGAATAAAGCTGTTGTGGTGTACCGGAAACAGCCGTTAATAATAACATCAATACATCGGAGAAGTATTGGGTATAACTGGTTTATCAGAATGAAGTTTTTTGACGGACGGTTGGTAAGGCAGGAAGCGGTTAAGACTTTAGATATTGCAAGGGGGTGTTATAAACACTCCCTCTGCACGTTGAGGATTACTTGCATGTGTATTATGAAATTATAACCCAGCGAAATAATTCATACTCTCTTGTACTTTTGGCCAATTTATTTCTAAACCGACACCGACACGAAAACTTTTTATATATTCCAAACTACGCAATATTGCCAACTCCGCTTGAAAAGGCTGTCGGCTTACACCGCCACGAGCCGAAACCTTACGAATGATATACAACTCGTTATAAAAGCATTCTTCTAACCATGTTTTGTATTCATTTTGATTAAAGGTGTACGCGCCTCTTGCATTCGCAGTTGCGAATGCTAATGGGTTACTCTTGAATTTTTGCTCGGATAATTTGTAAATGTAATACAAAAAAGCCCCTAACTGCCCGTTTTGAAGAATAGCCGAACCAAAAATATCAAGTGCAATTCCTCCGTTTGGATTACCCGTTCTTTCGCAAGCATCAACAAACCTGTAACCCAAATCTGTTAATCTGCCATCGTCTGTGAGAAAACCTATACCCGCCAAGCCGGAATCAATATCTTCTCTGTAACTGTGCGCTCTTGCACGCATTTTCTTTGCATAAAATTCCCATGCTTCATTTTTTGTCATTGTTCCATTGTTCAGACCTTCTACTGCTTTATTTTTTGGTGAATCCGACCGACCTACATTCATTAATTTATAACCAGTTCCATCCGATTTTTTGATTTTTGTAGCCGCTGTGTTAAGGACATAATAACCATTTTCTATAGTGTATATTGGTAATGTGGTTTCGTTAAAAATATATGTGAACCAAAATATTCTCCATGTTGTATCCAAAAAATTATCTCCCACAGTGTATGATAAATACTTATAGGGGTCTGCATCGGCTGAAATACGCGACACCGCTGCTACGAGTTCATCCGGTAAGTTTGGGAAATGATAATCCGCTTCATTTCCTGTTAACCTTTTTGCGACTTGAGCGTACCTAAAAAAGGCATCGGGGTCACTGCTTCCTTCACGAAGATGCGCCCATAATGTTTTAACATAAGTATTTGCTGTTTCCGTTTGGGCTGTGTTTTCCATTAACCTTATTTCACGCACACAAGACAATTTATTCCTGAATGGGGTTGCTGTAGTAGTGTCCGGTTCCGAATAGGTATATATGGAAACAGGCACTGATGGTGCTGTTCGTTGTAAAACCCTATTCAAATGTTCCCCCGGCGTTCTGTGAGATTCGTATTCTTTTGGAATAATAATAACTGACCCGTTGAATCCTTTTTCCAAATATGCCATAGATTGCCCAAGTGCTGTTAAAATGCCATGTAATCCTTCGTTAGGACGTTTGTATTCAAGCGCAATTTTAAGCGGTTGTACAGTGCGGTTTTCTGCGATAATTACACCGTCTGCTATTGGCCACTCGCGGCGTCCCTCTCTGCTTGCATAAAAAGACCACCCACCTTGAGAACCATATCCCTGTGAAATGGTATCTTGATTGTGTGTAAATATATGGGAGATTTCCGAAGCAGCCCAAGCGGCCTGTAAATCATGACTCATTTTTAACCCTCGCACCAATGTATTCTGCAATCTTTACCAAAAAAGGAAATGCCATATCAGGAGGCACGGCATTACCGACTTGTATGCATTGTTCTTGTCGTGTCCCGAAAAAAATGTGTGTATCAGGAAATGTCTGAATTCGTGCAGCTTCCCGCGCAGTCAATGTTCTGTTTAATGTAGGATGGATAGGAAAGGCATTATGCCCCGGCACCATTGTTGTCGATGGTTTTGTTCGAGCTAATCGCTTGTATACATGGCTGTAGTTAGATACTTTTCCGCTTTTTGAATCTGCTCTTGTTGCAACGAGCAAATCAGGAGGCAAAGAAGAAATATCTAATTTTCCACCCTCGCATACATAACCCATCCGTGCCGCTACTGTAGGTTTATGATTAAGCGGCACATGGTTTGGTATTTCTGCAACTGTTTTATCTTCCAAATCCATTATAGCATCTCCGACAGTACAGTAATACGGTTTTATTTCTGACGAAGCATGAAAATGTGTAGGCAGTGGCGGAATAAAATCAATGCCCATGTTATTTCCAATCATAAACATTCGGTATCTTTCTTGTGGAACGCCATAATCAAGCGCACATACTACAGCGCACCATATATGGGAATATCCTAATTTTTCAAAAGTCTTTTTTACCTCGTTAACAAACAATCCTTTGTCAAGGGACATAAAGCCTTTGACATTTTCCATAAAGAAAAATTTTGGCTTTAACTCCCCAACAACCCGGATAAATTCATATACTAAATAATTTCGAGCGTCTTCTTTTGGATTGTAACCCTGTGTGTTGACAAACCGTCTTTTCCCAAAAACTGAAAAACCCTGACATGGTGGGCCACCGACAACAAGGTCAATTTTCTTTTTGTTTGTAAGAATAGCCAGTTCTTCATGTGATATATCTTTGATGTCTTTTTCAACAAGGGGTACATCGGGAAAATTATAAGTATGCGTCTGGGCGAATTTGCTGTTTATTTCATTGGCAAACAAAACGCTATACCCTGCTCGTTTTAGGGCAAGCAATAAACCTCCCGCACCAGAAAACAAATCAACTGCATACATCAAACATGCTCTCCCTTTTACCCTTTCTCAAGCTGAGAAAGAATGAATTTTGCTAATTTTTGCGAAAACAATGGCGGTACGGCATTTCCTACCTGATGTCCTTGTTGCCGCCGATTTCCTTCAAAAATGATATTATCTGGGAATGTTTGGATTCTGGCAGCTTCCCTCACCGTGAGGCTCCGATGTAGTGTGGGGTGTATTGGAAAAGCATCATTTCCCGGCACCATCGTAAGAGCAGGGCGATTTCGATGTAATCGTTTATATGTGTTGCCAAAATTTCTACGATACAATTCAGGGGATAACTGGTCTTCAGGCAAGCGTCCCCCTTCTGGAATTAATTTATACCTTTCAATATTTATGTTAGTATGCTTTAAGGCAACATGATTAAAATTCGGCATATCCGTTAACGATTCCAAATCACTAATCACAGACCAACACGAAACCCAAGGATTCAAGGTGTCCGTTGGTATTTCCGCATGGTCTGGTTTCGGGAAATTCACAGGCACACCAACACGATTCCCAAAAATTATTACCCTTTCACGAATTTGTGGCACACCATAATCAGCCATATTAACGAGTCTGTACTCAACGTCATAACCGACCTTGCGAAGTTCTTCCAAAACCGTGCGGATATATGCACCGCCCTTCATCGTGAGAATCCCTTTAACATTTTCCATAATAATGAATTTCGGTTTTAACGCACTAACTATCTTTGCGTATGCATACACCAGTTCATTGCGAGAATCTGTTTGACTTCTCCTGTCAGGGTCAGAAGAAACCCTGTTCCCGATAGTGGAAAACCCTTGGCAAGGGGGACCGCCTATAATCACATCAATTTCAGAATGGCTGTATTGCTGAATTTCATTTATCGTTATATCTAAAATGTCTTTGTTTAACAGTTGAATATGTGCATAATTCCGCTTGTGCGTTTTTTCCACCAAGGGGTTGTTATCGATACAAAGGTCAACATTGAAACCTTCGTTTTCAAATCCTATATGAAGGCCGCCAGCACCGCAGAATAAATCAATTACGTTGTACTTCCGCATACTCATGATTCCCCCCTGCGACTGTGTATGGGTTTTCCGTTTTCCAGCACAAACAAATCGCCAATATCACACTCAAAGAGAGCGCAAAGTTTTTCAACGGTTGAAAAATCAATGCGAGTCGCTTTGTCGTAATACAGATTCGATACCGTATTCCGAGATAAACCTGTTTTTTCGTGTACATCTTGGGTTGAGAATCTATACTCCCCCATTAGTGTCGATAACTTGCATGTGACTGCCAAAATATTCCCTCCACATCCACGATTCATATACATTATACTCAGCTACATGAGCATTGTCAACGGGTAGTTTAGCAAAATGATGTTTTAGCCATATTTTAATTATGGTGTTACCAGAACCCTATTACTTTCAAACCATGCCAAAAATATTCTCCTCGCCACTTTGTATTTGTCATCGGTAATATAAACCCCTTGCAAGATATATCCATATAATAGGCATACCTTGCAAGGGGATTTATCGTGCAGTTTTTTGGTGATGGATTGTTTGCCGCTTTTCTTGTGCTTCGCAATAAAACGGTTTCCCAGCGTACTGTGCAGGTACCACGGCATATTATAGAAGCCCGCGCCCCAATTATTGTCGCGTTGGATGCGCGTGTTGATTTCGTGGATGGCGGGGCCGTCCAGCAATGCGTAATCCACATGCATATATTTTTTAGATTTTCCCAAATATATTTTCTCGATGGTGTTATCGCTGCGTACACGTTGGATTTTATCAAGGTAGCCTTCCAACTGTTCCAGCAAAAACCGCACCGCGATAAACCCCAGCGCGAACCGTAAAAGTTGTGCAAATCCCAACCCCGTCACGAAGCCGTTGAGGATGTACCCCGTTACGAACAACCCCAAATACGGCTGCACCGACCGCAATAACGCCCCGGGGAAGTGGAGCAGTACCGACATTTTATCCGTTTTGTACATCAGTTTGTAGGACTTGACCGCTCCCTTGATGCCGTTTGAAAATTCCTCTTTAAGCATGGCCAATCGCTCCCTCTTTATAGTAATGGCTCTGCACGTCGTACATGCGGGCGTATTCGCCCCCCAACGCCATCAGCGTTGCGTGGGCTCCGTTTTCGGTGATTTTACCACCGGAGAGCATGAGGATACGGTCGCAGAAGCGCGTGCTTGCCAGGCGGTGGGAAATGAACAGGGTCGTTTTGCCGCCCGTTACCTCGTGGAAACCTTCGTATACCTCCGACTCGGCGATGGGGTCTAACGCGGCGGTTGGCTCGTCCAGTATCAGCATGGGCGCGTCCTTGTACAATGCCCGCGCCAGCGCGAATTTCTGCTGCTGTCCGCCGGAGAGGACGATACCGTCCCCCGTTACGCTTTTGGTCATGTAGGCGTTTGTTTTTAATTCGTGCTTCATGATTTCTCCGTACACCCCCGCGGTTTTTAACGCTTGCGCCACGCGGGAAGCATCACGTTCCGCTTCAATTGAAAGGCTGATATTCTCCGCGGCGGTAAAGGGCATGATGCACATGTCTTGAAACACCGCCGAAAATAACGTGTACAAATCCTCCCGCTTAAAGTCGTTGATGTTAAACCCGCCCAGCAGGATTTCCCCTTCGTCCGCCTTATAAAAGCCACACAACAGCTTAACAATGGTCGTTTTACCCGCGCCGTTGACACCCACCAACGCGGCTTTTTCGCCCGCTTTGATTTTGAACGATATATTTTCCAACACGGGGGGCGTGTCGGGCGTGTAACGGAAGGACACATTTTTGAATTCGATGTCTATTTGCTTCCCCTGTAAAATTTTAATATCCGACGGCGCAAGCGGGTTTGAGGTGTTCACCCCTTCGATAAAACCGCGAACGTCGTTCATGCGCGTGTTCTCCCGTCGCAGGGTAATCAATTGGTTTACCAAATTGTCCAACCACCAGTAAAAACTGCCGATTGCCCCCATGAACAAAATAAATTCGGGAATGCCAATCTGACCCTGTACTACCCGCCATATGCAATAGGCGTACGCCAACCCGTCCCGCGCCAGCCCCAGCACCCCTTGCAACGCCCCCGCCGCGAAGTAACGGTTGCCGATTTTCGTCCGAACAGCGAATTGCAAGCCCATCAGCCTGTCGCACAGGCGCGAAAAAAGCGCGGGCAGGTTATATATCCGTATATCCTTCCCCGCGCCGATATCGCTCATCGATTGTTGCAAATAATTATATTTCTTATTCAAATCGGCGGTGTAATCCCGTTGACTTTCTTCGTAGCGCAGGGGGATTTTCTTGATAAAGTACCCCAGCACCGAAAGCACCACCAGCCCGCCCAGCACATAGGGGCTAAGCATCACCAAAATGCCCATCAGAAACGCAAACGATATACCCGCGGAAACCAGCTTCGCCATCGCGTTAAACATCTGCGATGTGGGCGCGTTGTCCCCGCTCCAGAGCATATTGCGAATTTTTTCGTACAGCGTTTGCCCGTCGGCGCTTTCCATCAAACGGTAATCACATTCCATCGTCTTAAATATCAGCATCCGCATGAACACCGTACGCATGTTGTTTTGGAAGGGGTATTTGCCCTGCCCCGCCACGTTGTTAATGATTTGCAAAACCACATAGCTCCCCGCGAAGCCGCCCAACGCCCACAGCGTATACCCCATACCCCGATCTGTCAGCAACAAATCCACCGACAGCACCGGTAAGTACAACCCGAATAGGGGCATCAGCCCGCCAGCCAGCATTTGTAGCAAGATAAATACAAATACCAACTTGTAATGCTTCCACGCCATGCCCATCAGGTATATCATGTTGGCGGGAACCGCATGTTTCGCCATTTTGAATCACTCCCTCGTATGCTTTTTGCAACCTTTGCTCGTGACGAGCAAAAGTTTCCCCGGGCTTTCCATCTCCGGGCGCGTCCATAATATAATCCCCCCGGGTTAGCTTGCGGGGGGATTGGCACGAATGGTAGCTGTGGCGGCATGAGTGGTATTTTTGAATTATTATTTACTAAGAAATTTAAACAATCTTTGTTTGTCGGCACTTGTCAATCTACCGACAGGTATTTTTCCCTTGAAGGCATCCATCGGTAAAGTAATCAATGTACCTGTATCCACATATGACTCCCTATCAAGTCCTGCTTGCGCCCAATTAATTATTTTGAAATACAGGGCTTTGATTTCCTTGGACTTACTTTCATACTTCGTTGTTATTTGATAGATATCGACGGTACCTTCGTCCACAACAAACGCCAACACCGGGCGCATCTTGCCGCCGCTTCCCCAGGATAAGTGAATAATATATATCTCATAAGGTGACATTAACCGTTTACCGCCCAATCATAAATATCGGGGTGTTTTTCCTTGTCAACGATTATGCTGCCGTTTTCATCGGTTTGGAGTATTACCCTTTTGGGATTGCGTTTTAGTGCTGCCGCTTTGATTTGTTCGTCAACCGTAAGGCCTGATTTAGGTTGAAACGGCAACCGGCGTTCTTTAATAATCTGCCTGTAATACATATCGATTGCCGTTGTATGATCCAGTCCCATATTTTCCAAAAGCTGCGCGGCTTCTTCTTTTACGCCTTTGTCGATTTTCACATTCAACGTTGATTTTGTTGCGGTCATATTTATCACCTCGCCATTATCATAACACCCTATACTTCCAACGGCTACCATTATAACTCTTTACTACAACGGCAACATCACCTCCGTGGCAAACACGCCTTCTTCGGCTTGGCGGTTTACGAAGCCGCCGTATTTATCCGCCAAACGGTCAATCCGCATCAACCCGAAGCCGTGCCCCGTTTCTTCCTTCGTGGAAAGGAAGGACACGCCGCTGCGCTTCACTTCCCCTGCGCGGGCGTTGGATACGGAGATATATAATTGTCCTTTCAAAATATCTATGTACACACGGATAAAACGCCGCGCGGGGTCGGTCAGCCTCAAACACGCTTCCACGGCGTTGTCCAGCAGGTTGCCGATGATGACGCAAAGGTCTATCTCGGCGACGTTCAGTTTCGTAGGGACGATTGCCTTCGCGTTCACATTTATCCCCTTGGCGCGCGCCACGGAAACTTTGCTGTTTAAAATGGCATCCACCGTTACGTTGCCTGTTTTGATTATTACATCCACCTGCGCCAAGTCGTCTGCCAACGCCGTGAGGTATGTATCGATGTCCCCGTATTGTTTCAAATGCAAATGCGCCTTTAATTTTTGCATATGGTTATGATAATCGTGCCGCCAGCCGCGCATTTGATTGTAAATGTGCTCCACTTCGGCGATGTGCGTCGCCATCAGGCCGTTTTGGAACTGCGCGATGCGCCTGTCGATTATCGGCGTTAGAAGCCAGGAGAATATACCCATGAAACACCTCGTTAGAAATTACTGTAGTATTTTATAAACGCCCGGTTCACCTCATTATACACCCTCCGCGAAAGGGGAATCACTTCCCCACCCTCCAACACGACATCGTTTTTTGTGATGCGGTGAACGTGCCGCAACCCCACCAGATACGAACAGTGGCACCGCACGAAGGCTTCGCCCAGCGCGTCTTCCAAGTCGCTGATTTTGGCGCGGGTTTCAATCGTTTCGTTTATGCATTTGATATGTACATAATGGGCGAAGGCTTCGATGTAACGTATGTCCCCCACCCTTACCCGCACCGTGCCGTCGTTTGTTTGCACCGCCAGCGTTTCTTCTTCCTTGTCCAAGCGTTCCGCGGCTTTGTCCAGCACGGCGAACAGCCTTTCCTTTTCAACCGGTTTCATCAAGTAATGCAAAGCGTCCACTTCGTAGCCGTCGGCGATATAATCCGCGTACCCCGTGATGAAAATAATCTGCATGGCTGCGTTGCCCTTGCGGATGTGCCGCGCCAGGTTCATGCCGTCCATTCCACCCATTTGGATGTCCAATAAAATGATATCCGGCGTTATTTCCCCGCCCACGATAAAATGCTCGGCATTGGCGAACGCCGTTGTTTTAATCGGCGTTCGCCTTTCGGTTGCCCATTCCCGCGCCAGCGCGTTTAGGTAGGCGACCTCTGCCGGTTCGTCGTCACAAATGGCTATGTTTATCATGTTGCGATTTTATCATAAGCGCGCAAGCGCGGCACGTCTTGTTAAGCGCGCGGTAAACATTATTTTTTCAGCTTTAACGGTATAAAGATTTGTTGTTGCGCGATGCCGAGTACCGAATCAAACGCGCCGCCGACGTTCGGCATGTTGCACATCGCGGGCCGGTTGCATAGCGCGACCAGCTCCGATAATGTGCCGTGTTCGAATTCATCGTGGCTGTTTATCCAGTCCATCATACATTCGATCGTTTCGTTGATGTCATCCGCGTCATTTTCGTCGCCTGTCGCAACCAGGTACAGCCCGCCCGGGAATTCCATGAGTTCATACGGGTAAACATCCGCTTCGGTAACGCCGTCCTTTATCGGGCGGATCAGAACCGACTTTCCGTTACCCTCCGGCGGGTCTTCCCAAAAAAATCCCGGCTCGTCCGTAATTTGCTTTAAAATAAAATGGTCATGCGCATCCAGCCAGCTTTGAAAGCCGCCCTCCCCGAATATTTCCTCCATCGTTTTCAAACCGGATGAAACCGCGCGGAACCTTGGGATTTCAATCCCCCGCATGTTCAGCAATTTGTTCCTTCTGCCCAGAACCTTACTCGCTTGGTTTAAATCGTTCATTCTTTTTTCCTCCAAAATATTATTCGGAAGGGAAATACCGTCCACGATGGTAAAAACGGAACTGTCACCCAGCAAATCAAGCGGTAATCTCACATCCGCGATTTCGCGAAGCTCCCGCACGAGGTTGGCGAGTATCGACTTCACCGTGGCGAGTGCCGTGATTTCCTCATCCAGTTCGCTGATGTTTCGCTCGAACACCTCGATTGCTTTTACGGCGTCGTTGTTGTCAAATATTTCGCGTATTTGCCTAACCGGAACGCGCAGCTTCCGCAAAATAATGATTTGACGCAATCGGCGTATCGTGTCCCCGTCGTAAACCCTGTACGCGTAATCCAACGTGCGTTGGCTCTTAATCAAGCCCGCCTGCTCGTAATAACGGAGCATACGGGTTGATACGCCAAGGTTTTTCGATACCGCACCGGCGGTTATTAATTCCATCGGGTTCGTACCCCCTTCACAATCCCATCATAAAGAACGACACGGTGTCCGTGTCAACAGGAGGATATAACGTTAGCTGATTTTAGGAAAGACCTTTAGAAAGAACTATCCGTTAAATAAAACCGTTATTTCGGTACCCAAGCCGATTTTGCTTTTTAACGACAACGTCCATCCGTACAAAGCGCAAATATGCTTAACGATTGCAAGCCCCAATCCCGAACCGCCGCTCCGTTGTGAACGACTTTTTTCGACGCGGTAAAACCGTTCGAATATCCTCGTCTGCTCTTCCGAAGAGATACCGATACCCGAATCGGAAACGGTCAGCTCCGTGGTATTTTTACGGTGGTGGATTTTAACGATAACCTTTCCGTTTCGGTTGTTGTATCGGACGGCGTTTTCAATCAAATTCTTTACCAATTCATATATATGGCTTTGTTCAGCCGTTACCGTGCCGTCACCGTCCAAGTCAAACGTTATATCCTTTTGGTTTATGGCGGCTTCCATCGTATCGCGCACTTCGTTTACGATTTGGGCAAGGGATACGGGTTCGGGGTTTAACAACGGCGTGCTTTCAAGTTCGGACAGCTTAAGCATACCTTCAATTAATAAGAGCATCCGATCCGTTTGGCGCGTAATGCCGTTTATAAAATTCCTCAGGTTTTCGTCCGTGTTATTGATGAGGGTCAATTCGTTAAAGCCCTTTATAGCGGTTAAAGGGGTTTTTAGCTCATGGGAGGCGTTTGTGAAAAATTCCTCCCGCCGTTTTGCGTTTTCGCGGTTTTCCGTAACGTCGGATAATACCGTTAGGGTCAGCTTTGTTTCGGGGAGCCGCCTAATGGCTGTTGAATAGATTTTACCGTCCGTTTTTATGTCAAACAGGGTGTTATATGAGGTATTTATACATTCCTCAACCGCTTTGACCAATATTTCATTACCGGTCAGGAAGTGTATGTTTTTGCCGGAGATGGCGTTCGTTACGCTAAAGATATCCAAAGCGACTTTATTAATAAGCACAATATTTTTATTTTCATCAACGGCGAAAATACCTTCGCCGATATTGTTTAAAATATAATCCGATTTATTCTTTTCATCGCGCAGGGAATTGAAGGTATCATGCAATATGGTTGAGATGTCATCGATTTCACGCAGGATTACACCGGCTTCCTCAAAGGTTTCCGCAACGGGTTCGGACGTATATTCGCCCCTTGACAGCAGGCGCAGCTTTTTTTCGACGACGGTAAAGGGTTTGACGAAATGGTTCGCCATATAACGTATCAACGTAAAGCAAAGCAAGGCCACGATAAATAATATGAACAAAAATAACGGCAACGTACGTAAAAGGTAAGCGTTGATTGCCGATACGGGAATGGAAACACGTACAAATACATATCCGTCCCCGTATTCAACCTTTAAAGCATAATAGATAAAACGGACGCTCAGCGTATCGGAGCGGCGTATATATGCAGCGGGGGAACCTTGCAACGCCGCTTGTATTTCCGGTCGGTTTAAGCGGTTTTCCGCCATATTTAAGTTAAGCGGCTGCGTATCCGCCAAAACCGTTCCGTCAGGCGCGATTACCGTAATCCTCGTATCATAACCGACCCGAACGAACGCGGCTAAGTCCGTACCGTCGTTAAGTAACCCCGCGGTGATTTTTGTTATCTTTGTCACCGAATTTTTGGCCATGTCCAAGTTATTCGCGTGGTTAATGTAAACGGATGCGGAAAAAAAACCGACAAGCCCCACAAACATGATGATAACCGTAGAGATAAATAACCTTTTTTTCATGTCAGTATGTAACCCACCCCTCTGATCGTTTGGATGGAAGCCTCGCTGTTCGCTTCCGACAGTTTTTTCCTCAGCGAATTTATGTGAATGTCCAAAGTCCGTGTTTCGCCCACATATTCGCCGTCCCATACCTTGGTGAAGATTTCGTCGCGTTCCTGCACTTGCTCCGCGTTTTCACAAAGCATACGGAGGAGGTTATACTCCTTCAGGCTTGTTTGCAAAGGGGTTCCGTTTACCGTGATTTTATGCTTTGCGGTATTTACGGTTATATCCTTATAGATAAGGTCATCATCGGCGGCTTTGGTATATTTCCTGAGATTGGCTTTTATCCTTGCCGTAAGTTCCAATACGCCGAAGGGTTTGGCGATATAGTCGTCCGCCCCCAAATTAAGCCCCACTACCTTTGACATTTCCTCGTTTCTGGCCGAAACGATGATGATCGGGATATGGGAAGTGGATTTCTTCGTTTTCAGACGTGACAGGATCGTTAACCCGTCGTCGCCGGGTAACATGACATCGAGTAAAACCAAATCCGGTTTCTCGTTTTTCAGCGCGGATAAAAAATCCTCCCCGCTGTCAAAGCAACGGCAGTCAAATTCCTTTTCCAAGGAATAGGCATAAACCTCTTGTAAAGCGATATCGTCCTCGACGATAAATATCTTGCTTTTCATACTCACATACTTTCCCCGCCGATATTTTTGGGGTGGTTTCCGGTGATGGAATATTCCACCCATTCGCCTACGTTTACGGCATGGTCGCCGATGCGTTCCAAATATTTCGCGATCATCACGAAACGGATTTCCTGCTTTACCTTATTGGGGTTTACCTTAACGCGGGCGATAACGTCCGCCGTCACGGTATTAAATAAAGCGTCCACCCTATCGTCGGCTTCATATATGGAACGGGCGAGTTCGATGTCCTTATTTATATAAGCCTGTACGCCATCCTTCACCATTTGGGTGACGATTACGGCCATTGCCGAAATGTGCTCCAATTTCTTCATATACTTTTCACTTTTGAATTGCATGGTGATTTCCGCGATGTCCCATGCTTGGTCGCCTATCCTTTCCAAATCGGTAATCATTTTCAACGCGGCGGTCACTTCCCTGAAATCCCTCGCCATCGGGTGCTCCATGACCAACAGCCTGAGACATGCCTGTTCGATTTCACGCTCCAGTTTATCGACGGTCCTATGTTCATTATACACTTCATGGGCCAAGTCGAAGTCCCTTTCCACCAATGATTTTATACTTTTTTCTATGGCCGATTCGATGGAGCGGCACATAAGGATTAAATTGTCAAAGATTTCCTGCAAGTCTTTTTCGTAATTTGCCCTTCTCGGCATAAACAAACCCCTTTCCGTTTACGTTAACCGAAACGCCCGGTTATGTAATTCTCTGTCCGTATGTCCTTCGGATTCGAAAATATTTCTTGCGTGCCGTTACATTCGACGATTTCACCCAAAAGGAAAAAAGCGGTTTTGTCGGATATCCGTGTCGCTTGTTGCATGTTGTGGGTTACAATGACAATCGTATAATCCTTTTTCAATTCGTTGACCAAGTCCTCGATTTTACCCGTGGATATGGGGTCGAGGGCCGATGTGGGTTCGTCCATCAGAAGCACCTCCGGCTCCACCGCCAATGCCCGTGCGATGCATAAGCGTTGTTGCTGGCCGCCGGAAAGGGACAGCGCGGATTTCCTCAATCTGTCCCGACATTCGTCCCAAATGGCCGCATCCTTGAGTGATTTTTCCACGATCCCATCCAATTGAGCCTTGTTCTTAATCCCGTGGGTTCGGGGGCCGAAGGCGACGTTATCATAAACACTCATGGGGAACGGATTGGGCTTTTGGAAAACCATTCCCACCCGTTTGCGCAGCTTGTTTACATCCATGTTTCCGTAAACATCCTCACCGTCCAGCAGAAATTCGCCCGTGATACGGCATCCTTCAATTAAATCGTTCATGCGGTTGAGGCTTTTAATCAGTGTGGATTTTCCGCAACCCGACGGCCCGATAAACGCGGTGACTTCCTTGACGCCGATTTGCAAATTGACGTCGGTTAACGCTTGGAAGTCATGGTACCACAGGTTTACATTGTTTAACGAATATTTAATCATTTAATTACCCCAACCTCCGCAGGAACCGACGCTCGACCGATGCCGACAGGTAGTTGATCCCCAATACGACGATCAACAATACTACGGCGGTGGCATATGCCTGCTCGGTATACAGCCCCGTCGTTGATAATTGATAAACATGCAAGGCCAACGTCCTCCCTTGGGAAAACAGATTTTGCGGCATTTGGATGACGCTGCCGATGGTGAACATCAAAGCCGCCGTTTCGCCGACGATCCGCCCCACCGCAAGGATAATCCCGGCGAATATCCCCGGCGCGGCCGAAGGCAGGGTAACGCGCCATACGGTTCGCAGCTTCCCCGCGCCCAAGCTGAAGGAGCCTTCACGGTAGCTGTCGGGGATGGATTTTAGGCTTTCCTCGGTCGTACGCATGATAACGGGGAGAATCATGATGGCGAGGGTAAAGCAGCCCGCCAACAGGGACTTACCCCAACCCAGCCATGTGGCGAAGAATATGTATCCGAACAGGCCGTATACAATGGACGGTATACCCGCCAGCGTTTCCGTCGTCATACGTATGACGCGTACCGATCGGCTGCCGCGCCGCGCGTATTCCACCAAATAAATGGCCGTAAATATTCCGAAGGGTACCGCGATGGCTAACGTAAGCCCTACCATGATCAATGTCGTTACCAATGCCGGGAAAAGGGATTGATTCTCCACGGTATAAGTGAACGCGAAAAGCGAAGGTTTTATATGGGGTATACCCCTGATTAAAATAAAACCCATCAAACACAACAACAAGGCTACCGTTATAAAAGCGGAACCCCACACCAATATAAAACGCAGCCAATCGGCGACTTTCCTGCGTCGTATAAATACAATCATTTTATTCCACCCCTCGCATTTAAAATGGAAAAAAGCGTGTTGATAATCAGGATAAATACAAACAACACAACCCCGGTCGCAATCAACGCGCCGAAGTGGATGCTTCCGTGTTCCACATAACCCATTTCCATAATGATATTGGTCGTCAATGTACGTACACCCTTGAAAAACTCATGGGGCATCCTGAGTACGGCTTGGTTGCCCGCCACCATCCGTACCGCCATCGTTTCCCCAATGGCACGCCCGACCCCCAATACCACGGCGGCCATAACCCCCGAACGTGCAGCGGGGAGCACGACTTTAAAAACCGCCCGTTCGTGGCTTGCCCCAAGCGCGACCGCGCCTTCGTACAACTCCTGCGGTACGGCGCGGATGTTGGTTTCGGCGATGCTGATAACGGTGGGGAGTATCATAATGCCAAGCAGTATGGAAGCGGCAAGCATGGTCTGACCGCTCATCATACCGAACCGCCTGCCGAAAACATCGAAGATGACGGGGACCAACACCACCATACCGAAAAAGCCGTAAATAACCGACGGGATCCCCGCCATCAAATTGATGGCGGGTTTTATAAGACGATACAATCGGTTCGGGCACATCCGCGCCATAAAAACGGCCGTGAAGATCCCGATGGGTACCCCCAGTATAATCGCCCCCGCCGTTACGTACAGGCTGCCGAGTATCATGGGCAATATACCGAAGGCCGGTTCGGCGGCGGTGGGCGCCCAGCGTTGCCCCAACAAAAAGTCCATGATACCGATGCGGCCTATCGCGGGTATCCCCTGCGCGAACAGGAAAACGCATATCAACGCCACGGCGAAAATGGAAACCAACGCCGCCGTAAAAAAGATGCCGCGCATGAAGTGTTCTTTTGATATAAGGGTTTTAATAAACATTTTAGTTTAACCCGCTCCAGCGGGTAACATCGCCCGTAAAAATCGCTTTTATTTGGTCAAGGGTTATGTCGGTCAAGGGGTTATCCGGGTTGACGATTACGGCAACACCGTCCAGCGCGATATCAAGGTCCGTTAGGGCGGCTTTTTCCGTATCCCTTAAGGCACGGCTCGACATGCCGATGTCGATTACGCCGCTTGTGGCTTCGTTGATGCCGGTGCCGGAACCCCCGCCGGAAATCTCGATGGTAACGCCGGGGTTATGCGCCTCGTATGCTTCCTTCATCCTTTGCATCAAAGGCTCAACAGAGGTAGAACCGCCGACCCTGAGCGTACCCGTAAGCCCGCGGGTGGTGTACGCGGGGGCGTTTACGTTTATCCTCGTCCAACCGGTTGCCGCTACGTCCTGCCCTTCGGCGGAAAGCATAAAGGCAATAAAATCCTGCGCCAATTCATGGCCCGCGGTATCCGCGTTGTATACGATGGTGAACGGTCGCCGTAGCCCGTATGTACCGTTTCGTATGTTTTCGTCCGAAGGGAAAACGCCGTTGACGCTGAGCGCTTTAACGGTATCATTCAACGATCCGACGGAAACATAACCGATGGCGTAGGGATTGTTGACTACGTTCGTCCGTATGCCCGCCGTCGAATTTTCCACAACCGCTTCCGCATACATGTTATCGCCTACACCGGTGATGCTCACGAATGCGTCACGGGTGCCGCTGCCATCCTCGCGGGTAAATACCGCAATGACCCGACCCGTGTCGAAACCGTCGTCGGATGAACCCCCGCCCCCGCAAGCCGCCAAAGCAAGCAATAAAATAACCGGCAGGGAAATAAGTACAAGCATTTTTTTCATGGATCATTCTCCTCAGCGTTTTTTGGCTACGCTCAGGATTCTATCAACGGGGATAAATATGTAACAGCATAAAAAGGTATATTCTATGTAAAATGTTTGTAAAATCGTTTATATATTTATGCGGCTTGTTAATGCACATATAAATAAGGGGTTGTCTTGCTTTATTGATAAAAGCAAGACAACCCCCTATAACTTAAATTACGGGTCCTTACGCGTTATCCACACTGTACATATGCACCATCAAGTCAATCAGTTTATTGCTGTATCCCCATTCGTTGTCGTACCAGCTGACCAGCTTTACGAAGTTGTCGTTTAAGCTGATGCCCGCACCCGCGTCGAATACGGAAGTGCAGGATTCACCGATAAAGTCGGTCGAGACGACGGCGTCCTCGGTATAGGCGAGGATACCCTTCATGGGACCTTCGGCGGCGGCTTTCACTACGTTCTTAATGTCTTCGTAGGAAGCGGGTTTTGCCAAACGCACGGTCAAGTCAACGACGGAAACGTTGGAGGTCGGCACGCGGAAAGCCATGCCCGTAAGTTTACCCTTAAGCTCGGGGATGACAAGCCCGACGGCTTTCGCCGCGCCCGTGGATGAAGGGATGATATTGATGTTGGCCGCGCGGCCCCCGCGCCAATCCTTGCGGGAGGAACCGTCCACGGTAAGCTGGGTTGCTGTCGTCGCGTGTACGGTGGTCATCAAGCCTTCGGTGATGCCGAACGCGTCGTTGATGACCTTCGCCAAGGGCGCCAAGCAGTTGGTCGTGCAACTTGCGTTGGATACGATATTCATGTCCTTGGTGTATTTTTCTTGGTTTACACCCATAACGAAGGTGGGGGTGTCGGCGTCCTTTGCGGGGGCGGAGAAGATGACCTTCTTTGCGCCGGCTTTCAGGTATACCTGCGAAAGCTCCTGCGTGTGGAAGATGCCCGTGCATTCCGCGATATATTCCGCGCCGGATTCGGGCCACGGGATGTCCGCGGGGTCGCGCTTGTCGTACACGTAAATCGGCTTGCCGTTGACGACGAGCTTGCCGTCCTTGACTTCCACCGTGCCTTTAAAGCGGCCGTGTACGGAGTCGTACTTAAGCATGTACGCCATATAATCCAAGTCGAGGAACGGGTCGTTGATGGCGACCACCTGTACGTTTTCGCGTGTGAGCGCATAACGGAACGCAAGCCGCCCAATGCGGCCGAAGCCTTGGATGCCTACTTTTACCATAGGTGAAACCTCCTGAATTTGATTTGGTTTATTTTCCAAGGTACAGTATACCATATATGCCAAATCATGTGTTATACTGGAAAAAATACTCAATTAAAGGAGCGTATCATGGCCAAAATCGTCGGCAGTCCCCTCCCGAATATCCCATGGGAGGATAAGCCCGCCTCTTGTAAAGAATTATTATGGCGGTATTCGGGCAATCCCGTCATCGGCATCAACACCAACCCCAAGATCGCGCGCGTGTTTAATTCGGCGGTCATTCCCTACGGGGACGAATTCGTGGGGATTTTCCGCGCCGACCATAAGGACATTTCCATGCGCATCCATTTCGGCAAAAGCAAGGACGCCATCAATTGGGAATTGGAAGACGAGGACATCAAATGGGTGGACGAAGACGGCAAACCCTTCCAGCCGGGTTATTGCTACGACCCCCGCCTGATGGAAATGGACGGTACCTACTACATCATGTGGTGTACAAGCATGAACGGCTTCCCCACCATCGGACTGGGTTCGACGAAGGATTTCAAGACCTTCACGCGGCACGAAAACGCGTTCCTTCCCTTTAACCGCAACGGCGTACTTTTCCCGCGCAAAGTCAACGGAAAATACCTGCTGCTAAGCCGCCCGTCGGATAACGGGCACACACCCTTCGGCGATATCTACCTCTCCGAAAGCCCCGACTTCACCTATTGGGGTAAGCACCGCCTCGTCATGCGCACCGGCGGCGGCTGGGAAAGCCTGAAAATCGGCGCGGGCCCCATCCCCATCGAAACCGACGAAGGTTGGCTGATGATTTACCACGGCGTGGTGCTGACGTGCAACGGTTATGTATACAGCATGGGCAGCGCGTTACTGGATTTGGAAAACCCCTCGAAAGTATTGTACCGTTCCAAGTATTACATCCTTACGCCGGAAGTACCCTACGAAACCGTGGGCTTCGTGCCGAATGTGGCATTCCCCTGCGCTACGCTGTGCGACGCGTCAACCGGGCGCCTTGCCATCTACTACGGCGCGGCGGATACCTACACTGCCGTGGCGTTCGGTTATGTGGATGAAATCATCGCGTTCACCAAAGCGAACAACCAATTGGGCGCGGTCGACGGGGACTTGGGCCGGGGGTAAGTCCCTTTGCCATGGGTTGGTTAAAACATGGCTTTGGGTTGGCGACGGCGTTTATCGCAGCGGGGACTGTAGGAGTTGTAACGGTTTTATTAAAAAGATGAGTGCCTGATATATCTATTGTTTAAAACGCCCGGATCAAAGGATCCGGGTTTTTTTGTGCGGACAACCGCCCTGACAAAAGTCGGCACACCGTATGCAACGCCGTATGCCCGATTTTGTCATGGTCGGGAGTCGGTCGGGGTTATATCATCCATAAACCATTCATCATTCCATTGGAAATGTTAAGGAGGAGAACATGAAGAAATTATTGTTTTTATCGTTGCTGTCGGCGTTATTATTAACGCTTTCGGCGTGTAACCGGGGCGGCAATGGGAATCAAAGCGACGGGGAACAACCGGCAAGGCCCGGTATAACGAACCCCACCCCCACCGCGGCACCCACCCCCGCGCCCACCCCACCCCCTGTACCGCCGGGGTCGCGTGAGTACATCCTGTCAAACATCCCCGATGGGGAAGCTACCGGCTACGTGGTGATGGTGGCCCCCATCCGCCCCGACGCCAACATGCTGGCGGGGTGGACGAACCCCACCACCAACAACCACGCCCGGTTGCTTATGTTCGGAAGCTCACTCTCCGGGTTAAGCACTATGTCACGCAATCATTTTAACGATGTCTTCCCCAACCCCATCGTCATGAAGGACGGGGCTTGGCCCGTGGTTACCGACAACCCGGACGGCTCCAGGACATACCGGTTTATGATTTATACGGATAACCGTTTCTCCGACGGAAGCGTTATTACAGCCCATCATTACGCAGGCAGCATTGCGTTTGTTACCAGCCCCCAGTGGGCGGCGTTGGTGCCCTCCGCAGGGGACTGGCTGGAAGTGACGGGCCGCGGGTCATGGATCAACGGCGAATCCGGAATCTTATCGGGCGTCCGTATTTACAGCGATTCGGAATTTTCTCTTACCATTGACGCGGAGCACCTGCCCAACGTATGGGAAGCCGCCATGTTTATGGGGGTCGGTCCTACCGCGCTCCATGCCTACGGCGTGGAAGCCCATGACGACGGCAACGGCGTGTTCCTCACCGGCCCGGGAAGGATTCCCCTCACCTTTGAGGCTCTAAACCTTGCCGTAAACGGCGGCACCTTCGAGTACCAAATCGACGAGGAAACCGGCGAATACGCGCTGGACGCCGTCGGGGAACGGATCATCATCGGCGGCGACGGGCAACGGTACAGGCCCACCGTTTTTTCGGGTCCCTATATGTTCGAAAGCGTTGACGTGGGTAACAGCGTGCTTACCTTGGTGGTCAACCCTTATTTCCCCGGTACGTGGGACGGCTTTAAACCCCGCATCGAACGGATTATATGGCGTTTTGTCCCTGTCCCCCTTATCGTGGACGCACTGGCCGCCGGGGAGGTACACATGAACGTGGCGATGGCCGGCGGCGAAAACTTGCAAAACGCCTTTGCCACACTGATCAACATAGACAATCCGAGCCACACCTTTTTCAATTATCCCCAGCACGGTCAAAGCCTGATACAGTTCCATACGGACTTCGGCCCCACCCAATTCAGGGAAGTGCGCCAAGCCATGTCGTACCTGATCGATCGCTACGCCTGGAACGAAATCGTCAACCGCGGGTTCGCCACCGTTCCCCACGGCCCTTACGGAGCCGCGTGGTGGTGGTATCAGGAAGCCATGGAACGGGGTCTGCGCGACCGGCTGGTTATCTATGGCCTAAACATCTCCCGCGCAATCGAGCTGTTGGAATCGGGCGGTTGGAATTATACCGCCACGGGTGAACCCTTCATCGGCCCGGGCAATGAAAACCATATCCGCCACAAATGGGTAGACGGGGAGCTTATGCCCTTGGAAATCCGTTGGGTGGTCACGCCCGACCCAAGCGTCGGGCGTGACACGCTTAACCTCCAATTACCGGAAAATATGGCTTATGCCGGAATGCGTCTTGTGGAAGAGCGCAGCCAACGTTGGGCGGCGATAATGCAGGGTGGTTACAGGGAAGAAGAACGTTTTCATATGTACCAATTGACTGTGGGGATGGCGACCATATGGGCACCGTGGCTCCTTTTCTCCTTGGAATGGATACCCCAAAGCAATTGGGGGCAGGTGGACAATCCCGTAACCCGTGAATTGGCTGACCGCTTCCGCGTGTTGGACATCACCACCCCGGAAGGGCATTCCGCTTTTGTGGACGCGTTTATCGACTTTATGGTGCATTTGAATTACGAAGCCTACACGATCCCCATGTCCATGTCCCTCCACCACGATTTTATCCCCACTTGGCTGGGCGGATGGTTTAATACGGGCTTGTGGACCTTCCCCGAGGCGATCCAGCGGTCGTATATCCGTGGTTAAATATGTAATCCGACGTTTGTTTTATATTGCTTTGGTTTTATTTTTGGTTTCGTTTTTTATCTTCATGCTGTTCCGCACGATGCCGGGGGACCCGATAGAGCTTTATTTACCCCTGGAAATGCAATCGGGGCTTAGCCCCGAACAGCTTCGACTGATGAAAAACGAAATCATCGAAACCATGGGGCTGGATCGGAATCACTTCGTCCAATATTTCTATTGGGTCGCCTCAATGGCGCGGGGTGATTTCGGTATCTCCATGGAGACGCGGCAATCGGTTTTGGATCACGTACGCTCCCCTATGGCCAACACGATAACGATGAACGTCTTTAGTATGTTCCTCGTCTTCGCTATCACCATACCCGTGGGCGTGTACAGTGCTCTTAGACGGGGCAGGTTATTTGACAATACGGCGTTGGTGGGGTCGATGATCGGGTTAAGCATTCCCGGTTTCCTGTTCGGCCTCATCATGATCGTATTGTTCGCTATTATCTTCCCCGTTTTCCCCATGTTCGGGATGGCTTCGATTATGCCGCCCGATGAAGGAACCCTCGCGTGGTATCAGGACAGGCTGCGTTATATGGCTTTGCCCCTCCTGTCTATCGTATTTATGGGCCTTGCGGGAATGATACGGTTTATCCGCTCCGCCATGATCGACGCATTAAACATGGATTGTATACGCACCGCTCGGGCAAAGGGGCTGGCCGAGAAAACGGTTATCTACGTCCATGCCTTCAGGAACGCGCTGATCCCCATCATCACCGTGATGGCGGGATTTTTTATCGGCATCTTCGGCGGCTCCATGGCCATCGAAATCACCTTTTCCTGGCAAGGGATGGGGCAGATTATGTTAAATGCCTTAAACCTGCGGGATATCAGCGTGTTGATGGCCATGAACGTTTTCTACGCGCTTATCGCTTTTACGGGGTTGCTGGCGTTGGATATCGTGTACGTCATGGTGGATCCGCGCATCCGATTTGATTAATGGGGAAGGGGGGAGAAAAATGAACGAAGAATTGGTACAAAGTCCCGTAAAAACCATTATCAAGGAATTCTTCAGAAGAAAGCTAACCATACTCGGCTTGGTGGGTTTCTTCTCCATGCTGTTGGCCAGTACGATTATTCCGTTTTTCTTCCCGATGGAATTGCATGATTTTGATATCGGGCAATTTAACCAGCCCCCCTCCATGAATATGATGCGGATACCCCGCGCCGCAAGGGGCAACATACGTTTATTGGACGCGGGCTCGGGTTACGGTGTGGGCGTATCGTTTGATAACGAAATCCACGTATGGGGAACCGTAGGCAGCCATGCCCGCCCCTTGCTTTCACCTCCACAACCCAATCGCCCCATCTCCGGTGTTTCGGCGGGGGATTATCACGCTTTGGCGGTGACGGAGGACGGGTACGTATATGCGTGGGGCGACCAAAACGCTGTGTTCCAATTAAACGACGTACCGCCGGGTATACAGGGCAACGTTGTGACGGCGGTGGCCGGGCGGCGTTTTTCGGTGGCCCTAACCCGGGACGGACGTTTGCATACATGGGGTAACTGGGCGGATTTGGGCCGCCTTTCCACCGGAAGGATGCCTCGGGACGCCAACCCGGTACAGCTGGAGGCCAATTGGCTGACCGCGGGCGTACGCACCGGGGACGGATATGTTTATATTTTGCTTGCCACCACGCGGGAAATACGTTATGTGCCGGAGGAAATCCAAGGCTGGATCGCGGATTTCGCCATGGCGGACAATCATATCGGTGCCGTGTTGGACGACGGCACCGTGGTGGTGTGGGGTATAAGCGGCAACCCTGTTATGGATATCCCCGATGGAATACAAGGCCGCGCGGTAAGCATCGGTGCGGGGCGCGACCATTTCACCGTGCTGCTTAACGACGGTTCGGTGGCTTCGTGGGGAAGTAATGTTCACGGGCGTACCAACGCACCCACCGTAAGGAATGCCGTTTCCGTAACGGTGGCGGGCGACCATAACTATGTTATGCTGGAAAACGGCGGTGTACGTACTTGGGGCTTGCGCGGTTTTATTTTCGGTACGGATGCGCACGGGCGTTGCGTATTTACCCGTTTGTGGCACGCGGGCAGGTATTCGTTGCTGATTGGTATGGTGGCTGTAATGGTGCAGGGTATTATCGGCCTTCTGCTTGGCGGGCTTTCGGGTTATTACGGCGGCAAGGTGGATATGTTTTTGATGCGTTTTCAGGAAGCGGTCAGTTCCATCCCCTTTTTGCCCATCGCGTTAATTTTGCAATTCCGCTTCCGCGACAACTTCGGCGAAATCGGCGGCATGGTTTTCCTGATGGTAGTGATGGGTTTGCTAAATTGGCCGGGCCTTATGCGCTTGGTGCGGATACAAATATTGCAAGCAAAGGAAGCGGAATACGTACTCGCCGCAAAGGCTTTGGGCGTAAAGCAAGCGAAAATCATCTTCAGCCATATCATGCCCAACGTGGCTTCCGCGGCCATTGTACTGCTCACCCTTGCCCTCGCCACGTCCATGCTGACCGAAACGACCTTGTCCTTTATCGGTTTTGGGGTTAGCGAACCTACCCCCACATGGGGTAATATGCTCTCCGGCTCCAACAATTCCGTCGTATTGCGCGACCAATGGTGGCGTTGGGCATTCCCCGCCGTTTCCCTTGTAACGGTAGCCATTTCGATTAACCTCATCGGGGACGGCTTGCGCGAAGCCACGGATCCAAGGACACAAGGAAGGTAAAACGAGTGATGGGAGGTTTTATGAAAATTAACAGCGCGGAAATCATTAAAACGATGCGGAAGGAAATGGGCCTTAGCCAGGAGGAATTGGCCGAGCAGTTATTTATCAGCGTCCGCCAATTGGCCCGCATTGAATGCGGGGAAGCGACCATGGATATATGGCAGTTTATTTCCACGCTTGAACTGATGGGGCACCCCACCGAGGACTACTGGCTGCTTTACCTCAATTCGGACGAATACGGGAGCTACAGGGATTACAAACGCCTCAAGCGGCAGCTTAACAACGGCGATTTGACCGAAATCAAAGAAGTGGTTGACGCCATCGAAAAAGGGCCGCTCATCAAACAACCCATCATCAGGCAATTTATAACCTATGTAAACGCGGTAATAGGGAAAACCGAACCCTCCGCGCAAATCATAGATGCTTTATTAACAGCCATGCGTATGTCCAAGCCCCATTTTGAAGAAAAAATGATATCCGAATACCGTATGACATATAACGAAATGAGCATCACGATAACGATGGCCGAATGCCTCAGCGGTATGGAAGAACACGACAGGTGCATTTCCATGGTGCAATCCATGATAAACAGCCGGGAAAATGCACGGGTTTCGGACGAGGATAAAACGATTCTTTTTCCCTCATTGTATTTTGCCCTTTCGCGTATGTTAAAGCGTGCGGGTAAACTAAAGGAAGCCTTAAGGGCCTGCGACATCGCCGTGGATATCTGCCGCGAATATAACAATTTAAAGAACATCCCGGATATGCTGTTTCATATGGCCGACTGTTACCACAAGCTGGGTGAAGAAGAACATATATACAAAACACACCTCGTACGGGCATACCATGCGGCGTACGCCATGGGAAAGGTTAAAATCGCTGCCATCATTAAAGAGGACGCATTAAAGTACTTCAACGTAACCGTACCCTAAAACGCCGATTTCTCCTCTGTCCGGTTACCGCAATCTCAAAATGAGATTGCGGTTGGCCGGATAAATAATTCCAAATCTGTTTTAATCCTATGCTTAACGATATCGCACGGGGGGTCTGTGGTTATCAGGCCCTCTTTTATTATACCGCGCAGCTTACCGACGGAAATGCTCATCACCCCCGCCAGCAGCGTACCCAGCTTTAGTTCAAATACATATTCACTTCGCAAATGGACATGAAGGGGTTGTTCCAAATCCCGCGGGTCAAATCCCTCCACGCGATACCCCACCCCCGAGCAATCCACCACGCAAGCGTTCCGCTTCATAAAATCGCGGTCGAAAGCATACCGCCATGCAAGCGCCGCGTCGTTATAGGTAAATTGGTCGAACATTTCACGCGGGATGTCATGCGGTTTGATACCCTTCATGATGGTCAGCTTCAATGTCGTGTCGCATTTCGTACATTTGTAAATAATCCACACATCGATGCGTGTGTTGTTGCCGTTCATGCGGAACTTTTCGCTGCAATAAAACGGCATCTTGCGGTTACACTTGGAACAATGCCTGATAACCTCGGGCGTAGCGGTCGGTATGACGCGCCACGTTACTTTCTTATAATCGACATAGCACATAGTGCCCCTCCCAAATTTTAATAGGAAAGAGCAAAGGCTATCTCATTTATTCAATTAAACGCGATAGCCTCTGCTATGCGCGGGTTGCCGGAGTAGTCAAAACTCATTTACCCCCTTTTGGACGGTAACGCTTTTACGGGTTTGATTGTAAACGGGTGGTTTTTATCGGGCAAGATAAAAAATGGTTATATATAATTTTATTTCGCAATTACGTTTTTACGTGTTGACGTAATTTTGCGCCCGTGGTATTATGTAAATGCGTACGCACGTAATATCATATTATAAAGGAGATAACCGAAATGGAACGTGATTACGGTAAGGAAATTGACGGGCTCCGTGAACAATTGGAGGAAATACGGGGCTTGCTGAAGAAGCCCGATAAAAAACTGGGGGGGCATATCCATATCGCCAAAAACATGCACCCTAGGGACGAACGTTATTCCATACTGATGGAGGAGCTGTGCGAAAGGGTTAGCGAAAAAGGGGGTACGGGAGAAATTTCCTACTTTGGTGTGTTCGCTTCGGGGGACAACCAATCCAATTGGATGAACAGCGTCAGTACCGACAAGCTGTTGGAGCTCATCGAAAGCAACGCCGCCGCGAAGGTACTCGCCTGTATCGGCAGCAACGACCGCTTAAACATGCTGCTTGCCTTGCTGCGCACCCCACGCACCGCCGCGCAATTGGTGGAGCAATGCGGGTACAACACCACCGGACAGGTGTACCATCACCTCAAGCCGTTACTTGCCGCCGACTTGGTGCAGGAAGAAGGCAACCGCGGCGTGTACGCCATACCGGGGCATCGGGTGCAGGGGATTATCATGCTGCTGGCGGGTATCAGCGACATGTTAAACCCGAAATTCTCGCAAGAGGATTATTTAAGTAATTTGGAATAATTCACCCGTAAATCAAAAATAACCGCTATTCCGTTATCGGGAATGCGGTTATTTTTTTGAAAAACGGTCCATCCTTATCCTATGGAAAAGGAGAGGATTTACCGTGATGTTGACCGTAAGGGAAATGGAGTTGTTATGCATCTTTTACGACGGCTCGCCGGAATCGACGCTGGATTTGCTTAGACATGCCGAAGAGGAGGGCACATGCCCGCCCGGGAAAGTCGATGACCTTAAGCGTTTAATCGGGAAGTTGGCCGGAATGAAACCGGGCGACCGCGTTTATTTAGAATTCTAGTTTCTGCGGCTTTCCGCCAATGCCCTCAAGCCGAATAACCCGATGAAATCAATGATTGTGGCGCGATCCGCTTCGCGAAGGTTTAGGATATCAGATACGACCGACCCTACTGTTTTGCCGGGTATGATTTCCGCTTTTTGCGCGGCGGGGCCTTCCTTGCAGGCCGTACGCCCCAGCAAGTAGTCTACGGAAACATTGTAGTGATCCGCCAACGCCACAACGATACGCAAAGACGGATCGCTTTCCCCGGTTTCGTATTTTGAATATTGCTGCTGCCTTTTTTTGATCAATTTGGCGACATCCGCTTGCGTCATGTCATTATCATCGCGTAGATCCCTAAGGCGCTCGTTTAGTCTCTTCATGCGTAAATGCACCTCCGTAATGCATATTATTTTACACCACAAAGCCCGGGTATATTGACTCTACTTTTTAAAATATGTAAAATGCGCATAGATACATCATATCGCGCACGAGGAAAGAGGACATCTTATGCCATCAAACAAAGCCTTACTAAGGAAAGACATGGGAAAACGCGTACGGACACTCCGCCGCGCTTTTGGGATCACGATTGATGAGTTATCCGATCAAATCGGGATTACCCCCAGTTATCTGGGCCTCATCGAAAGGGGCGCACGCGGTATCACCGTGGAACGCCTCATCGACTTGAGCGTTTTCTTCAAATGCACCGCTGACTTCTTGTTAACGGGCAAAGACGATATGGCTACGGACGTTAAGTTCGGAAACAGCCCCTTAGCCAATTCGATCGACTTGCTGCTCAACGAAAACGAGAAGCAAAAACTGCACGACTTCATCAGGGCGATACGGTAGTTTTCCTACGGCGTTTCGCCGCTTGGTTTGGATACTAACGCCGCCAAGTAGCCGAATACGACCGCTACCGTAACGCCGCCTGCCATGGCGGTAAAGCCCCCGGTGATAACCCCCAACAGTCCGCGTTCGCTGACTGCTTTTTTCGTGCCTTCAGCCAGAATGTGGCCAAAACCCGGTAACGGCACCAACGCACCCGCCCCGGCGAAGTCCACCAGCCGCTGATACCATCCGATACCGCTGAGCAAGCATCCCGCCACGACGAATATCACGAGTATCCGTGCGGGCGTCAGCTTGGTCAGGTCGATGAGCAGCTGCCCCACCACGCAAATTATTCCACCTACGATAAAAGCCCATAATAATGTCATAAATAACTTACCTCCGTTAACTTGTACCGATTTTCGGTACAAGTTATTTATTTTCGATGGCTACCGCGTGCGCGATCGCGGGCATGGTTTCGCCTTGCTGCACCGACGCTACGCTGTGCAACGCCCCCGTGGGGACAAACAACAACCGATTTATTTCTTTTTTCCTCAACATCGCTAACAATCGGCTTGCGAAAACCGCCGCCGAACACCCGCATCCGCTTCCCCCCGCGTGCACGTCCTGCGTGACACGGTCGTAGATAAGCAAGCCGCAATCGTCGAGGTTCTTGTGCAGGTCATACCCCGCTTCATCCATAAGGACAAGCAACAAGTCCCGCCCGATGAACCCCAAGTCACCCGTGATGACCATATCGTAATAATCCGGCCCGATATTCAAATCCTTAAAATGATTGATTAATACATCCGCCGCCGCGGGTGCCATTGCCGCGCCCATATTGTTGGCGTCGGTAATACCCATATCCACGATTGCACCCGTCGTAGCGGAGGTAATGTAGGGCCCTTTGCCCTGCGCAGCCAACACGGCCGTACCGCACCCCGTCACCGTCCAACTTGCCGTGGGCGGGCGTTGCGTGCCCAATTCGAGCGGGAAACGAAAGGTTTTTTCCGCGCCGCAAAAATGGCTGGACGCACTCACCGACACGTATTCGGCGTAACCGCCGTCCAAAAGCATCGCCCCCAACCCCATCCCTTCACCCATTGCGGAACATGCCCCATAAAGCCCGAAAAACGGCCGCCCGAAGGTACGCATCCCGAAATTAGTGCCGGAATTGTGGCTCAGCAAATCCCCTGCCAGCATGTAGCGGATGTCCTCCATATGGAGTCCAGCCTTTTTTGCGGCTAATTCCGCCGATTGGCGAACCATTTCACTCTCGGCTTTTTCCCAGCTGTCCATACCGAAAAGTACGTCGGGGGAAACCACATCGTAAAAATCGCGCAACGGCCCTTCCCCTTCCTTGGGCCCGACGATAGCCGCCGCTTCCAGTACGGTCGGTGGGTTACCAAACCGCACGGATTGTTTGCCTATATATTTTTTCATACCTTCACCTCAAAAAGTAATGGAACAGACCTACCAGCACCGATGCCATCGCCCCATATACGATCACCGGCCCGGCGATGACAAACATCTTCGCGCCAACACCCAAAACCAGACCTTCTTTTTTGTATTCGATAGCCGGGGCGGTGATCGCATTCGCGAAACCCGTGATCGGCACGATCGACCCCGCGCCCGCGACCTTACCCAATTTGCTGTACAAACCCACACCGGTCAACAACACGGCGATGACTACAAGGATGCAAGCCGTAACCAACGACGCGTCATCGTTTGCCATACCCAGCGCGAGCAACGCGTTCTTAAAGATTTGGCCGACCAAACAAATCGCACCGCCCACCAAAAACGCCCGCAAGCAGTTTTTCGCAACCTTGCTCCCCGGAGAGGCTTGCTCCACCATTAAGGCATAATCCTGTTTTGCGCTTTCCGATTGATTCACCTTTTCACCTCACATACTCCCGGGATCGTAAAACCCGGGTATTAAAAAATACAATAACGCCCCGATCATCTTTCCCAACGCGATCGCCATCACCAAAAAGAACATCCCCCGTTGCAAACGAACCCGCCTTGTCAAAATGGGAATTACGTTGAGCACTTCCGCCAGCGACATCGCCAAGCAGCCGTAAAAAACCCCGCTCGCCAAGCCGATCACAGGCAACAGCCAAAATCCCCACGACCATTCGGGCATAAACAATCCCGCCGCCGCACCCGTTATCCCGCCGACCATAATGGCTCCTTCATAGACCTTGATGTATCGCGTGGAATTCGTTTTTTGCGCGAGCCGCGGGACCACCCCCACGATCGTGATAAAAGCGAACACCGCGCCCGATATCAGCATCCCCGACCCAAAGCCGACCAAAGCCGATAATACGTGCTTGGCAAACATCATCGCCCTTCCGCTTCCTTTTCGGCGTGTTCGCGGATGTTCATCAAATCCACCATGGTTTCGGTTACCTGTTTTTCGTACTGTTCCATTTCGACCTCGATGGGTGTGGGGTCGTCGGTTATTTTCTTGCCGAGGAAATGGTTATAAAAAGCGATGATACCCACAACCAAGCCGATCGCATACGGTATGGTGATGATCTTCGGGTTGTTTCGCGCCTCGCCGTAGAATAAACGGAAATAATTCTCGAATATCTTGGGCAGCTGCGAATCCGTATGGAACGCCATGATCGCCGTCGAAGAACCCACCGTCAGCACAACCACCACGAAGACAATCTTCGCCCATTTCCACCACGCGCGGTCGTCGCTTTTATGCGCTTTGTATTGCACCCATGTATCCTGTTCGCCCACGTTGTGGATTGCGTATTCGGGGTAGGATTTTTTGATTAATTTGATGATGTCCGTTACGCTGATCAAATAATTTTTCTTTTGTTTGCCGTCGTCGGTGATTTCCTGCAGCTTGATGGCTTCCACTTTCTTCGCCACATCGGCCGTCGCCACCACGTCCGCTACGTCCTTGACCGTGATCGCGCGCCGCTCCGACAGGGTTACCTTCCGTTTCGGCTTGATGTACATGTCTGTCATATGAATAATCCACTCAATTCCTGCGGAGGCGGGTTGCGTGTGAGCATCAACACGGATAAAACCGCCAACGTTACTATCAAGGCTAGTATCACCCAACATATCCTTTTCATGTATGTTTTTGACATGGTTTTCAACCCATTTCTTGGAAATATCCGACCGTATTATTGCCGTAAACAACGGATGAATATAACCTTTTTTATTTAACCCCCGGGGTTATTGCAAAATAAATTTTTTGTCATATAATTGTAATAAACTGCTCGTCCTTTCGGGGCGAGCCGGTTTTTTGATTTCGCGGAGGGGTTCTTATGCAAACCAAGTACATCTTTATGACCGGCGGCGTATGTTCGGGATTGGGCAAGGGTATTACCGCCGCATCGTTGGGGCGGCTGCTTAAAGCCCGCGGCTACCGCGTCACCATCCAAAAATTCGAACCCTATATCAATATGTTCCCCGGTTTGCTGAGCCCTTACCAGCATGGCGAGATATTCGTCACCGAGGACGGCGCGGAGTCGGACCTTGACCTCGGCCATTACGAACGTTTCATCGATGAAAACCTGAGCGTTAACAACAGCATTTCTGCGGGCAAGGTCTATTGGGAGGTTTTAAACAAGGAACGCAAGGGCGTTTTCATGGGAAAAACCATTCAAATCATCCCCCATATCACCGATGCGATTAAGTATTATATTTCCGGCAACCACGACGCCGACATCGTCATCACCGAAATCGGCGGAACCGTCGGCGACTTCGAAATACTGCCTTTCTTGGAAGCCATCCGCCAGTTCGGCGAAGATATCGGCTTCGAAAACGCTATGTACATCCACCTTACCTTGGTGCCGTTCCTCGATTTCGCGGGGGAACCGAAAACAAAACCCTCCCAGCATTCGGTAAAGGAATTGCGCTCGTTGGGCATTCGCCCCGACATCCTTGTATGCCGTACACCCAAGCCGCTGGGCGAGGAAATGCGCAAGAAAATCTCCCAGTTCTGCCATGTCAATCAAAATTGTATTATAGAAAATACGGACGCCGATTGCCTCTACGAAGTCCCCCTTCTGTTAGAAAAGGAAAACTTCGCCCAAATCGTGTGCGGTCGTTTGGGCCTTACCCCTCCCCCACCCGACCTAACCGAGTGGGAAGCCCTCACGCAAATAAAACCCACACAAACCGTCACCATCGGCTTGGTGGGTAAATACGTGGAGCTGCGCGACGCCTATTACAGTGTGACGGAAGCCTTTAAGCACGCGGGTATCGCCAACCGCGCCAAGGTTAACATCGAATGGATCCACGCGGAGGAAATCAACGCCCACAACGCCCAAGAGCGCCTCCATGCTCTGGACGGCATCATCCTGCCCGGCGGTTACGGCGAACGCGGCGCGGACGGCCTCATACACGCTATCCGATACGCCCGCGAATCAAGGAAACCCACCCTCGCCATCGGCCAAGGGATGCAATGCGCCCTCATCGAGTTCGCGCGTAACGTAGCCAACAACCCCGAAGCCGACAGCATGGAATTCAACCGCGAAACCCCTTCCCCCATCATCGTCTCCATCGCCGCCAACATCGAAGAGGATGAAAAAATCGCCCCCCTGCGAAAAGGCGCGATCCCCATCAAACTTGCCCCCGATTCCCTCTTAGCCGCCGCCTACGGCGAACTCCTCATTTACGAACGCTTCCGCCATAAATATAAGATTAACAACCTTTTCCGTACGCTTCTTTTAGATAACAACCTGCACCTCGTCGGCCACTCCCCCGACGACCAGAACATCGAAGCCTTCGAACTGCCGCGCGAAACACACCCATGGTTCGTCGCCGTACAGTTCCACCCGGAATTTAAGTCAAGAATGACACGGCCCAGCCCGTTGTTTAAGGCGTTTGTAAAGTCTACACTCGATTCTTCAATTGGAACACATACGCCATGATCTCCGCTACAGCCACGTACAGCTCCTCCGGTATTTCCTTATCCAACTCCACATCATTATAAATAGCCCGCGCCAATGGCGGGTTTTCGACGATGGTTATGCCGTTTTCGATGCCCGCTTCCCGTATGCGCCGCGCCATAAAGTCCACGCCCTTGGCGACGAGTATGGGTGCGGTCAGGGAACCTAAAATGTCGTACTTTAGCGCGACCGCGTAATGCGTCGGGTTGGTGATAATGACGTCCGCTTTGGGTACGTTTTGCATCATGCGGCGCATACTCACCTCGCGCATCTTTTGGCGGATCTTACTTTTGATGAGCGGGTTACCCTCCATTTGTTTGTATTCCTCTTTTACCTCGTGTTTGGTCATACGGAGGTCCTTCGCGTGTTTCCAGCGGGTATAGCCGAAGTCGAGCGCCGCTATAAAAAGGTAGAGCGCACCAATCGCCAACCCTATATTGATAACCAAATTACCGATGCTGGCTGTCGCCAACCCTACGTCCATAAAAAGGAGCAACGGAAGCAATTCCTCCGCCGCGGTGCCCAACATGATATAGACCACCGTACCGATGACGCCGAGCTTAAGCAGGGATTTCAGCAGGTTCATCAAACTTTGCAACGAAATGATTTTCTTGAAGCCCTTTATCGGGTTTAGCTTGGAGAACTTGGGTTTCAGCGGCTTACTCGTCACCTTCCAACCCACCTGCACGATGTTGGTGATAACCCCGATGAGCATCGCCACCATAAACAACGGCGCGCACATAAGCAATACCTGTCCGAAAACCCACGCAACATGACGTGCCATGCTCACCCGTTCGAACGCTTCCAAGCTGGTGGGTATTGCCGAATAATGCGAATAAAACAATCCGATCGCCCCGTCCGCGATAAACCCCGAAAACGCACGCAACGCGGCGAACATGGCAAGCAACATAAAAGCCGTGCTCACCTCTTGGCTCTTCGCTACCTGGCCTTCCTCGCGGGCCTTTTCCTTTTTTTTAGGCGTCGCCTTTTCGGTTTTCTCCGAACCGCCGCTGTCGGCGAAAAAGCGGAGGTTTAGCGGAATATATAACTTTTTCATAATCCGTCGGGCCTCAATCCCCATATAATCTCCGCCAGCGAATCATACGCCAAGGTAAACAGGTACCGATAAATCCGGTTTACCGGCCCTGCCATCGTCGTCAATAGCAAAAAGAACCCGATGATGATCTTCAGCGGCATCCCCACCACAAATACGTTCATTTGCGGGGCGGCTTTTACCATGACGCCGAGCGCCACGTTTATGATCGTCAGCGCGCCGATGATTGGCACCGCGATCTGTACGCCCATTATAACGAATGTCGTCATTTGTAATACGATAAATTCGATTATAGGTTGGTTACCCAATATAAACGCCGCCCCGATGGGTAATATCTCAAAGCTGATCATAAACGCCCACATAAAATTGGCCAGCCCGTCCGTCACCACCATCAATGCCATAATCGCCATAAAAAAAAGGTTACCCACGATGGGTACCTGTATTTGCAACAGCGGATCAACCATGTTCACCATGGCAAGCCCCATCATAAAGTCGATGACCTGCCCGGCGTACAGGATAATGCTGAACACGAAATAGATGATATAACTCATCATCAAACCCGCGAGGAACTCCGTAAGGATGGCCAAGGTAAACGCGGGGAGTGTTTCGGTCGCCACGACCGCGGTCACTATACCCGATGAAAATATCGACGCGCCTACCACCACCGCCAACAATAAGCGTACCAGCATCGGTATGCTCATACCCGATATTACGGGTAAAAAAATAAAGAACGCCAGTGTCCGCACCAACACCAGCATGAAGACATCGATTTGTTCATAAAAAGCAGCGATGATCGGGAGGGATTCCATCCCCTACGCCATCCTTTGCAAGAAATCCAGCACGAAATGGAAGTACCGCACCAACCGTTCCAACATAAACGGCCCGAAGAACACCAACGACCCCAATACCGCCAATATTTTAGGGATAAACGCCAAGGTCGGCTCCTGTATGCTTGTCACGGTTTGGAATATCGCCATGATCAAACCCGCGATAAGCCCCATCGCCAGCGGCGGCGCAGCCACCCACATGACCGTCACCAAACCTTCGGTGATCAAATCGAGTACCGTCGCGTCCGTAATCACGTCAGTCACCGCCCCCGAATGTCAACAATATCCCCCGGATATACGTCGTCCAACCCCCCGCCAGCAAAAATAACATAATTTTAAACGGCAATGAAATCATCGCGGGCGGCAGCATCATCATACCCATCGCCATCAACACGCTCGCCACCACCATATCAATGACGATAAACGGCAGATATATGATGAACCCGATGATAAACCCCCACGTCAGTTCCCCCAGGATAAACGCGGGTATCAGCACATAATTGGGTATCCCGTCACCGATTTCATACCCTTCCTCGGGGTCGCCGGGTTCGTATACCGTCCCCGATAAATCAAAGAAAAGCTGGACGTAACGCTCGTTACGCGCAACCTGCGAGATCATAAAGCTCCGTATCGGCCGCATCCCCTCTTCAAACGCGACCTCAAACGTTACCTCACCACGGCTGTAGGGTTGCAGCGCGTTATTATTCAAATCCCGGAAGGTGGGTGTCATGATAAAGATCGTCAAAAAAAGCGCGATACCGATCAACACTTGGTTGGGGGGCATTTGTTGGGTGGCCATCGCCTGTCGCATGAATGATAAAGCAATAATAATCCGCGTAAACCCCGTCATAAGAAGCAACAACGAAGGGGCCAACGCAATCAGGCTCATCAAAAATAATATCTGCAACGCGCTCGAAACTTCCTGCGGGTCCTCCGAACCTTCCCACAACACGTTTAACCCCGGGAAGTTACCGTCGGGGAAAACCTGCGACGGTGACCATTCGGGCGGGGTCGTCACAAGGGGGAACGGCGGCAGCGTTGGCCCGGGCGCAGCCGCGGACACACCCACAGGAAAAAAAACCGCGATAAAAACCACAAAAAAAAGCAAGTATATAAAACTTGTTTTATGTTTGGTCCTATTCTTCTCTGCGGTCATCCTTCTCATCCTTAGCCTCGCCGTTATTCGGCAAATATCGTTCCAAAATTTTCTTAAATGAATCCTTGATCGGCGGCAACGGTTCAATCTCCTTGATCTGCGCTTCATCCAATTCCGCCAAGAGCGTGATACGTTCCTTCGTCACCCCGATGATCAGGTATTTATCCCCCGCGCGTACCAACTGCACCATATTTTGCGAACCCACGATGATACTTTCCATTAAATACAGGTTTCCCGAGGCACCCCCGCGCCCCTTTACACGCCCCATCAACCGCAGGATGAAATAGCAGAACAGGATAATAAACGCCATAACCAAAAGGATATAAAAAAACGAACCAAACAACGACAGCATACTGCCACCGCTTGGCCCGTTTGTGGAAAGCATAAGTATCTCCATCGTTACAACGGGGCTATCCGATTACTTTTTTCACCGCTTCCAACACCCTGTCGGGTTGGAAGGGTTTGACGATAAAGTCCCTCGCCCCCGCTTGTATCGATTCGATGACCATCGCCTGTTGCCCCATCGCCGAACACATGATTATCAACGCAGCCGGGTCCGCGGCTTTGATTCCTTTCGCCGCGGCAATCCCATCCATCTCCGGCATGGTTATATCCAATATGCATAGACCGGGTTTTAGTTCCTTAAATTTTTCGATGGCCTTAACGCCATTTTCGGCCTCACCGATAACGTTGTATCCGTTCTTGGTAAGGATATCCTTTAGCATCATCCGCATGAAAGCCGCATCATCCACCAAAAGAATCGTCTTGTCAGCCATTACGTTCACTCCCTTTAATATCTGATGCCCACATTAGGCGTTTAAATCCTTTTTTCTACGCTTACTATGTCCGTGATTCGGATGCCGAAGTTTTCATCGATTACCACGACTTCACCCTTGGCTACGAACTTTCCGTTTACCAATATATCAATGGGCTCGCCCGCCATCCTGTCCAAGGTGATTACCGTACCGGGCGAAAATTCCAAAATATCCTGAATACTTTTGGTCGTGCGTCCCAATTCAACCGTAATCTCCAACGGCACATCCATAATGATGCCCATGTTTTCCTTCTGTTGGAACACCGCGTTGTAATCCAGCGGTTGGAAGGCGGCGGGCTGCACATTGGGCGGCGGCGCAAACTGATGTACGGGCGGGGGCGCGGCGTATTGCTGCGGCGGGGGTGCGTAATACATGGGTTGCGGGGGTGGTGCGCCGTAATCCGGCGGAGGTTGCGTATATACCGGTTGCGGCGGGGGTTGGGTGGGTTGCGGCGGCGGCGGCGGCGGCGGGACTGTAACGGGTTGCGGAGGTGCCGAAACAGGTGCCGGTGCGCTTGGCGCGGGCGTACCCATCATATCACCTTGCAATTTTATTACCATATCCCTTGCAAAATCGATAGGCAGTATTTGCATGATTTCCGAATCTATCAGCGTGCCGATTTCCATCCTAAACGAAACACATGCCAATAGTTCATCGGGCGTAAAATCTACGGTATCGAGGAAATCGTCCTTTTGAAACTCAAGCATAAACGGCATGGGCGTATTGATGTCCACTTTCTCCTTTATCATGGAGGAAAGCGAAGTGGCCGACGAACCTACCATTTGGTTCATGGCTTCGCCGATCGCGCTCATGTCGATTTCGTTGAGTTCGAACGGGTCGGAGATATCCCCCGTACCACCCATCATTAAGTCCGCAATGATTTTAACATCACGGTCTTTTAAAATCAATATATTTGAACCTTTTAACCCCACACGGTAATCCACGCGTATACCTACGCAGGGACGGTCGTAGCTGTTGGAGAGTGAGCCCCAATCCAAAACCCTTACTTTTGGGGTAGTAATCGTTACTTTTTGGTTGAGCAACGCAAACAAAGTGGTGGAAGCCGTTCCCATACTGATGTTGCCGATTTCACCCAACGCATCGCATTGATCGGGGGTAAATACCTCTGCTGATCGGTCAATGATCTCGCCTTTTGTTATAGGCGTAGGGGTCAGCGGGACTTCTTCCGGCTGCGCCGCATCCGCCTCAGCCAACATACCGCCAAGTAACGCGTCCAGTTCAGCTTGAGAAAGCATATCGCTCATTCCTTCGCATCCTCCCTCTCAATTAAAGCCGTAATCTGTACTGCGTACTTTCCGCGGTTCGTTCCCGGTTTTGCGTGGAACTTTTGCATGGAACCCACCTTAATAACCAAGTCGGAATCGGTATAGCTATCCAACGGGATAACGTCACCTACTTGTAAATTGACGAATTCGCTGACCATGACCTGCGTCTTACCCACCACGGCCGATACCGGCACGAAGGCTTTTTCCAATTCTTCCGTCAGTTTTTCACGGTAGACTGCCGTATCGTCCTGCCGCCTGCGCGTGTCATAGGAGAAGCGCGCGTACAATCTATCCATGATCGGTTCAAGCATCAAATGCGGCAAACAGAACGTCAGGGTGCCTTCCGCCGAGCCGATTTTAATGTTTAACAGTACCAAAGCCACAAAATCCGTAGGGGCGATGATTTGCGCGAATTGGGGGTTGGTTTCAATTTTTTCCAAACGCGGGCGGATGGGTATGATATTTTCCCACGGTTCGGGCAAAAAGTTGAGCATTTGCAACATTACCCGCTCCAGGAGGATTTTTTCCACTTCGGAAAATTCCCGTAGCTTCCTGAGCCCAAACCCCGGCCCGCCCAAAATCCTGTCTATTATAGCATATCCTACATTACTCGACATCTCTACGATTATCGAACCGCCGGAGAGCGGTTGAAGCTCCACGATTGCCAATATACACGGGCTGGGCAACGCCACGTTAAAGTCACGGTACATGATCGCTTCGGAGTTGACGACGTCGATCGTAGCCGAAGTACGCAAATATCCCGTCATAAACGATGTTACGTTGCGGGCAAAATTTTCGAATATATTTTCAAGGGTCCTTAACTGATCCCTATTGAATTTTTGGGGATTGGCCCAGTCGTAAAGGCGCGCCTCTTTGATTGCCATTTCCAAAGGGATAATGGTATCACCGGCGTCGCCCGAATTCATTTGCTCTAGTAGGGCATCAATCTCAGCTTGAGATAGAATATCTCCCAAGAAGAATCACCTGCCTCTTTAGGGGATGGCCCAACCGGGTGTTCTCACACCGACTACGATCGGACCGTATTCAATTTGTAACCGTGCCAAAATGCGACCTTCAATGGCGTCCCGACCTTCCGGGGTCTTGGCTTCGTTATATGTGGTGGCGTAGAGCACTTCGTTGGCGAGGGTGCGCGCAACCTGAAAATTGAACTGTACGTTAAAATCATCCATTACCCTGCGGGGTACCGTGGTATCGATGCCTACCAGAATAGTCGTGACGATAAACGCGCTTTGCCTGCCCGACGGAGGATCCAGCAGATTGGTGCGGATTTCAGCCAGCTCCCTGCTCCAGTCCACATCTTCGGGCATAAGGATCTTTACGGGGGTGTGGCGGGGGGCGTCGGTGTTATCAACCTCACCGCCGAAGGCATTAACTAAGTAAATCGTTACCACGACGACCGTAGCCAAAAGTAATACAAGCAAGGCGATTATCACCAACATCAAGGGGCTGCCTTTGCTCTTTTCCATAACCTTGCTCCTTATTTATCCGCTTATTTTTACAAACCGGGGATGGTGAACGGGGATACGGGTGCGGGTCTTGTTGTTGTTTCCGAGACGGTGGTGAATATTTTAATCTCCACGCGCCGATTGTTTGCCCTTCCCTCGGGGGTATTGTTGGTGTCGATGGGGTGGTGTTCACCCATTCCGACCGCTTGTATCATATGCGCGGGGATACCCCAAACATTCACCAAATGCCTTACTACTGAGGACGCCCGCTGGGACGACAATCCCCAGTTGTCCACGTACGGGCTGCCGGGGGCCATGGGTACATTATCCGCGTGACCCTCGACCACTATGGTGTGGCCTTGTTGTGCGTAATCCAAAATGGCGGGAGCCATACGGTCAATCATTCCTATCGCGGGGGGCAGTAAGACCGGCTGCCCGGGCTGGAAATGCGCGCGGTCATACATGACGACACGTACATATGATGCATCTTCGGGTACGAAAATACCGACATCTCCGGGTTGGCCCGGCGTATCGGTAACATCGTAAGGCGCCAGATACGTACGGAACGAATTCGCCATGATCGCCGCGATTTGGCCTTGGGTAAACACAGGCGTATCGGGCGGGAGTTCACCCGCGACATTCGGTGTGGGTATAGGTATCAACGGATCGGCGGGCGGGGGGGGATGCTCGAACATTGATGAATCCTCAAAAATACTTTCCCCCATACCCCGGCCAAAATTATCCCCTTGGATACCCTGTAAAAACTCCTGAAACTTGGCTTCGTCCACTTGCGCCATAGTAAACAATAATATAAAAAACACCATCAGTACCGTTACCATGTCGGCATAACTGGCAAACCAACCGGGCAGTACCATCTTTGCGCCTTGTTCTTTCTTTTTTTCCTTCATTATTCATCACCGCCGCCGCCCGCGGCTTCGGCTGCCTTGGCACCCACGCCGCCGCGAAGGGCCGGCGAAAGGAATGATTTTAATTTTTCTTCAATGATACGGGGGTTTTCACCCGCCTGTATCGAAAGCATTCCTTCGATTAACACGGTTTTTAATAATATTTCCTCACTGCTTACTTGCTTTAACTTGGAACAGATAGGGTTACACAAAAAGTTTGCCATGATACAACCGTAGAACGTCGTTACGAGCGCGACGCTGAGCATCGGCCCTATCCCGCCGGGTTCATCTAATTTGAGAAGCATAAGAACAAGGCCAACCATCGTACCCAACATACCCCAAGAAGGGGCGTAGGTAGCCATCATTTCCCATACGCCGGCAATCATACCGTGGCGGTCTTCAGTCCATGACCGTTCGGTTTCCATGATATCTTTAACCAACTCAGGGTCGGTGCCGTCCACGATCAGCATAACGCCTTTTTTTAGGAAAGCGTCGTCCATGCTGTTTGCGGATTCTTCTAATGCGAGCACACCTTCCTTACGGGCTGTGTTGGCGAGTTGTACGACTTTATCGATGGCGGCGGCGGGGTCCTGCGCGGGTGGTTTAAAAATGATGCCGACGGCTTTCATCGCCGTGACGAACGTACCTATTTTAACGGAAACGAAAGTAGCGGCAACCGTACCCCCGATAACAATCATAACGGAAGGGGCGTCGCCGAATTCCGCAATCATGGCGGGATTCATGTCACCTGTGATGAGGATAGCCAAAATAATGAAGAATGTACCTGCTATAATTCCGATAAGTGTGCCGAGTTCCAAACCATACAGCCCCTTTCGGGAGTTGTCTCATAGAACCATTCTATGTTTTGATTAATTTTTGTTTATAGGCAATTATTTTTTCCATCACTTCGTCCACGGTTTCCCGTACGATAACCTTTTTGCCTGACATCGTCGTGATGGTGGTATCCGGAGCTTCTTCAATCATTTCAATTTGGTCGCAGTTGACTAATACGTCACGGTCGTTGATGCGGGTGACGATTATCATAATATCCCTCCGCTCTCGTATTATAGGTGATACTACCATAATGACGGTTTCGTTACAATGGGAAATTATTCGTTTTTAATAAAAAACGTCAAAAAACGCGGGTCGGTTTTTTACTACCAACCCGCGTACGCCTATTTTTATCTCTTTAAGTTAACCAATTCTTGGATCATTTCGTCCGAAACGGAAATTAAACGGCTCGAAGCCTGGAAACCCCGTTGTGTGACGATCATATCGGTAAATTCCTGCGCCAAGTCTACATTCGACATTTCAAGCGCGCCCGATTGTATGTCGCCGATTTCACCGATGCCGTCGAACGTACCCGAGTTGGCGGTGACGGCCCATAGGTTTGAGCCCATACGCTGCAAGCCCGCGGGGTTTGAGAACATCGCTACCGGGATCTGCCCCAGTACGCGCAGGCGTCCGTTGGTGAACATACCCGTCACCGTGCCGTCACGCCCGATGGAGATATCGCGCAGCGTGCCGGGCGGGTTGCCGTTGATGGGTTCGAACCCGGCGTTGGTGTTCATACCGCCCCTGTTGAAGAATTCTGCCATGCTGAAGGTCATGGAACCGACGGGGGTACGGATAACGGGGGCCGTCCCTCCCGGGACATGGCCCGCTCCCGGTGCGGCGTATTCAATTACGGCACCGCCTGCGTCGCCGAAGGTCGCTCGCGGATTCGTTCCGCGGATGGGTACGATATGCATGGTAAAATCGTTCCCGGAGTTGACTTGCCAGCCTTGGTCGGCCCATGTTTGCGTACCCGTGGGTATCGGCTCCATCCTAACGGGTTCGGGGCGCAGGTTGGTACCCGTACCCGTCGCCTGCGTCGCGGGGCCTTTGCCCAACAGGTTACCCATCGAGTCAAACGCCAACGTCCCCGTGGGGCGCATGTTCGCGGCGATAACGTTGGTTGCGCCTTGCGGCGAATCGGCCAATCCGGTCCCGTCCGGCGTCCCGTGGATCAACATCCCCGCGTGGATACGCAACTGCGCCGGTACCACCGGGTTCGCCGCCGTGGAGCGCGTGCCGTCAAGCCACGCGTGGACTACGAAACCTTCGCTGACCGGCGGCGTGGCGTCGTTGAACACTTCCTCGCCTATGAATTCGAACGTCCAATAGTTGTTCGCACCCGGCGTATTGTGGTACGTGAAGCGTACGTCTATCACGTAGCTGTGGCCAAGGCTGTCGAAGATAGTCATGGTACGCATGATGTCGCCCCGTTTTACTTGATTCAAAAGCGTCGGATCGGCGGCGACTTCGGGGTCGGTTTCAACATACCGTATGACGTTGACCAAATCGCGGATGTTCAAATTGCCCGACAATTCCACGAAGGTCGTCGGTTCGCTCGGCATGTTCGCCTTTGCGCCGCTCATGGACAAGGGTACCAAGTTTGAACGGTTGACTTCCCAACGGCCCGTGTCTTCGTTTTCGAATACATCCCAGCCCATCAGCTGCATCCCGTTGATGCCAAGGTTGCCCCGTGCGTCCTTGTTTACGTTACCCGCGCGGGTGAAGAACGTACCCGACGAATCGCTCACGATAAATAAACCGTCGTTTTGTATCATAATGTCCATACCAAAGTCGGTACGTTGGGAAGCCCCTTGCGTCATGATATTGTCGATCGAGCCCATGGACAGCCCGAGACCGATTTGCTGCGGGTTTACGCCCGTGCGGCCCACGTCGGGGTTGGCCGAGGTTGCACCCGATAAATTTTGGTAAAAAGCGTCGCGGAAGGTGGCCCGCGCCGTCTTATAGCCAACCGTGTTTACGTTGGCGACGTTGTTTGCTATTACGTCCATCCTTGTTTGGTGTACGCGGAGCCCTGAAACCCCGGTAAACATGGAACGCATCATTTTGAGTAACCCCTTTCGTTAACCCGTACCAAAGTCCGGTACCGGTTACCTATAAGAAAATTCGGTGATTGGGTTGGGATTCCTTCTGTCGGTCGGGAATCCGTGCCTCCCCGTGGGGTCCGGCAACATCTGTTTTATACAATCACCGCGCCGTCGATGTTTGAAAATACGTTGTCCTGCCTGTTCATAGCGGTTATCACCGTGCGCGAGCGTATGTTTACCACAAGCGCCACATCGTCCATCAATATCAGCGAATCGCGTATACCTTTTTCCTGCGCTTTACCGATTGCCGTACCCAAGCGTGTAATTTGATCGTCGGAGAGCTTGATATCGCGCGAGTCCAGCCGTAATGCCGCGTGTTTGGAAAATAATACGTCGCGGAAACTTACCGAAGGTTGCTGGATGGGTTGTCCCTGTTGCGTAACTTGCCTTGCCGCGGTATCAATGCCGACTACATTCGGGCGTACATTCGGTGCAATCATTTGTTGTTCCCCGCTACCCTGTCCGCAAGGAATACCAGATAGCTGACTTCCCGTCTTTCGGAGGTGCCGTCCGCGTTCTCCATCAACACGTTAAAGAAGGGTACGCCGTTACGGATGGTGATATCCTCCACCACGCCGCTGACATCGATGTGTTGGATGAATTGGTCCACGTATTTGATGGCTTCCATCGCGTAGTTGATACGTTCCACAAATTCGCGCGTGCCGTTGGCGAAGACCAAGTATGCGCGGTTGTTTTGGATTTCCACATCCGCCAGCTTGTCGCCGTTGGTAAAGACCTGCGAACCGATGAGGATCGGGCCGTCCGATATGGACGCTACTTCCCACGGAAACACTTCACGGTTGCCGATGACCAATACCGATTGGTTGCCGCTGATCTTGATGTAATTGACCCTTCCTTCCACGAAATCGGTCACATCCCCTTGCGCGTTGTGCACCAAGGCTTGTACAGTGCGACCTACCATGTCCTGCACGCGGGATTGGTTAACGGCGTTCAGTACACTGTTGATGGGGTTGACGGGATTTTCGCCGACCGCACGCACCGCGGTGAAGGGTACGTCGTGGCCGTCCACGAACAGGAATACCTCGCCGCTTTGGATCGTCACGCCCTGCACCACGCCGTAGTTCTCAATCCATTCGCCCGATTGGGGATGGCGGAAGCCGAATTCCACTTCCTGCCCGATCATGCCGAAGGCTTGCGAACGTTCGAAGGACTGGTTAAGGTTGACCATTTGCTCAAGCGCCGAGAATTGCGCCATTTGCGCCATAAAATCGCGGTCGTCCATCGGGTTAAGCGGGTCTTGGAACTTAAGCTGCGTCATCAACAGGTTAAGGAAGGCTTGGCGATCCATGTCGCTGTTGGGTACACGTTCGGAGTTTGCCCAGTTGGATAGTTCCGACTGCGGGATATCGCCGATGTTTGACCATAAAACGTTGTTTGCCATTATTTTGCTCCTTTCATCAGGATGAGGTGTTGCTACGCCGACAGGTCGATCGTTGCGTCGAAGTCGATGCTCGTTGTCGTTGCGACCGCTTCTTCGACCGATTCGACGCTTGCCGCACGGTTACGCGTATTTTGGCGGCCTTGTGCGAATCGGTTCATACGCTCGTTTTCATCGTCGCGTACCGAAACGCTCAGTTCCGAGAATTGGATGCCCTGATCCTGCAACGCGTCGCGCAATTGGTTAAAGCTGGATTCGAGCGCTTCCCGTACGCGTTGGCTTTCGGCGATAAATTGGGCGGTTACGATGCCGTTTTGCGTCAGTACGCGCAGCACGATGTCGCCGAGCGATTCCGGACGCAGGGTCAGGCGCATTTCGGTTACCTGCTCGCCCGTATGCACGCGGATTTGCGACATGATTTGGTTAATGACATCGGCGGGATCGACGTTTTGCGCCGCTTGGGCTTGTTGCGTTACCTGCACCGATTGCACGCGGTCTTCCACCTGATTTTCCATCGGGCTTACGTTGACGGCGGCGGGGTCGATAAAGGCTTCACCCGCGGGTATCAAGGGTGCGCCTTCCGCGGATAACAGCGGTTGCGACTCGGCTGACGCGCTTGCGGCGGTCGCCGTTTGCGTTGACGCGGATGCGCTTGCCGCAGACGCTGATGGCCTTGGTGCCTGCGCGTCGGTTTCTTCCTCGATGGGTGCGTCGCTTACGATGATTTCGCCGTCCCTTTCGGCATAGCGTAAGCCTTCAACGATGGGAACAGCGGTTCCTTCCGATTGCGTTGTTGCGGCTGTTTGCGTTGCCGTGGTTTGTTGCGCCGTCACAACCGCTTCGATCGGCGTTTCGGCGGCTTCCGCCAGTTGGACCATGGCTTCGTTTACGGCTTTGTAGTTTACCGGAAATTCCGGTTCACCCAGCAATGCCGCAGGGCTTTCCGCTCCGTATACCTGTTGCAGCAATGCGGTCACGTTCTGCGGCTCCGTCAAATCCTGCGGGACCAGTTCGGCTTGCGCCAACATAATACCCAGCACATCCGATTGGATTTGCAATATTTCGGCGACTGCGTTAATGATTTCCATTTCGGGTATGGGGTTATGGATGTCGCAAACGGCGTTTGCTTCCGCGGACGCGGCTTCATACACGGCGGCATGGGATTGGCCTTTATCGTCGTGTGCGGGTTCCCCTTCCGATGAACGCGTTTCGCCGGCGCGCCGCGTATTGCGGGGTTGTTCCGCCGACCGCGAGGCTTCCGGACCGTGCGTGCGCGATTCCGATGGGTTACGCCTTTCGTTTCGATTGGATGCGGGGGTGATCGCCTCGGTAGCGCGGATGCCTTCGCGCCGTTGCGCGTCGGCGAAGATAAGCTCGAAGCCGCCTTGGCTTGCGCGTTCGACGGCGAACAGATTGCGGGGCGTAAGTCTGATACCCGACGCGTTTAATGTTTCGTGTGTTTGCATGGATTTCCTCCTTTCCTTTAGGGTTAGTCGGTGTCCGTATCGTTTTCACCATTCTCATCTACATCGTCATATTCTTCTTCCGGCGTTATATCCTCGAACGTTTCGGGCAGCGGCGGGGTAAACAATGCGGGCGCCATAGGCGGCAGGACCGGGACGGGCATGGATATCAAACGAAGCATATGGGCGGCGATTTCGGCGTCCATTCTATCCAGTATCGCACCCCGTAAGGGATTCGACATGGCGTTGAGTATGCTGACCAACAAATCGATATCGGTCAACCGCAGGTTTACCAGCACGTCGGCGGCGTTCCTTTCCTGCATGTTGCTCAGCGTCCTTACCTGTGACATGACCGATTCGTCAAAATCACGCAAAGCGATCGAATCGCGCGCCAACCGTTCGTAGAACTCAGGCATAATATACTGTATATGGTTAAGGAAGGCGTCCGGATCGCCGCGTGCGATCATGGCGTTAAATTCGGCGCTCACGCGTTGGTATTCAAACCAATGGTCGCGGAAGGGGCGCAGCCGCGCGATAAGGAGCAGGTGCTCGCGTTCCCGCGCCGATTGCGCGTTTATTTGCGATTGCAACACCTCGATTTCACGTTCCAGCGCGCGTATCATGTTCGCCAATTGGCGGGCATCCATTTCCTCCAGCGGAATCTCTTCGCTTTCTTCCTCCGCGGGCGGGAACAATCCCCCCACCAGCGGCGCGTTGCGCAGATACGGCATAAGCGTACCCTCGCGGAAGTCAAACAAGTTCAACCCTACGACGGTGATGACGCCGCCGATGATCAACACCAGTAAAATAATGATAATAAGACCCCTTTTACCTTTTTTGGGCGGGGTCTTTCCTTTGGGGGTGTTGGGTTTTTTTATCTGCTCGTTTAGCCGCTTTGTGATTTTTTCGTCGTCCATCGGTTATCCTGCCTTCCCGTCCTGCGCATTCTTATATTTAAAACTCACCAATTCGTCCATCAGCTTCTGTTCCGCGAGTTGTTCTTCTTTGATGAACTCCTCGCGTGCGTTGTCACGTACGATTTCGAGTGCCTTGCGTTCCTTCATCGCTTCGACGAGCTCCGACCGTTTCTTGTCCGCGAAGGCTTCGGCGGCTTTGACATGTTCTTCCTGCTGCTTGATGTGATTTTTTAAGCGTTCGATTGAGGTATTTAAATTCCTTATTTCGATGGGGTCGATGGCATTCATCGCAGCCATGCGGAAATCCTCGATTTGCCGTTCCCGTTGCTCGTTCATTTGCCGCAGGAGATTTTTTTCCTCTTCCAATTTCCGTACGGCTTTGCTGTATTCCAGCTCCTTTTGCTCCTCGATTTGTTCCTTTACGCCCAAATATTGCTGCAGGCGGAAGTTAAACCGCGCCATCAGGATAAAATCCCTTTCATAAGCTCCCGCGCCTGTTCGAACGAAAACTTATCCTCCACGGCTTGCGTGAGGAAGTCGTTGATCGGGGCGTGTTTGGCGATGGCGTCGTCAATTTCCGCGCTTGAACCCTTTACGTACGCGCCGATGTTGATTAAGTCCTCGGAATTGGCGTATACAGCCATGGATTTTTTGATTCCGTTGGCGTTCGTTTTATGATCTTTGTCCACGATGTCGGACATACAGCGCGAAACGCTGGCCAACACGTCGATCGCGGGGTAATGGTTTCGGTTTGCGATCTTGCGTGAAAGCACGATATGCCCGTCCAACACCGATCGGGCGGTGTCGGTAACGGGCTCCGTTAAATCATCGCCATCCACGAGTACCGTGTACAACCCCGTTATCGAACCCTTCGCGTCATTTCCTGCGCGTTCCAAAAGGTGCGGAATCTTGGCAAATACCGATGGCGTATACCCGCGCGAAACGGGCGGTTCGCCGATGGCCAAGCCCACTTCCCGCTGCGCCATCGCATAACGTGTAAGGGAGTCCATAAGCAGCATGACGTCTTTTCCTTGGGAACGGAAATATTCCGCAATACTGGTGGCAACTTCGGCGCACTTCAAACGCACGAGCGCGGGTTTGTCCGACGTTGCGATTACGAGGATCGAACGCGCCAATCCTTCCTTACCCAAATCCTTTTCGATGAACTCGCGCACTTCCCTGCCCCGTTCGCCCACCAGCGATATGACGTTGATATCCGCTTTCGTATTACGTGCGATCATACCCATAAGCGTGGATTTGCCCACACCCGACCCGGCGAAGATACCCGCGCGTTGGCCCTTACCGATGGTCAATAACCCGTCGATGGCCTTTACGCCCAATGTCAACGGGTTTTCGATCCGTTTGCGGTGCAGGGGATTGGGCGCGGGGTTGGTCACGTTAAATTCCACGCCGTCGTCGATTTCGGGTTTTCCGTCCATGGGGCGGCCCAAACCGTCAAGCACCCTTCCCAACAATTTATCGGAAACGCGAACGGTGATGGGGCGTTCCTGCGCTTCCACGATATTACCGGGCCCCACGCCCGCCATATCATCCAGCGGCATTAACAGGATATGGTTTTCCTTAAACCCCACGACCTCGGCGAGGACGGGCGTATCATATTTTTTGGCTTTGATGTGGCAGGTTTGCCCGATGTATACGTCGGGGCCGGTGGATTCGATGGTCAGCCCCACTACCTGAGATACGCGGCCCAGCTTGCGGATGTAGTTTTTATCCAGTACCGAACGGTACTTCGCCAGGTTTACGTTCATATAAAGGGATCACCTATTAGGGGATTTTGTTTTTATGTGTATCGCCTCCCCCGCGGGGGTTACGGGTGTTTAAAAAGCAATTACTTTTTAATTAATATAATGGCTTATCAGGCACAACAAATTAATAATATTAACTCTTAATTTATATAAATTGAGAAACAATTTCATCAAATATATTACCCAAAGGCGTTTTATTTTCAATATGCCGGTCTAAACGCTTTTCAACATATAATAATTTTGCCGTTTCCATAGCTTTTGGATTATCTTTTTCAAAAAAGGTTAAGAACCTGTTCGTTGATTCATTATTTGATCTAAGAACGAAATAAGCCGTGATTACAAGCTGTACCTTTTCCAATTCCGGATTAAAATCAACCATTACCTTTTTTGATATAAAATACGGATCTTTTTCACAATAATATGCCGCTCCGCCAAACCCATCCCTCGCAGCAATTTTTAATTTTCGCAGATTTGACATAACAAGTGCGCCCATACACATCGGGCAAGGTTCTAATGTCGTATATAAAGTGTAACTGCGGACATTCGGAAACTTTGCGACATTTAATTTTTGAATGGCGTCCGTTTCGGCATGGGCTATTATAGGATTTAATATGCCTTTTTCATACGAACGGTTTCGTCCTCGGGATATAATCTCGTCGTTTTCGTCCGTTATTACCACGCCAACGGGGTATGAACCGCATATAAAGGATTCCCATGCTTGCTCAAAAGCGGCTTGCCAAGGTTTTGTCAGCGTATTCCACATTTTTATATGCCTCCAATTATTGGCTGTATGATGTCTGTTGCTATGTTATTAATGCAGATTTGCTTTTTTATCGGCTTCCCCCGCGAAGGTTACGGGTGTTTAAAACATTTACTGTTTAAATAAAATAATGCTCTTATGCTATTCAGCTATTCTGACAATCGGTATCCAATATTCCATTATTTGCTCCTTGCCAAATTTGCCGTCATGGTCAAATCGGCATATTACAAATTCCGAAATTCCGACACGACCGTTTGCATCCCACAAAAAACGCTTATAAACATTTTTGTTTTCAGCAAACCATTTATCAATATCTGCATACTGCGGGTTTTGGTCGATTTTATGGTCTATATCGAACACTACCCATTCCATTGCCGGAATACATAGTAATTCATAATGCGAAGACACAATTTTTTCTTTTTGGCGGCAGGCGGTAAATACTTGTTCGCCTTCAGTTGGAAAAAACCATACTTCGTAACCTGTCCAATCAATAAGTTCCGGTGGTTCATAAATTTCTGTTGTTTTTTCATATTTTTCCCACGAATTTCCTCCGCTTGGTTTTACGAGGAATCCGCAAAAAAATAATTCATCATGCTTAATTATTTCCATTTCAACACCACCAAATATAAATCACGCACGCCCATAAAAATACGGTTACATAAGTACTCAGATACACAAAAACAAACTTGCTTTTTTTATCGAGCCAACCGTACCCCGGCGAGCGGGGGGGGATGCCCACGGAGCGATTGGCGAAAATGGGTGCATGGCGGCGAAGGGACGGCTTACGTGAAATCGAGAAGGCTCCGCTTGCGGAGACAAGCGATTTCACTTGCCGTACCGAGCCGACATGTACCCATTTTCGCCACAAGCGACGGGGGCATCCCCCCGCTCGCCGGGGTGTGGATAACCACGTTCAACCATTCAGCAAATAAGTTATATTCTGATGAAGCGCTTCGAACTGCTGCCCCAAACTGCAATCGATATTCCCAAAAGGTGTCTCAATAATGCAATCCATCGAACCCAAGCTCAAATCCTTAACAATATCCAACTTAACCGAACCGTCAGTCAAAGCCATGATCTTCTCTTTATTATCAACAGCGGTTTCGTAATCATCCGCGGATACATAAACCACAACAGTACCCGTAATGGTTGCGCTTTGCATACCCAACCTTACCAAAGACAAAATAATATCGGGGTTTAACGCGACGGCGTTACCGATCAGCTTGGTAGCGATGCCGATAAGCAGCTCCACCATTTCCGGTTCAAGCCTTTGCTGCATTTTCTTGCGTTCGGCTTCGGCATCCGCCAATACCTTCCTTGCTTGCGCACGTATGGTATCACCCTCACGCGTAGCCATGGTCAAACCCTCGTTATAACCTTCTTCCTTTGCTTGTTCCTTCATTTTAATTATTTCGTTCTTTGCGGCGTTTCGCATGGCTTCCTGTTCGGCGGCCCCGGCGTCCTGCGCATCTAAGATGATCACTTCAGCCTCGCGGCGTGCGGCGTCCAAGAGCTTTGCGGCCTGCTCCTCAACGGAAACCTTGAGGATATCGTGTACGGGACCGTCGGCCGATTCGTCTTCCTGCGCGGAGCCGTACGACACGGGGTCGTTTATATTGATGACCACCTCGTTGTCACGGTCCATCGTGTAATTACGGAAAATCCTAGACGATGACATCGTCCCCTCCGCCGCGGGCCACCACGATATCGCCCGAATCCTGCATACGACGTACGATATTTACGATCTTTTGCTGCGCTTCCTCGCGGTCGGAGCGGCGTATCGGACCCATGTAGTCCATTTCCTCTTGGATCATGGCCGCCAAACGCTTCGACAGGTTGGCGAATATATGGTTCTTAAGTTCTTCGGAGGCACCCTTAAGCGCGATGCCAAGGTCCTTTTGGTCAACTTCGCGCAGTACGTTCTGCACGTCACGATTACCCAAAGCGAGAATATCTTCGAATACGAACATCTTTTTACGGATTTCTTCAGAGAGTTCCACATCCTCGATTTCCAGCGTTTCGAGGATATGTTTTTCCGTCGTGCGGTCTACGGCGCTTAGAATTTCGACGACATAATCGATGCCGCCCACCTGCGTGAAATCCTCGGTCATAAGCGACGACAGGCGTTTTTCGAATACCTTCTCCACTTCCTTGATGACCTCCGGCGACGCGCCCGTCATGAGCGCGATACGCCGCGCCACGTCGGCTTGTTTTTCCGAAGGCAGGTTCGAAAGGACATCCGCCGCTTGTTTGGGCCGCAGGTACGATAGGATCAACGCGATGGTTTGCGGGTGCTCGGCGGAAATGAAGTTGGTGATTTGGCCGGCCTCGGCTTTGCGCACGAAATCGAACGGGCGCACCTGCAGGCTTACGGTCAGCTTTGACAATACCTCGTACGCCTTGGTTTCGCCCAGAGCCCTTTCCAGTATACTCTTGGCGTAAGCGATACCGCCTTCGGTGATATATTGCTGCGCCAAGCATATTTGATAGAACTCATCCAGCACGGCGTCCCGCGTTTCGGGCATGACATGCTGGGTATTTGCGATTTCCAGCGTCAGGCTTTCGATTTCTTCTTCCTTAAGGTGCTTAAAGATATTGGCGGATTTCTCCGGCCCGAGGGTTATCAGGAGTATCGCGGCTTTTTCACGGCCTGTCAGTTGGTCCACGGAAACGGCTGCCGGCATGGGTTACCACTCCTCTGCGTTAAGCCAGTTGCGCAAGAGCGCCGCCACGGCTTCGGGTTTTTCGTTCACGAATTTATCGATTTGCTTTTTGATTTCGTTTTCTTGGTCGTATTCGATTTCCTTCAGGCGTTCGGCCTCGTCCTTGGCTTCCTCAAGCTGCGTGGTGGCGAGCAGGTCTTCTACGGACAGCTCCGGTTCCACCTCTTCCTCTTCTTCCTTCCTGCGGGCCAATACGGCGAACAGCAACATGGCGATGAGGAGCAACAAAACGGCCAACATGATAATCGTGGCGATGGGGAGCGGGGTTTCCTCAACCTCAATAATGGTGAAGACCTCCTGCACCCTGACGGCTACGTTGGAGAACGGTATACCCGTAGCGACGGAAATGTATTCACGTATACCCATCGCTTCGGCGGTGTCGAATTCCACCACAAAGCCGGGACCATCGTCCTTAAACGCCAACCAATCCTCACGGGTTGCGTAAGGGTTGCGTTCAAACCAGTCTTTCTCGAATATATTGGTTAAACGCGTAACGGTTACCCCGATAAACGACGTATTCGTGTCCATACCTCCGGGGCCGATACGGATAAATTGCTCATGTACGTCGTGTACGAAACTTTCGGTCCTGTCGCTGGCGGAAGCACGCGCCGCGCCGGGGTCGCCGAATTGGTACGAGGGTGTTGCCTGCATGTTCGCACCCAAGCCGGGTCCCCAGGGGATACCCAAGATACCTTCCGCTTCCTGCTGGCTGATTTGCCTGAAGGTCGGCAAACCGTCTTCCGTTCCGGTCGGCGCCCTAACGGAAATGATACGTTCTTCCCTGTCTATGAATTGGTCGTAATTGATGTTACGGATGATATCCACTTCGTCGTATATATGCCTGAATGAACTGCGTATATCGTCAACCATTTGTATCTCTTGGCGTTGCCTCATGTTCGCGACATCCATCGCGCTGTCGTTTTCCGGGATCATCGCGCCCATAAATATCGCGTTCGAATGCTGGTCTATGATCGTGATATTTTCAAGCTCCAATCCCCGCACCGTGGTCCGCAGCAATTCGGCGATATTCCGCCCTTCCGACGGGGTGAAGTGACGGGTAGTGGTCAACATGACACTCATCGTCGCCGGGGGTTGGTTGGGGCGCAGCATCAGGTTCCTGTCGGCTTGCACGACCGTAACCCTTGCGTTGCTTATGCCGTCCATATTCATTAATGTGTTTTCCAAGTCCGACGTAAAGGCCGTCATCAATATCGCCGCGCTTTGCGCTTCGGTTGTGCCCAAACCGACTAAGTCCAACGCATCCGTCAATTCCATACGGGATGCCGTCGTACCCGCGTTTGAAAACACGGCCGCCAAAGCGGCGGAACGGTCACGGGCGGGTACGTCTATCTGCGTCCACGAGCTGTTGGGTCTGCTGCGGATACCTTCGGCTTCCAGCGCGGCATGGATTTGGCTGATTTCCGACCAATTGCTCCTGTCGTACAGCGGTATCCAACGCGTACGCAAGGCAAAATACAAAAATAAAACCAAGACCAACAACAGGGCGACCGTTACGCTTACCAGTTGTATCTGCTGGCGGCGTGTGAGGGCATCCCATTTGGCCTTGATCGGCGTCAGGATCCTTATCAATTGTTCAGGCATTGCTCACCTCATAGGCAAAGCCATAGTATGCAAGTCTCTATCACATCCTTGTGATTATTTACGTCCCTGTGTCGTACTAACTTAGCATATATAAGCAAATTTTTGTTTATATCTGCGTTTTAGATCTGCATCCTCATGATTTCTCGGTAGGACTCGATAATGCGGTTGGTTACCTGTACGGTAAAGTTAAGCGATGTGGCGGCCCTGTCCTGTGCCAATTGGACGCTCAGGATGTCGTCGATGCGCCCTGTAGCTAAATCCAATTGCAAACGTTCGGCATGGAGCTGGTGCTCGTTGGAGGCCATCATCATGTCCATGGCCGCGCCGAAAAAAGCGGAGAAGGGATTGTCGGGCACATCTTCCGTTCGCAAGTCGTGTTTAATCAAGCCGAAGGGGTTCATATCGGCGGGCTGCAAGGGATTGATGTTGGTGGAAATCAATGTCATGGTTTATCAGTTCCCCCTTCCGATTTCCAGCGTGCGCGACACGATGCCGCGGAAGCTGGTCATGGCCGTAATGTTCGCTTCATACGAACGGCTGGCGGAGATCATGTTCACCATCTCCTCCACGATATTGACGTTGGGCATACGTACGTACCCCGCTTCGTTTGCGTCGGGGTGGGTGGGGTCGTACACGAGGTGGCCGGGGCTGGGGTCCTGCACAACATGGCTGACCCGTACGCCCTCACCTTGGTAACCCGTAAGCGCATCGCCGAACACACGATGGAACGGGCCCTCCCGCGGGATTTGCTCGAAAAGCACCGTACGTTTTTGGAAGGGGCCGCCGTCCGCGGTACGGGTGGTGTTGACGTTTGCAATATTTTCCGCGATTACGTCCATACGGAGCCGTTGGGCCGTAAGGCCGGAAGCGGCGATGTTTATCGAATTAAAAAAGCTCATGGATTACCTCCCCGAAATGGCCATGTTCAGGCGCCTGGAATTGTTGAGTACGCTGTTGACCATCGTTTCGTATTTGACGACGCTGGTGTACAGCCGCACCATTTCGGACTCCATGTCCACGTTGTTGCCGTCTATGCGGTAGGCGAAACCCAAATCCTGCGATCGGAGTGCAGGCCTGACGCCCGTTAAATCCAACCGCCCCGTAGCGCGCCAATTGGTGATGGCTTGCCCCAGAGCGGCCTCAAAGTCCACCGTACCCGCTACGAAGTACGGCGTGTCGTTATTTGCGATGTTGTTCATGATAACATCCATACGCGCACCCGTCGCGTGCATAGCCGTTCCCAATGCGAGGTTTTGGTTATGCATAGCCTGTGTGAGCATATAAATCCCTCCCCTAACCGACAGTATAGTATTTTTATCGTGTTATGGCAAATATTTTGGCATGTAATTTCAACCAATTATATATAATTATATATCGGCACGTATAAAAAAAACCTTTCATTTTCTGCATCGAAAGGTTCTTTTTCGACGGAATGCGTTACTTTGCTTCAATTTGAAGCGGAACGGAATCACTTCAAACGGTTTATATAGATTTCGATACGGTTTATGCTGCCGTCCCTGATAAACAACGCATGGCTTTGCACTTTGTCCAAGGTTAACCTATCCGATTCGCAAACGGTTTGTCCGGTTGCATGGACCGCTATCTTTTCACGCGCCGACAAGCGGTAAACCACGGGTACCTGACAAATGGTGAACGCCAGCGAATCCGCGGGCAAGGGTAATTCGACGGCTTCGCCCGCGACGTTTATATATTTAAAAACCGAAGGTTCCTTCAGGAATTCCGACGGCTTGAGCAACGACGGGTCAAAGGTCAAGGTGCCTTCCGATACGTTCACGCCCAATTCCGCCATACGCGTAAGGATGTCCTCCTTCACTTGTCCGGTCATGCCCGGTTGCTGGGCGGGCATGTCGTACGGGCTGTGCGAATACGGCTCCAACGGGAACGCGCCCCATTCGGCGGGCGTTTTGCGGAAGCCGAAGCCTTCCTGTAAGCGGTAGTATGTGTCCTTTAACGCGCTTGCCGTTTCACTTTCCCCATCCTCTTTGATCGTTTGGTTAATGGCTTCCAACAAGCTCAACATAAACTTTGCGTTCTGGTGCCAATAAATGCACCCGATGCCTTCATATTTATACATAATGCCCGAACGCCCCGTAAACTGCTTGTGGGCGAACACATGCTCATATATTTCACGGACATATGCCGCTTCGTGGGGGGGTGCCTTGAGTGCGTTTAGCCATTGCTCCACGTCGCGCGATTGCCGCACGTCGTGATGGAAGCGCGTTTGCCCCGCCGCGTCCTTCGCGACGAATCCTTCGTGGCCTTGGTTAAGCAACGAAACCAAAAACGGCGATTTCGTCACCATAAACGGAGGGATCACGTTGCGTTCGGTAAACGCCTTCAATCGTTTCATGGGGTACAGGAAGAATTGGCCGACCTTCGGATTAAATAAATCGCTCGCTTCCATGGCTTGCGTTAACGCAAGCGCTTCGCCCGCGTTTAACCTTCCGCTGCCCAGCACGGCGGTCTGCCCCTCCAGCATGAGGAACATGGGGGTGATTTCCAAACCGCCATCGGTCAGCGTAAGGATGTTATAGGAATGGTACATGCCGTCCTCGCGCTTATTCATATCTATGGTTTCGGCTAAGGTTTCCGTCGCGGTTTCCAAGAAAACGATGATTTCATCGACCGTTAGCGTTTCCTTTTTGCTGATGTTCCCGCTTTTGATGAAGTTGCCCGCGTATACCCTGCCGCGGTAATCGCAATATGCCGTCCCCGTTTTGTCCAAAAACGCGCGGGGGGTTAGGTTTTTACGTTCGTTTAACGCGTCGAGGATCCTTGCAAACCATTCCTTTATTTCGGCATATAAAGTAATTTCGCTTGCGTTCATTCCCCGCAACAACCGAATACAGCAACCCAAATGGCGGTACAGTTGATATACCGTCACCATGCTCAACCCGTTGCCGACGATGGCGTTGTTGGCGTCGTTCCATTCGGGGCGTTGGGTATTCATCCATATGCCGCCGCCGATGACGAGGTTGGACAGCTTGGCGAGTATCGGTACGAGCAGTTTTTCCGTGAAGGAAACGTAGTGGAGCCTTTCGCCGTGCATAATCAGTTTGCCGTCCATACCGTACCGCTTCGCACGGGCCATCAATGCATCGTGTTTTTCCGCGTTAAACCGTATGGTGCGCTTCGAATCCCGCATCATGTTTACATACGGCGCAATTTCGTACGGTACCTCGGCGTAGGTGTAAGCGTCGCATTGCGTCAGTTTCTTTAACGTATCGGGCGCGTACGCCATCATCCATTCCAACAGCTTGGTCAGATAAACGATTTGATGGTCGCCCCAATAGCCGATACCCGCCCATGGGTCGTGCGGTACGGGGATTTCCCAATCGATGCCCTCATGGTTAATGCGGTAAGGGTTAAAGCCGTCCGCCGTGGAGGCGTTAAGGAATTTGGTAATAATCGGGGCGATAAAACCGGGGAAGCTCAAGCTCAGGGCTTCCCAATTTTGGAAGATATCGCGCCAATTGCCTTCATAATGGTACAGACGGTTACCGTCGCCATCCTTTACGCGGATATTAAAATGATTCCACGGGCGCGAAGGGTCGCCGTGCCTTCGTGAAAACGTCAGCGGCAGGAATTCCATGCATAAACGCACCAAATCGGGGTCCCCGTCGGCAAAAGCGCGGGTATGCAATTCAATGATGTCCCCCACCCCGTCGTCACGCAGGGCTTGTAAGAATTCCGCCCGACGTTTCGCCGTACCTTTATTACGGATCGCGGCAAAATCCTCAAACGCATCCAAATCCAGCGAATACCCGTCAAGGAACACGCCGCCGCGCATGTTGTTGTACAGCACGTTCATGTAATGACGGATACAGCCGTTTTCGTCGGCGGTATGCTGTATACCGTCCGCCGCGGCTACGATACGGATGAGCTCATCCGTACCTTTTTTTATATCGTCTTCGATGTTTTTCCTTAACTTGTCATTGGGTTGTCGGTTCACTTCATTTAATAACGCCACGACTTCACGTTGGTTGAGCTTCGCGTCGAATATATAAAGCCAGCTTTTTCCGCCGCTTGGCATGAGCTCTATCGTTTGCACGTTCATAAATGCGCCTTTGCGCCCGTGGGATTGGGTTTCGTTTTCAATTGCCTTACCCATCGCAAAGTCCAATACTTGGCGGGAAGAAAGCAGGTACGTCCCCGCGTCCCCGATATACCATGTAATGTTGGCGTGCATGACTTCAATGGGCTCAACCGTATCGCCGATGGTGGAGGTCAGATAATAGACGGCCATTTTGCCGTTATCGGGGCGCTCCGCTACCTTGTACGCGTCGGTTAAGCAACTCGAACCTTGCGCCAAGGAAGGATGGATACCGTACGGCATGACGTTTTCCACGCCGTCAAGGACCTCTGCTTGTATGGTTTCTTTTCCGATATTTTTTATTTCTGCTGTACGTACCAAGCCGTATTTTTCGCTCGTTTCCCACCGATATGAAAAAACCAACCCCAAATCACGGTTGATTTCTTCAAACAAAACCGCATCCCCGCTCACGCGTTTATACAGGTTCCGCTCGATTTCATATGGGTTGTCGTAACCCGTGTCGAACGGTTCCCACAGGCGTCCCTTTGCCCGTATCAGCGTTTTTGGTCCGGTAGCGGTCGCCAGATGCAGCCTGTCATCCGTCTCGTACGGAAAGATACTGTTGCCCGCGTTCTCCCGCCCGGCGGCGGGTGCGCCGTTGGAAGAAAGGTACATCCACACATCACCGGCGCCTGCTAAGTTGATAAAAAAAGGCGGCATGTTTCGTAAATCTTCGATTTGATAATATTTACCGCTCGGTTTGATCGCAAACATAGTTTGCCTCCTATGGATAATCCGCCGCAAACAGCGGAAGGGTTCACCGCCAGTCAGGCATCGCCGTCGTTGACGTCCCTTCCTCCACTATGCGGGTTTCCGGATGAGTGGTTATCGTCGCCGATATGATTTCCTCGGAAATAAGTTGCCCGTTTATAAATACCATACGCACGACGACCGTCCTTTCGCCTTCTCTGCCCTCTTGTAATATGTTTATGTCCCCCAAGGCCATTTGATCATTGGTTTCCCGTATCACTTCCATGGGGATCACTTCGGTACGGGTTTCGTCTTGGGTTGTACGTACGGACAGGAAAGGGCGTGTCGTCCGTATGTCAAGCACGTCGCCCGGGCGGATGATCGGGTTTGTGGGCAGGTTGTTGTCTTCAAGCAAGCGATTGAGCGTAATGCCGTGCATACGGCGGATCAGGTCCGGATTATCCCCTTCGCGTACGATATATTGGATAATCGTTTCCACCTCGCGGTCGAGCCGTTCGATTACGGCGTCCGCGCTCATCAAGTCCCCGTCCGAAACGATGACTGTCCTGTATTCCCAACCTTCGATGATCGCTTCGGTCGTATCGGGATTACGATGCGCATTGATAAACCAATTAGCCACATGTTCCGCCAAGGCCCGTGTCCTCATTATCGCGATATGTTCCCCACCCACATATATGGCGGTCGCTTCGATTTGATATGTAAAGATTTGGCTGACTTCCCGTATAATCACATCCAGCGTCTCATGGTATCGCCGGTTTGCCCGCACGGGTTCGAGCGATACCCGCTCATTAACCCGTATGGCCGCATCCACGCTGCGCGCACGGTGGGCGACGGCTTGCGCTTGGATATTTTCGGGATCCCAATCGCGGGTTTCACGGTTTAAGGGCAAATAACCGATACGTTCGCCGTTAACGTAAACCGCCAACGCATTGTTGCTCATCAGCATAACGATACCCAATACGATCAATCCCACGCAAATAACCCCCAAAGAGGCAAGACCCAGCCCCCCGGCAATCCTTCCGGGGGGCTTTTTCTTCTTCTTGGGGGGTGGCGGTGCCGGGCGTCGATACCCGTGCGACCGCTGGGCCTGTTCGAAATGGCTCAGGCCCTTATCCGGCGGGGATCGGTGCTCGGGCCGCGGGGGCGGCTTCCTCCAGTTCGAGGTATCGCCCGGCGTCGGCATTTCCAACCTTACCGGTTTGGGGAGTGGTTTTAGATTGTCGGGCGATTTTCCGCTCACGGCAGTATCGTCACCGCCCTTGCCACGTTGGATTGCGGTCCGACCATGACAATGTAGATATTCATATTGACGCGTAACTGGTTAAAGTCCAAACGTGCGCCCGTTGCGGTGTTTATCGTAGTATTATCGATGATAATCGTATGGCTGCGTTGCGTTTGGCCGTCCATACTGATTACGACCAGTTGTTGGCCCGTACGGATCGCTTGGATGTATCCCAATACGGCAGCCGTTTGCTGTCCGCTTTGCGCAACGACTTGGATATCCATAACCTCCCAACTATCCAGAAATATCCTTATATCCATGCCGATACGCAGGGAATATATATCGTACATACCCGGCATGATCGTATACACGTGGGAATGACCCGTTTCCTTCAGCACCGTTATTTGCGATAAATGTTGGTTGATACGTATTTCCGTTAAGCGCCCCTGTACGATCGTTTGTTGGCCCACCGCATGGAGCTTCGTCATCGTGCCGCTTTCCAACGTGGCCGTAACGGCATCGCCGATACGCAGGTCCGCAAGCGTCACGTTCAGGCGATTGCCGCGTGAAATAAGTGTTACCGCCGTTACGCGCAGTTCATATAATTCTCCCGTTAACGTTTCTATGATGATTACTTGGTTACCTTGCGTATCTACGCTTCGCCTCTCCAATAGCGTTCCGCTTACTTCGCGTTCGCGGTCCTCCAATTCCAATTCGTATATCACCGTGCCGTTAAAGCGGAAGAACGCGATATCGTTCTGTTGCGCGTCCGATAGGGGTACGGTGACGCCTCCGCGTGTAATCTTGGCGTTGGGCGCGAAGGTAAACGTGCGTTCCTCGTTTACGATTTGGCCCGTAATGCGGACCCATTGGGTGCGGATCGTTATCGTCGCGGGGTTGGCAAGCGTGGAAATCACGAAGCCTTCATTTTCCACCAACGTTATCGGGGTCGTGACGGGACCGGGGGAAGGCTGGGGCTGGGGTTGATTGGTTTCCGCCGCTACCGTACGTGCCACCAAGCTGATAATTTCGCCTTGCGCGTTTAATACGGCGTTTATGCTCATGCCTACCCGTATAAAAGCCGCAGACCGTTGCACGTTATCCACGATGATGGTCGCGTCCTGCGTGATGTGGTAGTTTTGCGGGCCCAACGGGGAGGAAATGAACACCTGTGTGTTGCGGTACACCATTTCCACCGTACCTGACACGGTGGAGGACGGCGTGGTTGAGCCGGGGGGCGGGACGATGTTCCCGTCGCCCAGCACATTGTAGAAAAGGACCGCCACTTGGGCCCGCGTAAATTCGTTGGTGGGGTTAAACATATTACCCCCGCCGCCCGCGATATAACCCGCTTGCCGTGCATAATACACATAGCGGATATATTCCTGCGCAATCAACGCGTCGTCGTTGAAGGGGTTACTAAACGGGATGACGATAGCCGCCGCGTGGGCTTGGCGCCCGATTAGGCGTACCATCCATGCGACCGCTTCCTGGTTGGTCAAACGTGTGCCGATGAACTTTTCGACATCCGCCGTGGTAAGCACATTCCGGTACAGCAGGAATGCGATTTCCCTATCGGCGATACGGCTCCATTGGGGATGCTGCGCAGCCATGCTGTCAAGGAAGGGGCGCCATTGCTCAAACGATCGGTTTATCTCCGCACGCAAATCGGCCGCCACGGTATGGGAGGCGGGCCGATATCCGGCTGCCATCGCGTACACGCGGGCGGCTTCGAATTTATTTAACGTTTGGTTGGGGTGGAAGTTGCCCGCGGCGTCGCCTACCATGATGCCGCCGTTATCCGGGTGGGAGATCCAATTGATGGCATTAAAAGCGAAATGGGTGGCGGGTACGTCGCGGAAGGGCGTCGTTTGGTTGTTGGCTGTCACGGGGAGCGTGAAGGCTACCGTCATTATCATCGCCAATACCGCCGCCGCAAGGCACCTCATGCGGGAATACCTTTTCATATCAACCTCATCCTTTCGGGCCGTGTTATGTACACGTTTTTTATCGTTTCGTTTAATGCTTGCGCAGCCGTTTGCGCGGCGCGTTCACTTTCAAACAAGCCGTAAACCGACGGGCCGGAACCGCTCATATCGGCATCCGACGCGCCGAGCCGTTTCATTCGGGTGATAAGTTCGTTTATTTCCGGGTGGAGGGATGACGTAATCGGAGTTAGGTCATTATTCAATTTTTTTTCATTTTGAACATAATCCGCTTTCGTTCGTATTTCCGCCAATCGGTCAAAGATTTCCTTTGTGGACACCGCTATCGGTAAGCACGCCAGCACAATCCGATACGACGGATAGGGCGTTAACTCCGTAAGGACTTCCCCTACCCCTTCGGCCAGCATCGTGCCGCCGGTGACGTTAAACGGCACGTCCGCACCGAAGCGAAGGCCCATTTCACGTAATCCAACCGCGGTCAACCCTAACCCGAAGATTTGGTTCATCCCTACCAACGTTGCCGCACAATCGCTGCTGCCGCCACCCAACCCCGCCGCTACGGGGATACGTTTATCGATTCGGATACGGACGGGCTGCCGTATACCGTATTTTTTAACCATATAATCGGCGGCTTGGTATACGAGGTTGCGTTCGTCAACGGGTAATGTCGGGTTATTACATTCCAATTGTATAAACGGGTTGTCCCCTGCCCGGGTTTCGGTCTTTATCGTCAGTGTATCGTGCAGATCCAGCGACTGCATCACCGAACGGATGTTGTGGTAGTTATCGGCTCTTCTTTCCAATACTTCCAAATTAAGGTTAATCTTGGAAAAAGCCTTTATCTGTACAAAACCCTCGACCGTAGGTCGAGGGTTTTCGATGCAGTTATCAGGCAAATAATTAACGTTTTGAGAACTGGGGCGCACGACGCGCACCTTTTAAGCCATATTTCTTACGTTCTTTCATGCGTGGGTCGCGTGTGAGGAAACCCGCTTTTTTTAACGGTTGGCGGAAATCCTCGTCAGCCACCAACAACGCACGGGCGATGCCGTGGCGTATCGCGCCCGCTTGGCCCGTGTAACCGCCGCCGTATACGTTCACTTTTATATCAAACTTTGCGAGCGTGTCCGTCAGGGTGAGGGGTTGGCGAACGATGAGCTTTAAGGTTTCCAACCCGAAATAATCGTCAATGGCGCGCTTATTTATCGTAATCTCGCCTTTGCCGGGCAGCAGATACACCCGCGCAACCGCGCTCTTCCTTCTGCCGGTGCCGTAATAGGATACTGATGGCATATTATTCTCCTTCTTCCACTATTCCGCCAGAACCAATACTTCCGGCTTTTGGGCTTCGTGTTTATGATCGGGGCCTGCGTAGATGTGTACCTTGGTCAGCATTTTACGGCCCAGGTTATTCTTAGGCAACATGCCTTTTACCGCACGCATCATCACGTATTCGGGGTTTTTGGCCAGCATTTCGCGCAGGTTGGTTTCCTTGCGATTGCCTAAGTAACCCGAATGGCGCACATAGTGCTTTTGATCGAGTTTATTACCCGTTACCTTAATCTTTTCGGCGTTGACGATGATTACGTAGTCGCCGACGTCTACATTGGGTGCGAAGACGGGTTTGTGCTTGCCGCGCAGGATGTGCGCGACTTGTGAGGATAAGCGACCGAGGTTTTGGTCCGCGGCGTCTACTACGAACCATTTACGCTCGACTTCCAGGGGTTTTGTAATGCTTGTGGTGCGCATGGGATACCTCTTTCTTACTGTAGTAACTCAGCGCACGGGGCTGTGACGCCGACATTCGGCTGTAATCTTAGACATATTCTGTTAAAATGTCAAGACAAACTTGCAAATATGGTATATACTGTCTTACGAAATCTTTTTTATCTTTTACACACCATCAATTATCCCAAAAAAGGAGCAGTTTAAAATGCAAAAAAAGAGGATTGCAATACTTACGGGCGGCGGCGATGCGCCCGGGTTAAACGCAGTTATCTATTCCTTCGTGCGCGCTTGCCTCAACACGATGGATTGCGAATTGATCGGCTACAGGTTCGGTTACCGCGGTCTGTATAAGAACGACTACATCCCGCTCGACCGTCACACCACATCGGGTATCCTGCATAAAGGCGGTACGATTTTGTATAACTCCAACAAGGATAACCTTTTCAACTATACCGTTGAGGAAAACGGTGTAAAAATGCAAAAGGACGTTTCCGACATCGCCGTGGAAAACATGAAAAAAGAAGGCGTGGACGTTTTGGTCGTATTGGGCGGCGACGGTACGCTCACCAGCGCGCGTGACTTCGCCCGTAAAGGTGTTAAGGTAATCGGCGTGCCCAAGACCATCGACAACGACCTTGCATCCACGGAAGTCACCTTCGGCTTCGACACGGCAGTCAATATCGTAACCGAAAACCTCGGGCGCCTGCATACCACCGCCGAAAGCCACCACCGCGTAATGGTCGTTGAAGTGATGGGGCGCAGCGCGGGTTGGATCGCCTTGCACGCAGGCATCGCCGGTTCGGCCGATGTAATATTGATCCCCGAAATCCCCTATAACATAGACGGCATCGTCGCGAAGATAAACGAACGCAAGGCCCACGGTAAACAATTTACGATCATTTGCGTAACCGAAGGCGCGGTGGAAAAGGGCGGCTCGGCAAGCATCGGTAAAATTGTGGAGGACAGTCCCGACGCGGTACGCTTTGGCGGCGTGGCGGCGAAGATCGCCCACCAGCTTGAATCACGCATCGACAACGAGGTACGCCATTGCACGCTCGGGCACATACAGCGCGGCGGCGATACGTCTCCCGCGGACAGGATCCTTTCGGCACGTTATGGCGTAAAAGCGGCTGAACTAATAAAAGAAGAAAAATTCGGCAACATGGTTTGCCTGAAGAATGGCGAAATGAATTATGTCAGCTTGGAGGACGTCGTGGGCGGCGCAAAGGTAACCGGCGAAACCGCCAAAGGCGGCGACAAAATGGTTGACCCCGACGGTGAAATGGTACGGGTTGCCAAGATGATGGGGATATCCTTCGCCGATGCTTGATAAAAACAACGATAACAACAAAAACAGCTTCATTTCATGGGCTGTTTTTTGCATGGGGACGGGGACGCTCATTTTTTTGGACCAGTTGCTCAAGTTATGGTCGACGGAAAACTTGGCCGACGGGCCTCCACGCGTATTGCTTGACGGCGTGTTGGGCCTAACCTACTTCCATAACACGGGTGCGGCGTTTGGTTTCCTCGCCGATTTTTCGTGGGGGCGGTGGGCGATCACGGCGTTGGTCATGGCTTTGCTGGCGGCGGTGATTTGGTATTACTGGCGATTGCCCTTGTACCATAAAATGTGGTTCGCACGTGTTCCATTAATTTTCATCTTCGCGGGGGGGATCGGCAACCTGATAGACCGCTTCCGCTTGGGTTACGTGGTGGATATGCTGGAATTTTTGTTCATCGATTTCGCCATCTTCAATTTGGCGGACGTTTATGTCACCGCGGGGGCGTTTATGATGGTTGCCGTGGTTATATTATTAGGTAAGGACGCGCCGTGGCCCTTTAACGACGGGAAAGATGCCGCTTGAGGTCATCGTCCCGAAGGAAGCGGACGGACGGCGTGCAGATGCCTTCCTCGCTTCGCTTGGGGAATCGGGGTTAACCCGCAACGCCGCGCAACGTTTATTGGCGGAAGGGAATATCAAACGCGGCACCAAGGATCTATGTAAAAGCGACCGCGTATATTACGGTGACGCGATAACGATTCACCTTCCCCCCGCGGTTCCAAGCGAAATCCGCGCGGAGGACATCCCGTTGGATGTCGTATACGAGGACAACGTCATCATCGTAATCAATAAGCCCCGCGGCTTGGTGGTACATCCGGCAGCGGGGCATTTTGACGGGACTTTGGTCAACGCCCTTTTGCACCATTGCAAGGGTAACCTTTCCGGCATCGGTGGGGTGGAACGGCCCGGCATCGTACATCGGTTGGACAAGGATACCTCAGGCTTACTGGTTGCCGCGAAAAACGACGCAGCGCACGTTTCGTTAAGCGTGCAGCTTGCCGATCGGACGATGGGGCGGATATACCATGCCGTTTGCATGGGCGTAATCAAAAAGGAAACGTTTACGATCGACGCCCCTATCGGGCGGCACCCGACGAATCGGCAAAAGATGGCGGTACGGCCAACGGCTAAGTTCTCGGACAGCGGCTTACCCGCGGGTACACGTCAGGCGATTACCCACATAAAAGTGCTGAAGCGCCTACCCGAACACAATCCTCGGTATACTTTAATTGAGGCTCGCTTGGAAACCGGGCGTACACATCAGATACGCGTACACATGGCGCACGCAGGTTATCCGATTTTAGGTGATACATTGTACGGACCGGAAAAACAACCGAAAATTAACGGGAGCCGATACCCGCAGGGTCAAATGCTTTACGCCAAACGTTTGGAATTCCTTCATCCGTCCACGGGGGAAGCGATGGCGTTTGAAGGGGAAATTCCGGAGGACATGCGCATGGCATTGTATTCGATATCGACGAGGAGTTATTAAAATCAAATACATAAATACAACATATAATACGCAGGAAACACATATTTGACATTAAACGGTTTACCGTTAAAATTAATAAAAACATATACCAAGGGAGGAATTTTTATGGAAAAAGGGAATCTATCCATCCATAGCGAGAACATTTTACCCATTATCAAAAAATGGCTCTACGCGGACATGGATATCTTCGCGCGGGAGTTGGTATCCAACGGTGTGGACGCAATCACGAAGCTAAAGAAATTGGCGGCATTCGGCGAAGCGGCGCATATACCGCAGGACGAAACCTACGCCGTACGCGTCATCGTGGACAAGCCCAATAAACTAATCCGTTTCGAAGACAACGGTATCGGTATGACCGCCGATGAAATTAAGGAGTATATCAACCAAATCGCCTTTTCCGGCGCGAACGCGTTTATGGAAAAATATAAAGATTTAACCGAAGGCGATTTTATCGGCCATTTCGGTTTGGGCTTCTATTCGGCCTTTATGGTAGCGGACACGGTGGAGATCGATACGCTTTCCTACGCGGAAGGGGCCGAACCCGTGCGCTGGCGTTGCGACGGCGGCATCGAATATGAAATGGAAGCGGGTGACCGTACCGAACGCGGTACGACCATTACCCTGCACGTAAACGAAAGCGGCGAGGAGTTTTTAGAGGAATATAAGCTGCGCGGGATTTTGATCAAGTACTGCGGCTTCGTTCCGGTACCGATTTTTATCAGCTCCGTTAAGGAAGAGGAAATCAACGAAGGTGATGACATAATTGACGCACCTTCCGATGAACCCTCGGACACGGCCGATGATGACGGCGATAAACCCGATCCCAAAGCGGAAACGAAGGAAACGCCGCTCAACGATACTTCTCCCTTGTGGCTGAAGGCCGCCAACGAATGCACCGACGACGAATACAAGGCATTCTACCGCAAGGTGTTCTCCGATTTTAACGAGCCGCTTTTCTGGATCCACTTGAACATGGACTACCCCTTCCGCTTGAAGGGTATCCTCTATTTCCCCAAGCTCAAGCACGACTTGGGATATATCGAAGGACAAGTCAAGTTGTACAACAACCAGGTATACGTGGCGGATAATATAAAGGAAGTCATCCCCGAATACCTGCTTCTGCTTAAGGGTGTGATGGACTGCCCCGACCTGCCGCTCAACGTGTCCCGCAGCTTCCTACAAAACGACGCCAATGTCAAAAAAATGTCGGGTTATATTTCCCGCAAGGTGGCGGACAAGCTCAACAGCTTGTGTTCGAAGGACCGCGACACTTATAACGGTTATTGGGACGATATCGCACCCTTCATCAAGTACGGCTGCATCAAGGAACGCGACTTCTACGATAAGATCAAAGCCAGCGTGCTGTACAAGACCACCAACGGCGAATACAAGACCCTCGCCGAATTTACCGAAGGCATGGAGGAAGGCAAAAAGACCGTTTTCTACGTTTCCAACGAACAGGTACAAAGCCAATACATCCGCATGTTTAAAGAACAGGGCCAACAAGCCGTGTTGCTGGGCACCAACCTGGACGCACCGTTTATTTCCTACCTCGAAATGTACGAGCCGGAAATCAAGTTCAACCGCATCGATGCTGACTTGACCGAAGCCTTAAAGGACACCGAAGCCGCCAAGGAAACCGAAGGCGAAACGAAACAATACGAAGACTTGCAAGCGCAGTTCCGCAAGATTTTGGGTGACGAGAAATTAAAGGTCGAAGTGCAACCGTTAAAGTCCGAAGGCGTGTCGTCGGTAATCCTCCTTTCCGAACAATCCCGCAGGATGCAGGAAATGTCCAAGATGTTCGGCGGCGGGATGGCCATGCCGGGGATGTTCCAAGACGAATTGACGCTGGTACTCAACCGCAACCATAATTTGGTGAAGATTCTATTAGTAATCAAAGACGAAGCCGACCGCGCAAGCGACGTGGATTTGATGGCACGGCATTTGTATGACCTTGCCATGCTGAGCCACAAGCCGCTGCCCACCGAACAGATGACCGCGTTTATCGAGCGGAGTAATAAATTGCTGGAGATAGCGGCGGGGAATAAAGAGTAAGCGGTATACGTTAAACCGTCGTTCAAATGAACACACAACATCATCCGTAATTTTTTTACGGATGATGTTGTTTTTTTATTTCAATGGGATATACTTACAGATATCAAGGAGGTGCTTCGGTTGTTAACCTATTTTTCGGTTGAGGGTTTTAAAAATTTTAATAAAAAAATCGAAATAAATTTTGCCGACGTAAGGGATTATAAATTCCACCCCGAATATGTAACAGATGAACTTTTAAACACTGTTATTATTTACGGTAAAAACTCAATAGGGAAAACAAACTTCGGCCTTGCCCTGTTCGATATTGTTTCACATCTGACACTAAACAACGTAACCCCCGGGTTATATAATTATTATTTGAATTCCGATAATAAAAATACGACCGCATCATTTGAGTATAGGTTTTGTTTCGATGACAATGAAATCATTTATGGATACAGCAAAACCGAAAAAAATGAAATCGATTCGGAATTCTTAATGATTGATGACATCGTAATTTATCATATATCGGAATCTAATTGGGAAAACAACGCATTGATTGATTTATTGCCCAATTTGAATTGGAAACACAATACGAACATGTCCCCGTTAAAATATGTATATTACAATTCCAACCTCGATACAAACCACCCGATTATCAAAATGATGAAATTCATAAATAATATGTTGTGGTTTAGATGCTTGGGCGAGAACAGATTTATCGGATATAAAGAAAAAGCGGACGACTATTTTACTTTTCTGTTGGATAATAAAGATTATATGGATGAATTTAATGTAATTTTAAGAAAAGCTAACATAGAAATCGGTGTGTCGGCAAAAAAAGAAGTTGACGGTAAAACCCGTCTTTACTTTGATACGAAAGTGCCTTTACCGTTTTGGAGTGTGGCATCCAGCGGAACAAAAGCATTGTACATGTTTTATTATTGGTACAAGACCGCTCCGAACGTTTCCATTATGTATATAGACGAATTTGACGCATTCTACCATCACGAATTGGCAGAAGGTATTATAACGTTGATAAAAAAGATACCCCAATCCCAAAAAATCTTAACCACCCACAACACCAACCTCCTTTCAAACCGTATCATGCGGCCGGATTGCTATTTTATATTAACATCGGATAAATTGACTTCCTTTGCGAACGCGACCAAAAGGGAATTGCGTGAAGGACACAACTTGGAAAAATTATACATGAGCGGGGAATTCGATGCATAACACAAAGGCGAAGATGCTTATTTTGGTTGAAGGTTCCCGCATTGATATACCGTTGATGGAACATTTGTTTCGGCTTTACCGTATTGATGCGGATTATGAAATCGTGTCATACGACACCAATATCTATACACTTTATAATCAAATGTTTAAGGACGGAACACCCGAATATATGGATATCCTTCAAGCGTTGAAGGAGCGGGAACCCGACAGGGTTAAAAAATCGATTTTCGAGCAATCGTATACCGATATATTGCTCATCTTTGACCTTGACCCGCAAGATCCGCAGTTTACGTATAAAAAGATATCCGAAATGATGGATTATTTCGTGGAATCGACGGACATGGGTAAGCTCTACATAAATTATCCCATGGTCGAATCCTTTTATCATATGCAAGCAATACCCGACACCGGATATAATAACCGCACCGTTACCCTAACCGAACTACGCAACCGTACATACAAGCAAAGGGTACACAACGAAAACAGGAACAAGGATTACCTAAAGTTTGCAAGGACCCTCGAAGAATGCACCACGGTAATCAACCAAAATATCGAAAAAGGTTGGCAAATTTTATCTGCTAAACCGAACGAAACCCTGCCGGATAATGCTTCAATATTAAACAAACAGCTCGTTATGTTAAACGATCATGAAAAAATCCATGTCCTGTGTACCTGCGTATTTTTCATATTCGAGTACAACCCACATTTATTGCAAATTCATTCCCTTTCCTAACAAAAATACCCATCGGATTTAACCCAATGGGTATTTTTACATTTAATGGTAATTACGCCTTACTCGTAAAGTGGAACCCTTCGATCCGCACGGCGGGCATCAGGCTGATGCCCAAGTACCCCGCGATCTTTTCGCGCTCGATTGAAATAGCGGTGATGTTCGAGAACGCTTCCAGCAGGCTTTCGGTGAAGCGTACGGTGGAAATGGGCGCGCTCAGCTTACCATCTTCGATGAGGAACGCGCCGTTGCGCGTCAGCCCCGTTATTTGTAAATTTCGCGGGTTGACGAAGTTGGTGTAATGGAACTCGTTGATGAAGATGCCCTTTTTCGTGGAGGCGATGATGTCGGCTAATGGTGTGTCGCCCGCGTCTACCAATATGTTGGCGGGGTAGCCGCCCGGGTAACCTGCGGAGTGGCCCGTGGTGGGTACGCCGTGTTTTTTGGCGCGTTTGTTGTCGTAGAGGTAGGACTTGACGACGCCGTTTTCGATCAGGCTCAAAGCCTTGCACGGGTTGCCTTCCATATCGAAGCGTTGGGGGCGCAGTTCGGGGTGGGAAGCGTCGTCGCGTATGGTCAGTACGTCGCCGAAGACCTTTTGCCCTAGCTTACCCGCGGCGTAGGATACACCGTCGTCCACGGACTTGGCGCTGTGCATGTACGAAAGGAAAGAAACAAGGTCCCCGAACGCCAACGGCGAAAGCACAACCGTGTGCGCACCCAGCTCGGGGGCGACGGGGTTGCGTGCGACCTTGGCGGTTGCCATGGCCTTTTTAAATTGCGCGGTGATATCGGGCACGGAGGTATAGGAGCAGCATTCCCCTGCCCCGTCACTTCCGCAAGCGGACATTACGACGGTGTTAAATTCCACATTGGGGTATGCGCCGTAGCGGAACGCGCCCTTCGAGTCGCCCAAGGCTATCGCGGTTTGCTTAAACACCAGCGCGCCCGACGCGTTGTAACCTTTTTCCAATTGAGCGATGCCTTCCTTTATATAAGCGGCACGTTCGGGTACGCCGAACGCCTTGCCAAGCGTATCGTTATACGGCACTTCTTCGACGGCTTCCGCCGAAAATGGGAACGCTTCGAATTCCCCTTCCGGCACATGCCGAAGCAACGCGTTCGCATCCTTGGCCAACTGCGTTAAGCCTTCGGGCGTGAGTACGTTGGTGGAGGCAATGGCTTCCTTTTTGCCGTCGTAGACCGTCAACGTTACGGTCGCATCCGCCACGGAAACGTTTTGGCTGATTTCGGAATTGGCGAAGCGGGTCGTTCCCTGTTCGCTTGCCGTGATGCGTACCTGTGCGTAGTTTTTCGTTTGCGCGGTTACGCTTTGTATGATTTCCCGTGCCTTATTTTTATCCAACATCCTGCACACCTACCTTCACTTTTCTGAAACGCGTGGGCGACGAACCGTGCGATACGCGCATCGTTTGCATGGGCTGGCCTTTTCCGCAGTTGGGCACGCCTACGAGCTCCCACAAATCGGGGTTGCCCACGCCGTCGCAGGAACCCCAAAACTCCGTCGTTTTTCCGGAATAGATGGGGTTTTTAAATACTTTGCCCGTACGCTTGCCGCTCTTGATTTCGTGCGCGATTTCGCACGCGAATTGGAAATTGATGCGCAAGTCGTCGATGCTCCAGCTCTTGTTTTCGTCGAAGATGAAGCCGTCTTCGATACCCGCGATAAGCTCGTCCATCGTCTTGTCGCCCGGTAGTATATTGATGTTGGTCATGCGGACGATGGGCAGGTTTTTCCAACCGTCGGAAAGACCCGCGCCGCCGGAATTTTGCCCGATTTCTCGCGAGTAAGCCCTCGAAGTTTGGAAGCCCTTGAACACGCCTTTTTCGATGAGGGTGATATTTTGCGCGGGTACACCTTCGTCGTCGTAGCCGAAAGTGCCCAAGCCGTCGGGCGTGAGGGCGTTGGCTTCGAGGTTGACCAGCGCAGAACCGTAGATCAGCGGTTTCTTTTCGTCGAGATCGCTCGGGCTGACAAAACTCCGCCCCGCGAAGGCCGCTTCGCTGCCCAGCACGCGGTCAAGTTCCGTCGGATGGCCCACGCTTTCGTGGATTTGCAAGAACATTTGCCGCGGTGTAAGGATGAGATCGTATTCACCGCTGGGGCAATCGGGAGCTTCGATCAACGCGGCGGCTTCCTGTGCCAAGCCTATGGCGCGTGCGGGCAGGTCCATGTCCTTGATCTTTTCAAAGCCGCCCCGAACGACGTTGATGTACTTACGCGTTTGCGTATCACCTTCGGAGATAACGGTCGCGGCGATGTACGCCGTGCCTTGGCAGAATTGTTGTTCGATGTAGCTGCCGTCCGTATCGGCGAAGACCACATCGTCGCCGCGGAATTCGAAGCTCATGTTCGTGCGGAAGCGCATCGGTGACGCGAAGGTGCATTTTTCCCATTCCGCGCGGATGTTTTTTTCACATTCGGCAAACAGGGCTAATTTATCCGCGATCGGCACGGCGAAGGGGTCGATGGTTACTTCCGTTTTATATTGCCCTTGCGCCGGTTTCTTTTCGTCCAGCTCCGCAGGATTTTTTAACAGGGTTTTGCTCGCGAGCGCGATGTTGTATGCTTGGCGTACGGTTTTTTCCAAGTTTTCCAACCCGTTGCCCGCGGCGAACCCCAACGCCCCGCCGACATACACCCTGATGCCGTAACCTTCGCTGCGCGAATTCGCCGCGCCTGTTACGAGGCCGTCCTCCACGCGCAGGCCCTCCGTGCGAATGTCTTTCAACCGGATATCGGCGAAGTCCGCGCCCAGCGTTTTCGCAAGCGCCATGGCTTGCTTTACCTGTTCCTTCATATTTTCACTACCTTTCCTGTTTCGTGCGAAATGTATGCGTTTTCCAACATTTCCGTCAGTGCTTTTGCCATATCCATGTCAAACAGGATAGGCGACCCCTTCGTGATGCCGTCGAGCCACATGCGCAGGGGTTGCGGTGGGGGTTCGGGCATTTCGTCGGGTTTGCGCCATTCCTTGTTGTCACCCTTGGTACGGATTTTGATTTCGCCCCCGATTGAGACGACCGCGCCCTCTGTGCTCAACAATTCAAAGCAACCCGCGTCGTACGGCGAAATGAAGGACGTTTCAAGTACGGCGATGGCTCCGTTTTCAAATTCTGCCACGCTTACGGCGTTGTCGTCGCCCGCGGGGGCATATGTTGTGTTGAAAACGGAGGTGATTCGCTTGGGCTTGCCCAAAAGATAGGGTGCGACGTACATAGGGTGGCAGCCCAAATCCATCATCGCCCCGCCGCCGGTTGCGTCCATATCGTACCAATATTGCGGCAGCCAACCCGCCAACGCGCCGTTATGCGCATTGCGGAAGCGCATGTAATGGATTTTACCGAGCTGCCCGCTTTCGATGAGATGCTTGCAAAGCGTGTACAGCGGATTGGTTAGGTGGGGATAGGAAATGCAGAACTTTACGCCGGCTTTCTCCACGGCTTCCGCGATGATATCGCAATCCTTTAACGTAGTGGCGAGTGCTTTTTCCGTAAAGATGTGCTTACCCGCTTCCGCCGCCGCGACGATTATCTCACGGTGCATGGTGGTGGGCGTGTCCACGATGACGGCATCCACGTCTTCGCGGTTGACGGCCTTTTGCAAATCCGGTTCGAAGGCTGCGCCCAATTCCTTCGCCCACGCCTCACCCCGCGCGGGGTCTTCGTCCCACACGCAAGTGATCTTCGCGTCGGGCTGCTCGGCGATGAACTTCGCGTAACCGTCGGCGTGTACGTGCCACTTTGATAACATGAGAATCCTTACCATGTAAGCCTCCTTGGAGAATTATTTACGTTCCGTTGAATAACAATTGATAGGAACAACCGAGATACGCGGCGGCCTTATCGAATATCGTAAGGGCCTTGGGGTATTCGTCTAACAAAAGTTGCTTGGAAAACGACTCCGTCGTAACGCAATTGATGGTTATATTTTTGTTTGATATTTTTATTTTCACTTCTTCTACTTCCAAGAGATTTTTATGCCAACTATCCATAAGTTCGAGCGGGAGGATTCTTTGTTTCGATATGTGCATTTTATCCGCGATTAATAAGGCTGCGCTGATTGCGCTTGATATATTTTCAGCCTTTGAATGGTCTTCGATGGCTTGGAGAATTAATTCCCTTTCCTCCGGTAATATATGAGGCGGGTTGTCCAAAAATACCGACGCCAAGCCCACGCTCTTGCGCGCGTGTTCCCACCTGCCGCCGATGTTGCCGATGTCGTGCAAAAGTGCCGCGATTTTACCCAGTTCAATCGTCCGTTCATCGCAGGACAATGATTTTAGGATATATTCGACTTTATCCACGACAAACAGCGCGTGATCCTTGCCGTGGCAGCAGCATAGGGTATCCTTATACACGGTGTTTATGTTGTCGAGGATTTTATTTATGTCCTTATCGTTGCGGTATAATTTATATGTAAGCATTCATTTACCCCCGTTTGCTTTGTACCAAGATACCATACACATTTTTTTACTTCAACAAAACCGCTTCCTCACCTTCCCCGCGCCCCATTCCAAGCACGCCATGCATATGACGATAATTAATATTAACGTACCCATCGTCGAATAATCGAACCCCGTCCTCGCGCGTAAAAGCATCGTGCCGATCCCGCCCGCGCCCACGACCCCGAGGGTGACGGATTCCGCCACCGAGGTTTCCAGCCTTAACGCGACCCAAGCGAGGAAACCCGCCGCCACGGCGGGTAACAATCCGTGGACGACGATTTGTCCCCAACCGGCCCCCGTTGCGCGCATAGCGGTGATGATACCCGCGTGCTGTTCCTCAATGGTTGCGATGAAGGCTTTGGTCAAATAACCCATCGAGGAGAGGATCAATACCACCACGCCCGCGTTGTAGCCCAGCCCGATAGCCGCGACGATCATCAGGATAAATACCAGCGAAGGCACGGCGCGTACGACGCTAACGAAAGCCTTGATTAAAACCGCGAGGGGTTTCCAAGGCGCGATATTATCTGCCGCGAGGAACGCCAAAACGAACGCAAACATCCCACCGAACACCAACCCCACCGCACCCATCGCAAACGACGTGAGGAATTGCCGCAAGCCGGGTAATACCATCGCCGGGTTTAAATCCACTAACATACGCAGCACACGCGGCGCGTTTGATAAACGGTTAACGAACCGTGCAACATCCAAATCTATGTAAACCAAGCAAGCGAAAAAGATAACCGCGGCAAGCAAAACCGTTAACGCACGCATGGCACGCGCGTGAAGCGGTGCCGCGCGTAGTTTGCCCGTACGGCTCGGCGGCGGCGCTTTTTTGTTCCGCGTCCCTTCATATAAATAACGTTTCCTGACCCACCCCGCCGCGAATTCTGTAATCAAGACGATAACAATCAACATAAAAACCATCGTCGCCGCTTCATTAAAGCGCCTTAATTCCAACTGCGCGCGTATCATCGTACCCATACCGCCCGCACCCACCATGCCCAAGATCGCCGATGCCCGTACAGCCAGTTCGAACGAAAATAACGTCCAGTTCATCCACGCGGGGGTGAACTCCGGCAGCAACCCGTGGCGGATGATCGCAAACGTTCCCGCGCCGCTTGCCTTCATAGGTTCCAATTTGCGCGCGGCGATTTCCGATAGACTTTCCGCGTACGAGCGCGAGAGGAAACCCGTCGCGGCCAATACCAGCGCAATCAAACCCACCATGCTCCCGACGCCGAAGATAAAAGCCAATAGCGACGCCCATATGATTACCGGAATGTTACGTAAAAACGTGATGAACAAACGGACGGCCAATCGCACCGCCCGGTACGGCATAGCGGCTTCCGACATTAACAGCGCGAATATCAGCGAAAGCGCCGACGAAATAAACGTACCCACTACGGCGACCGCCACCGTATGCAGTGCGGCGGACGCGTATACGTTTATGTTCTCCGTACTTGGCGGGAAAAAATTAACGGCTATATAAGAAACAAAGGAAGGCGCGGCCATAAGCAAGCGCAGCGGGTCAAGCCGTAAATAAAAAAAGCAACCCACGACAATAAGGGCGACGGACAGAACATTCCCCCAAAATTTTACGCGTGCTTGTTTATCGTACATAAATATAATCAGCCATTTCGTCCGTCAATTCCTCGGGCTTGCCGTCGAAAACGATTTCCCCAAGGCGCAAGCCCACGATGCGGCTCGCGTACGCTTTCGCGAATTCCACTTGGTGCAGGTTGATGATACCCGTCAACCCCCGTGCTTCCGTCAGCGACTTGATTTGATCCAGCACGACCTTCGCGCTCGCGGGGTCGAGGGAGGAAATCGGTTCGTCAGCTAAAAGGAGCTTCGGGTTCTGCATCATCGCGCGGCAAATACCCACACGCTGCATTTGCCCGCCGGAAAGGGTCTGCGCCTTTACGTGCATAAATTCTTCCAGCCCGACGGTCACCAGCAAATCATGCGCGGCATTTAGTTCCTCCCGCGAATACAGGCCCAATGCCGAACGGAGGAACCCCATTTGCCCCAAACGCCCGTGCAAAACATTCGCCATCACGTTGGAACGGTATATCAAGTTATAGTCTTGGAAAATCATGCCGATTTGCGTCCGTAGCTTGCGCAGTTTTGCGCCCCTAAGGCTGTTAACCGGTTGACCGTCGAAGAAGATTTCGCCCGACGTTGCGTTTATCAAGCGGTTGATGCAGCGGATCAGCGTCGTTTTGCCCGAACCCGACGGCCCGATAATCACGACGAATTCCCCCGCTTCCACGGTCAAGTCAACGCCGTGCAGCACTTCCGTGTCGGGGTGGGTGTAGTGCTTGACCAAGCCGCGGATTTCCAACAGAGCCATATTAATCCAGCCCCAAGCTCGTTACGACCGAGCGCATATGTTCAAAACCCGCCGTGTCCGGCTCGGCGAAACGGATGTTACCGTCGCGCCAGTTCTCCGCGAAGTACGCGGGGTCGTTATATTGCAAAAAGAACGCGCGGATGCGCCCGATCAGTTCGGTGTCCAGCGCGCTCCTTATGATGTAACTCGGGTCGGGTACGGCTTGCGTCGCTGCGATTATTTTAAAATCGGCGGAATTAATCAAGCCCAATTCCTCCATGTTTTCGATGAACATACCCCCGATGGCCGCCGCGTCGAAATCGCCGAAACCCACGCCCAAGATATTATGTTCATGCCCGCCGGAGAAAAATACCGTGTCGAAGAAGTACCCGGGGTTCGCAATCAAATCGGGGTTGATCCCCAACTCGCTTACCAAATGGTATACCGGAAAAAAATACCCCGACGTGGAGGTCGCGCTTACGAAAGCCATCGTCTTGCCGCGCAAATCCTCAAGGGTGTTGATATCATCGCGGTCGGCGCGGGTGATGAACACGGCGTTGTTAACCGTGCCCGGCCGCATAGGCAGCGTTACCAGCAATTCCACGTCCACTACCGACGAGGTTTGAACGTAGTTAAACGCCGATACCAGCATGATATCCAAATGGCCGCCGCGCATCGCCTCCGTACCCACGAGATACGAAATATCCGTCACCGCTTCCACGGGGATGCCGAGGAAATCCTCCATCGCTTGCGCCATCGCGCGGCTGGCGGCCTCCCCCGCGATGGGATTTGATTCGTCAATGGTCAAGCCGATGCGGATGGGCTGCACGGCTTCCCCGCTTCTCCCGCAAGCCGCCAAGATAAAAATGAATGCGATAAATACCGCGGTAAATATTTTACCTGCCTTCATAATTAAACGCCCCTGATGATTTGATATAGTAATCCGAATTGTTCATCCACGATCTCCACGGTCAGCGCGTCGCCCAAAGCCAACAGGCTCAGCCCGTCGATCACCGCGATAAAATGCACCGCCAACTGTGAAACATTTTCGTTCCGTAATATTCCCTGACTTGCGCCCAACCTTAAAATCGCTTCGACAGAGCCGCGCAGGTGCGCAAGCTGCGTATCGCGGAAGGCGTGTACCGCAGGCTTCGGCTTGGAAAAGATATATTCGCAATACGCGCGGAACAGGCTGTTTTCGAAATTAACCAAACGCTCCTTTTGTTTGGCCATAAACGCGTCGAACACCTGCGCGAACGGCTCATGCGCGTCCACCGATTTGTTGATCGACGTGATGCCTTCCTTGTTGCGCTGCTTTAACACGTCGATCAGGATGTCATCCACCGACGCGTAGTAGATATAAATCCCGCCGCGGCTGATGCCGCATTCGTCGATGATGTCCTGCATCTTGACCGCTAGGAAACCCTTACGGCAAAAGACACGCTTGGCCGCATCCAATATCTTGCGCTGTTTATCCTTACGCCTTCTCTCAAAATGTGAACGGGAAATGGGGATTCGCCTCCTTTAATGATGCTGACATCAGCGTCATTAATCTTATAGTATGACGCTCGTGTCATTTTGTCAACAAGGCTTATCCTTTTCCTTGCCAATAAAACATTCGTTCGTTATAATCATTGCGAAAGGATGTTTTTATGGCGCATCTCGTTTTCAAAAATCCGCTTTCGCGGGAGGAAAAGCTCGCCCTCATGCGCGAGGACTCGGCGTACGACGTCGCTGACGATGATACCGCGTGCATCCCGGACTTCTCGGCCATCCGCAGGGAAATCAAAGCCAAGCCCACACCCCCCAAGGTCCCCAAAACATTCCTTTCCAACGATTGCATTTTTAATTGCGCGTATTGCGGCTGCCGCGCGGGCAACGAACAACGCGACCGCTATTGCAATACCCCCGCCGAATTGGCGCAGATTTGCGTGGAGGAAGCCGTGCGTAACAAGCACGGCGTTTTTATTTCCTCGGGAATATTCAAAAACGCCGACTACACGACGGAATTGATTATCGACACGCTTAAGCGCATCCGCAACGAGCATATGTACAAGGGTTACGTACACGCCAAAATCATGCCGGGTACGGACATGGGCTTGATCCGCTTGGCGGGCCTGTACGCCAACCGCTTGAGCGTCAACATCGAGGTAGCCAAGGAAGAAGGCTACAAAAGGGTCGCGAAGCAAAAAACGCGCAATAATATCCTCACGCCCATGCGGCACATCAGCGAGTTGATTTCCGCCGCGCACGAACGCGGCCGTTGGTCCCCGCGCTTCGCCACGTCGCAGACCACGCAAATGATGGCGGGCAGCACCAACGAAAGCGATTACGAAATCCTGCGCCTGTCGAAAGCGATGTACGATAAATACCGCTTGGCGCGCGTATACTACACGGCGTTCGGCGTAAGGGAACGCGTGAAGGGTTATAACGACTTGGCACCCGTACGCACGCCCGTATGGCGCATGAAGCGCCTCTACCAAGCCGATCGCCTGATGCAGCTCTACGGCTTTACGCCGGAGGAAATCGCACCCGAAGCAGAAGCGAACCTCATACACGATTTGGACCCCAAAGCGGCTTGGGCCTTACGCAACATCCACTTGTACCCCATCGAGGTAAACAAGGCCGATTACGAGGAGCTGATCCGCATCCCCGGCATCGGCACTACCTACGCCGCGCGTATTATCAAGGCGCGCAAATATTGCAAAATCACCCACGAAGCGTTGCGGGCGCTGGGGGTTTCGTTAAAGCGGAGCAGGCATTTCCTCACGGCGAACGGTAAATACCAAGGGGAGCGGTGCGGCACCTTGGACACCTACCGAGGTTTATTGGCTTCACCGCTTGATGAAGCGGGGGTTTGCGGGGGTAATACGGTTGAGGATTGCTGACCCGCGATCGGCACAACGTAAAAAGCGGCCACCCTTTCGGATGACCGCTTTTTTATCGGAAACGTTCCGTTATCTTACGGTGATGTTGGTTACATAGAAGTCGGCGGTACCCAATGCTGTGCGTGTGGCACGGTCATTATCCGCACCGTTGAGCAGCACCAGTTCAATTGCGCCGCCTGCGGACAGGATCGCGAACCTTTCCGGCGTCAGCGTGAATTCCAGTGAAATTATACCGGTTGAGGGGGAGACGTTATTCCATGTGTTACCCGAAGCGGGTCCCCATATGCCTCGGCATACGATCCTTCCGTCGCCCAAATTCCTTCCGCTGTATTGGGGGTCCGTCGGGTCGCCGCCGGCAACGCGCAGCTCCCTGTTTTCGTTTGCGACATAAACCGCGAACGCGGCCCATTGTCCCACATTACCGGCATACCTCAACGCGGAGTTTGCGGTGTTTAACGCGGTCAGCATCGCTTGGCTGATGCGGGCATCGATCCTGATTGTTTGCCCTGCGCGCAGGGTATTGGCTTCGAAGGGGATCGAAACCCCGCTGTTACTTTCACCCAATACCCTGCCGGCAACGCGGAGCGTGTTTCCGACAACTACGGGATTACTGTTGATACCCGTAATTTGCATACCGGAGAAGGCCAGCGTATCAAGGTCCGGCGTTGCGGGTGGGGGCGTAGGTGTTGGTGTTGGCGTGGGTGTGGGTGTTGGGGTAGGCGTTGGTGTGGGTGTAGGCACCGGGTCGGGTCCCGATATGGGATCGGGTTGCTTTTCGGGTTGGGGCTCCGGTTCGTCCTCCGGTTTAAAGGGCGGTAATTCCCCTACCCCGGGTTCCGTTGCGGCGGGTGCCGGTTCCCTATGCTCGTAGCGTGTGATGATTTCGATTTCGTTCGTTTCTTTGTCCCAATTGACGTATACGCCAAAGAACTTGGTCACGACATCCAAGGGTATCATCGTCCTGCCGGAGATCGCGATCGCGGGTTCCACCATACCCAAGGCTTCCAATTCGGGTGTGATGACACCGATCGGGATCAGCAACGTTTTACCGTTTAAGGTGATGACCGCGGTCGTGGGGGTGGTGGCCGTACGGCGTATCGAGCTGACTTCCGCACCCAACGCGTATGCGATGAAGCGGATCGGCACAAGGACATGCCCGTTGACGCGCATGGGCTGTACGTCCATTTCCACATCGGGCGCGGTATCGGCGAGGTCGGTGATGATGAGGGAATCAACGTTGAAACGGTATCTGGCCAGGTTTTCCACATAGGAGACGGTGAAGTTACCGGTCCGCGTGGTTTCGAAGATAAAATCACCCGTTTCGGCATCCATCCGGCCGCCTATGATCGTGGGGTTACCCCATATCGCGGTGATGCGATTTATATTTTTGCCTTCGTATGATTCCTCCGGCAAGTGTACGGAAAGTTCGATGGGGGCAGCCATTTCGGCGACGGCAATCGTCCCGACCGAAACGCTGAAGGTGATCGCGAGCAAATGCCCTTGTTCCGCCGCGTCCTCGTCGCTTGGGGTAACGGTAATCCCGATGTTGACGGGCAATGACTTAACATAGGCAGCGACATCGAAGTTTTCCAAGGCCGCTTCGCGTACGTCGAAGCCCAACGCTTCCAACAGTTCCAAATTAAGGTCTTCGGCGGCGAGCTCCGCAAGGAAATCGGCGAGGGTATCCTCATCCAGTCCCAAGGCCTCCAAGTCAAGGTCATCCAAATCGATGGACGCGAACAGCTCATCCAAGTCGATGTTGGCGATGATGTCCTCCAGCAGCTCGTCAATGTCTATGGAAGCCAGTATCACTTCCATATCCAACACAGCCACCAGTTCCTCCACATCGAGGGTGGCGACGAATTCCGCCAAAAACGCCGCTGTCATGTTAACCGTCGCTTCGGCGAATATGAGCTGCATACCCGCGTCCGCTTCCGCGAACGTATCCAATACGCCGACGTTAAGCGTGACGGAAGCTGCTTCCTCTATAGTGGATAAGTCGAAGACGACAACAACGGGCTGCGGCGCAAGCGGTTCCTCACCGGCTTCGATGGCCGCTTCGGCCGCTTCCGCTATTTGTTGGATCAGCAGATTAACCAATTCCTCCGCACTTTCCTCGGTCATTTCCAATGTTACCTCACCCGTATCGGCGTCAACGGTGACGTTGATTTCGATATCGTCGTTATCGCCCACGGTGTGGATATGAACGACCGGAGGAGGTTCTTCTTCAATGGGTTCGGGGGTGGGAGTGGGAGTAGGTGTGGGGGTGGGTTGCCAGCCGCCGGAGTCGCCGCTGCCGTCCTCATTCGGCGGGGGAAGGGGTGGCGGTTGAATAACCGCTTCGGTTCCTTCATATATAATAATTTCATCGATAATGATAGCAAACCTTCTGGATGGAGCTAAGAAGTTCCATATATCGGCTGCGTCTTGTGTGATGGTCCCGATATCATCGCCCCTATCTGTGGTCATGATACGGATCCTATCGTTACCGGAACCCAAATTCCAGTCTGTACCGCTTCCGTCATGCCGCCAATAGGGTCTCTGCATTTGCCAATACAACAGGTTAAAGTTGTATCTGTTTATCGTCCATGCTCCGTCATTAATATTGGCACGTGCGGCGGGTGAATCAAAACCACCATCCCAGTTAAAAGGCATACCTAAAGTCATGCGTACCGTGCTGGGTGTTGTGGGTATCGTACCCACGGTACGACCGATAACCTCGACTTGGTATTCAAGATCGCCGGTAATCCCTACCGCCGCGATATTGATATCCAACCCATGCCATGAATGTATCCGGTTGTCTATGCGAATCGAACGGTATCCATCGCCCAAAGTGGTATTGGGGACGATAGAAAATTCCGCGCCTTGGTCCGCACCCGATTCCGCGAGGTATGGGCCGATGGCACCCGCTTGCAATTCGCCGAGTGATAACAAACCAAGGGGAAGGTTGTGCAGATTGGCGTGGTTTTCCGACATCTTCCATATGGGTGTCCAATCAAGCACGACATCGCCACCGTTACCGCCGAATTCCAAGCTCAGCTCAAGGTTAAATGCCAAGTCGGAACTTGTACGAGTATTTTGCCCCACGGCTGCGGTAATGACGTTTTGCCCGGGTTTGAGGGCTTCACGTATCTTTGTATTGCTTCCTGCATGTCTAAGCTCATTATTAGGCGAAACGTTTGCCGTCGTCCCTATTTCTTCGTTATCAAAATCATTGTTTAAGTGGAATGGAAAAATCCTCGGGTTTAGATTAAGCGTATAGAATTGGTCCCAAGGAACGGGATTGGATAATGAAACGGTTTGGTTGGCATCTGTTGCTACGTTAAAGCGATACACTTCAACGCCGTTGATAAAAAGCACCAAAGAGTCATCAATCCAATGCCGTCCGCCGATATGACTGACTTCGTTTATGTTAAAGTCGGCGGGTAAGTCGAATGTCTTACTAAAATAAGTGAATGTGTGGAAATCGGTTTGAGCCGCGCCGCCGCTTCCAACACTTGGGTTTTCCCCGCGTTGGTGAGAACCGGGGCCTGCCGGTATGATTGTTGTAAAGGTGTGACTCCCGAATCCGATCGGTGATATACCCTTGCCCGTCCATTGCGTAAATACGGCGGGGTTAAAGGCACCAAGCATTACGTCCGTGTGTACCCTTCCATAGAAATGCCATTCATCACCAAATTCCGCGATAAATAACGGCGGTGATACATAACGTTCAATGGTTACGGTAATGCTTGTCGTCAACGGATGACCTCCGGGGTTGGTTACACCTTCGGGTAGGGTAAACGTGCCCAGTATATCGAATACCTGTTCAGCATTATTTTCCGGGTTATAAAGGTTTCGAGCAGCGGTTAGGTTCCATGTCACAGGTACGTGATAACCCCATCCCCGCGCCGTTTCGATCCATGCCGTTGTGGGAAGGTTCCATCCGTTATTTTTGTTGGTGGGGTCCGTAGTTATGATCCCGCCAACCGGATCAATCGGCGTCCCGTGTTCACGCGTAATGGAAGCGGGGAATTGATTATTTCCGACTACCGGCATGGTCATCCTGTTGATGTTGTTCCACACTTGACCGGTAAATGTGTTGGGGAGGAGCGGAGCAACTTCATTCAAGTCAGGGAATGTGAATACCGGCGCGGAAGTGCCGCCTTCTGTCGTCGGGCTGGTGCAATAGACACCGAAGGGATTGGTCAGCGCAACACCCAAGCCTATGCCGTTTTCATCAAATCCGATGACTTGCGCGCGTACATAGTTACCCCATACATACTTACCGTAATCGATAAGGCATAAATATTCGCCGGTATGGATGATTACGCCGCCGCCTTCACCTTCGTTGCCGTTCATACGGTCGGGATTGCCCGTTACCCATTGGATTACAACATCATTGCTACTTCCATGGATATCCGCATCGATCTCAATCCGTTGGTCTACCACTTTAATCGAATTTATTACTGGGGTCGCTTGGTTTAACAAAGGATGTGCGCTTGAGGCGCTATGTCCCGTTCCTACGCCGTTACCGCTTGCGTTGACGCCGATCCTGCGGTCGATTCGGGTCACCGAATAGAATTGGCCGCTTCTCATGGCTTGTTGGACAGCCGTATCATTCAACGAAGTGGGGGGGAGAAGCATAACGCTCCAGTTATAGCCCGTTTGGTTCATTCCGTGGGAGTCATCCGCGGAAAAACCCCAAACCGGACGACCTTCGGGCATGAGTTCCATCAACACGTTATCCCACAAGATGCGGTCGGAACGGGTTTCACCGTCCGCCCTGTTAAACAGTTCAAATCCGAGCAGTGAATGGAACATCCTGAACCATGAAGCGTAACCCTGCACGTAAAGGGGGTTGTTGGATGCTTGAACACCTTGGTCGCCTCCGTTTTCACCCCTGAAGCCGCCGAAATTATGTGCGGCATTTACATCCCTGTGGGACGGGAAATAGGGGCTGTTATACCAAGTATGCCTGCCCGCATGGTTGATGAACGCCACGCCGCCAAGTTCCTGCGTACGGCGGAATACGCCCGTTTCTTCGTTATTATTGTGGTCGGTTATCGGTAGGGGGGCGGCATTGACCGCACGTGAAGGTAAACTTTGGGAGAACGGAGCCCAAAATGTATTGATGTGGTTCATATAGGTTTGTTCAATGGCATTGGGGATACTGATCATTCCCCGTTCCGTTTGCCCCGTGTGGCCCGCTAACATGCGCGCTTCATCCCGCCTGTTTTGACCTTGCGGCGAAAACGCTGAATTGTTGGGGAAGGACCCGCTAAACGTTCCGTTTCTTATCGCGTTTTGCATTGATATGCTGGCCATGGTATCGAACCAACGGTTGGGAGGCCACCAGTCCCATGACCTTGGAACAGGTCCGACTGGTGTCGCCGTCCAATCGCCGGAACAAAGTACGTTATGATCCGTAAGGGCAAGTATATCGAAACCCTTATTATAATGGTCGAGTACCGATTCCGTTACGGTAGCGCCGCCGTCCGATCGCACGGTATGTGTGTGCAACGCGGCGCGGAATTGGTAATACGTATTCCAATTAACACCCGCATAAGGGTTCGTTATCGTAAACGCGCCTACCATTTCATTATTATTTTCCCTTACAATTTGCGGGAAAATGCAATGCTCATAACCGCAAGTGGGTGCGCCGGGACATTTAAACCCAAGGCAACACTGTGCGCATTCCATGCAATCCTCGCAGCCTGCGGCTATCGTAAGCGAGGCAAAATCAAGCCTGACGAATTCTGTGCCGCCTCTGTTGTTGCCTACCACGTTTGCATCCACATTATCGGTATTGATAATGAGGTAAATGGTGGTCGCCGTCGTATTGGTCGCGGCATTATACAGCATTGACCGCGGTATCGGTATCGTCGCTACGGTATGTGCCGCTTCCAAACGGGGATCTGTCCTCACTACCAACCCATTTGTTAGGTTTGTAGAAGTCGCAAAAGCGATATCCTCTATCGCGTCTTCCGGTCCCGACAAATCTGTCCATACCGTAAGCCGTCTGCTGCTTCCCGCGGTTTGTCCGGAACGGTAATTGACTACCAATTGACCGCCGGCACCGGCACGGATCAAATCGGGGCTAACGCTGATATTTTCCAACCTCAGCAAATGGTTCCCTGTTCCCATTTGGGTCACGTTGTTGCCCGTTGCGTCAATGGGGTGTATTTGCCACCTGTGTTCGAGGGGGTTGGGTGCGGTGATGATTATCTGATCGATATAGATGATTGCGTCGTTTGAATGTTGCGTGGCGATAAGACGGAATTCCAAATTGTCGGGGTCACTTGCCCTTGTCGTACGGATAGCGGTTACCCACGCGGCGGGCGCGGTAATCGTAAAGCTCCCGTCTGTGGCGGGGGTCACATTGGCGGGACCGCCCGCTATCGTTCCGCCGGAAGTGTTCATCCTGACATCGGTGACGACCGCACCCGGCGCTACCCGCCCGATAACGGTAATTGCGGCATTTGCCGGAATTACGCCGGGATTAAGGTTAAACCATACGCCAAGGTTATTGGTAGATACGACCGCCCGAAGCGAAAGGTTGTTGTTATGCCTTACCCACGTAACATCCGTTTCGGTCCACGGGCGGCGGTGTATCGGCTGCCCGGCTACGGGTACGCTGTCACCTGAATTGACAAGTGGGAAAAGGGGGTTATTTTCGATAATTTCGGTGTTTTTCCACGCAGGGGTAAACCAAGCGGGAAGGGTGAAGAAATCATTTAACGTCTGTTCCAATAGGGCTGCCGGGTCATACGGGCAGTTAACATAATCACAACCCGGACCCAATGCGACGTCACACTCGCAGCAATCTTCACAACCATCACAATCGTGACAAGGATTAAAGGGACAACCCAGATAATCACAACCGCCTGTGGTTTCGGTGCAGTCACAACAATCGGCACATGCGTTACAATCGCCACAACCCGGTGAAATACAATCGGGATTTTCACAATCCGGTGGGCAAATTTGAATGATACGCATCATGGTGTAGGTAATATCTATCGATGCATTTCCCGGATTGCTTGATAACGATATCGTTCCTGTTCCGGCAGC
>WRDO01000004.1 GCA_009779755.1 Defluviitaleaceae bacterium | reverse complement strand
TGTCGCCGCTGCTTTTGTCCTGTTAAACCCCAGGACTTTTAGGTCGCTGCTTTCCACAAAACGGTCAATCACCCGTATCATGTTTTCTTCGTCTATCATATCTTCCGGTGCCCAATAGGTTTGCTGCTCCCTGTTCCCACCCGATATGAATCCCATCTTTTCGACACTCCGTTCCTTCATTCTCATGCCTATATTATACCATTTATGTCAGTTTATGTCTTTTAAGGCCATTGTGTATATAAAGCGAAATCAATGAAGAACGGTCTTGCCCGAGCCGAAAATAGCGGACGTTCCAACGCTTTTTCGGCGACAGGCAAGACCGATTCTGAATTATTTCGCTATATATGCCATTCGTGTTTATAACGCTGTTCGGGTTGTATAATGCTGTATGAGTCTTTTTATATCTTTCCTTTCTCTCTCCCCTCCGGCCTCATTCCCCTTTCCCGACGGCTTCTGAGGATTTGGCCGACGGTGTAGCGGATAAAACTACGGTGATTGCACAGAGCGCGACCTTCGGTCCCCCATATAACGGGCATTACAAAACCGATTGCATTTTCTGTCTAAGCGTGTTAGACTATGCTCAGTCTAATATGTTTAGACAAAGGAGGAAGAGCATGAGCAAGCACATAAATCTAACCGCCGCGGAAGAAAAACTCGCGGCTTTGATATGGAGGGAAGCCCCGTTGACTTCGGTGGAGCTGACTCAAATCGCTGAGCGGGAAATGGACTGGAAAAGAACAACGACTTACACAGTCTTGAAAAAACTTTGCGACAAGGGTGTTTTCAAAAATGAAAACGCTAACGTGTCGGTCGTACTTACCCGCAACGAGTTAATCGCCCGCCGGAGCCGAGGATATGTTGAGGACACGTTCGGCGGTTCGTTGCCGAAGTTTATCGCTTCATTTTTCGGCGGCCGTGAAATATCGGAGGAGCAAGCGGCGGAACTAAAACGTTTGATAGATGAACACAAAGGCGGTGATATGTAATGGATAATCTTTTTCTTACTGTCTTAAATATGAGCTTGACCGGGGCGTTTGTTATTGCCGCAATCTGTATAGCGCGTCTGCCGTTTAAAAAAGCACCGAAAATAATCTCTTATTGCCTATGGGCGGTGGCGGGGTTCCGGCTCGTATTCCCGTTTTCCATCGAAAGCATATTAAGCCTAATACCATTCAATGCTGCGCCTATCCCAACGGACATTGCCATGCAGCCCGTACCGCGTATTGACAGCGGCATACCGTTTATGAATAACGCGGTCAGCGGCGTCCTTCCCGCTCCCATGGTTGGTGACAGCGTGAATCCGTTACAAGTATGGACGGCAATCGGCGCGTATGCTTGGATTGTCGGTGTAGTTATTATGGTACTCTACGGCGTGGTTTCTTATTTCATCCTTAAACAAAAAATGCGCGGAGCGGTTCATATTGAAACGAATATATATGAAGCCGATAATATCAAATCGCCGTTCGTTCTTGGCGTGTTTAATCCGAAAATTTATATGCCGATTGGATTATCCGCACAGGAACGCGGATATATCCTGCTCCACGAACAAACACACGTCAAACGGCGCGACCATATCGTAAAGTTTGGAGCGTATTTCATCCTGTGTTTGCATTGGTTTAATCCGCTTGCATGGGTGGCGTTTCTATTAATGGGTGTTGATATGGAGTTATCTTGTGACGAGCGCGTTTTGAAAGAAACGGGCGATGGCGTTCAAAAGGATTATTCGCGTTCACTGCTGGCATTGGCAACCGAGCGGCGTATCATCGGCGGAAGCCCTCTCGCTTTCGGCGAGGGTGGTGTTAAGCAGCGGATTAAGAATGTGCTGAACTTCCGCAAACCGTCACGGGTAATTATCCTTGCGTCGGTAATATTGGCTTCGGTGTTAAGTGTTGGGCTTGCGCTGAACCGCACTCCGGCAATATCGCTCGAAAACGATAATTTGTATGGAATGAAGATAGTATACGAAGAAAATCCGGCTGCTTTCCTTAGTGATATGAAGCTGATTTGGGATAATGTTGTTTATCATGTGACACCAATGACAGGCGTACAGCGCGGCAACCGAATCGGGATTGCCGACGACGAGTACAGCACATGGCTTGTATATGAGTTGAGGGGTCATGACCGCGACTTTTTGTTTATCGCCGAAAGCCGGAATGAGGATGTGTGGAGAATAATGAGCAGCCACCCGCCCGAATCCCCGTTGCAACAGTATATTCTTGAAAACGCAACCGATAGACAAAGAATGGAACGCCTGTTGTCCGTAACGCTGTTTTTGGACGGCACGGCAATACTTGCAACGCCGCCAATCAGCAGTTTTATGATGAGGCAACCGAATTTTTATACATTCACAGACAACGAACTGCTGATTCATTATGAAAACGGGGATATGGTTGCAAGATTTGAGATTCTTAATGACAGCGATATGATTTATGAACGTACGTTAGTATTCATTGAATCCTCTGTTCCGTTGTTTGCCGATGTTGGAGCGAGATATGCCGCGCGATTTACTGCATCGGCAGAAATCCCTGTTCCGGTTGATGATACCATTACCATCTATATGTTCAAGGATGGCAGCGGGCAAGTCGGCTTTTTGCTGTTTAATTGGGAATTGACATTTGACCCGGCCGTACTTTCAAGCAGCAACGGATACATCGATGTTGCCGGATTGAACGCTGCTCTTGCGAAATATCCGCAGGACACAATTCGCAGGGTATTTGTGAAGCACACGTCTGACTTCACTAAAGACGAAGTGATAACGATTACAGACCAATTCGTTATTCCGTCCGGCAATTTCAACATGGGGACAGGTCTTGCCGAATGGGACGGCACTATGTAAATATTTTAACAACCCACGCAATATGACACAAAATATCCCGTCTATGAAAATGAGGCGGGATATTTTATGTAAGGAAGGAGGTGCGCGGAATGGACGACAGCAGGATTATAGAATTGTTTTGGCAGCGGTCAGAGGACGCTTTGACCGAGTGCAAGCGAAAATTCGGAGGGTACTGCCGGATAATTGCCAAAAATATTTTATATAACGCCGAGGATGCCGACGAGTGCGTCAATGATACGCTTCTTCGCGCGTGGAAAGCAATGCCGCCCGAAAAACCGTCAAGGCTTAAAGCGTTTTTGGGTAAGATAACCCGTAACCTCGCTCTTGACCGATACGAGGCGGCACATTCGCAAAAACGCGGCGGCGGCAGTATGGAAGCGGTTTTGGAAGAACTTGCGGAAATTCCCGCGCCGGAAGCAACCGGTGTCGGTGAGCTTGTGCAGTCGATAAACGGTTTCCTGCGTTCAGAACCGACCGAAAATGCTGATATTTTCGTCAAGCGTTATTGGTACTTCCATAACGTTAACGAAATCGCCGACGAATACGGGTGTAAAGCAAACAAAGTCGCTTCGATATTATTCCGTATGCGCGGACGGTTAAAGCAAAAACTTGAAAGCGAGGGTTTCATGTGAAAAACAATAAAATAGCAAGGTCAATCGGGGGCATCGACAATGAGTTTATTGAAAGGGCCGCTCCCCGAACCAAAGCGGTACGTAAAAGAACGGCATGGATTAAATGGGGAATGCCCGCCGCGGCTTGCGCGGCTGTGTATATGTTCTTTATGCTGGCGATCCCCGGTTTGCTTAACAACCCCATAACGAACCCGAATGGTGACGGACAAACCGTTACCGCGCCGGGAAATAACGGTCATGGTGGTACATTACCGGAACCTTCGCAAAACAACACGATGTACACCCTTACATTAAACAAAGCGGATTCGTTAATGCCGTCACGCATCCTTATTCCGGGGCATTTTTGGTACAGCTTAACCGAATCGCAGCTTGAAGCCGTGTTGCCAAACCTGTCGGAAATTTTCCCCGGCGGTGTGGAGGCAACTGCGAATTATTCCGGCGACGGTTTATTGTTTGATGTAGTAATACATGAATTGTCGGCTGACGGTAACATAGCAGTCTATAATCAATTTTACGGGCTTACGGTCATCCGAATAGCCCGCGGCAGTATCGCGGAGGACGTTATATATAATAATCCGGAACCGGTTACATCGGAAGTCCGCGGTGTTGATGTAACAGCCGGAATGTTTGACTACGGGCAGGACAATACCGCGATGTACCATGCTTCGTTTATGATAGGCGATATTGCGTATAAAATATCCCTGCATGACAGCGCAACGGGCGAACGCGGGATTAATCGCCTTACCGGGCTTGTCAACGCAATAATCAGTAACGGCGCAGCGGATTTGAGCGTTCTTGATAACCCTGTCATTCCCGAATTGCGCAATGAACGGCTGTCGCTTGCCGAAGCCTATTCCGACCCTGACTTCGGCGTGTATCTGCCAAATAACGTCCCGTCAAGGTTTAACTTTGAATCAGCGCAAAGGTTCATCAACCAAGATTACAACGGCCTTTCCGTTCTGTGGACTGACGGGCTCAACAGTTTCGACTGGCGCGTTTCAAAAGCGACGAGCGATGATTTTAAGCGGATTGTTTCCCCGGCGGAACATGAAAAATACGATATGTCGTTGTATTCGATACCGCTCTTTGAATCTGTGCCGGAGGAACTGCGCGAATATGTACATGGCCCTGTGTTCCGAGCGGACGAAATTACGCTTGAAGTTATACAAGCGCGGGTAATTCAAGGGAGACAAGGGAGAGATGGCGGACAAATGTACTTCAGCGTTCTTTTCGATGGCATTATAATAAACATCAATGCTGTCGGCGTTTCGCCGGAACAGATATGGGATATGCTTGGGGAATTAAAAAGTTTAATATAGGCGTATCGCAATAACACAATAAAAAACGGCAGTTTTGGGAAACCATGGCTGCCGTTTTTATGTTTATAAAAGTTAACCGCATATCGTCCCCCCGCCGATTACGGTGTCTCCGTCGTACAATACCACGGCTTGCCCGGGGGTTATCGCCCGTTGGGGTTGGTCGAATTCGACGTGCAGTTGATCGTTATCGGTTTGGCGTACCGTGGCGGGTTGCGGCGTGTGGCTGTAGCGGATTTTCGCCGTTACGCGCATGGGGGAGGGGAGCGCGTCGAATGGGATTAAATTAATTTCGTCGGCGGTTAATGTCTTTGAAAAGAGTTCCTCGGACTTGCCGAGGATTACGTTGTTGTTTTCAACATCCAACGCACATACGAACAAGGGATGCGGCGCGGAAATGCCCAAGCCCTTGCGTTGGCCGACGGTGTAGTGGATGAGGCCGCGGTGCTTACCCAAAACACGGCCTTCGGTATCGGTAAAATCCCCCGATCTTTGGGTGCCGTTTGTCCTTTGTTCGATAAACCCTGCGTAATCACCGTCCGGTGCGAAGCATATATCTTGGCTGTCGCGTTTTTTTGCGTTAATGAACCCTGCTTGCGCGGCCAATTTGCGTACCGCGTCCTTGGTCAGCGTACCAAGAGGGAACAACGTGCGGGACAATTGCCGCTGTGTCATGGCGTACAGTACATAACTTTGGTCTTTGTTCGCGTCCCGGCCTTTTTTTAGCAGAAACCGTCCGTTCGCATTTTGTTCGATACGTGCGTAGTGCCCCGTGGCGATGCAGGTTCGGTCAAGCTCCTCCGCGCGGTGCAGGAATTTTTCAAACTTGACGAAGCGGTTGCAATCGATGCAGGGGTTGGGGGTACGACCGCGGCGGTAGGCATCAATAAAACGGGCCGTCACACTCGCTTCAAACGCATCGGTGAAGTTAAACACGTAAAACGGCATCCCCAACCGTTGCGCCACCGCACGCGCGTCCTCCGCGTCGTCGAGGGAACAGCAGCTTCCGTCCCCGTCGAAGAGCTTCATCATCGCCCCCGCGCAGTCGTACCCTTCCCGTTGTAATAAAAAAGCGGCGACGGACGAATCCACGCCGCCGCTCATGGCAATAAAAACACGTTTATTTCCAGTAATCGAATTCATGCTCATAGATTTGTACCGTGTCGTTCTCCTGTATACCCAGTTCATCCAGCCTGTCAATAATCCCTTTTTCCCGCAGGAACCGCTGGAAGAAAGCGAAGCCCCGTTCGTCGGCCAAATTCGTGTAACCCAACATTCGCTCGATGCCCGGCCCCTCTACGCGGAATACACCGTCCTCTTCGTCTTTTTCCACGGTGATAAAGTCCTCGCGCCGTTCGGGTTCGAAGTACGTTTCGTAATCGGTCTCAAAGGAAGAAACCGGCGGCGCGTCCGCCAATACTTGTGAAACGCCGCGCATAAGTTCCTGCATCCCTTGTCCCGTCGCCCCGGAAATCAAAAATATCGGCCATCCCTTAGATGCGGCGTACTTTTCCAATTCCTCCAGCTTCGATGGGTTAACGGGCAGGTCGATTTTATTCGCCGCGATGATTTGCGGGCGTTCCGTTAAGGAGGGGTTAAACCGCCGCAATTCCTCGTTTATCTTCTCCACGGCTTGCGTGGGTGTGAGGGAGTCGTCTTCTATCCGTGCGACGTCCACTACGTGTACCAATACCCGCGTGCGCTCAATGTGCCGCAGGAAGTCGAAGCCCAATCCCACCCCTTGGCTTGCGCCTTCGATAAGCCCGGGGATGTCCGCCAATACGAATTCGGTCGTATGGTCGAGCCGTACCACACCCAGATTGGGCGCGAGCGTGGTGAATTGGTAGTCGGCGATCTTCGGTTTGGCGGCGGTTACGCGGGACAGCAGCGTGGATTTTCCCGCGTTGGGGAAGCCGATAATCCCCGCGTCGGCGATGAGCTTCAATTCCAACGTAACCTTATATTCCTTACCCGGCTTGCCGTCCTCGCAGAATTTCGGGGCTTGCCGTGCGGGTGTGGCGAAATGCTGGTTGCCGCGCCCGCCGCGCCCGCCTTTGGCAAGGGTCCGCCGTTCGCCGGGGGCGTTGAGGTCGGCCATCACCATACCCTTTTCGCCGTCGTCGCCGCCCCAGCCGTAGCGCACCAGCGTTCCCACGGGGACTTTTAATATCAAATGCTCGCCGTTTTTGCCCGAGCGTCGGCTCTTGCCGCCGTTCTCCCCCGCTTGCGCCGTAAATTTCTTTTTATAACGGAAATCCGTCAGCGTATTCATACCCGTATCGGCAACGAAGATAACGTCACCGCCCCGCCCGCCGTCGCCGCCGTCGGGTCCGCCGTTGGGTACGAATTTTTCGCGGCGGAAGCTGATATGCCCGTGACCTCCCGCACCGGAGGCTATCGTTATGCGTACGTGGTCTATGAACATGGTATAATCCTTTCCGAAGTCCATGAATGAGGTGAATGTATGAAAATCCATGATATTACCGCAACGGTTGATACGGATTTGTGCGTATACGCGGAAAGCGACCGCCCCTTCGTCGAAAATTTGATGCGAATCGATGAAGGCGATTTTTGCAACATGATACGAATTACCGCTACCACCCATATGGGTACGCATGCCGATATGCCGCGGCACTTCATCGAAAACGGAGCGACGTGCCATGATATCGCGCTCGAATATTTTTATGGCCGCGCGAAGGTCATCAAGGTAAAAACGGCGACGCATATCAGTAAAGAGGACCTTCTTCCGTTTGATATCGAAGAAGGCGATATTATTCTGTTAAATACGGGGCAGTCCCATCTGATGCGCCAACCGAAGCTGAAGGAGGACTACATCGCCCTGTTACCCGACGCCGCTTTATACCTCGCCGATAAAAAAATCAAAACCGCAGGCATCGATTACCTTTCGGTGGATCCGTACGGAGAACCTAATTTCCCCGCGCATAAAATCCTGCTGGGCAGCGGCATCCCCATTTTGGAAGGTCTGATGCTTGACGGCGTCCCCGAAGGGGAATATACCTTATCCGCGTTACCGCTTAAATACGGCAACGGCGACGGCAGCCCCATCCGTGCGGTGTTAATCACACATTAAACCGTATCAACAGCACGTCCCCGTCCTGCACGATATATTCCTTGCCCTCTACCCGAACCATACCTTGTTCCTTGGCGGCGTTATAGTTTCCCGCTTTCTTTAAATCATCGAAGGCGACGACCTCCGCGCGGATAAACCCCCGTTCAAGGTCCGAATGGATTTTTCCCGCGGCTTGGGGGGCTTTGCTGTTTTGGCGTACGGTCCATGCACGCACTTCCTTGGGGCCCGCGGTGAGGAAGCTGATCAAACCGAGCAGGGAATATCCCGCGGTGATAAGCCTGTCCAACCCGTTATGCTGCAGCCCCATGTCCGCGAGAAATTCTTCCTTTTCCTCGGGGGGGAGCAGGGCGATTTCGGCTTCCAGCTTCGCGCAGGAAACAAAAAGAGCCGTTCCCTCGCTTAACGCGAAGGCTTCCAGCTCTTGTATCTTCATATCGTTATCGCCGAGCATATCCTCCGATACGTTGGCAGCGTACAGCACGGGTTTGGCGGTAATCAAATTAAATGTGTTCACCAGCTTTTCGTCGTCGGGGTCGTTCCATTCCAATTTGCGTACGGGTTTGCCCGCTTCCAACGCGGCCATGACTTTTGCCAACACATCGGCTTCACGGGCCATGGATTTATCCGTACGCGCGGCTTTTTCCACCCGTACCGCCCGCCGCTCGATCATTTCCAAATCGGCGAAGATCAACTCGAGGTCGATTGTCTCGATATCGCGCATGGGGTCGATGGTATCGTATACATGGGGTACGTTCCCGTCCTCGAAGAGCCTTACGACGTGCACAAGCGCGTCCACTTCGCGTATATGCCCCAGAAATTGATTGCCCAAACCTTCACCCTTGCCGGAGCCGCGTACCAAGCCCGCGATGTCCACCATTTCGATGGCGGCGGGGGTCACGGCTTTGGGTTTGTAAATTTCGGTCAGGACTTCCAACCGTTTGTCGGGTACGGGTACGCGCCCCACGTTGGGGTTGACGGTACTGAAGGGATAATTAGCCGCTTGCGCGCCGGTTTGCATGATTGCGTTAAACAGGGTGCTTTTACCCGAATTGGGTAAGCCTACAATGCCGAGCTTCATATGCATTTCCTTCCGTTGCTGATTAAACAACCGCCATTATATAGGATATCTGCTTGAAATCAAATGAAATCATTGTATAATCAACGCAGCGATTTTTTTCGGGGGTGGGTTATGGATAATGAAATGTGGGAGGATTTAGACGGGGATGAATGGGAGGACGACGAGGATATATGGGAGGAAGAGGACATATTCGAGGACGAATCGGATAACGACGACCTGTGGGAAGACAACGACGATATATGGGAAGACGAAGACGACGATGAAGAAGAATGGAGTTGACCTGCTTTGGCGATGACGATAAAAAAAGCCATTCTACATATACTCGGCAGTTCGGGTGCGCCGCTTACCCTGTCCCGTGCGGAGTTGGACATCGACTCGGAAGCGTGTGAAACCTTCATACTCAAGCACGTCAAAAAAATGATCAACAACCCTGCCGCGCGTACGGCATTGTTTAAGCCGGATTCGGCGGTATATAAGTTGCTCGGCGATTACCAAAGCGGAGCGGCTTTTTTTATGGATACGGGCAACGCCGTTTCATCAAAATTGCAAGAATCGCTTTCCGCCGTCAAGGGCTTCCCCCCGGCTGATCTGTTGCTTGCCCATGTGGCCGATAAGGGCGCGGAATATTTTGCCATAACCGTATTACCCTACCAAGAAACGTACGTACGCCAATCCAAGGATGCGGATAACCAAATCGCCAAGGGTAGGGCGTTGCCTTTTTCGAGCGGGAAAGCGGAATACGCATGTTTGATCGGCTTGGACGGCGTGTCCATGCCCATCGGTTTGATCGAAAAGGAAGACTTCTTCTCCGCTTTGTTTTTGGAATGCGACGCCTCCCCCTCGAAGAAGGAACAGGCTCAACTGATAAACGAAATAAACGACGAATTCGTACAGGAATACCATGAAAATAACCCGAAGGTCACCGCACGTATCCGTAAGGCGCTGGTGGAAGAGGCCGAAGCCGAAGAAGGTTTCGTTTCGATGGACAACGTGGCCGCAAGCGTATTTGCCGATAATGAGCAGGAAAAAACCCAATATATCTCCACCATGCGGGAAGCGGGTATCGCCTCCGACTTACCCCTCGGTGAACGTGTGGCACGCACGCATTTCGCCACGCAGCGTATCGTGGGGGATAATGGGATCGAGATAAAATTCCCCGCGTTATTGGCAGCAGACGAAGATGAATTGGAAATCATCCCCCATTCCGACGGTACGATCACCGTAACGATCAAGAGGTTGCGCATTAGGAGCTGACGCGGTATGAGGCTGTTGATATGAAATACCGCTTGGCGGCGGATATCGGCGCTTCGTCGGGGCGGTTGGTATTGGGGTGGCCCCTCGAGGAAATCCACCGTTTCGATAACGGTATGGTCGATATAAACGGTCAATTATGTTGGGATTTGGAAAATATCCTGGACGGGATTAAAACGGGTCTGGATAAATGTATTGAGATAGGTAAACCCCCTTGTTCGATCGGTATCGACACATGGGGGGTGGATTTCGTGTTGTTGGATGCGGCGGGTAACTTATTGGGTAACCCCGTAGCCTACCGCGACAAACGGACGGATGGGATGCGCGAATATGTACATATGATCGTACCCGAGGATGAATTGTACGAACGCACGGGGATAATAAGCCAACCGTTTAATACGGTTTACCAATTGATGGCGGTAAAGCTAAGCCATCCCGAATGGTTGGAAAGAGCGGCGCACTTTTTGATGGTCCCCGATTATCTGCATTACCGCTTGTGCGGCGCGGTTTCGAACGAATATACCAACGCCACTACGACGGGTTTGGTTAACGCGCGTACGCGGCAATGGGACAGGGAAATCATCAGCAGATTGGGTTTTCCGGCACATTTGTTCGGCAAGTTGACGCAACCGGGAACGGTTATCGGTAAATTAAAGGGATACGAACATATTGATTGTTCGGTTACCGTGCCCGCAACCCATGACACGGCCGGCGCGGTCATGTCGGCTAAGGACGATGCGATTTTCATCAGTTCAGGTACGTGGTCGCTGATGGGTATAAAAAAGGAAGAACCCGATACGTCAGCGGCGAGCCGCGCCGCGGGATTTACCAACGAGGGCGGATATGGCGGAAGTATACGGTATTTAAAGAACATCATGGGATTGTGGATGATCCAATCCGTACGCAAGGAATTGGATGCGGCATACGATTTTACCGAACTGTGTGAAATGGCCGAACGGGCGGACATCGAGTCCATCGTGGATTGCGATGACGAACGTTTCTTTTCACCCGTCAGCATGGTTAATGAAATAAAGGATGCCTGCGCGTTAAGCGGGCAAGCGGTCCCCCGCACGCCTGCGGAATTGGCCAAGGTCGTTTACCAAAGCCTTGCCTGTTGCTACGCGAAAGCGGCAACGCAATTGGAGGAGCTGACGGGGAAGGCGTACGACACAATCAATATTATCGGCGGCGGCGCGAAGGCGGAATACCTGAACCGCCTCACGGCGTTGCGCACGGGCAAGGAAATCATCGTCGGCCCGTACGAGGCCACGGCGATGGGGAACCTCATTATACAAGCGGGGAGCTTGAATCAATGAAACTGGATTATCTGCACCCGGCCGACCAACTCGTCGCCATCATGAAACGCATCTATGACAACGGGCTGACGACGACCTCCGGCGGCAACTTATCGATTATGGAAGACAACGGAGACGTATGGATAACCCCCAGCGGCATAGACAAAGGCGCGCTTTCCCGTTCGGATATTTGTTTGGTAAAGCCTGACGGTACGGTATTCGGCCCGCATAAACCGTCCATGGAGCTGCCTTCGCACGCCATGATCTATAAAAAGCGACCCGACATACGGGCGATCCTGCACGCGCACCCGCCCAGACTGGTCGCGTTTTCGGTGGCGAGGCGGTTGCCGGAGTTAAACATCCTGTCAAACGCGCGCCACGCGTGCGGCAAGATCGTCATGGCACCCTACACCATCCTCGGCTCGCAGGAATTGGGCGATGTCATCGCCGACGAATTTACCCAAGGTTATAACATCGTCGTTTTGGAAAACCACGGCCTCGTGGTGGGCGGGGGTAACCTGTTCGATTGCTTCATGAAGTTCGAAACGCTGGAAGCCTTGGCGAAAACCCAAATAAACGCCGGCAAATGCGGGACGTTAAAAACCTTCACCGACGCGGAATTCGCTTTGACCTCGGTACGCGACCATATGAACATGATCGATTTCGTGGTGAGCAACCATTCGGCGGAGGAATGCGCGGCACGCCGCGACATGGTGACCTTCATGAAACGCGCTTATAAACAAGGTTTGCTGGGCAGTACCAGCGGCACGTTTTCCGCGCGTTTATCCAACGGCATGTTCCTCATCACACCCTACGGTTCGGACCGCGCCTACCTGTCCGAAGAAGACCTCGTTTTGATCCATGGTGACCGAAAGGAATATGGCAAGACGCCGTCGCGTTCGGTACGGATGCACAAGCTGATCTATGACAGGCATCCCGCGATCAATGCCGTGCTCGGCGCCCAACCTCCGCACGCGATGGCGTTCGCCGTGACAGACGCCGCGTTCGATACGCGGATCATCCCCGAAAGTTATATCCAATTGCGCAACATGCGTAAGGTGGGTTTCACCGAGCTTTTCACCAACGCGGAAACCGTCGCGGACGCTTTTTCGGAACAAACGCCCGTAATCATTTGCGAAAATAACCAAGTGCTGGCCACAGGCGGGACTTTGCTGCACGCCTTCGACCGTTTGGAGGTGTGCGAGGCTACCGCGTATTCGATCATCGCCGCGCGGGAAATCGGCGGTTTGGTGCATATCACCGACGAAGAGATCGCGGCGATCGATAAGGCGTTTAATTTACCCGATTAAGGGATCATAAAAGATTGACGGAGGCATTATGCCGCGGTTGACGATACCTACCGGTTACAAACCGATCCTTTCCGTATACGAAACGCAGGTTGCCATCGGGCAACTAAAGCGGGTGTTCGAAGAAAGGCTTTCCGCCGCTTTAAATGTCAAGCGCGTGTCGGCCCCGTTGTTCGTAGAGGCGGGGAGCGGACTCAACGATGACTTAAGCGGCGCGGAGCGGCCCGTGGAATTTGACGTACGGGAAACCGACAAACGCGTACAGATCGTACACTCGCTGGCGAAGTGGAAAAGGCTTGCGCTTTATAAATACGGCTTCCCAATCGGTGAGGGTCTGTATACCGATATGAACGCCATCCGCCGCGACGAAGAATTCGACAACCTGCATTCGATTTACGTGGATCAATGGGATTGGGAAAAAGTAATCGATGCGCAAAAACGCAGCCTCGAATATCTGCGGGAAACGGTGACCCGAATCGTTGATGCCGTATGCGGCACGGAGGAAGCACTGCGTGATTTGTATCCCGCTTTGCGTGAAGGTTCCCCTATGTCAAGGGATGTTCAATTTATCACAGCACACGAATTGAATAACCGTTACCCGAACATAACGCCGCAGGAGCGGGAAGACCGTTTCACCCAATCGGCGAAAACGGCCTGCATCATGCAGATCGGCTTGGGCAACCGCGCCCCCGACTACGACGATTGGCAACTGAACTGCGACATCCTCGTATGGAGTGATATCCTGAAATGCGCCGTGGAGCTTTCCTCCATGGGTATCCGCGTTACGCCGCAATCGCTGGATGAACAATTACGATTGGCGAATTGCGAAAACCGTCGGAATCTCCCGTTCCATAAAATGCTGTTGGAAGGGGAGCTGCCGCTCACGATGGGCGGCGGCATCGGACAATCAAGGCTTTCCATGATGATCTTACAAAAGGCGCACGTAGGTGAAGTGCAGGTAAGCGTGTGGGATGAAGGAACAAGGGAAGGGTGCAAAAAGGCCGGGGTCCCGCTGCTGTAACATATAAAACATTATAAAAATAAGTAAACATATTTTTATTTCCCCTGCATAATATATTGTACCGATACAAATATCGGTACAATTTTTATTATGGAGGAATTTGATATGGACTACCAAAACCTGTACCGCGATATCGCGGAGCGTACGCAAGGGGATATCTACATAGGGGTCGTGGGTCCCGTGCGTACGGGTAAATCGACGTTTATCAAGCGTTTTATGGATTTGCTGGTCATCCCCAACATCGAAAACGAATACGGCAAGGAACGTGCGAAGGACGAATTGCCCCAAAGCGCGGCCGGCCGTACGATCATGACCACCGAACCCAAGTTCGTGCCCAACGAGGCTGTTGAGGTAAAGCTGGACGACGTTTCGTCGTTTAAAGTGCGTATGATCGATTGCGTGGGTTATCTCGTGCCCGGCGCGATGGGCCATATGGATGCGGAAAGCGAATTGCCGCGTATGGTTTCCACCCCTTGGGCCGAAGAGAAGATCCCCTTCGCCGAAGCGGCGGAAATGGGTACCAAAAAAGTTATCAACGACCATTCGACCATAGGCGTCGTGGTGACGACCGACGGCAGCATCGCCGAAATCGCGCGTGAAGATTACGTCGACGCAGAGGAACGTGTTATCCGCGAGTTGAGGCACATCAATAAACCGTTCGTTATCCTGCTCAATACGAAGACACCCTTCGCGCCGGAAACGGAGGCCCTCCGCGACAGCTTGGCCGAACGCCATAGCGCGCCCGTGGTCGCCGTCAACGCTGCGCAGCTTAAAATCGAGGATATACACAATATCATCGAGCGCGTGCTCTACGAGTTCCCCGTGAAGGAAATCCGCATAAATTACCCCGGGTGGATCGAACCGCTCCCGCTGGAGCATTGGCTTAAGCAAAGTTTCGTAAAAACCGTGAAGGAAATGGTCGGCGGTATCGGCAAGCTGCGGGAAATCAAGGACCATGTAGGCATCCTGGACGGTAACGAATACGTAAAAAAAGCCTTCCTCGAACGTATCGCGTTGGGTGAGGGTACGGCGTACATCGAGCTTTCCGTGGATGACGGCCTCTTCTACCGCATCCTTTCCGAGACCACGGGGATGGATATCGCAAGCGAATACCAATTGATTTCAACCATCAAGGTCCTTGCCGAAGCCAAACGCGAATACGATAAAATCAAGTATGCCCTTGAAGAGGTGCGTACCCGCGGTTACGGTATCGTTACCCCCGCCACCGATGAAATGAAGCTGGAGCCGCCCGTACTCGTCAAACACGGCGCGAAGTACGGCGTAAAGATAAAAGCAAGCGCACCGAGCATACATATAATACGTATCAAACAGAAGTTACGGACCCCCGCGTAACAATCCATTGACAAGCAAGTGGGGTAACCGTATGCTTTCTTTATCATATACGGTAAGGGAGCGCGGTTAATGGCAACCGGTGTTTTGATGCCCAAGGCAGGCATATCCGTAGAAAGCTGCATCATCGGCACATGGCATAAAAACCCCGGAGACCCCGTTGATATCGGCGACGTCCTTTTTGATTACGAAACGGACAAAGCCGCCTTTGAATGTGAATCCGCGGTGCAGGGTAACTTGATCGAAATATTCTTTGAAAGCGGCGATGAGGTTCCGTGCCTGACGGTCGTATGCGCGATCGGACGGCCGGGTGAGGACGTGTCCGCGTTGAAGCCGATTGAAAAAACACCCGTCAAAGCAGAAACCGATGAAGTTGGAACAATAAGAACATATAACCCGCCCCAAACGTTTTTCCCCTCCGCGCAAAGCGGTATATCCCCGCGCGCCCAAAGGTTGGCAAAACGCATGAAGGTGGACGTAACCTGCCTAAACCCCACCGGCCCCAAAGGGCGTATCATCGAAAGGGACGTCATAACGGCGGCGCACTCCGTCAAAGCGGGCGATAACATCGGCGGCCGCAGGCAGGACGGGTTTATCGGCGGCATCGGCGGTACGAAATATACCGACATAAAAATACCTCCCATCCGCAAAACCATCGCAAAAGCCATGGTCAAATCCCTCACCGAAATCGCGCAGCTTACGCACCACCATTCCTGCGATGCCACGGCATTGCTAAACCTCAGGCAACGTTATAAACATTCCGGCAAAGGTCTTGAAGGGGTTTCCATCAATGACCTTGTTTTGTTTGCCGTTATCAAAACCTTACCCGGCCACCCCGATATAAACGCCCACTTTATCAACGGCGATACGTTGCGCAGGTTCGGCGGCGTGCATTTGGGCGTTGCGGTGGATACGCCGCGGGGTTTGCTTGTGCCGACGATATTCGATGCCGACAAGATGAGCCTCTTGCGCTTATCGTCCGCGGTTAAGGATGTGGCCGCCCAAGCGAAGTCCGGTAATATAAATCCCGATATGTTGCAAGGCGCTTCCTTTACCGTGTCCAACTTGGGCGTATTGGGCGTGGAAATGTTTACGCCCGTCATCAACCCGCCCCAAACGGCGATTTTAGGTGTGTGCGGCATTTACCCCAGGGTAAAGGAAGCGGACGGAGTCATCGCGCTCTACCAAAGCATGGGGTTGTCCCTGACTTATGATCACAGGGCGATAGACGGCGCGCCCGCGTCCCGTTTCGTCGCCGATCTCGTCAAGAATATCGAAAATATCGACACGAAGGTGGAAACCTAATGGATAAAACGCACAGCGATGTGTTAATCATCGGCGGCGGCCCCGCCGGTTATTCGGCTGCCGAAAGGGCGGCGCGGGGCGGGCTCACGGTTACGTTGTTTGAAAAAGGAACCCCGGGCGGCGTATGCCTGAACGAAGGCTGCATCCCCACAAAAACCCTCCTGCACGCCGCGAAGGTCTACGACTATGCGTTAAATGGCGGCGCGTACGGCGTATTCGCCGACAACGTAAGGCTCGACCACGGCACCGTGTTGGCCCGAAAAGAAAAAGTCGTAAAAACCCTCGTGTCCGGTGTGGAATCCAAAATGAAGGCACGGAAAATAAACGTGGTGAAATCCGCCGCCGTTATTGAAGGAAAGGACGGGGGATTTTTTTCCGTCGGAGCGGACGGGAGGAGTTATACCGGGCAATACCTGCTGCTTGCCGCGGGTTCGGAACCGCTGATACCCCCGATTACGGGTCTAAAGGACGCATTGGAAGCAGGATACGCCGTTACAAGCCGCGAAATCCTTGATTTGCAAACCATCCCCAAAAAGCTGACGGTAATCGGTGCGGGTATAATCGGGCTCGAAATGGCGGCTTATTTTGCGGCGGCGGGTTCACGGGTGACCGTTATCGAAGCGACCGGAAAGATCGCCGGGTATACCGACGCGGAAATATCCGACCTGTTTATGACCGATATGATAAAAAAAGGAATAACTTTCCATTTAAACGGGAAGGTAACCGAGTTTTCACCCGGTATCGTCACATACGAAACAGACGGTATATCCAACAACGTCGAAACCGATCTTTCGCTGATCTCCGTCGGGCGCCGCCCTTTGATCGCCCGCTTGGGGCTTGAAACGCTGGGCGTCCATACGGAGCGGGGCGCGATAACGACGGATAACCACCTACGTACCAACGTGGCTAACCTGTACGCCATCGGCGACATCAACGGTAAAAGTATGCTCGCCCATACGGCTTACCGTGAAGCGGAAGTTGCGGTCAACCATATCCTGCATAAAAAAGACACCATGCGATACGATGCGGTTCCGTCGGTGATTTATACCTCCCCTGAGGTCGCGTACGCAGGCGAAACGGAGGAATCCGCCCGGGAAAAGGGTTTGGCGTATATAGTGAAAAAACTATCCATGTCGTATTCCGGGCGTTTCGTCGCGGAAAACGATAAAGCGGATGGTTTGTGCAAGCTGTTATTCGAAAAAGGTACGGAACGCCTCATCGGCGCGCATTTGATCGGCCCGTACGCGTCGGAGATGATTTACGGCGCATCCATAATGATCGAATCCCGCTGGCCGATCGGGGATTTGAGGGAACTTATATTTCCCCATCCAACGGTAAGTGAAATCATAAGGGAAGCGTTTTTCCAAATATAAAGGAGCAACCGCCATGCCGAAATCCTTGCATATAAACCCCGCCGAACTGAGGAAAAGAGGCGTATTATCCTTTTCGGACATTCCCGTAAACGCGTATAACAAATCCGTAGCCCAAGCGCGTGGCGATTTTACCGATGCGGCGCTTATCGGGATTTACCGCGATATGACGGTCCTGCACGAATTTGAACATATGCTCAATCAAATCAAAACGCAGGGGGTATACAACGGTATCCAAACCCAGTACCCCGGCCCCGCGCATTTATCCCTCGGGCAGGAAGCCGCCGCCGTCGGGCAGGCGTATCATTTGGGGAAGGACGATTTTATCTTCGGCAATCACCGCAGCCATTCGGAGATATTAGCCAAGTCCCTTTCCTGCATCGAAAAATCAAACGACGGCGAACTGACGGAGATCATGGAAAACTTCCTTGGGGGGCGTATCCTTAACGCCTTGTCAAAGGTGTATGTACATTCCTCCGTAAAGGAACTGGCGATCCGATTTATCCTCTACGGTACGCTGACCGAAATCTTCGCGCGGGAAAACGGCTTCCACATGGGGCTCGGCGGTTCCATGCACGCTTTTTTCCTGCCCTTCGGCGTGTATCCCAACAACGCGATCGTCGGCGGTTCGGGGCCCGTATCCGTCGGCGGCGCGCTTTATAAGAAATGCAATAACAAAAAAGGCATCGTGGTGTGTAACATCGGCGACGGTTCGTTGGGTTGCGGACCCGTGTGGGAATCCATGAATTTCGCCGCCATGGGGCAATTTGACACCCTATGGAAGGACAAGCCCGGCGGGTTGCCGATTATCTTTAATGTATTCAACAACGGCTACGGAATGGGCGGCCAAACCGCAGGCGAAACCATGGCATATGACGTACTTGCGCGTATGGGCGCAGGTATAAACGCCGACCAGATGCACGCCGAACGCGTATGGGGTTACAACCCCCTTGCCGTAATCGACGCGTACAGGCGTAAAAAGGAAATCCTTAATAATAACGGCGGGCCCGTGCTGCTTGACGTGGTGACCTACCGCCATTCCGGGCATTCCACCTCCGACCAGAACGCCTACCGCTCCAAGGAGGAAATGGATGAATGGATGGCCATCGACCCATGCAGCGTTTTCCGCAGGGAGCTGGTGGAAGCGGGTGTGGCGGCGGACAGTGTTTTCGAGGATATATGGAAGGAAACCCGCGACCGCATGACGCAAATCTGCGAATGGGCTTCCTGCGAAGATATTTCCCCCTACATGGATATGAACGGGGACAAAACCGCCGTCGAGCGGATTATGTTCTCCAATATAAAGATCCCAGTTATGGGCGATGGTGAACCCCATGTACTGATCCCGAAAGCGGAATGTTCGCGGGTAAAACAAATAGCGGGTAAGGAGCGGTTTGCTTTTAAGGACGGCAAGCCCGTAAGCAAAATGAAGGCTTACAACTACCGCGATGCGATTTTCGAGCCGATTTTGGATAAATGCTTTGAGGATTCATCATTGATACTCTACGGCGAGGACGTGCGCGACTGGGGCGGGGCGTTTGCGGTGTACCGCGGCCTTGCCGAAGTGCTGCCGCATTCACGGCTGTTTAACGCACCCATTTCCGAAGCCGCCATCGTGGGGAGTGCGGTCGGTTACGGTCTGTGTGAAGGGCGCGTAATCGTGGAGCTTATGTATTGCGATTTCATCGGGCGGGCGGGGGATGAAATATTCAACCAACTTTCGAAGTGGCAATCCATGAGCGCGGGTATACTTAAAATGCCCGTGGTCCTGCGCGTTTCCGTCGGGTCCAAATACGGGGCGCAGCATTCACAAGATTGGACGGCCCTGTGCGCGCACATCCCCGGCTTGAAGATATGCTTCCCCGCCACGCCGTACGAAGCGAAGGGGCTTATGCAGACTGCGCTGAACGGTACGGACCCCGTGGTGTTCTTTGAAAGCCAACGTTTATATGACATGGGCGAACAATTCCATGAAGCGGGCGTACCCGCCGAAGCGTACGAAATCGAGATCGGTGACGTTAACGTTATACGCAAAGGCAAGGACATAACGCTGCTTACCGTCGGCGCGACCTTGTACAAAGCCGTTGAAGCGGCGGATATATTAAAAAATAAATACGGCATGGAAGCGGAGGTTATCAACCTGCACAGCCTTGTGCCGCTGGATTATACGAAAATCGTCGGATCGGTGAGAAAAACGGGTCGGGTGGTATTAACCTCCGACGCATGTGCACGCGGGTCGTTCCTGAACGATATCGCGCGGAACATAACCGAACTGTGCTTCGATGATTTGGACGCGCCGCCTATTGTGGTGGGCGCGAGGAATTGGATAACCCCACCCTTCGAGTTCGACGAGTTCTTCTTCCCGCAAGCGGGTTGGATAATGGATGCGATCAACGAAAACGTTATTCCGCTCCCGGGGCATATACCGGGGGAAAGTTTTACCCCAATTGAACAAATGCGCAAAGCGAAGATGGGTGTTTAATATGTTAATGCAAATCATACCGACCTTACGGATGCTCTATTCCGATAAAGGGTTGGCGTCCGCGGTTTTTCACGCAAACGAAGGCTTGGCGGTGCAAGGCGCGGTACCGTTGGTTATCCGCGAAGGCGATGACGTAAAAAAGGCGTTTCATGATTTTCGGACTGAAAAGAGAACCCCACCCCGCATTGTTGAAATTAAGGGAAAGGGATTCGTTACGTTGGGCCGCAACAAACATGACGCCGAAACTGTAAAGGAATCGGCTGTATGTGTCTGCGGAGGGACACCCAAGCGTATGGCGGGTAAGGTCGCCATCGTCACGGGCGGCGCGCAGGGTATTGGTAAGGGGATTGCGGAAGCACTGGCCGAGGAAGGCGCGTATGTAGCCGTCGCGGATATTAACGCGGAGGGCGCAGCGTTATGCTCGCTTGAATTAAACCGAAAATACGGCGAATATTGTTCCGTCCCTATTACGGTAAACGTGACCGATGAAGCGTCCGTCGAACGAATGGTACGGGAAACGGTCTTTGCCTACGGCGGTTTGGATATCCTGATATCCAACGCGGGTGTGGTGCGCTCAGGTAATATATTTGAATTACCCAAGGAGCATTTTGATTTTGTGACCGCCGTCAATTATACGGCGTTTTTCCTGTGCGCGAAGCACGCCGCCGCCGTGATGAAGCACCAATACGAAACCGCGCCGCAATACCTCAGCGATATCATCGAAATCAACTCCAAATCCGGTTTGGAAGGAAGCAACAAAAATTTTGCCTATGCGGGCAGCAAATTCGGCGGGATCGGTCTGACCCAATCCTTTGCGATGGAGTTTATCGAATACGGCATAAAGGTAAACGCCGTATGCCCCGGCAACTACCTTGACGGCCCGTTGTGGTCGGACCCGATGAACGGGTTGTTTAAGCAATATTTGGACGCGGGAAAGGTAAGGGATGCGCAAACGATCGCCGACGTACGCAAATTCTATGAAGATCGTGTCCCCATGAAACGCGGCTGCGAAATCGCCGACATCGCGCGGGCGATCCTTTATACGGTGGAGCAGCAATATGAAACGGGCCAAGCCATACCCGTAACGGGCGGGCAAGTGATGTTAAAATGATCAATAACCATATACACACGACCTATTCGTTTTCGCCGTATACCCCCGCGGAAGCCGTACGCTTGGCGCGGGAAAACGGGTTGGCGACGGCGGGTATCATGGACCACGACAGCGTCGGCGGAGCCGGGGAATTTATTAAAGCCGCGCGGGTCGTCGGTATCGGGGCCACCGTGGGGTTCGAAATGCGGGTTTGTTTTAAGAATACGCCTTTTGCGAACAGGCGCATAAACAATCCCGATCAGGATTCCGTCGTGTATTTGGCCATGCACGGCATCCCCCACGGCAAGATAAAAGAAGCGGACGCGTTCCTGAAGCCGTATCGCGACGCGAGGAACGTACGGAACCGCCGTATGACCGTTAAGTTGAACGAATTTGTCCACGCATCGGGGTTGGTTATCGACTTTGACAGGGATGTCCTGCCGTTGTCGCAATATAAAAACGGCGGCTCCGTTACCGAAAGGCATATCCTGTACGCTCTCGCGGGAAAGATTATGGACAACGTCCTGCCCGGTATCGGCATCGTGTCCTTTTTAAGTGATCGTTTCGGCATCGAGGTAACCGGAAGCAATCGGGAAAAATTAACCGATCCAACAAATACTTGGTACCGCTATTATCTGTTGGGCGTGTTGAAGGGACATATGGTGGGGCGTTTTTATATCGACGCGGACGCGGAGCTCCCCGATTATAAGGATTTTATCGGATTGGCTGAGGGTATCGGGGCGATACCCGCGTATGCGTACCTCGGGGACGTAACCGATTCGGTAACGGGCGATAAAAAGGCGCAATCGTTTGAGGACGGATATTTGGATGAATTGGTACCCTTTCTCAAAGAGGTAGGGTTTAAAGCGATCACGTACATGCCGGCAATGAACACGACCGAACAATTAAAGCGGCTCATCGCGTTGTGTAATAAGCACGGGCTGTTCGAAATCTGCGGCGAAGATATCAATTCACCGTTCCAGCCCTTCGTATGCGAAGCCCTCGGACGCGATGAATATAAGCATCTCGTCACGGCGGCGTGGGCGTTGATCGGGCATGAAAAAACGGCGATCGGATCGGGTCTGTTTTCCGAAGAAGCGATAGCGAGGCATCCTTCCCTAAAAGAACGTATCGAATATTTCGCAAAGGTTGGGAGAAATGAAAACGAAAGCGGTACGACTGTACGGACCTAATGACCTCCGTTTGGAGGCATTTGAGCTGCCCCCCATAAATGCGGACGAATTATTGGTGAAAATCATCGCGGATTCCGCGTGTATGTCCACTTATAAAGCGGTAAGGCAAGGCGGCGCGCATAAACGCGTACCCGATGACGTATACGAAAACCCCATCGTAATCGGCCACGAATTTTGCGGCGAAATCATGGAGGTCGGCAATAATCTGACCGACCGATACAAAGCAGGGCAAAAGTTTACCGTCCAACCGGGTATGCAGGGCACGATGGATGCCGCGGGTTATTCCTTCCCCTATATCGGCGGCAACATGACCTGCGGGATCATCCCCAAGTGTTATGTTGACCGCGGCAGCGTGTTGGTATACGAAGGAGAGGGATATTTCCACGGGGCGCTGACCGAACCGCTATCCTGCGTAATCGGCGCCACCCATGCCAATTACCATACCCGCCAAGGGGAATATACCCACGATATGGACATCAGGGAAAGCGGTAATATGGCCATCTTGGGAGGGTGCGGACCGATGGGTTTCGCGTTTGTCGATTATATCCTGCACCGCGACAGAAAACCGGGGTTACTGGTCGTTACGGACATCAAGCAAAGTAACCTAAACGCGGCAGCGGCGGCATTACCGCCCGAAGAAGCGGCGAAAAACGGTATCAGGCTCATCTATTTTAACCCGCAATCCTCCGCCGACCCGATGGGGGAAATGATGGAACTGACACAAGGGCGCGGGTACGACGACGTGTTCGTATTTTATCCGTCGGCGGCGTTGGTTGAGCAAGCGGACGCGATGCTGGCCAATGACGGGTGCCTTAACTTCTTTGCCGGGCCGGAGGATACGGCGTTTTCAGCCAAAATAAATTTTTACGACGTGCATTACAACGCGACGCATTTGGTCGGTACCAACGCCGGGAATATCGACGATATGCGGGAAGCCCTCACCATGGCGGCGGCGGGCGGGTTAACCCCGGCGTTGTTGGTAACCCATGTGGGCGGTTTGGATGCGGCGGCGGAAACAATATTGGATTTGCCGAATATCCCGGGTTTTAAAAAATTGATTTATAACGCTATATCGATGCCGCTGACCGCGATCGCCGACTTTGGGGAAAAAGGGAAATCCGACCCGCTGTACCGATCCCTTGCGGAAATATGCGTAAGGCATAACGGGTTATGGAGCGTGGAAGCGGAGCGATATCTCCTGGACCACGCACCGGGGATATGACGGAATTATCCAATCACATAACCTATATCGAAATGGAAAGCGTACGCGATGCGGCTTTCCATTTTTCAGTTGAGGATTACATAATGCGGAACCTATCCGCGCCTGTGCTGATGATTTGGCAAACCGACCCTTGCGTAATGCTGGGTATTAACCAATCGGCGGAATCGGAAATCGACATCGAATATGCGAACCGTGAAGGCATAAAAACCATACGCCGTCCCGGCGGGGGAGGGGCGATCTATACCGACGCGGGTACATTGTTGTATACCTTAATATCGGATGAAGCGGAGCCGGAAACGGCCCAAAGGAAAGCTGCCCGCTATATCGCCTGTGCATTGAACGAATTGGGGATCCCCGCGGAATTTGAAGGCCGTAACGACATATGCGCGGAAGGGCGGAAAATCTCCGGTATAGCGCAGTATGTACGGCATAAAAAGATATGCACCCACGGGTCATTGCTGTATGAAACGGATTTAGACAAGCTCGCCCGTGTATTACGTACGGACGAGAAAAAGTTTTACGGTAAAACCGTACGCTCTGTACGCAGCCGCGTGGCGAATGTAAACGGATATATCGCCGGCTGCCCTTCAATCCTAACGTTTAAGGAGATGCTTAAGAAAAAATTACTTAAGGGGAAAGAAGTAACCGAATACCGATTCAACCCGGACGAGCTCGCCGAAATACAGAGGATTTATGACGGAAAATACAACGACCCTGCTTGGACGTTTGGGCGTATGCCGCAATTTACCTACCGTAACGGCAAGCGGTTCGCGGGCGGCACGCTGGAAGTGTTGCTCGGGGTAAAAGATGGGGCCGTACAGTCGTGCGCCATACGGGGGGACTTCCTCGGTACGGTGCCGATACGCGGATTGGAGCGGTTGTTGGAAGGTAAGGCGTTTAACCGCGATGTCCTTTTTGATGCCCTTACCGGATTTCCCCTCCGACCCTATTTGGGGAACATAAGCGTAAACGAATTCCTGTCCTGCGTGTTTGAAGCGGCGCCCCCAAAACCGGATTGGCTGCGCGTCCGGCATTCCGCGCATCCCAACCAAGCGTTTGTGGCGCAAATCCTGCGGGACTTGAATATAAATACCGTTTGCCGCGAAGCCGATTGCCCCCATTGCGCGGAATGTTATTCCCGCAAGACCGCCACGTTTATGATTTTGGGGACAAGCTGCACGCGTGACTGCCGTTTTTGCAACGTACGTACCGGCACACCCAAGCCCCCGAACCCAAACGAACCCGAAAACATTGCCCGCGCGGTGTCGGAATTGGGATTAAAATACGTGGTCATCACATCGGTAACCCGCGACGACCTGCCCGATGGCGGCGCGTCGTTTTTCGCACGGGTGATCGAAGAAGTCAGCCGTATAAACCCGGAAACCGCCATTGAAGTCCTGATCCCCGATTTCTCGGGAAATATAAACGCACTCAAAACCGTAACGGACGCGCAGCCCCACGTTATCGGCCATAATATGGAAACCGTCGAATCCCTTTATACGCGGGTGCGCCCGCAAGCGGAATACCGACGCTCCCTTCGCTTGATAAAAAGCATAAAACAACTTAATAAAAAAATCCGCTCAAAGAGCGGATTTATGTTGGGCTTGGGTGAAACAGACGAAGAGGTCCGCGCATTGCTTAACGATCTGAAGGAAGCGGACTGCGAAATCCTGACCATCGGCCAATACCTCGCACCTTCGGCGTCGCATATCCCCGTATGGGAATACGTTACGCCGCGCCGATTTGAAGAATGGGGTCATACGGCAAGGGAAATCGGTTTTGCTTTTACGGCTTCCGCCCCCCTTGTCAGGAGTTCATACCGCGCGGATGAGGCTTATACGCGTTAAAGGATTATTTAACCCGTTCACACTTATGGCAGGCGGGGCCGCTCCTGTCACGGCATATATCGGCGGGGTGTTTGCCGGTTAAGCCGTAATTCCTTCGCACTTCGTACAATTTTTCAATCTGTCCGGAGGTCAGCTCTCTTGCTCCGCCCAGCAATTTCGCTTTATACAATAACTCGGCGTAGAATTCCAACGACTCCATCAAATGGTAAGCCGTTAACAAATCCTTACCCCATGTGAGCGCGCCGTGGGATTCCAACAGCACCGCGTCGTAGTGGTCCAAGTATTTATCCAAGTTTTCGGCCAAGTCCGCCGTCGTGGGCGCGCCGTATTCCACGATGGGTACGCAACCCATGTAGATCACCGCTTCGGGCATGATGGGTTGGTTTAACGGTATCCCCGCAATGGCGAAAGCGGTTGCGTGGGACGGATGCGCGTGGACCACGCAACCCACATCGCCGCGTTTTTGGTAAACGCGCATGTGCATCTTCATTTCCGATGACGGACGATAATTACCTTCGATGACGTTCCCCCCGGCGTCCACTTTACAAATGCAATCGGGCGTCATGTATCCCTTTGACATAAGCGTGGGGGTGCAAAGCCATTCTTTATCGTTTAATTTGACGGAGATATTCCCGTCGTTGGAAGCCGCCATATTGCGGGCGTAAATACGCCTGCCCACTTCGCAGATTTGCTCCCTGAGTTCCCGTTCGTTCAATGCAGCCCTCTCCTTTTCACTATGTTCGTTTTATCAGTACGTCTTTTTCATAGGCCCTGACGATTCCCAACCAAGCGTCGTCGGTGGGTACGCCGTTTCGGGTGCAAAATTCCTCCCATACCGCGCCGAAGGGGAGGGTTTTATGGAATTCCCGTGCTACCATCAGCGACGTAAAATCGCCGTCGTCCTGCATTTTACGCAGTTTATCCCACGGGCAAAGCAACGCGATGAGCAGCGCTTTTTGCATATTCCGTACGCCAACCACCCATGCCGCGACACGGTTAATGGAAGCGTCGAAGAAATCAAGCCCGATCAGCACTTTATCGATCGCGTCGCACCGAACGATCTCATTGGCGATTTCCTTCAATTCGTCGTCCAGCAGCACCACATGGTCGGAATCCCAGCGAACCGGCCGCGTGACGTGCAGCGGGATTTTATCGAAGCGGGTCAGCAGGGCGGAAATCTTGTCGCTCACATGCTCCGTCGGGTGGAAATGCCCGTTGTCCAGCAGGTTATACACCCCGGAGCGGCTCGCCGCGTACGACAGATAAAATTCATTGCTGCCTACGGTAAAGGATTCAAGTCCGATACCGAATACCTTGCTCTCCACGCAGTCGATTACGCCGTCCCATTTTTCCGCGAAGATTTCATCAAGGCTTTCTTTTAAGCGTTTACGCGGCCCCAACCTGTCGGCGGGTACGTCCTTAAACCCGTCGGGTATCCACAAGTTGTAAAGCACCGGGTTGTTTAATTCCCAACTGATTTCCGCGGCGATCCTACGGCAGGTTATGCCGTGGCGCACCCAAAACCCGCGGGTATCCTCGTCGGGGCTGGACAGCGTCAGGTTATCCTTAACCATCGGATGGCTGAAGAACGTCGGATTAAAGTCGATACCCAACCCCCGTTCCTTCGCGAAGCCGATCCAATCCTTAAAATGCTCCGCGGTTAAGCGGTCACGGCTGATATTTTTTCCGTTTGTAATGGCGTAGGACGCGTGCAGGTTGATACGGTGCTTGCCGGGGATCAGCTTAAGCGCCGTATCGAAGTCCGCCATCAGTTCGTCGGGGGTACGCGCCTTACCGGGATAATTACCCGTAGCCTGTATGCCCCCGCTTAAGGTTTCACCCGTCCGTTCAAAACCGCTTACGTCGTCACCCTGCCAGCAATGGATGGATATGGGTATCCGTGAAAGTAACCGTAACGCCGCTTCGGTATCGGCACCGAAAGCGGCGTATTTATTCTTCGCCGCTTCGTAGATATCCCTGCCCGCCGTCATTGCAGGAAACCCTCAGGGTCCAGCACGGCATGAAGGGCCATTTTCGCGCTCAAATCCCCGTTGAACAATAAGGGGAATCGGTTCGAACGCCAACTCGTGGGGTCGCATATCCCCCAAAACGTTACGCGGTGTATTACGTCGCTGTGTTTCTTAAAAATTAACATCAATTCGGCGAACAGCCTTGCTTGGCTGCGCTCCTGCCCTTCGGTTAACCTGTCGTTGCCCAGCGCGGCTTGCACGGTGATGTCCAACTCCGTAATGCTCACATGGATGCCCAATTCGGCGAAACGGCTGATGGACGCTTCTACGTTTGCCGGGCGTGTGTTCATATTGTAGTGTGCTTGCATCCCCACGCCGTGGATGGGTACGCCCTTCTCCAAAAGCTCCTGTATCATATGGAAAACGGCTTCGCGTTTGCCCGCGTTGTCCAAGTTGTAATCGTTGTAGATGAGTATCGCGTTCGGGTCGGCCGCGTGTGCCGCGCGGAAGGCGATTTCGATATATTCGTAACCGATGGCGTCCAGCCAAGGGGTCGGGCGCAGGGCGGAACGCCAATCGTGCGCAGCCGCGGACGGTACGGAGCTGGGGAAGGCTTCGTTCACCACATCCCACACAGACACTTGCCCTTTATAACGGGTCACTACCTCGGTGATGTGCGTTTCCAGATTTTCGATGGCTTCCTCGCGGGAGATGCCCGATTCGTTCATCCATGCGGGTGACTGGCTGTGCCATACCAGCGTATGCCCGATCATGGTTATATCATTATCAAGGGCGGTTTGCGTGATACCGTCCGCAACCGTAAAGTTAAAATTTCCGCGGGAGGGTTGCAGGTGGTCGGGTTTCATATGGTTGCCCGCCGTAAGGGCATTAAAGTGGTGGCTGATCAAATCAAATCGGCTGCCTGTCATATCACGAGGCAAAACGGCGGTCCCGATCAGGAAATAATCCGCCCAAACCTCGTGAAGGCGCGGCAGTGAAGGGTCGAATGACATAACCGAACCGGCCGTGCGTACGATCGCGTCATCGATAAAAAACGCCGCGTTCGCCGCGTTACGGGTTTCGATATAAACGGATACGGATGAAAACTCCGCGGGAAGGAAATAAGTACCCCGCATTAACGTCCACACACCCGGCTGCACGACAACGCGGGAAGCTACCCCGTCGAAGGTTTGCCAACTGGGATTGCTTGGCGCGTTAAATTCAAGCGACAGCACGAAGTTGACCGCCGCGGGTTCGTGGTGCTTAACCCAAAGGATAAATTCGATTTCTGTTTCGGGTTGTGCGTCCGGCACCGCGATGATGATACCGTTCCAATCCGCGGTGCGTCCCGTTATCCCAAGGGAATATTCGCCCCAACGGGCCTCATCGCGCGTACGGGTTACCGTCGCGCCGCCCCGCGCCGAAAAGCCGTAGAATCCGGTTTCGAAGGAAACGGCGTCGGGGTCTCTGTCCACGATTGGCGTAATCGTCGGTTCGGGGGTGGGCGTCGGGGTAGGGGTTGGTGTCGGGGTTGGATCGGGTGTCGGTTCGGGGGTAGGGGCAGGTGCGGGTGTCGGGGCGGATATCGGCGTCGGTTCCGGTGTGGGTGCGGGTTCATTCCTCCCCCCGCAGCCCGTTGACGTTAAAACCATTACGGCAAGTAAGAAAAAAGCGGCAAGTCCAAAGATTGACTTCCTGTTCATTTTATCCCTCTTCCATCGGTTGATTTCACTCATGATTTATGACGATATGGGTTGGCGTTGATTTTGTCAATATTTTAACGATGCGTGAATATAATTTATGGATAATGTCAACAAAAAACCGTTTTTATTTACAACGTTTGATTTCTAAACCCGAATTTTTGCTTGACATTACAATGCTTCCTGTTATTATATTTGTGTGATTTTACAAATCGCAAGCGAGGGGAACCGTATCTTGTGGTTATAACAAGCGGAAAACATAATAACAAAGCATCTTTTAACATATATTTACAACGCCGTATACATAAGGCGTTTTCTTACATGCAAAGGTACTGGGGTTTGTATGCCATGCTCCTGCTTCCTATTGCATTTTTTGTTATCTTTCGCTATTGGCCGATGATCAACGTATTGCTTGCTTTTAAACGCAATAATATCATCGACCCGGTTATGACAGTAGACTGGGCAAGCACATGGGAGCTCGGCAATCTTTCCTTGCCCGCTATGGGTAACTTCGAAATGGCGTTTTCGCATCCCCCCTTCCGTATGGCGGTGCGCAATACGCTGATGTTCAGTATATTCGACTTGGCGGCGGGTTTCCCCGCACCCATCATTTTGGCACTTTTGCTTAACGAATTAAAATTCAAAAGATTTAAACGTATCACGCAAACAATTTCCTACATGCCGCACTTCTTATCGTGGATCATTATTTCCGGTCTTGCCATTCGATTGTTTTCGCCCAATTACGGCACGTTTAACAATATATTGGCCAATTCCTTCGGCGCGGACCCCGTGCAGTTCCTCACCTCGCCCAACTCATGGGTGGGGATGGTGGTGGGGCTGGGCGTGTGGCGCAGCGTGGGGTGGAATACGATTATCTACCTTGCCGCCATCACCGCGGTCAACCCCGAATTACACGAAGCCGCGGAAGCGGACGGCGCTTCGCGCTTGCAACGCATGTGGCACGTTACTTTACCGGGCATACGACCCGTTATCGTTATCCTGTTTATCCTTGCCTTGGGTAATACCATGGGCGCGGACTTCGAACGTTTTATGGCGTTAAGGAATCACTTGGTATCAAGCATGGCAAACGTACTGCCCGTGTATGTGTTTGAATGGGGGCTGGGCAACCTGCGTTTCTCGTTAGCTGCCGCGGTGGGTTTGTTCCAAAATGTTATCAATCTGTTCCTGCTTTTGGGTGCGAATATAATAGCCAAGAAATTAGGCGGCCAAGGCTTATGGTAGGATGTGACGCCGAATGACGGCAAAAAGGAAAAAACTAAAACGCGCCACCGTCGGCGATTGGATTATCGTAGCCATTATGGTTGCGATAATCGCGTTGTGCGTATTGCCCGTTGTTACGGTTGTCGCCAGTTCCTTCTCAGACCCGGGCGCAATCGTACGCCAACGAGTATCCTTCCTGCCCCGCCAAGAGGTTATACATGAAATCGTAAGCGCAAGCGGGGAAATGATAACGGACCGTTCCTTCCCGATAGGCTTGCAGTTTGATGCCTATGCGGATATCTTGGGTAATTCCAACTTCATGCGTTCGTTGGCATGGACAGTAGTCCTTACGTTGATATCCACGACCGTCAGCTTGATTATGACTGTGCTTTGCGCCTATCCGCTTACCTATGAAAATTTAAAGGGGCGCAAGATTATCACGATACTGATCCTCTTTACCATGTTCTTTAACGCGGGTGCGATACCCACTTATGTACTCTACCGCGATTTGGGACTCTTGGATAACCCTGCCGTGCTGGTTCTGCCCGGGATGATAAGCGTATTTTTAATGATCATTATGCGCAAATTCTTTATGGGCATACCCGACAGCCTGCGCGAATCAGCGGAAATGGACGGCGCAAGCCCATTCCGCGTTTTGGTGCAGATTTATATACCCCTGTCTACCCCTGTGCTGGCGGCGTTGGGGCTTATGTATGCCGTGGGCAGGTGGAACGGTATGTCCGACGCGTTATGGTTTATGCGCGGCGCGCCGGAGTGGCACCCTATCCAAATGGTACTGTTTAATATCCTGCAAGGGGTGACCCCCATCGACCCGTTGGACCCGGGGCAAGCCGCCGCCGCGGGGCATACGGAGGCCGTGCAAGCCGCCGCCATCGTGGTGGCGATGGTACCCATCCTGTGCGTATACCCCAGGTTGCAAAAATACTTTGTGCAGGGTATGACGCTGGGTGCGGTAAAGGGATAATAATGTGCAATATGCATATATAGATATGAATGGAGGTAATGTATGAAAAAAATCCTTTTTTTCTTGGTCGCGTTGACGCTTGTGCTTGCGGTATCGGCCTGCGGCAGGGGAAACAACAACGGTAACGGCGAAGGTAACACAAGCGGCGGTAACAATGTCAGCGGCGGCAACGTCAGCGGCGGTAATGTCAGCGGTAACGACGGCAATGCGGCGGCGGACAGCAGGCAGGACCTTGCTTCGGCTATGGCACAGTATGGCATAGAAATCGTCGATATCGACGGCGAGCCGACATACCGCTTTAGGGAAACGCAGAACCTGCGCGTGGGTACGTGGAACCGCCCCGCCACGGAGCGTAATCCGAGCATCGCCAACAGCCAATGGGCCGATTGGATACGCGCGGAAGTATTGCGTATGCATAATATCGCGGTGGAGTTTGTAGAAATCCCGCGGTGGGAGCCCGATGAAGCCGAAACAATGGCCGCTTTGTTAGCCGCCAACACGGCACCCGACGTTTCTTACACGTTTGTGATGTCAAACGTTGAGACCTTTGCCGAAATGGGCGGTATTATTGATTTGATGCCCATTGTGGACCAATATGTTGACATGGTTCCCAATTTGTATTCCTTATGGGGTATGGACCATTTTACTTGGAACCTCAATCTCGATACCGGGCAGGCATGGGCATTTACCGCCCCTCATCCGGATTCCAACAAACGTAACAGTACGTTCATCCGTGAGGATTGGCTTGCCGCGCTTAACCTTGCCGTCCCCACCACGTTGGATGAATTTGAAGCCGTGCTCGTCGCTTTCCGCGACAACGCGCAATTATTGTTGGGCAGCGATGCCGATCAAATGGTCCCCTACCGCTTGACGGAGGACGTAGGCTGGACGGGCGATCTTATTTTCTCGTCGTTTTTCCCGAATGGTATCACCGATAGGGATTGGTATGTGTACGGCTTTGACGACAGGCGCTTCACCATGCCCGGCTTAAAGGAAGGCGTCCGTCTGCTTAACCGCTGGTACAATATGGACCTTATATGGCGCGACTTCCCGTTGCATACGGGCGGCGACCCGCGCGGAAGCGATTTGATACGCCTCGGCTTTGTCGGTGCGTTTTCGGGCGGTTGGGACAGCCCCTTCCGTGAGGGTGACGGTCTTATCACGCAAATGCAGGACAATATCGGTCCGGAAGCGAATTTTATCTCCATTCCGCCCTTCCCCAACGAAGCCGGAAACAGGAGGCAATTCGTCGCCCACGGCACGGACCGCCACATCTTCTTCCCCCGTACCAACCAAAACATTCCCGCGTCCATGTTGTATTTGGACTGGTTGTCGCGCAGCTCCACACGCGAGTTCCTGATGTTCGGCCCGGAAGGGATCACCCATGAACGCACACCCGAGGGCGCGTTCCGCACCTTCTCGGGCGACGAAATCACGGATGACCGCTGGACATGGCAGGTAGCGAGGAACTACGACCTTCTCTTCATCATGGGTCACGCGGTTTTCCTTGATGATATGGAAGTGGCGGGACTGTCGCTTGGTTTGGGCTTCCCGGGTATAGAACCGTGGCGCGTTATGCAATCCGTCACCAATAACTTAAATTATGCGCACCTGATGGGCCGCGCCCGTATTCCCACCCCGCAAGCACAGGTGGATTGGGGCAGCCCGGGGCTTAACCGTACGGCGCGCGGCGCGCTCAACCGTGCCGTTGTCGCGTCCGTTGCCGAATTTGACGCCGTGTTTGATGCGGGTATGAACGAATACCTTGCCGCGGGCGGGCAGCAAATCATTGACGCGCGCCGCGCAGCATGGCTGGCGGTATACGGCGACGTGGACTGGATACCCCGCGATTAGTTAATAACACTTCGGCCTGATTTCGGCCGAAGTTACATATCGGTTTAAATGAGGTGTAGAATGCGAAACCCTGCGGATTATGACGGAAAAATTATCTCGGTACTGGGCGATACGGCCGTACTCAGCGATAAACGTTTATTTTGCACGGGTCCGTATATAGACATAAAAAAAAGCAAACGCGCAAAGGCTAAGGATAATACCGCATATGTAATGAAGGATTACGTAAACTCCCGCATACGGCAAACAAAACCGATGTGGTTGTTAATAATCGGGTTGCTTACCGTCGCGTTTTCCGCGCTTACCGCCGTTAGTGCCTTTAATGCATGGGTGCGCTTTGATACGAATGTGACGCAGGGTTTCTTTTATCGATTCATAAGCGTTTTTTCATCCGTCGAATATATAGCTTCGTCGGCGCAGTGGTCGGTATTTTTCTATACCGGCGTCGCGGCGGTGGTTATGCTGGTCATATACAAGTATTTGCAACGTACATGGCTGGAGGTTTATTTTACGGATACGACCCTCATATATAACGTAACGGCTGTTAATTCGTTGGAAGTGCAGGAATTTCAACGTTATTTACGTTTGGTGAACAAAGGAAAACTGGTATAAATAAATAATCCCGTCGGGTAGGTTTTATTTATGGGGAACAGAACCAACATAATCAATAAAATTTTGGAGCACGGGTTCAAGTTTTTATTGCTCGTTATTTTCTTGTTTGCGTTTTTCCTATTTCTGTTTTTGCGGGATGATTCGTTGGTACTGCGCAGCCGCGGCGGCGAATCCGTTAATCTTCCGCCCATCCGAACCGAAGGCAGCTATGCGGAATTTTTATATATACACACCAATACAGCCCACGGTTTACAAAAAACAACGGTGGATATATTTAACCCCGAAGGCAACGGCTTCAGCGTCACAAGCATGGAAGGCGAAAGCGTACTGCGGACGGAGGAATCCTCCGAAGTGACGTTTACCGTCTATATCCCCGCTGCGGGTTTATATAATCTGTTCATCGAATATTTTCCCGTTGCCGCGCGCGGTATCGATATTGCCCGTACCATAAAAATAAACGGTGAAGTCCCCTTTACGGGTGCGGACCTTGTTTCGTTCAGCCGTGTTTGGGGTTCGGGCGCGCCCGTACGTATGGACAACCGCGGGAACCAAATCCGCCCGCCGCAAGTGGAGCTTCCGCGTTGGGAAAGCGCCTTTGTCCGCGACAGGCTGGGTTTTTTTACCGACCCGTACCGTTTTTACTTTACGCAGGGCGAAAATACGATAACGTTAATCGGTATCAACGAACCCCTTGTTATGCGTGCGTTGCATGTCACACCCATCACGCCGCCGCCGTCCTTTGAAGATTTTATGGCGCATAATACCCTGCCCGTTAATACAAGCGATTGGGCATACCGTTTGCAGGGTGAGGCTTCCACGGTGCGTTCCGACCCGAGTTTATTCCCGTTGTTTGATTCCTCCAGCGGTATCACCGACCCGCCTTCCGCGTCGCTGATTACACTTAATATGATTGGCGGCCAACCTTGGCGTGTGGCGGGGCAATGGATAGAATGGGAAGTGAACGCGCCATCCGACGGGCTGTACCGCATATCCGTTTCCGCAAGGCAAAATTATAACCGCGGATTTGTTTCCAGCCGATCGTTGTATATCAACGGCGAAATACCCTTCGCGGAGGTCGCCGCGATCCCCTTCCGCTTTAACAACAGTTGGGAATTGATTACGTTGCAACATCCCTCCGGCGAGGATTTGCTTTTCCCCTTGCGCGCCGGGACCAATACGATCCGTATGTACGTCACTTTGGGCGGTATGGGAGAGCTTGTCGACCGTTTATTGGACAGCGTACGCCGCTTAAACGAAGTTTACCGCAGTATCCTTGTGTTAACCGGGCCCAACCCCGACCCGATGCGTGACTACCGTATCCATTACCGTATGCCGGAAGTCATAACCGCCATATACGAGGAAATCGGCATCCTGTATACCCTGCTGCACGAGTTATCCGAATTTCTCGGCCAACGCAACGAACACACGGGCATTATAACCACCCTCATCCGCCAAATGGATACCTTTTATATGCGCCCCGACCGTATACCCCTGCAATTGGTGAATTTCCGCCAAAACATATCGTCCCTTGCGAATTCCGCCCGTTTCCTGATGGAAGGGCAGTTGGATATAGACTTCATTTATATTTCCGGTACGGGTGCGGAATTGCCACGGGTACGCGAAACCTTTTTCACGCGGACAGCACATGAGTTGCGTGCGTTTGCCGCCAGTTTTACCATGGATTTTGACAGCTTGGGTGACGTCCACGAAGGTTCCGACGTATTGGAGGTATGGATAACCACGGGGCGCGATCAAGCCACGGTACTTAAGTCCATGATTGACGATTCGTTCAGCCCCAACAGCGGAATCGGCGTTAACCTGCGCCTTGTGGCGCATTCTGCCGTACTCCCTGCCGTAGTTGCGGGTATCGGGCCCGACGTGGTGCTGTCCATGCCCCTGCAAGACCCCGCAAACTTCGCGTTCCGTAACGCCGCCGTGGACCTGACACGGTTCCCCGGTTTTTGGGAGGATGTGTACGGCCGCTTCCATGAAAGCGCGTGGATTCCCGTGCGTTATAACGCGCCCGGAGGTACGGGCTTCTTTGCCGTACCGGAAACGCAGAATTTTAACCTCATGTTCTACCGCCATGATATCCTTGATGATATTGGCTTAAAACCGCCGCGTACATGGGACGATGTATTGGCCATGATGCCCGTATTGCAACGCAACAATATGGCAGTGGGCATCCCCCCCATCGGTAACCCCATGAACCCCGACATATCGGGATTTTTGACACAGCTGTTGCAACGGGGCGGGCATTTATACAATGAGGACCTTTCGCGTACCATATTGGATAATGAAGAAGCGGTTGCCGCTTTCGAAGCGTTCACCCGTTTCTTCACGCATTTCGGTTCGCCGCAGTTCTTCGATTTTGCCAACCGCTTCCGCAGCGGCGAAATGCCCTTGGGTTTTGCCGACTTTACTTTGTTTAACATGCTCAGCGTATTCGCCCCGGAGATATACGGCCGTTGGAATTTCGCCCTTATGCCCGGCTATATGGACGCCGACGGGCACATAAACCATTCCGTGCCCGGTTGGGGTACGGCGGCCATCATGATAGCTGCCGGTACCCAACAGGATTCCGCATGGGAATTCCTAAAATGGTGGACATCCAAGGAAACGCAGTTGCGTTTTGGCCGCGAACTGGAATCCGTCATGGGTGCGGCGGCGCGTTTCCCGACGGCGAACATCGAAGCCTTCCAAAGTCTGCCGTGGAACATCGCCCAACTTAACGTGCTTAACGAGCAGCGCAGTTGGGTAAACGGGATCCCCGAAGTACCCGGCGGCTATTACGTACAACGGCATTTGATCAACGCCATCCGCCACGTAATAAACGAAAATACCGATACACGCGAAACGCTTCTCGACTTTACCATCGTAATAAACCGCGAGCTTGCCAACAAACGCCGCGAATTCGGACTGGAGTAGTGACGCATGAGTAACTTGGCCCGCTACCGCGAAAAAAAGCGCGCCCTGCGCGCCCACATGTGGAAGGAAATGAAAAAGCACAGGACGCTGTATTTATTCCTGTTGCCGTTTGCGTTGGTATTCGGCATGTTTGTGTTGGCACCCGTTGCCATATCCATTTTCTTCAGCTTTACTTATTTTAACGTGTTGGAATCGCCGCGTTTTATCGGCTTCCAAAATTATTTGAATTTGTTCCTTTCCGACGACGTATTCCTGATCGCTTTGCGTAATACGCTTATCCTTGCCGTTGTGACGGGGCCTGTCGGTTATATATGCGCCTTTTTGTTCGCGTGGTTTATCAACGAGCTGCCGCGTTATATACGCGCGTTCGTTACGTTGGTATTCTACGCGCCCACCATTGCGGGTGCGGCGTTTATGGTATGGGCGATCATCTTCACAGGCGATGAAATGGGTTATGCCAACGCGATACTCATCCGCCTCGGTATCATACAAGAGCCCAGACTATGGCTAACCAACCCCGATTACATGATGCCCGTCATCATCATCGTCGTATTGTGGATGAGCCTTGGCGCGGGCTTTTTGGCTTTTATCGCGGGGCTGTCCACGATAGATGAAAGCCTGTACGAAGCGGGGCTGATGGACGGCGTAAAAAACCGCTGGCAGGAACTGTGGTTTATCACCCTGCCGAATATGCAAGGCATGTTGATGTTCGGCGCGGTTATGGCGATTATGGCATCCTTTGCGGTGGGGCAGGTCACGCAGGATTTGGCGGGCTTCCCCTCCACGGAATACGCGGTGCATACCATCGTAAACCACTTGGTGGATTACGGCGCCATCCGTTTCGAAATGGGTTATGCATCGGCCATTGCCACGATATTGTTCCTAACGATGATATATACAAAGATTTTGGTGGGGAAATTCATCTCACGGATAGGCAGGTAAACCATGGGCATACGTGAAGCAAAAACGCGCAGGCGTTCCAACCGCGCCGTACGCCGCCCCAACCGTTCGCCGGGCGGGGATGTATTTATTGTTATTATATTAGCGTGTTTCGGCGCGTTTTTTGCCTTCCCGCTGGTTTTTGCCATCAACCACGCGTTTAAACCGCTGGACGAATTGTTTATCTTCCCGCCGCGCCTGTTTGTAATCAATCCCACCATGAATAACCTGCAAGATTTATTTATCCTTATGTCGCGTTCGTGGGTGACGTTTACCCGTTATGTCTTTAATACCGTGTTTATTACAGCGGCGGGTACGTTGGGCCATTTGATTATCGCCTCGATGGGTGCGTATGCCGTCAGCAAATACGTATTCCCCGGCAGCAAGCTGTTCTTTAACATCGTAATCACAACGCTGATGTTCACGGGTTTTGTCACTGCCATCCCCAACTTCCTTATCTTGGCCCGTCTCAGTTGGATAGATACCTATTTGTCGGTAATCATACCTTCGTTTGCGTTCCCCTTGGGATTCTTCCTGATGAAGCAATTTATAGATACCGTCCCGCAGTCGCTGGTGGAATCCGCCAAGATAGACGGCGCGACGGAATGGTCGATTTATTCGCGCATCGTTATGCCGTTGGTAAAGCCCGCATGGCTGACTTGTATGATATTTTCCGTCCAGGCATTGTGGAATAACCCGCAGCAAAACCTTATCTATACGGAACAGTTAAAACCCCTGCCGTTCGCCCTGCAGCAAATCGTAGGCAGCCCGCATACGCCCAACGTGGCGCGTATGGGTGTGGGCGCGGCGGTGGCATTGGTAATGATGGTAGTACCCATTACGCTGTTTATCATCGCGCAAAGCAATATCCTGCACACGATGGCAAACTCGGGGATTAAGGAATAATGTGTTGCGTGTCGGTGGTACGTGTTCAATACCGCCGAGCGTGGAGGTCGGGCGAATGAAGTTTATATTGTTAACCATATTGGCTGTCGCGCTTTTTTCGGCACCGGTCACCGTTTACGCAAGCGGAAGCGGTTCGTCGCACTATACCTATACCTATAACGAATGGAGCGTGCCCATCCCTTCCCCCGATGCCTACCGCGTGACGGCGTTTATCCTTGGCGAACATTTGGGAATCGGTCACTTTAATAACCCGCGCGACCTTCAGGTATGGGGTAACCTGCTGTATGTTGCGGATACAAACAACAACCGCATTGTGGTAATCGAATTTCACGCTGACGGTACTTTTGAGCTTGTCGATGTGATTACGCATGTATATATCAACGGCGAACCCAGCCCCTTTAACCGCCCGCACGGAATGTTCGTATCCCCATGGATGCTTAACTACGGGCAAAAATGGATAGCCGACACCGAAAACAACCGTATATTACACACGGACGAAAACTGGAATGTACTTACCGTAATCGACCGCAGTAAGTTGGAATTAAGCGCGTTGGAGGATGACCGTCATTTCCTGCCGCAAAAATTAGCCGTAGATTTTTCGGGGCGGTTGTTCGCGCAGGTAGCCATGGTTAACCGCGGGCTGATGGAATTTGATAATGACGGATATTTTGCGGGTTATATGGGCGCGCCCGATGTTACGATAAACCCGTGGCAGCGTTTTTGGCGCAGCATTCAAACACGGGAACAACGCGAACGGGGATGGCTCTTTGTCCCCGTGGACTATAATAACGTAACCATTGACAACGAGGGTTTCCTGTTTGTTACCTCAAGCGGGCCCGACGTGGAGCCCGTACGCAGACTTAACGCCATGGGCGCCGACGTTATGATACGAAACGGCTGGGAGGACCCCCAAGGCGACCTGTGGTGGGGCAGTGCGGGGCATATATCGGGCCAAAGCGTACTCATCGACGTTACATCCTTGCCGAACAATACGTTTGTTGTTTTTGACCGCACGCGCGGCCGCTTGTTCGCATACGACAACCAAGGCGAGCTGTTGTATGCATGGGGCAGTTACGGCCATCACGAGGGTGCTTTTATGCTGCCCACGGCGCTTGAATCCATGGGCTTTACGCTTTTTGCCCTTGACGCGACCACAGGTGCGATTACGCGCTTTGACTTGACGGAATACGGCAGGTATATAAATGAAGCGTTAACCATGTATCAACGCGGATTGTACGAGGAAAGCTATGATACATGGCAGGAAGTGCTCCGTATGAACGGCAACTTCAACATGGCTTATATCGGCGTTGCGCGCGCGTTGTTGCGCCGCGGTTATTACCGCGATGCGATGGAGTTGTTCCGTATGCAAAACGATAACGCGAATTATGGCCGTGCCTTTGGCTTCTACCGCCGCCAATGGATGGAAGAATATTTTTGGATGTTTGCGGTAGCGTTGGGTGTGTTGATCATCGTACCGCCCGTCGTTAGAAAAGTAATAAAGGTACGAAGGGAGATATTGGAATCATGACCGCAAGACTGACCCGTTTTGATTGGTACGCGTATTTGCGCGCTCTGCGTTTCTCCTTGTACACCATGCGACGCCCGCTGGACGGTTTTTGGGATTTGATACACGAAAAACGCGGAAGCATGGCAGCCGCGCATACGATTTTAGCTATAGCCGTTATTGTGCAGATAATGCGTCTTGTGCTTACCAACTTCCAGTTCATTAACATAAACATGGAGGTGTTCAGCGCGTGGTGGGTGCTTGGGCAAATGGTGATCCCCATCGTGCTTTTTTCCGTAGCCAACTGGTGCTTGACTACGCTGTTCGACGGCAAGGGTAAGATTTCACATATATACATGGGTTACGCATATGCCATGGTACCCCAAATCATCATCAATGCCGTGTTGGTACCCGTCAGCCATGTCATTACCTACAGCGAGGGTATGATCCACCAGATGACGACCCACATAGGTACTTTATGGTTTGTACTCCTGCTGCTGTGCGCCATGAAGGAAATACACGAATACAGCTTTTCCAAAGCCATATTGACCACCATTCTGTCGCTTTTCGCCATCGGGGTCATGGTTTTCATATTCATTATGTTTTTTGCCGTGGTCAGCGACGGCGCCGCGTATTTTTACTCCATAGCACAAGAAGCCGTATTCAGGATAAGGAGGGGATAGCTTGAAATATTTATTGTTTATATTCCTGCTCCTGTTCCTTTCTTCCTGTGCTCTGCGCGAACGGGCCGGTGGCGAAGTCATCACGCATCGGCAAGACCCCAACGCCCCGCCCGTAATCACCATCAATAACGGTATATTGCAATTGGATTTCCTGACGGCAACGGCGGAAATTGTATTGACCGAGCTTTCCACGGGGCGCATCTTCCGCTCTACGCCCGAGGGCGCGTCCGATTGCAACGAATCCGCCGCCATCGAACGTTTTTATATGCAGTCCCTCCTTCTTATGGAATACCAAAACCGTTCCAGCAGTACATGGACGGAGGATGCCTACCGTTTTTCCGTACGCGGGGGTACTTTTACGCAAGCCGTTGTGGACAACGGTATAGAGGTGTATTTCACCATCGGTAATATCATGGAAGTCTTTCATATACCCGACGCTGTCTACGCCGAGCGGTTTTATGTATTCCTTGACGAAATGGCCAGACGCGACCGTTTACAAGTGTTAAATATATACAGCGACAGCATCAACGATGAAGGCGTAAAAATTTACACCCTGAGAGAAGATATCCCCTCCGCACTGCGGGGTATGGTGCAGGATATATTGGCGGAGGCGGGTTACACCTACGATGACTGGGTAGCGGACATGGCTTACTTCGGTTTGGTTACGGAAATCGACCAAGCCGCGTTTAACGTGACGATGCGCTTTACTTTGGAAGACAACGCTATGCTGGTCACGATTCCCTTCGACGAAATCAATTACCACCCCGCGTTTATGCCCACCCACCTTACCGTAATGCCGTATTTCGGCGCGGGCCACGCAACAGACGACGGCTACCTGTTCCTGCCCGACGGCTCCGGTTCCCTGATGTTTTTTGATACGGTGCGGGGCAACCAAAACCCCTTCACGAGCCGCGTGTACGGGTGGGACGAAGCCATTATGCGTACGATGCTGATACGCGACAACCGCGCGGCTTTCCCGGTGTTCGGCGTATACCGCAACGGCGCGACTTTTGCCGCCATCATAGACGAAGGCGCGTCCTATGCGTCCGTACATGCGGAACCTGCCGGAATGCGCGCGCCGTGGAACCGCGTGCATCCCACTTTCCGCCTGTTGCACGGCGCGGCGCTGGATGTGGCCGGGCGTACGGGCGACAGATTATTGATGCACGAATGGGAGCTGCCGCCCGGCGAACAGATCGTCATACGGTATACGGTTACATCCACACCCGGTTACGTGGGTATGGCGCACGCCTTCCGTGATTTTTTACAAGCGCGTTTCCCGCAATTTAACGACCGCGTGGACGCTCCCGTAACCGCCGTGGTGGAGGTGCTGGGTGCCGCGCTTACCCCGCAGCATTTGTTGGGATTCCCTGTGGACAGACCTTTTGCGCTCACGAGCTTTAACGAAACGACGGATATGATGACGACCATGGCGGCCAAGGGTTGGAGCAACCTGCACATACAAATGCGCGGCGCGCACAATAAGTCCATCGACCACGAAATCCCTACCGGGTTTAACAGGATACGCCAATTGGGCAATCGCCGCGCGTTTGACAATATGTTAAACACGGCGTCCGTGTTGGGTTATCATTTTTACATCGAAGGCGATTTTATGTTTATGCGCGGCAACCGATGGTTCAACGGTTTTTCGCCCAACCGTGACGCCGCCCGCCAAGCGAACCGCAGCCGTATGGAGCATAACGGCTTTTCGCCGGTATACTTCGGCCAGTTGGGCGCGATGTCCGTAATGTCGGACCCGATTATCGTAGCCCGCCCGGAATTTATGATCAATACGGCGCGTAATTTTGTAAACGACGCCGCTGATTCGGGTGTCAATAACATAGCGTTCCGCTCCATGGCGAGCGCGTTGGCGGGTGACTTCCACGAAGACCGCCACGTCAGCCGCGAGGCGAGTATGCATATGCGCGTTGATTTGTTGCGGGAGCTGTCGGATCGGGGTACGGGCGTATGGTTGAACTACGGTTTTTCCTACGGTGTACCCTTCGCCGACGTGATAACGGGTATGCCGCTGACGGACCAAAACTTTAACGTAACGAGTATGCACGTACCCTTTTATGCCATTGTATTGCACGGGCTTGTCCCCTTCGCGGGGCGGCCGATCAATTTGGCGGAGGATTATTCCCATCATTTGCTTAACACCGTAGAAAGCGGGGCGTCGTTGTTCTTCAGCTTTATGGATGCGCCCACGGCTGACTTGCAAGTTTCACGTTATCGCAGGTATTTTTCCAACGAGTTCGGCCGTTGGGTGGGCGTCGCCGATGAATTGTATCAGCGTCACGCGGCGGATTTCGGCCATTTGTATAATCAATTGATAATCGATCATCAAATATTGTGCCGTACCGGCGTTACGGTCACCGTATACGAGGACGGCACACGGGTATATGTAAATACTACCATGGCGGACTTTAACGGCACGGTATTTGTCCCCGCGGAACGTTACTTGGTAGTGAGGGGGTAGGACGTGAAACTTACAATGCGCGGCAAAAACGCAATCGCGGGTTACTTATTTATCGCTCCCTTTGTGTTGGGCTTCCTTGCGTTTATGGCCTATCCGCTGTACCAAAACATACGCATGGCGTTCTCCACGGTAACCGTGGACTTCGCGAACGATGAGTTTTCCATGGTATGGGCGGGGCTGGCTAATATCCAAAGGGCCTTACTCGTAGACAACGACTTTACGCAGTACCTCGTGGCTGAGCTTATCTCCATGGGGCTGTTGGTATTACCCGTGCTGATATTCAGCCTGTTTATCGCCGTGCTGCTCAACAAGACGTTCCCGGGGCGTGGTTTCGTGCGGGCGGTTTTTTTCTTGCCCGTTATCTTGGCCAGCGGCGTATTGGTGGGCATAGAAACAAACAATTCGCTCCTCAGCCTTGTATCCGAGCAGATACAAAACGCGAACACCATGCGTTCGAGTGTCACCGGCGTTATCGAGAGTATACTCGTGGCGGAGTTTGGCGCGGGTATCGGGGAAGGGTTTATCGAATATATCCTGGCCGTGGTGAATCAGATATACACCATAGCCATGGCAAGCGGGATACAGATCGTTATCTTCCTTGCGGGCTTGCAAACCATCAACCCCAGCATTTACGAAGCCTCCAGTATAGAAGGCGCGACGGGTTGGGAAAATTTTTGGAAGATTACCTTCCCGATGATCAGCCCCATGATTTTGGTCGTGGTCATCTATTCCATCGTGGATTTTATGAACCGCACCGACGGTGAAATTATGGAAATGATAGACATCGTCGTCAACCGGTGGCGCGAATTCGGTTTCGGTTCCGCCATCGCAATGATCTACTTCACCGTAATCGCTTTGGTTTTAGCCATAGTCGGATTCCTAATCTCGAGGCTGGTGTACTATTATGACTAAACGGACGTATTGGGAACGTAATACCGCCACCGACGGCTACCTGCTGCGCCGCGACGTAAGCCGTGTGCTGGGTAATATTTTCATGGTCATTTTGCTGTTCGGCCTGTGCTTTTTGGTATTACAACCGTTGTTTCACCAATTTTCGAACACGATCATGAGCCGTGACGACCTGTTTGACCCAACAGTACTGGCTATCCCGCGTTTCCCCACTTTGGATCACTTCCGCTTGGGTTTGGAGCTTATGGACTACTGGCAATCCTTGTGGCGTACGCTGGCGATTACCTTCAGCATGTCCTTATTGCAAGTCGCCGCGTGTACGCTGGTAGCGTACGGTTTTGCCCGCTTCGATTTCCCGCTTAAGCGTTTTTGGTTCGTATGCGTGATGATTACGATATTGATACCGCCCCATATCCTGCGCTCCGCTATGTTCATTAACTTCCGCTTCTTCGAATTATTCGGGATTATACCGTTGTTTACGGGGGGTTCCGTCAATCTGCTGGATACCCTGCAAGGTTATACGCTGTTGTCCGTAACGGCGATGGGCTTGCGCAACGGCTTGTATATCTTTATTCTGCGGCAATATTTCCGTAATATGCCCAAGGAGCTGGAGGAGGCTGCGTGGGTGGACGGCTGCGGCAAGCTGCGTACCTTCATACAAATCATGCTGCCCGATGCCGTACCCGTTTTAATGTCGTGCTTCCTGTTCGCCTTTGTTTGGCAATGGACGGACGGCTTTTATTCGAGTATGTTCCTGCGCAGCTTTGGGGTGATGGCGGAGCAAATAGCGGGGTTGGGTGATTATTTCGCTTTCTGGTATATCGTATCGATCGGTGCGGCGGAAGGCGGCCTATCATTGGCACCCATCGCATTGGTGGAGGTAATGATTTCCGTTGGCGTATTGTTGGGTATTGCACCTATAATAGTCGTGTACTTGTTTGCGCAACGTTATTTTGTGGAAAGCATAGGGCAAAGCGGTATAAAAATGTAGGTTATAAACCGGACCGAGCGGTTTTATAATAAATAAAAACAAATAAGAAAGGAGACAAAGAATGAGTAGAAAATTGAAATTAGCGCTTACCGTTGTATTGTTGGCGTTTGCTTTTGCTTTCGTTACGGCATGTGGCGGGGGAAGCAGCAACGAACCCAACGACCCGACACCCACCCCCGCGCCGACACCCGCCACCTCCGCGGAAGCGACACCGCAGCCGGTGGCTACTCCCCCCCCACGCGACCTTGGCGGTATAGAAATTTTAATCGCCAACTGGTGGAATGATGACTGTACGGAAACCTTTAATTATGCGAATGCCGGCATTATGGACCGTATGGTGTGGGAAAACCGCAGGGAGTTGGAGCAAAAGCATAACTTCCGCATCCGCAACGTACGCGTAGGTAACTGGAACACGGCCCGCGACCTTTTCCCCGATTTGCTGGCTACCGGCAGCCGTGAATACCAAGTAATGATGTTGGAACCCAGTTGGTTCCTGGCATTAAACGCCGACGGCGCGTTTGCGCCTATGTCCATGGAACACTTTGAGCGCTTCCCGGAGGTTAACTGGCAGCGCGGGCATATTGACTTGTCCATGCGCGGCGGTTCACCCCATGGCTTCAGCACGGAGACCTTTACCTCCGGCGGTATTGCGTTTAACATGCGCCTGTTCGAAGAAGCGGGACTACCCGGGGATTACCTGTTCCAATTGCAAGCAAACAACACTTGGACATGGGATAACTTCCTGCGTGTAGCGCGTCAAGTACAACAATTTGACGCGGAAGGCAACATAACCATATGGCCCATATTGGGTTTCCATGCGGATATGTTTGAGTTGGCGCTGTCCTCCAACAACGCGGACTTAGCGGGGATCGACCCCACGACGGGATTTTTCGTGAACAACACCACCTCCACGGAAGTATTTGAAGTGTTGGAACTTATGGTGCAGGTGCGCGAAGAAATGCTTGCATCCTTGGAGGACGACTTCGGTACGGACGAATGGAACTATTTCATAGAAGCGTTTAACGCGGGTCACGGTGCCATGCGCCCCGGTCTTTCGCATATCATCGGCGATATTTCGGTATCCGACCCGTGGGGTTGGGTTGCCTTCCCGCGCGGGCCCTCCGCGCCGTGGACGGACGGCTACATGGGCGGCTTTAACGGCGGTAACTTTGTGGCTATCCCCCACGTATTCAGCCCCGATGAAGTGGATGACATCATGTTTGCCCTTGGCTTGTGGAACAGCCCGTTGCCCGACGGCGACGAGGACGATTGGATGATCGGGGAATTCGCACGCTTCCATGACCCCCGAAGTGTAACGGAAACCATGGCGCAATGGACACGTAACCCCGATTGGTTGCGTACCCGTGTGTACCGCATACTGCCGGGCAACATCCAAATGGGTGAAACCTTTGCGTGGCGTGTATGGCGCGGTCCCCCAGAAGGCGGATTGTGGGGTGCGGCTGTAATTGTAGAAGAAGCACAGCAGGTATGGAACGAAAATATCGCCCGTGCCAACGCCCTTATCGGCGGAAGATGATTTATTAATCAAAATTGACAAAAATATTTTGACAAAAGCCATTATGATTTGTATAATTTGACCGAAATCTCAATAGATATTAACTATTGAGATAACAACATAAAAAACCGAGAGGAGAAGTAACATGCGCAAGAAAACACTTTTAACACTGGTTATGGCTTTCGTGCTGGCCTTTGGGCTGTTAGCCGTAACCTCCTGCGGGCGTAATGCGGAACCGGAGGCAACGCCCACCCCGGCACCCACGGCAACACCTGCACCCACTCCCGCTCCCACGCCGGAGCCCACACCGGAACCCACACCGGAGCCCACACCGGAGCCGTTCAGCTTCCCGGCGGGTATTGTGTATCAACTTACATTGGATCCCAATGTGCAGGTAGGTGCATGGGGCGAAAGTGCGGTTAACGACTCCGACTACCTTTCTTCGGCAGGCGGTCCCGAGTATGAAATAGAAGCAGGGCCTTCTATTGTAATCGCTAACCGTGCCAACAACTGGTACGCCCTTGACTTGGTAACCACAGCGTTTGACTGGGATATCGAAAATCATGACTATGTAATCATCTACCGCGGTCACATCGTGGGCGGCGGTCAAGCAAGAATCGCCCAAGCGGACGCACCGCACGGTTTGCTGGCGTCTTATGAAACAGACGGAGACTTTGAATTGCGTTATGTCATCACCGATGCGGAAATCACCGGTGGCCGCAGGCACCTTCGCCTGACCGCAAACGAAGGCCCCGACCTTATCATCCATGAAGTTATCGTACGCCGCGCGGGCGAAGAAGAAACAGGTGTCCACGCGTCATTTGCACCCATTCACGGCAGCCAAGGAAGCCGTCTTGACATTATCATCGGCAGGGGCCTCCATACATGGCCGTTTGCCGCAAGCAACATGACAGGCGCACGGGCATTTGTTCCCGAAGCAGGCTCTACCATCCGCATTACCTATGATGTGGAATCCACGGGTTCCGCAGGCTGGCGCGTGCGTTGGACCAAGGACGAAGATTTCGGTAACTACCCCGCCGGCGACGGCGCCATCGTTAACGATCATCCCGTTCGTCCGGGTGAAGTAGCGACCGTAATCCCCGCGCACTTCTTCGGTGAAGATGACGGCGTACGTTGGTACCAAGAAGACGGCAGATACACGTTGGTCTTGGAAATTACGCTTGACGGCAGCCAAGGTTATGACGAGCTTACCGGCAATATCGTTCTTCGCGGGCAATGGGGCAGCAACGACTGGTTTGCCCACTCCATGAAGGTCGAACTCCTTGACGGCCCCGGAGGAAACGTTACAGCAACGCTGGTTGAATGGGAACTGGACTGATAACGTTATAGTTTATTAACCCGTTACCGTAATAAAATCAAACCCCGCAACGCAGACCTTGTCTGTTTTGCGGGGTTATTTTTACATATTGTGTTATTATATGGTAAAATAAAACAACAAAAACCAAGGAGGATAAAAAATGAATTGGGACTTAACCTTACCGTCGCTGTACAAAACATATGAAAAGCATTTCCTGTTCGGTAATATCCTAACGCCCGACGAATTAAAGGACCCGAATACGATGGATATGTTTAACCATCATTACAACGCCGTAACCGCCGAAAATATAATGAAGCCCGTGCATGTCACAAGCGCGCCCGACGTATACCGCTTTGAGGAAGTGGATAAGCTGTTGGATTACGCGGCGGTTAAGGGTTTAAAGGTGATCGGGCATACCCTTGTATGGCACGGGCAGTCCGCGCCGTGGCTTAACCGAAACCCCGACGGTACGCACCTTTCACGGGACGAAGCGAAGAAAAACCTGGAAGGCTTTATCAAAACATACGCGGGCCGTTACAGCGGAAGGATATATTCATGGGACGTAGTTAATGAGGTATTCAGGGACGACAACATCCCTTTCACGGGGAACTGGCGTGACCACCTGCGCGGCCAAACGGACAATAAAAATGCCGTGGGGCATTGGTATCTGGCATATGGAAACAGCGGGGATTATATCTTCGACGCGTTTTATTTCGCGCGTAAGTATGACCCCCACGCGAAGCTGTTTTGCAACGAATATAACGAGGAATACCCGACGAAACGCGAAGCCATCGCACAAATGGTGGAGGATATCAACGCGACGTGGCGCAACCATACCGAATACGACGGTCGGTTATTAATAGAAGGGATCGGGATGCAAGCCCATTGCAACGAAAATACGAATATGGCATGGGTACGGGAAAGTATCGAGCGGTTTATCAAAACCGGGGCGACGCTTGCGGTAACGGAAATGGATATAACCTTCGGCTCCCGCGAGAACCCCGCCGTACCCCTCACGCAAGAACAAGCCGAACGGCAAATCGGGATGTATGGAACATTGTTTGATATGTACGTCGAGTTTTCCGCGCATATCGACCGCGTAACCCTTTGGGCGAAGGACGACGGAAAAAGCTGGCGGAGTTGGGGTTCACCCGTGCTGTTTAATGCGGATGGTTCCGCAAAGGAAGTATTTCATCGGGTGATAAGCGCCAGTTCCACCACACCGTAAACGGCGTCCGCAAACGAAACCGTAATATCCTTTTCATAAATACGTTCGCCGTTTAAAAGCCAATGGTCGAATACGGCGGACTCAATCAATATCGGCGTTACGGGGACTTCCAAGTGCGTGAAATAGCGTGCGGAGGTCCCTTGCTGCGTCCCGATTTTTGCTTCGCCCCCCACTATATTAACCCCGTACATATTACCTTCGAACCCGAAGAACCGCGTCAAATCCTCAAAGATTACCTCATGCCGCCGACTTGCGAAGGCCAACATATTATCGTGGTTGTTTTGGACGGAACGGATGCTGACCCAATTGGCGTACCTTTCGGCATCCAACGCGTGTAGGATTTCATTCTCCGCCGCGCCGAAAAGATCGTTAAGCACATTCCGCACCAAGCGTACGTTTACGATGTTCGCCGCTATGTCGCACAAAATCATGGTGAACCGATCCGCCATGTCGGGGCGCGTCAGTATATTCCTTAACAGCGGGCTCCGTGGATTGTCCCCCTCCAGTACCCTTTGGAACGTGGGTTTGCGGAAATCATCGCCGTAAAGCCCGAGCGTCCAATCCAAGTCAAACATGATATACCGCCACCGACCGTCCAATTCCGGCGCGAGCCCCGGCACTTGTTCCCCCGTGTAGCGCCACCGCCGTAAATTGTTGTGCGGCCAGTCCTCGTTCCCCATGAATATTTGAAACGCGTAATAAAATAACAGGTTATCAATGTCAACGATCGCCTCAAGCTCGGCGAAGGTCGTATCATCCGTCAAATCCATGTCAGCGAAGCGGTTCATGTATTCCACGTCGGCCCGTACATCGGGATCGTCGGTTTGGATCCACCGTTCCCCCATCCCAACGTTATCGAATTCACGCGTAGGCGCGTCGAACAAGTCCCTGAGGTAATGGTCGTTCATGCGGACTTGGAGCCATGCGAACCCGTAGTATTGGCCGTTGAGGAACACCGCGGCGGGCCGTACGGGCGAAACCGCCGCAAACCCCGCGTTCCGCGCCAAAACGGAGGCGACCTCATGACGGAGCATACCGAAGTTCCTGTCGTTGCCGCCGTTGCGTATAAGGAGTGTTTGATATTGCGCAAGCGGTGTGTCAAGACCGTCCTGTATGACGTCATCCGGAAAAAAGTCGAAGGCGAAGCGATTCGTGTCGGGCGTATAGTCCCTGCGAGCGATGATACGGATGGATTTTTGCTCCTCGGCGCGTGACCAGCCGCCGTGTACGCGTATCCCGGCTTCTTGGGCCAGTACCCGTTCACCCTGCGGCGTAAACACTTCAAAGGACGCCGCGCGTTCCGCCTCCATGCCGCGCAGGTTAAAGTTGGCGGGGCTGGGCGGGTTGATGCGGGCGCGCGGGTTGGCGAGTATGTATTCCTCCCTGATGATACCGGGGACAAAGATACCCGTGTAATGGTCGAACAACCCTTCCGGGTCCGATGACAGGGAAATGATTAACGTGTCGAAGCGATCATTAACGCCGTATCCGATGAAATAGGTATGCGTAAGCGGCGAGGAAACCACGCCGCCATAAGCCGCAATCGCCCTCAGTGAAAAAACGCGGACGTTCCTGCCTACCCGAAAGTGCAGCGGGGCGGAATAAAGGAGGGATTCCTCCGTGGGGATTGAACCGTCAAGGGTGTAATAGATGCGCGCGTTCGGATGGTTGGTTGATATTTCCACGATTATGTCACGGGTATGGAAGTGCCCCGTCTCCGAAAACGTTACCGTCAACGGCATGTCGGGGGTTTCTTCATGATAGAGTACAACCGATTCGATGGGATCGTATGCTTCCGACGGATCCTCGTATTCCGTTACCGATATGGACACGGGATCGGATAAAAGGATATACAGGAATGGCGCAATGAGGATAACCAAGAGGAACAAAATGATTTTTTTACGCATATCGACCCCCATCGACGACCCGACGCACAGCTTAGTTCCGACATTATAGCATTATATTAACGATGTCTAAACCTATGGGCCCGTACATATAATGCCAATGGGGTGAAGCGATGGGAATCGGGCGGAACGAGGCGGTGGAAACAGAGGTAAAGCTCCACGTTAACCGACGGCTTTATCAAAAAGGGGTGATTACCGAGGAAATGTACGTAAAAGCCAAGGAAATCATATTAAAGGGCAAGGCGGGTATTACATATGGATATCTACAAAATGCGAAACGCGTTGAACGGGGGCAGGTCGATCTATGACTTGCCTCTTCGCGTTACCTTTTACGCGAGGGTGTCCACCGGTACGGACGAACAGGCTCATTCCTTAAGGAATCAAATCGATTATTATACGGGTTTTATCGGGGGTATCCCGTTATGGTCGTACGTCGCCGGTTATACGGACGAAGCGCTGAGCGGGACAAGCGTCGCCAAGCGGGAATCATTCTTGAAAATGATTGAGGACGCAAAACGGGACCGATTCGATTTTATCGTAACGAAGGAGATATCACGTTTTTCCCGCAACACCTTGGACAGCATACGGTATACCCAAGAGCTGTTGGCGGCGGGGGTAGGGGTATTGTTCCAATCGGATAATATCAACACCCTGATGCCGGATTCGGAGCTGCGGCTTACGATCATGTCCAGCATCGCACAAGACGAGGTGCGCAAGATATCCGAACGGGTGAAATTCGGCTTCAAGCGGGCCATCGAAAAGGGGACGGTGCTGGGCAACGGTAATATATGGGGTTATACGAAGGAGAAGGGGAAATTAACCGTTGATGAGCGTGAAGCGGATATCGTGCGGGCGATATTTATGCAATACGCCACGCAAGGGAAGGGGATACGGGCCATATGCGCGTGGCTGGACGGGCAGGGGATAAAAAACGGCAAAGGAAATACCTTCTCTTTTTCGACGGTCAAGGGGATATTGGCCAATCCGAAGTACATGGGCTACTACTGCGGAAACAAAACGCACAAATACGATTATAAACTAAACGACGTAAAATACCTTGACGAATCCGAGTGGGTTATGTACAAGGACGAAGCGAACGTACCCCCCATCGTGTCCGAGGAACTATGGCATCGGGCAAACACTATATTGAAAGAAAGGAGCGCGAAGCAATCCTCCGGGGATAAAACAAGCTACACCAACAAATATACGTACAGCGGCAAAATATTTTGCGCAGAGCACAATTCGCCGTTTTATCGGGCGATATACCGTTACAAATCCGGGGACAAGGAGGTTTGGCAATGCAGGGAATATTCGGCGAAAGGCAAGGCGGGCTGCGATTCGCCGACCTTTTATACAACCGAAGCGGACATCCTGGCAAGGCAAGCATGTAACGCGGTCATTGGAGACAAATCACCCCTCGTTTTTGACTTAAGCGCAATTTACGCAGCTGTCGGCGACAAACCGGGGACCAACGGAAGCATCGCCAAAATAAAAGCGCAAATAACCGACATCACAAAAAGAAAGGATAAGCTGTTAGATTTAAACATAAAGGGACATTTGGACGACGTCGAGTTTTCCGAACGTAACCGACGCTTTAACGTTGAAATCAAAAACCTTGAAACGCAATTAACAGCCTTGACCAACCATGTAAAAAGAGCCCATAAAAGTACCCCCGCACCTGAAGCCCTAAAGGAAATGATCGAAGCCGAACTTAATTTTAACGACAGCTTCGAAGGCGCGTTGATCGATGCGCTCATCGACCGGATTTACGTACATAAAACAAAGCGGAAAAACGAAATCACCGTTAAGGTACATTCCAAGGTGAAGGGTGAAGTGACAGACTATACGATAACCCGAAACACACGCGGCGCAAACCCTTCGGTTTGTTCCGTATCATCCATTTGATTAAGGCGGATATAGAGACCGAGGTAATAACAAACAAAATGAAGGTGCAATATGTAAGGGATAAGATAGGCACAATTAGTTATGATGTGGAATATTTATTATACGCATAAAATTATAACAACCTCCAATAACCCGATTTATCGGAGCCGACACGTTCAATGCGCTTGCCTTCTTTTAACAGCTTCATTTCCCGTTTCAACGTAGCAACGGAAATTTTCGTCGCTTCACTTAATTGCTTAATCGTGAGAGAAGGATGCTTTTCCAAAATACGCAAAATAGAAGCATGACGATTTACCCGCTCGTTTACAATCTCATTTTCAATCTCATTTACAGGTTCATTATTCTTAAACGCTTCATGGCGATGTATCGTAACGATTAGATAATCCCGTTCCTCGTTTGTTTCAAATTCGGGCGGCGGCGAACCGTTTGATTTGAGTGTTCTGAGGATTTTCGTTATTCCCGTTGATTTCTTTTCCGACAAATCAATTTCCTTTAAAAACTCCCCTATACGCCTGTTGCGGTAACGCCGGGCAATGGCGCGTCCGGTTTTGAGGTCGTCCATGTCAATCGTTTTTTCGGGGCCGGGATGGTTGATAATTTTTATGCAATCCACGTATATTCGGATTTCAACCGGTTCTTGTATCCGGTAGGATTTATGGAACACGGCGTTTACCAAGATTTCCTCCAACGCATTATAGGGGTAGTTAAAGAAACGGTCAGCCTCGGCACGGTTTGGATGTTTAATAACCTTTTCTTCTATAACAACGGCTTTGATATATGAAAGCGCGTCACGCACCTGTTTTTGAAGCGGGCCGAAAAATGTCTTTTCCGTAAAATCATCGGAACCTTCCGCTTCGGCGGAATTGAAGCGGATTAAATCAATTTGCGCACCGGGGAGAAATTTATGCGGTTCATTGCCAAACATAAGGATACCTATATTACGGATATCAACGCCGACATCGGTAGCATTGGCAACCTCAAGCGCGGTAAGCATATCCTCCATAGATTTTTGGTTGATGTTTGAAGCAAGTGAACTCTTGCTTTCTACAAGGAAATCTTCAATATGCCCCCGCCTTATATCCTCAATAACGGCTTGGCAGTTTATCCTGTCGTCAAAGGGTACGGAGTTAAACTTGTCAAACAATTCGGATAATTCGGACCCTTTGGCAATAGTTTTCACGCTGGAGGGTTTTATCCAATATTCTTTGTGCTTGCTTTTGGAAAGGACATTTTCGGGCGCGGAATAGGGGCCGTCGTCCCCGGCGGAACACCACAGATAAATAAGATACTTGCCTTGATATTTAACCAACTCAATTTGCGGTATGTAACGGGGCATGATGAAGTTGCAATATTGGAACAGTTCTTGTTGGATATGGTCTAATTCACTTTCATTCACACCAACGGGCGGCAAAACAGGACGGCCATATTTTTCTTCAATACCAATCACAATATACCCGCCGTTTACATTGCAAAAATCATTGGCATACGCGCAAATGGTGGGAATAATATCCGCCGGATTCCATCCGCGTTTATATTCCACGCGTTCGTTTTCAACCACACGGCCGGCCAGGAGTTTTTCCAATGTTAACGGGATCATTACTTCACATCTTCCCATATGTTTTTGCTTTGTAAAAGTATAACAAAATATGGTAAATGATTCAACGGCGGGCTTAACGGACGCGTTTTTCGCGTCAGGGGGTCTTAGGGGGAACCCCTAACAAGCGGGGATGGATGGTCATTTATGGCCATCCATCCATTGCTTGCAAAACGGTTATCTGCCAAATAATTATAAATATTTCACCACGATTGCCATACGGCGTAAAATATGGTTTCTTCATTGATTAAGCAGGCGGAGGTAATTTCGATGCCGCTTCCGTCGGGTTCTGTATTCCAGCCCATAAAACGATGGCTTTCGCGTAAAAATATCGGGAAGTCACCGACGCCCAAACCTTGCACCACATGTCTTGTGTAAGTTGCGTCACCCAACGAATTGCCGCCGTTGCCGTCGAAGGTGACCGTAAATATTTCACGCCGGTATTGCGACACAAAATCCCAACGGTGCGCGGCTGCGTTATAACGTAATCTTAAAACCGTACCCGGGTTAACCGTGCGGTTGTCAGCCAAGTGCAGGGTAACCGCCGCGGTATTTCCGTCACCGATGACAAGCACCTCTTGCCCGTGCGTATATACACCCGTTCGCATGAATGCGCTTTGCGGTTCTTCGGCACGCAGGACTATCTGTTCAAAAACGGGACACACGACGTTGCTGTCGGGTGTCAATATCGATATACCGCCGCGTGGCGTCAGCCGCAGCCCTTCATAACTGTTACGCGCAAACAACGGCAGCGTCCCCATAAACGGCCCGCGTTCCTCCGGTGCTGTGCCGCCGATGAAATGGTTGTCGGTTATTTCCACGTTGTTGAACCACACACCCGACATCGGGTCAAAACCTATGCGTTGGCCGTCCTCATACAGCGGTATACTTGCGTCTATGACCATAATCGGTGTGTAGGGGTTTCGCGCGTAAAAAGTATTGTTTCGGAAATAAAAATCCTCTATTTGGATGGGGCTGTAGGTAATGATGGCGGTAATATTGCCCGACCCGTCACGTTGGTAAAAATACGGCAAGCCTGTGGCGAGTGCCTCATGTGCCTGTGACGGATATGGGAAAAAACCGCTGCCCCAAGCTCCCGTAAATAGGAGTATCGGCCCGCCGATATTATATATTCGGTTACCCTCGAACCACGCGTTCCTGTTCATTTTATGCCCGGGGTTGCCATCGGCGTCATATGCGCCGCCACCCCAGTTAAATTCGACAAGGTAACCGCCCACATTGCGGAACACGTTGTCACGAATGTAAATAGGGCCGTAAATAGACCCGCCGAACATGAACATACCGCGGTTGCCGCCTCGATTATAATCCAACGTGTTGTCAAATTCGTTTTCCACGAAAAACATCGTGTAATTTGTGGCGTTGCCCTGAGCGAACACGATGCCCTCCGCTCCCACTAAGTTATAAAAATTGTTCCAATAAAAATACGCCGTATCCCCTTCAAAACCCGTGTGGTGAATTCCCGGTATCGATGCAAAGCGCGCTTCGTAATATTCACGGTCAGGTATGTTGCTTAAGCAAAAATCGAATTGAATATTGCTTTCCCTATTGCAAAATTCAATCCAAAAACGACTGCCGATATTGTCCTCCGCGGGTGAACCGAACTGCGTATTGTACACATGCAGTACATGGGCATGGAAATTAAAACATGAAGCGTTTGTGTCGGTCATAATCGAATTGGATAAACGCAGATACCCCACAAGATTACCGCCGGTGTACAACGTTTCGCCCGAAAAACGGTGCAGTTTAACGTTGTCGATAAACACCAAATCCACTTGGTTGTCATTACCTACCACGATGCCCTGATGGCGTACGTCCCAGCCAAAATCCCGTAAATCCGTCATGGCGTAATCCCAACCGTAATTGCCGTCATGGGAGCGGCCGCCGTCCAGCTCCATATTGCGTATGGTTATATTCCGCCGCGCGGCGCGTTCGGGGTTGGCGAAAGGCGTTCCCACCACGCGCATCCCCGTGTTGCGCCGCGAAAAAAAGCCCGGGGTGTTGCTCCATATTTCCCATATCAACAAGCGTGTACGGTCAGGGCCGTCCCTTCCCTGACCTTCCAATATCAAATTGTCATATCGAAACTCGATAGCCGCGATACCTTGCGTATTATTTCTGTCCCCTTCCAAACCGATGGTGCCCGACGGAAGCACTACCGTACCGCCGCCACGCCGCCCTGCCAAATCCAGCAGCCATTGGATTGTCGCCGCATTGCGCCGTGCGCCGCCGTTACGGATTTCGCAATTGGGGTCAAGCCAGTTACGGCTCCATTCCCCCATGATTAAACCAAAGTCCGCCGCATAAAAATACGCCCCTTCCGGTTCGGGCATTGCCGTATGGAAATAAAGCGACGGCCCGTAGGCGTTTTCGCCCCGGGTTACGGCGGTAACGCGCCATATATATTTTTCATCCAACCCAAGGGGCTGTGTCAATGAAAACGATGACACCGCACCCACATTGTAGCTGCGTAAAACCGTTTCCGGATAACGCGCTTTTTCAAAGATATCCAATACATAGTAATCCGCGCCCGTATCCGTCCACAAAAATGTGGGTGTGTCGGTAACCATGTACGTACTGTTGCGCGGCCAAATCGGTTCCACCGCCCATCCGCGTTCAAATTCCCGCGCTTCAATGTTTATGTCGCGGAAATAAAACACAAAGGGGTCAACGGCAAATTCATCGCGGGGGCTCCAAAAGAACATATGGATGATAAAACGGTCGATATCGCCCCGTTCCTCCATCGGGAAATCCAAAAACGCGTTCCCTGCGCGCAGCGTATATAAAAACGGCTCCACTTCCAGCGTAAAGTCGATCCACCGCCCGAACATGCCGCCGCCGCCCGTTCCCGCAGGGCGGTGAGGCTCGCGTGAGGATTTTAATTCCGGCCCGCCCAATGTATTTTTCATCATGATATTACCCACTTGGGTTTCGCCGCTGTAAAACGCCCCGCGGATAAAATTATTGGGGCCGGGTATCATACCCTCCGGTACAAACACGCTGAACCGCACCGTCAAAATATAATTGGCGGAAATCGGTTCATCAAACATAATGCCGAAAACGGGCTCCTCCGGATTACCTATTTCGTATACATAACGCACCGCGTTTTCTTCGGGAATATAAGTCAACGAGCCACCCTCTTGGGAAAGGATGCCCATTTGCCCCGGTTCGGCATATAACAATTCACCGTTTTCAACGGCCAGCAAATCATCCCATTCCATGCGGAAGGCAATCAAGCAAACCGGGTCTTCCTGCGCAAGGGGGAGCGTACCCGGTTCGCTTTCATGGGGGTTCGCGGCGGGTGCGTCCTCCGTTACGGGTGGGGTATCGTAAACGGGAGGGGCCGTATCCGGTTCGGTTGTATCCGCTTCCCCCAACCGCGGAAGCGCGGTATATAAAACAATCGCAACGATTGACACCAGTAACGTAATCACAACCGTTATAACATATTTCTTCATGAAAGTTCCCCTCCCAATCGTTCTTATTTATATCCCTTTGCCATTACATTTTTAACTCCCACTGTGTTGTACAGGCATTGTAATAAAAACAAAGCGAAACCCCCTCGATAAGAGCAATCGGTTCGGGTACGTTATAGGTTGCTTCTCCCGGTACGAAACGGATTTCCGATGTGCCGGCTGCCCCCGTTAGGGTAACTTTCTGCCCGTTTTGATACACGCCGACGCGCATAACGGCTTGGATGGGCTGCGTGGTTGTGATTTGCAAATTTTCGTACAGGGGCGCAATTGTATTATTGTTTTCCGATAAAACTGCAAGCCCGCCATGTACGTTTTCATACGCATTCCCCGCGAACAAAGGCAGCTTACCCATAAAGGGGCCGCGCTCCTGCGGGGCAGCACCGCCAACGAAATGGTTGTTAAATATTTGCACATCCTTTATATCCATACCCGATAACGGGTCTTTTACGCCGTCGGTCGTGCAATAGGGTGAATCGATGGTTAGTATGGGCGTATTTTCGTCACGGGCAATGATATGGTTCCCCTTCACGACGAAATTTTCCACGGGCAGCGGTCCATACGTAATCAAAGCCTTTATACTGCCGTCGTCGTTGTATTGGGTGATATACGGGCGTCCCGTAGCCTTTGCCGCTTCCTCGCCTTCGGGGTAGGAAAAGAAGCCGTTACCCCATGCACCCTCCATTTTGATTACCGGACCGCCGATATTTTTCACGCGGTTGCCTTCAAAAAACAGGTTTTTGTTAAGCATGTGGTCGGGCTTGCCGTGTTCGTCCTCCGCGCCGCCGCCCCACCAAAAGTTGACCAAATAACCGCCCACATTTTCAAAGGTATTGTTGCGCACGAAAATAGGCCCGTATACCGAGCCGCCGAACATAAACATACCGCGATCGCCGCCGGCGTTATAATCCAGCATGTTATCGAAATGATTATTAACGAAGTACATCCTGTATGTGGTTGCGTTGCCTTGTGTAAGCACGATGCCTTCGGCCCCCACCATGCTGTAAAAACGGTTGTTATAAAAATATGATGTGTCCATGGTAAATCCTTCGTCATCGATACCGTCGATAGCGGCGAATTCCTTTGCGTAATGTTCGTATCCGGGGATTTTTTTTACGTCGAAATCAAATTTTTGTACACTTCTGCGGTTGCAAAATTCTATCCAAAAACGGTTACCCCTGTTTTCGCACGCGGGTGAGCCGAATTGGTTGTTATACACATGAAGCACCGCCGCGTGAAGGTTAAAGCAGGAGGCGTTGGTGTCGGTCATGATGGAGTTGGTCAATTTGAGGTACCCGATAAACTGTCCGCCGTTGTACAGCGTTTCCCCCGAAAACCCGTGGATATATAATGTATCCAAAAACACGTTGTTCACTTGATTATCATTGGCGCAGGCAATACCCTGATGGCGGATGTCCCAGCCGTAATCCTTGTCGTCCTTAAATTGGAAGTCCCACATATATTCGCCGCTGTGCGGACGCCCGCCGTAAAGTTCAAGATTGCGTATGGTTATGTTTTGGCGGGCTTTCCTTTCGGGATTGTTAAAAGGTTCGCCGATGATACGCATACCGCTGTTGCGCCGCGAAAAAGGTTCTTGGCTCCATATTTCCCATACCTTTAACGTGGTACGGTCGGGGCCCAGGTTACCATTGCCTTCCAACGTCAAATTATCGTAGCGGAATTCGATACACGATTTACCGTTGCGGTGGGTACGGTCACGCTCCAGCGTGATAATTCCCGGGGGAAGCACCAATTTTCCGCCGCCGCGTTCGCCCAATAAATCCAAAAGCCGTTGGATAATTTCCGCGTTACGCCTTGCGCCGCCGTTGCGTAACGGGCACGCGGGGTCTAACCAATCGGCACTCCAATCACCCATTTCCAAATTAAAATCCGCCGCGTAAATCACGTCATCGGCGGGCAGTTCAAAATCCAAGTGGGCCATGTGGCACCTCCAAATAAATTTTATTTTAATTTCCTTACGCGTTGCGTTACATCCATTGCGAATTTTTGGATGTACTCCGTAATAAACGCCTCCGGGTCGGTGTTGTCCTTTATCATCGCGCTCATATCCAGCCCAAAAGCGGCGCTTTCCAGTACATCCACCGCATGGCTGGCGTAAAACGTGGCATTGGATACCCTGCGCCCCTGTGCGGCCAAATCATACCGCTTCCCGCCGGAAATTTGGCTGTCGTACACACCCATCAACGCCATCGACAAATTAGGGTACGCACCGTTGTCAAACACAACCTTATATTCATCGCACAGCCAATCCAACGAACGCCATACCTCCATACCAATCAAACGGGGGCGGTTTTCCGCAGGGAGTTCCCGAAGGGCACGTATGACGTGCATCGTAACGCCCACATGGGTGTCGTGCTTATCGGCAATATTGTGGGTGTAAATCACGTCCGGCGACGCTGCCAATATAATAGCCTTTAATTCTTCGATCAACGCGCGGTTGGAGGGGTCTTTCACACCGCTGCTGGGCCATACCAAATTTACCTGCGCCGCGTAACGGCCGATTTGCGCGGCGTTATTTTGCTCAATCACGCGGATTTTTTTCATATCCTCGTCGGTATAATCGGCATACACCCCTGTACGCGGCGATCCGCCGCCGTCCGTTACCGTCACCCCGGTAAAATACCGCGTTTCCTGCCCAAAACAAGCGGCGATAGGCCCGTAAGCCATCACTTCAATGTCATCCTGGTGCGCACCGATGCATAGGTCGGTGGTTTTTGCCAAAGCTGTGGCAACATTTTCCCCTTCATTACCCAAGTTGGGGATGAAAATATGAGCGTTCGCGTTGGTGAATGTCATGATAATCGTCCTTTCGATTTAATTAATTAAGTGCATATCCCCGTAATAGGGCAGTTTTACATATTCCAACATATTACCCCTTACCAAGGTGTCGCCGCCATTGGTGACAATACCACAGGGCGCATTGCATATATAGTTGTCCTCCACCGCGTTTAATCCGCCGTTTTTTAAGTCTATGCCGCCGGTCTTTACTTCTTCATCCAATATACCGCCGCGCATCCAAATATTGTAATATTGATTGGGTGAATTGGGCATGGCCACGGAAAAAATTTGATTGCGGTAAATGATATTGCCGTACAAATTGCTGTATTCCTTGGCACGGAAATCCTTCCCGTACATGGATTCCGAACCGTCTGCACGCCAATGCCAGCCTTCAATTAATATACCCGCTGTGTTAACCAGGCGGTTGCCTGTAATCAAATTAAAGGACACGGGCGAACGCTCGCCGTCCCCAACAGGGGATAATCCCATCGCGGTAATGCCATACGCATTATAAATCTCGTTGCCCGTCACGATGTTGTTCACACCCACACCATACAGGAATTGCAACGGCCCGCGCTGGTCAAAAATCCGGTTGCGTACCCACAATTGTTCATTGGCCATCATCCGCACGGCGACGCGGGACGTTTCGTCCGGTGCTACGCACCAATTGTTTTCCAACAACAAGTGATTTTTTCCGTTGCCTGTTATCCGCTTGTATTGACCCGCTCCCTTTCCGCTTAACACCAACGCGTAAAGTACCACCCCCGTGGCGGTAAGCGCGTCATCGCTAGGCAAGTCAAAATCAACGGTAAGTTTATTTCCTTCGCAGGAAACCACACCGCCGCGGAATAATGAATGTCCGACTTCGGTGCTCAGTGTTTCCCCGCCGTTGTGTACGCCGGAGGAATTGCGCAATACATTGTCAATAATAACGTTGTTGCCGGTACCCATTTGCCCGAAGATAAGTCGATACCCGTCGCGGAAGGTATTGCTTTTTATCACGCAATCATAAAAAGCCCTGTAGGGGAATACATTGCTTCCGTTATAAGGGTGGGCGGAAATATCACATCCCTCCACCAGCATATACCGATGGGGTTGCCGCGCCGCGTGGGCAAAAAAAGGTTCGGCGGCTTTTACGGTGGTGCGCTTCATCACGAAATTCCTCGTTCCGGTTAACAAGTTTATCCCGCCGCAACCGAGAACCGCTTTGTCCGCGTAATCCCCCATGCCGTTTGTATTGATGATTTCACAATCCAATACAAAGGAATTTTCCACCCGGTCACCATCCGCGGCAGCGATAACCATAACGGTATCCACGTTGGCGTTGGCACGAAGGGTGCAATTCATGATACCCGCTTCGGTATCCAACCATACCAGGACCTTCTGTTTTAGGTAATCCCAATAATCCCCCACAAAACCGCTGAACCATTCCGGCGAAGCAAACAAAGCGGAACGCGGCACGGGAAAACCGTTTGTCAGCTTTTGCCCCAGCGGGACGGTCAGTACCGTATTGCTGCCGTGCAGGATAATATTCTTTTTGATATGGAGGGTTTGGGTAATCCCCACGACACCCGGCGGTAAAACCAACACCGTCGGCACATCGGTATGCTTGTCGATGTTGTTTTGCAAAACAGCGTGATTGTCGGTCACGCCATCGGCTTTAACTACGCCGCATAAATCAACCACACGCGGCTTTGCGTCCCGAGTGTCATCCGGTGAACAAAGGGAAAATGCCTCCCCTCGGGGAATGGCATACGACGGGGAACAGGCTTCCAACACGGTAACGAACATGGGGTTGGAAAAACCGTGTTCACCCCCGTTTAACAAGTTCATGGAAAATTCATATTCACCGGGCGGTATGTCATCCGGTACCCGCGTGTGGTAAACGTATTGTTTGTAATCCCCCAGGCTTTGTTCCGCAATCCATATAATTTCCCCGTGATATATTCCGCCGCTTCCATGATACTGGGTCAGGTACTTCATTTGCGGGGAAAAGGTTTCGCAGGTGGGGCTCAAGCTGCGCCCGTAAGCGGTCAACATTTGGCCGGGGCGGATATCCGCTTCACCCAGGGTGTATATAATGGGCGCGTTCATCAGATACGGTTCGGAATATACCCCATCTGCTTCCAGCCAAATTACCGTCGGCACAGTTTCGCTGCACAAGTGTTTGGCTCCGTTGCCATGGGCGGCGGCAAATTGCGGTTTGCGCCATGGTAAAAGCGTACCTTCCAATGCTTCGATGGGGGGCGTTGCAGGAAGGGGCTTGTTACTTAATCCGACGGCATCCTTTGCAATGGCCCCCGGCCGCCACAACCATATCTTTTGCGCCTTGTCCATGTTTTCACCCATCATGATAAAAATACCATTGGTTGTAGTCGATTCGCTAACCATTGCGATTTGCACGGTACCGTCGTTATTCATATAAAAGCCTCCCTTTTTTACAAAAGTTCTTCGTGACCGCTTTTTGCGGAGCGATAAATCGTATCCAAAATGCGCATCAACTCAACGCCATCCTCCATCGGGCTTTGGCAGGGGACGCCTTTCGTAATACAATCAATAAAATGGTTGATTTCATTTGTAAAATTTTCATTAAAATCCACCGCCGCACGGCCGCCGAAATCAATGTTTGACAGATATCCGTTGATATTGGTGTAAAAATCCACTTCGTTTCCGATTCGTACCCCGCCCTTGTCCCCCATCAATTCAACATAACCCCTGTCATCCTTTATATTTAAGGAAAAACTGGTTTCCAAGTTTAATACGGCTCCGTTGTCGTAACGGATAAGCGCGACGGCCAAATCTTCCACATCAAATATATCGTTGTCGCTTTTTGAAATGGAAGCAAAGGGAGAAACGTCCTTCACGCCCGGACGGTCACGCAATTTTTGGTACGTTGCGCCGTAAACGGAAACCGGCTTGGGGTTACCCATTAAATAACGGGTCATATCAATGACATGAACGCCCAAATCGATTAAAGGCCCGCCGCCTGCGCGGGATTTATCACCGAACCAACCCCCGGGGCAACCGTGGCGGCGCAGGTAAACCGCTTTGGCGTAATAAACATCCCCCAGCATACCGCTTTCGATAAAATCGTTTACGATTTTACAATCCTTGCCGAACCGCCGTACAAAACCAATCATCAGCAGTTTACCGCTCTTTTTCGCTGCGGCTTGCATTTCCAAGGATTCTTGCAATGTGAGTGCCATGGGTTTTTCACACAAGACATCCTTACCCGCATCCAACGCGGCGATTACACATGGAGCGTGGGCGGAATTCCATGTGCATACGCTTACCGCGTCCAGTTCGGGCAAATCGGCAAGCATTTGCGCGGCATGGGGGTATGTGCGTTTTATGCCGTATTTAACGGCCATTTTATGCAGTTGTGCTTCATTTACATCGCAAAACGCATACAGTTCCACCCTTTCGTTTTTCAAGTAATTTTCGATGTGAAAAGCGGAAATACCCCCTACACCAATAATACCGATTTTTTTCCTTTTTTCCATTCCGATGCCTCCTAAAATATTTTTATTGTGTTGGTTGCATAAGCAATTCCCGTGCCCAACCTTCCGCGCATAAGTCTAACCATTTTTGTCCCTCGTTTGCATTGGCTTCGTGGGCGTCCGACAGCCATTCGGGTGCGTCGCGTATGTCCAAAGCGTCTAAATCCACGGTTTGCGGATATTCGGTCATGATTAACTGTGTTTCGCCTTTGCCGCCATGACCGATAGGCATAGGACCCGTTGTTTTTGCATAATCGATATAACTGTCCGCATGAGCGATTTGAATTAAATTGAATATATTATGATTGGGAAGCTCCTTGATTTCCTTTTTACCCCATGAATGTCCCCATTGTTTTACCACATCACGCGTAACTTCAGAAGCGGCTTTTTTCAAACACAAGGAAGGTAAACCTTCCGCCCCCTGATGATGTTGCAAAATATATATCCGTTTAAAACCCATTTTTACCATTTGCGAAAATATTTCGCGTGCGTACATATATAAAACTTCCGGAGAAAAATCCACATCCCCTTCCTCCACACTTCCTGCCCAATTCATGGTGGGTGAAAAAGGAAGCGGTAGTGCAACGACGCAATTTTCGGGGATTAATTTTTCAACGCGTTTGACGATGGATTCCGCTATCAAATAATCTGTCCCGATAGGTAAATGCGGGCCGTGATATTCCACGCATCCCGCTGCCATAATCAACGGGATATTGTTCTCAACGGCTTTTTTTAATTGCGACGGCCTCAAATGAATTAAGTACATTTAATCCTCTCCCAATTTTAATGCCTTATCAAGTTTAATGCGGGAAACAAGCGCACCCAATATAAATAAGCATACAGTTATCATCAACCCAAACACGATGTATATCCCCGCATAATCGCGAAAGTCGCTGACTACCAGCAACGGAATCAACCGTTCTTCCCGTGCAAACGAAACTTGTATGAACGGCACGAAAAAATACGCGGTGATTTCCCCCACTACGGTACCGATGGCGATGGCGGCGAAGGTTATCCATATTTGTTCATATACCAGTATCCGTACGATATCACCAAAACGCATCCCCATCGCGCGGAAAATGCCGAATTGCAACGTACGTGCACGGATAGAGGTCATCCAATAAATAATAAACCCAACGAAGCACACGAGTAAAATCACCAAAAAGCCAACGGTCAGTATTCCGTTAATACCTTGCAAAACGGGGTTTGAGCGGCTTTGCACCAATAGACCCTTCACATCGTTAAATTCATCCAGCCGTACGTTTTCCCGGTTCAAATATTCATAAAAGAAACGGTTGGATTCGCTTTGCGTGCGCATCCAAATTTGGTACGGCATAATTCCCCATGCTTGCTGTACGCGGCCGATGTTTGCTACCGCAAGATATTGTTCTTCCATTAACCATTCGCCGGCGGGCGAAAGGACGCGCTGTGTCGGAGCGAACCCCGGCCAATAATCAACAAAACCCAAAACGACGGCACGCATGTCCGCTCCGTTATGACTAAGCAACGTAATTTCGTCACGTAATCGGTAACCCAACCGCGTTCTGAAATTATCGCTTAGCAAAACGCCGTTGGGACGCGCCGCCAAAACGTTTAGAAAATGATTCATATGTGCGGGTAATAAATCGTCCCGAAACCATGCCACATGCCCGAAACCGTACGTATCAACCGCCATCAACTGTACATGGCTTACAACGGAATTACGTGCGCGTATCGTTATTTCCGAACGTTTGACTTGGGTAACGGCTTCAACTTCGTCAAATTGTGTGAACCGGTCAAAATCCGGTTCGATGTATCGTATGTTCAGCACATTCCCCCCTCCGGGACCACCGGGTTCAAGCAATGCCGTGTACCGCCAATGTTCACGGAAAACTAAATCCGCACCCCCCAAATAATGGATATGCCGTTCGTTGTTTAAGTTTATGGTCCTTGCGGCTTGCGCACCAAAAACCCCCGCCGCCAATGTAAAAACCAAAAAGATCATAATGAATTGTTCCTCGCAGCGGGAACGAATCATTCGTATAAACGACGCATATACAGACGGCGGCCATAATCGCCGCCCGATAAAATATACAGATTTGATAATCCATGGATAAAAACGTAAACACACCAAACCAAAACCTATAATAAATAAAGATGAACCCGCAAATAATAACGGGTCACCAACCGTAATTTCCGACGTGCGGAAAATGTATATTCCATATACCGCTAAACCAAGGCATAAAATATCCAAAAAATAACGCTGCCAAAAAACATTTTTTTGCTTGCCCGAATGGCGGCGTTTATATCCGATAATATCCGTACGTGTAAAGGATATAACCGGCGCAAGCATGGTAATGAATGAAATGACGACAGCCGTCGCGGCATATATAATCGCTTCACGGGTTATTTCAATTTGCAAGGCTTCGCGTTGCACCCATTGCAAAAATCCGCCGGATGCCCCCAATACCCGGCACATACCCCAACCCAGCGTTAAACCCGGCGTTAATGAAACCGCACCGATGATAATACCTTGTAAAACATACATAACGACAACTTGCCCGCGGCTTGCACCGCGGCTTTTTAAAATCGCTATATCGCCGCGCTCCGACAAGATTATTTGACGGCTCACCATAAAGATAAAAAACGCGAGTAACACATACACGGGTATTTGCAACATCCATAGCAGCACGGGAAGGTTATCCACGTCGGAAATGTAGCTTTCGATAATCTTCGTAAAGTTTTCATTAAAGCGCCAAACCCACGATGATGAATTAAAACGTTCGATAAAATACGCGGCGGTTCGTATGTAATGTTCCGCGTTAAGTGCACGTATACCCCTTGCATCCAACACCGAAATCCAATGCGCGCGGATGTTGTAATCGACAATATAACGCGGAAACAACGCGTCACGGACCAGCGCTGCGGAACCTATTAAACCGTTTATCGGCGTGAAGGGAACCGTCGCCCAAAATATTTCCGAACCTTCCGCCGGTTCGTAAAAGCCAACGATTTGTACGAATAACGTTCCCTCCGGGTCATCTACATTTAATATTTCCAGCAATTCACCCATGAGAATGTTATGCCGTGACGATGCGGCCGGCGTAATGATGGCTTCAATTATATTTTCTCCTTGTATTTCATCCGCCGGAAAGCGCCCCTGCAGCAATGTTACATGCAAATGTAAATCCTCCGGCGTTATGAATTCCAACCGGCGTATGTGCGGCCGTTCCTCCCGCGCGATGTAAGGGATAAATTGCCAGTTGTTTAGGGAATACAATTTTATTTCCGCCGTTTGCGTTACGCCGAAGGCGTCGACGGTTTCCCTCCAATAAATATCGCGCGTGTTTTGATATGTATCCATTCTGAGCGTGGGGGCCACTACATTAAATAAATAATCCAACTCAAGTACCGTTGGTATCCTGTCGTGTTCGCGTTGATAATTGCGTATTTCCTGCTGCAAAATACGTTGCATGGTAGCCGTGGTATACAAAGGCGTGGCTGATACTATCCCAATCAATAAAATATTACCCAACAGCAATGAAAGTACCATCCATTTGTTCCGCCACATTTTACGCAACAAAAATATTATCATGGCAACGCCACCTTTTGCCCTTCATCAAGGCCGGAAAGGATTTGTGCCGTGCTGCCTTCGACGGCACCGATAATTACATACCGTTTCGTGGTATGGCCGTTTTCATATAATTGCACGAAATGCCGCATCCCCACCCCATCGGATTGTACGGCTCTTTGCGGCAGCACAAGCGTATTTTCAGCGATTGCATAAGATAGATCTATATAAAAATTTGCCCCGTGCGCCGATGTTCCAATAAATAAATCACATGGCGCAAGCCAAAAACGCGCTTGCGTGTAATGATTACCGGAAACAATCGGGTCATTAATCACCCGTGCTTCAAACGGATCGCCCCCGATAACCTGTAGGGTTAAAACATCCCCGAATCGTATATGCAAAGGCGACGCATCCGCAAAAAAAAGAACGGTACTTTCGTTTGCTATCGCAAAGATCGGCGGTACCCCCGAAAAAAACGTGCCCGGTGCGGCGTTGTGCGCAAAAGTGACCAATCCGTCAAAGGGAGCGACAATTTTAAGTCCGGCCAGCTTATTTTCAACCATTGCCAGTTGTTGCTCCAATACTTCATTTTTCCCGTTGTATATATATTCGATTTGATATATTAATTGTAACCGTTCGATTTCCAACAGTTCCGGCGGAAAGGTGAGGATAGCAAGCACATCTCCTTCCTGCACCCGCTGACCCGCATTAACAAAAGCACCCGAGAAATACCCGCCGCCGTGCGGAAAGTATAAATGACTTTGAAACGGATAAAACGGCGTTGCCGCGATGTTCATTTGGCGGATTAAGTCATCACGTAACACGGTTACGGTTTCGTACGAAAGCGTTACGGCTTCCGCAGGGTTAAACGGTATTAAAATACCTTCATTGTAAAGGGCATCGGAATCAAGCGCCCGATTAAACGCGGATGCGCTTGAACATGCGCTTAACGATAATAATAAAACAATGTAAATAAAACAGGTTTTCTTATGGCCTGACAAAAACCTCATCCCCTTCCGCCAAGTGTTCCAACACTTCCGCAAAAACGGGTGTTCGTACGCCCACAATAAACGGCGTATGGACTTGTACGCCGTTTATTATCCTGTAAACGAAGGTTTCTCCGTCAGGGCCGTTGAACAACGCATTAATGGGAATGCGCAATGTTTCATCAACGCGATGGGTATAAAGCATAATGGAAACAAATGCACCCAAACGTAAATTAACGCCCGGCACGGTAAAACGAATGGGTACGCTTTGCCCCCGTGCGGCGTATTCGGCACGTTTTTCCCTTGTTATCGGTACCTGTTGTAATGTATGGATTACCCCATCAATCTCCCCTGTAATCACTTCGGCGCGGAGGGTTTGCGCGGGTGGGGGAACCTGTAATCTTCCTCCCATATATTCGATAAAGACTTCCTGTTCGGCGGCAATATATAAAACGGTTTCCCACGGCGTTAGCCATTGGCCCGATTGTATGTCCGCCGTAAGGGTAATTATCCCGTCGAAAGGCGCATGAAGCGCGTAAGCCTCCAGCCGTTGCAATAATTCGTTTAAATCTTCGATCGCATGGCGTAACGTTAAATTATGCCGCTCGCGTGAGTCTGCATCGGTAACCGTTAAAGCGTTTAGATAGGCAATTTTTTCCGTAAGGTATTCGATTTCATGTGATAAATGTTTGCAATCCAAACGCGCCAATAATTGCCCGGCAGTAACCCGTTCCCCCGAAAACACGTAAAACGCGGAAAAATTTTCACCAATACCACCGAAATTTAACGGTTGGGATTGTAAACGTGTTATGCCTTCGTGTCTTTCAACATAAACAACGGGACCCTTATCCACAAAAGCGGTGTTAACACTGACCGTTACAGGTTGGATTAATTGCGGAATTGATTGTTTCGATTGTTCTTCGCCCGATGAACATGCCGTAACAAACAACGTTAAGGAAACAAGCAAAGCCGTATATACGAAAAATAATATTTTTCGCATCATGTAACCACCCGCTCCCCTATAATAAGGCCGCCGACGATTTCAACAATGTCGTTACCGATAATTCCCACATCAACGTCACGCGCAATACGTAATTCATCTTCCAACACATACACAAACGTCCGGGTACTGGTTCTGCGCAAAGCGGAAAGCGGGATAATGACGGTATCTAAGGCTTCTTCCGCTACTACTTGCACCGTTGCGGTGTCTTGGGCGGATAAAATGGGAGGGTTTTCGTCGGTGATGATAAGGAAAGCGTCATCTGCTCCCCCCGTTTCAGGGCGTACGATGCCAAAGGCATCCGCGTCAATTACCAACGCGTCGTACGATTCATTTCGAAAATGTAATGGATATGACTTGCCCGGATGCAGGTTTCGCGCACCCGATCCCTGCACCCGAAACACATGCAGCCCAATGTCTGCGATGATTGCCACAGGGTGAGATGTATCCGAACCCATCCCATATAAAAAATGGAGGGCATAGGTAACAACACCATCCATACCCGCTTGCACAAACCGCATTTCTTCTTGGCGGTTTAAATAAGCCAACCGCATATGTATGATATATAGTTGTGATTCCAGCGCTTCACGTTCACGCGTATAATTGTCATGGCTTGCGTTTAATTGGGAAAGGGACAATAAAATATATTCTTCTTCACGTAAAGCGGATTTTAATTGACGTCCTATTTCCGGGCGATATAATTCCGCGATTATATCTCCTGCCGTTACCACATCCCCCAAGGAGACGTTAACGGCCAGCACCGTCCATCCGTCAACGGAAAAATATAACCTTTCCTCGCGTGCCGGTACGTTTACCGCAACGAGGTTTGTAAAGCGTTGTATATCGCCCCGCACCACTTCCGCCGTTTGGTAAGCACGTATTTGTGACGGTACAAGCGCGGGCAACGCTGCAGGGGCTTCTTCTGCGGGCAACAACGCGCATCCCGATAAAAATAAAAAACCGAATAATAATAAAACGGTTTTCATGTCGGACCCCCTCCCGCGTTTATATAAAATTCATGTTTAATTTGTATTAAACGCAAGAATGACCCGTTTATTATAGTTTCACCGATTTACATTGTCAAAGTATAAAGGTAAAATAATAAAGCAAAAATATAGGCCTTTGAGCCGTTTGGGGTTATTTATCATGGACATTAACGAACGCAAAAACCAATGGCGTAAATTCTATGATTTATCATCAAATGTAAAAACCCTTGTACTTATCGACTACCCATTGCCAAACCGTCCTTGGCCCTATCCGGAAAATTTTAACAAACGTTTGGACTGGGCATCGGAATCGTATCAACGTCAATCGGAACACGCTTTATGGCTCCACGATGATAGAATCCCTGCCTTAAATCCTTATACAGGTACGGAATTATTCGCGGAGGCGTTTGGTTGCAAGGTTCACTATTCGGGTGACAACATGCCCTTTGCGCTACCCATGATTTCATCTGCCGCCGAAGTGGCCTCCCTGCGCGAACCGGATATCTACGACGGTGTGTTGGGCAAGACATTTGAATTGGGCAGGTTATTACGCCAACGAAACGGGGATGATGCCGTTTTGCATTTACCGGACATACAAAGTCCCTTGGATATCGCCGCACTCATGTGGGAAAAGGGCGATTTTTTTATGGCTATGCTGGAGGAACCCAACGCGATAAACGCGCTGACAGAAATGACGGAAAACGTACTTTGTAAGTTCTTGGACGCATGGTTTAAAGAATTTGGTACGGAATATATTTCCCACTACCCCGATTTTTTTATGGATGGGGGGTTTACCGTTTCCGAAGATGAAGTGGGGGCATTCGGCCCCGCCCAATTTAAGGAATTTTGTTTGGGGGCGTTAAACCGCATGAGTGTAAGATACGGCGGCATAGGTATGCATTGTTGTGCCCATGCCACGCACCAATGGGAAAATTTTAAGAAGATCGAGGGGCTTCGTATGCTCAACTTCGTGCAACCAACGGTCGTGACGCAACGCGCATATCATGAATTCGCGGAAAAAACGGCCATGATGCATTACTGGTGCGGTAACGGCGCGCCTGACCCTTCATGGATTATGCACTACCCGCAAAACGCCCACGTCGTTCTTAATTGCTCCGCCGAAAACCGTGACGAAGCCATACGGTTTTGCGAAACATTACGGGGAATCGCCTCGGAACGGGGTTAAACGGTATGCGGTTCCATTCCGTATTACCCGAAGGCCGCCCCATACGCCTGCGGGAAGAAACGCGCCTTTTCGCTTGGGAATCGTTGCAGGGCAAATACGGCGATGAGGTTATGGCTTTTGGTGGGGTGCATATGGACGATGTACCCGATTTCGGTCTGCTTTCCAAACAAGAACAATATGACTTGGCTTTAATAAAAATCGCAAGCGAAGCACCCATACGCATTTGCCCGCACGAAGCCGTCAGCGGGGCGGCGACCTGCGGCTTGGCGGTGAAGCATTTTGTTCCGGCGATGTATAACGGCGAACCTTTATGGGTCAGCGTGAGCCATATGACGTTGGGTTTCGACCGTGTGTTATATGAAGGAATGGATGCCATCGAAGCAAAAATCAATAACGCATATGCATCATCCCCTGATAATCCCGAACTAAAGGGTATGGGAAACGCGATCCGTGCCATGCGGATTTGGCACAAACGTTATATTGCCGCATTGGGCTGTACCCGACCCGACATTGCGGAAATATTGTCCCGCGTTCCGTTTCAGCCCGCGTTGAATTTTTATGAAGCGGTACAGAGTTTGTGGTTTACCTTCGCATTTACGCGGTTGTGCGGGAATTGGTCGGGTATCGGGCGCATCGACGAAATGCTGGGCCCGTATTTGGAACAGGATATAAAACGAGGCTTGCAAACCCCGGAAAGTGCGCGGGAGATTTTGGCCTCGTTTTTTATTAAAGGTTGCGAATGGATACAAAGCAAGCCCGAAATCTACGGAGGCGACGCACAGCATTATCAAAACATCGTATTGGCAGGCGTGGATAAAAATGGTAACGAAATCACCAACACCGTCACCTATTTGGTATTGGAGATCGTGGAGGAGCTGGGTATCAGCGATTTCCCGATTGCGGTGCGCGTTAATGCGAAAACACCCAAAGCGTTATTAATAAAAATGGCGGAAGTGATACGGCACGGCGGCGGCGTAGTGGCCGTGTATAACGAATCCTTAATCATCGGCGCGCTGGCGGACAACGGCTATACATTGGAAGAAGCGCGGTGTTTTGCCAACGATGGTTGCTGGGAAGTTATTATGCCGGGCAAAACGCGGTTTTCCTATGTCCCATTCGATGCGTTGCAATTATTGTTGGAAAATACGTTGCGGCTTTCAAATGACCCCGCTTGTTACGAAAATATTGATGAATTGTACGATGCGTTTTTAAAAGCAATGGAAAATAAGATAGCGGAAATATATACAAACATGACAATCCATTTTACCGGAGGGGGGCCTGACATCCCCTGGGTATGGCGGACGGATACCGACGGTAAATACGACTGGCTTTGGCCCCCTATGGTGCCTTGTTCGGCGGTTTCGTTATTTTCCGAAGGATGCTTGGCATCGGGGCGTTCGTATTTGCATGGCGGAAGCACCTATGTGATGGTATCCCCCCATATCGGAGGCGCACCGGATGTAGGAAACAGTTTGTTTGCCATACAAAAATTGGTTTTTGAAGAAAGAAAGGTGACATTTCCCCAACTCATGCAAATTTTGCAGGACAATTGGGAAGGCAATGAGGAATTGCGGCAATACGCGCTTAATAAATATGATTATTTCGGCAATGATAACGATGAAGCGGACGTATTTACAACACGGATACTCAATGATTTCGCGGATATTGTTTTACGGTACAAAGGCAAATGCCCTGTACAATTCCCACCCGGAGTCAGTACGTTCGGAAGGCAAATCGAATGGGCACCTTATCGCGCCGCGGTCCCCTTCGGCCGTAAACGCGGTGAAATACTGAGCGGTAACCTTTCGCCCACCCCCTCAACGGACACACAAGGGGCCACCGCCGTTATAAAATCCTATTGCAAGGCCAATCACCGTAAATTATCCAATGGCTCCGCGTTGGATTTAAAGCTGCACCCTTCGGCGGTAACGGGGAAAAACGGCGTACACGCGCTTATATCCCTTGTGGAGGGATTTGTCGCGCTGGGGGGATTCTTTATGCAAACGGATATGATGGATGCGGAAATCTTACGCTTGGCACAGGAACACCCCGAGGATTACAAAACCCTGAGCGTACGCATATCCGGTTGGAACGCGCGTTTCGTCACCCTCGATAAAACCTGGCAAAAAATGATTATTGAACGAACCGCGCAACGTACGGTATGACGGCGGGTATAAAATTACCCGTAACGGAAATCCAACGTTTCAGCACCCAAGACGGCCCGGGGATACGCACCACGGTATTCCTAAAAGGATGTCCCTTGCGTTGCCTCTGGTGTCATAACCCGGAAACATTAAGTAAACAACCGGAAATTTTATACATCGAACAAAATTGTATGCATTGCGGCGTTTGTGTAAACGTTTGCAACAATAAAGCGCATTTTTTTAACAAAGACGGCATTCATGTTTATAACGCGAAACATTGTAAAAGTTGCCTGATGTGTGCGGGGGTTTGCCCGGCAACGGCAATTAAAGCCGTCGGTATACAAATGACCGTGGATGAGATTATGGACGTGATTGGCAAGGATGAAAAATTTTACGGTACGTCGGGAGGGGTTACGATATCAGGCGGGGAACCCTTGCTTTATTTAAACGGTTGCTTGGATATATTGCGCCGCGTTAAAGGGTTGGGATATTCCGCCGCCATCGATACCTCCGGGTATTTTGATACGGATAACGCGGATAACGATTGCTTGAACGAATTAATTGAATTAACGGATTTATTTTTATGGGATTATAAAATAACAAATAATGAAAAACACCGCGATTATACGGGGGTTGGAAATGAAAGGATTTTGCATAACTTACATTTATTTAACAAAAAAAACGCGGTGATTGCGTTGCGTTGCATTTTAATTAAAAACATAAATACAAATCCCGAACATTACCGGGGCATCGCGTCGGTTTACCATTCGCTTAACCGATGCGCCGGAATTTATTTAATCCCTTATCACCCTTATGGCAGTTCGAAAAGCAAACAATTGGGGCAACCGGATAACGCCAATCCGGATTGGGTACCCCATGACCGCGATATTTCTGATGCGAAAAACGCCTTGCTCGCATTACATTGTCCGGAAAACGTTTTATTATAAAACATATTTTATTCATACAGGAGGGTATCATGCAAAATTTTCATCCCGTACTGACAGGTACAAACATCAGCCACAATTACATCAACCCGGGGGAAACGTTGTTTGTTACGCTTCACATGTACAACAACGGTTGTGCCCCCGCACTGGGGCGATACTATTTTTCGATGGATATGCGCTACGGTCACCAACGTAAACTGGACAACAAGCAATATAACCACCGCGTTACGGCAGAACCTTTCCCCGTAACCGCGTTATGGGAGTCGGGTACCGAAACCGCCGTTACCCTGCGTTGGGAAGTACATTCCGCATGGTCGGGGACTTTCCACCTTAACATCAGGATGTGGGACGAAAACGATATGCCGGCACCTTTTACCGTACCCGGCCACGGTACGGTTACGGCATATGAAGTAGGCGTAACCAACGTAAGCTGGAACTTCGGGCGGCCCTGGGTATTTGAAAATATGAAGCCCGTCACAGTTTCCTTTCCATTTGAAAAATCAATCGTACCCGTGCAGAACGCGCAACCGGATTTAATAAATTTAACCGGTTTAATCACCACTACGTTAGCCCGTGATGTACCGCGTATTATAGCGATTGACGGCGTACCCTTCCGTTATGCCTCCCCCGAAATACGCATAAAACGTATGGCGGATGATAAATATTTTATTTTAACGGGAAGTGACGCGCCCTATACGTTAATCAAGCAAACCGAAACGGAAGCGGTTTTCCATAACAAATTAGTAATAGATGGCGAACAGGCTGCTTCGTTTAATCTACGTTTGTTTTTGCAAGGCAGGTTGTTGCATGTGGAAGTATTTGATGTGGCGGAAAATGCGGGCTACGAATTACTCTGCGTAAAATACCCCACGCTGATGGAAATGTCGGACGGGTATTTGGTGGATTTTTACGGCGGCGGGCGTTTAATCCCCATAAGTGAAGCCGCGCCGATTTATTTTGACCGCCCGTACGATGTGCGTAACGCCGCCGTTTTATATGATAAAACCCGTTTGTTCATCGTGGAAAGCACGCATTTGGACAGTTGGCTCAGTACCGGTGTGTACGAAGTCAACAAAGAAAAACGCGGGTTCGTGGGCGGCACGATTGTTTGCCGCATACCCGCCGAAGGAAACCGCCCGGGCATCCCTGTGGTTTCGCCTCCCGTATTTACCTTAGAATTATGCGATACGGCAGGGGAGGTACCGGATTGGACGATCGCCGCACGTTTGCTGCGCCGTGGCGTAAAACCCAATTATGCCCGTGATTTGTACCGCGACTGCTATTTTTACAAACAGCTTTCCACTTGGGGGCCCAAGCCTGCGGACCATTACCGTACTTCCGATACCTACGGCACTACGCAAAACTTATTTAGATACGTCACCTTCGCCGATATCGCAAACAATGTGAAAGGTTTCGCCAACATGACAGACCACACTAAGCAGGTTATTTATATCACGGGCTTCCAGATAGGCGGGTTTGACGACGCTTACCCTCACCCCTTTGATACGGACGAACGCTGCGGTTCTTTGGCAGATTTGGCAAAATGCTTGGAAGACATCCGTGAACATAACGCCTATTCCGGTTTGCATGATAATTTTGACGATATTTCTGTACGGCATTTGGCTGATTATCCCCATGCCGCTTTGGACGCACGCGGTGAAAAATGGCACGGATGGGTGTGGCCTGCGGGCCCGACTTACATGGTGGGCTTCCGTTCCCTTGCCGAAAGCGGCGCGTTGGCTGAACGTGTGAAAAGGATGACGGACCTCTTGCCCTTGCGCGACAGTTATCACTTGGATGTGCTGACCGCGGAAATCTGCCGTTATGATTTTAACCCCGAATGCCCATCATCAGCGGAGGATTCCCACCGGGCAAAAATGCAGGTTGTGGCTGAATGGAATAAATACGGCATTGACATCACCAGCGAAATGCTCAATCACCCCGGTACGGGTCATATCGGCTTCGCGTTGCATACCCGAATGGATACGAAGGAAGTGTTTATCCCCGGCGACCGTTTCATCCCCCTTACCCATATGGTTTATCACGGTATTATCGGATATTCCGCGCCCAGCCGCACCAAGCGCGATATATTGTGGGGTTTGCTTGTAGGCGGACAGGTTTTTTATGAAGAGGATATTACCGGCCCGTTGTGCATGAGCCGTTTTTACATCCAAAATATACCCGCGATGAAGTTGTATGATAAATTTATGACCGCTTTTACGCAGAACGGGACAAAAGCGCGCGCGGATTATAAAGATAATTCCCATGTAGCCGTTAATTTCGCCGACGAAACCTATCAAGTCGTGGTAGACGGTAAAATCATCGGGCAAAACTTCACCACGTTTGTACCGGGCAATACACCGGGGGTATACTTGGCGTATGCATTTGAAGAAATCACCGCGGTCTATCCCAAACCAAGTATCGCAACGGAAAAAATCCGTGCCGTAACATTAACGCCGGAAGGCGAAGGGGAATTGCTTAACAACGCCGCCCATATTGACGGTGATACGATTGTCTTGCAACTCCCCCCCATGACCCCGGTGAAAATAACGTTTGAACTACAATAATTTTTCCAACAACGCTTTCGCGGCTAACATATCTATTTTTTGTTGCTCGCCCGAAATTTCGCGTTCAATCGTTATCGCGCCTTTATAACCGACGTCCTTTATCGCCTGCACAAAGGATTGAATTCCAACACGCCCCTCACCGAGGGGCTTTTCTTTACCCAATTCCGCGCCGTTTGTGGGGTATTCGCCATCCTTCGCGTGTACGCCGTTGATATACGGGCCCAGCATTTTTACCGCGTCGATGGGGTTGGCTTTCCCATACATCAGGAAATTGGCTGGGTCAAAATTAATACCCAAATTACCCGTTCCTACGTCGTTTATCACGCGGAGTAAAACGATGGGCGTTTCCTGTCCGGTTTCCATGTTAAGCCGTAGACCGAAGTCTTTGTAATAATGGGCCAAATAACGAATCGCAGCCACCACTTCACCATACAGCGCATCGCAGGGGTTTTCGGGAATAAAACCCATATGCGTACAAACGTCACGTACCTGCACTTTGGGCGCAAAACGAGCGCAAGCCATTAATTCCCGCATACGGTTAAAGCGATACGCCGCCGGCACGATACCCAACGTCAACGGTCCCGCGGTAAAATTCCATTCGCCGGGTCCGCTCCAGCAACCCACCAAAGCGGTAATTTCCATTTTGTTTGCCCGGCACAGTTCATTGATATGGTCAGCGGTTTCATCCGTCAGTTTATCCGTACCTACCGAAAGCTGGCATGTAAAAATACCATTATCCGTACACCATTTAAAATTATTCGGTAAATATTCGTCATAATGTAACGTAACACCGATTTTCATATGACTCCTCCTAAAGGGTTTCATAAAAGGGGCTGAATCGCTTAGCGAAACAGCCCCTTCGTTGTTGTTTAATTATTTTGCCTTATACCAATTACAATTACCGGCCCATGGCTATCGTGTCTGCAATCAACCTTTCCATACCCGGGCGGGCGGCAGCGATGGCGGATGCGATGTCACCGCCTTGTGCGGCTACTTCAAATATGGGATTGATAATGGAGCCTAAGCCGTTGCCTTCCGAATCGGAGAAGCCCGCGGGATGGGAAGAAATAATGGAGTTGTTCCAAATATTTTCAAATACATCCTCGTGTTGTTGGCTGGGGAAAATACCCTTTACCCTTTCGCCTTCCAACAGTGCCCATGCGATGGCGGCTTCGGGATGTTGCGTTCCAAAGCCCGCACCCCAAGCCATAGCAGCCATGCCGGGATAACCGACTGTGTTAAGGGGGTGAATGGGAACGGGAACCATACCCATGTTTGCGGAGTTCATAGCGAATGCGGATGAACCCTCCGCACCATTTCTGTAGTTAATAAATGCTTCGGAAATTTGGCGAGCCATAAATACCGAACCGTCATACAAGAGTGATTCGTCACCATAAGGGTGGCTGACCGCGCGTGAACCGAAAACCATATCACGGTATGATTCAACCGATGCAAAGAATGCGGGGCTGTCAATGTTCGACGTGGGTACACCATCAACAAAAATAATGGGGTACACACCCGTAAAGCCCCACCATTCACCGATACGGTTAAGCATGGCAGCGAAGTGGATACCGTTCGCGGGGTCTGTTACTTGGGCAGACATTTGCAAGAAACGATCCCACGTCCACTGCCCGGCAAGGTACAGTTCAAACGGGTCTTCCAGTCCGGCTTCTTGGAACAAAAGTTTGTTGTAGAATAACGCTTGTTTTTGGTTGGAACGGGAACTGCCTACAAAATACGTACGGTTTTCCCACATAAAGGGAGCACTTGAACCGGTGGAAAGACCGCCGGGTACGCCGGGTACAGCCCAGTCGCCGGGTAAAATGTGTTCATCAAGGGGAATGACCGCACCGGAAGCGGCAATACCCGGGAAGAATAAATGGTGCCCGAATACGATGTCGATGGCGTTTCCGGCCATACCTTGCGCGATCAGGTATTCATTGTCGTCCCAGCCGTATACTACATATTCGACGCGTGCGTTAAAACGCTGCTCGAAATAGGGGATCATGGCCATGTAACCGGGGTCTTCCCACGCTACGCCGATACGGATCGTCGCACCGCCGAAATCCAATCCGTCAAGCGTGCTGTTGCGGGTAGGGGGTGCGGGGTCGGTTCCGCCGGTAGTGCCGGGGTCATTGTTTTGGCTTGGCGTTGTTGCCCCTTGGTTCCCGGCAGGTGTCGGTGACGGCGACGGGTCATTGCCTCCGCGGTTACATGCGGCAAATGTCAACGCAATCGCCAACAATGCCATGACAATGAATGCCAGTTTCGTTTTCCTTCTCATGTTAATCTCTCCTCTTTCTTTTTTTGCGCCGGGCTTTTGCCCTATATTTTATTGCTTAGCGCCGTTATGAACATATATTATCCTACAATTCCCGCACGTTCTATACTTTCGGTAAAATATCGTTGCAAAAAGATATATAAAACCAACATGGGTGAAATCATCAGGAGCGAACCTGCCGCCAATCCGCCGCGCATTTCCATCATATTATACACGTGGGCAATGTTAGCGGTAAACGTCGAAAATAATCGGTTTAATTGCCCGGCCATTGTTTGGCCATCTAATAATAATCCGGAAACATAGCTGTCGTTCCAGTGCCACACCAATGAAAATAACATAACCGTTATAAATGCCGGTCCCGTGAGGGGTACGATTACGCGAAAGTACGTTTTTATCGCCCCGCATCCGTCAATGCGCGCGGCTTCTTCCAATTCTTTCGGCAGGTTGGTAAAGAACTGGCGGAATATGAATATGAACAACCCCGCACGTATCCCCATGGCAAATATGGAAGGTAATATAAACACCCAAACATTTCGCAACAGGCTGACAGAGGGGTTTTCTGTTAACCCCAGCCAATGGGTGAGTCGCATAATACCCAAAAAGTCAAAATTAATGAAATTGATAAACGAAGGAATCATGATGGTTTGGGGAGGAACAATAATCATTAGTATAACGAATATAAAAACGAGTTTTTTTTCACGGAATTCAAACCGGGCGAACCCATACCCCGCCAAGGAACATGACACCAACAAACCCAACGTAGTAAATACCGTAACCATAAGGGTTTGCACCAATGCGGTTTGGAAGTTCATTAAATCCATTGCCAAACGTATGTTATCCAGCGTAAGGTGCGAGGGAATCCACACGACTACATGGTTTCTGGCAGTCAATGGGTCCTGGAACGCCGTAACCAAAAAATAATACAGGGGAAACAGGAAAATGTAACACAACCCTATGATAAAAAATGTCCGTAATATTTTAAGGATTATACCGGCTGTTTTATTCCCCAAAATTTTCGCTCGGTCAGCAGTCAAATGATTCACCCCCTTTGTAATTAGTTTAACTTTCTGTTTGCGAGCGCAAACATAATAAATATAACGCTTAAAACAACGGCGATAATGACCATGTATGTCCACGCCATAGCCGCGGCCATCGTAATGTTAAACGCCCTCGCGTTATGTAATATTTGGTTCATCACCGTGTTGTTGCTGTCCATAAAAGAATCCACAATGGTATACACGGTGGTCACGGCGATGATGGGCATCATCATGGGTAAGGTTATCTTAAAAAAGTTTTCCCACGGTGTTGCCCCTTCAATGGCAGATGCTTCATATAACGCGGGTGAAATGCTTTGAAGGCCCGCGAGCAGGATAATTACCTGTACGCCCGTCATCCAAAGCATGTTGTACATGGAATTCGCAATAATAATCATACGGCCCGTAAAGTTAATGGGTAACCCTAATGAAAACAAGAATTCCTCAATACCTGATGTGTATTCAATTTGCCCGGCCGCAACGACATCCCCCGATAAAGCGGCGGCGGCGGTGGAATCCGCGTTCATAATGTTGATAACCGCACCCGTTACGATAATTACCGGTAAAAAGAATACGGCACGTACAAAGGTACGTCCCCTAAATTTCGTGTTTAACAGCAGCGCGATAAAAATGCTGGCAACCAATACCACCGGTATTTGCCATAATACCTGCCCTGTCGTCGTCATCATATTATGCGTAAAATTAAGGTCAACGGTAAAAATATGGATTAAATTAGCCATACCCACAAATTCAGCGTCGTAACCGCCTATACGCGGCATCACATTACCCTGGAATACCAACATAAAACTTTGGAATAAAGGATAGGCAAAAAACGCAACAAAACCGATGTAAAAAGGCATCAAAAACATCCTGCCCGCCCATGCCTGGCGGCCTGCCAAAGATAAACGCCATTTCTTTGACACCATATGCCTACCCCTTCCACCAATTAAAGTCTAACGCGGGTACGGTATGGTTCTGATATACCGTATCGTAATCTGTAAAATTGACCAGCACATGTATCCCGTTTTCGAAAACCGTTAAGGAAACACCGGGGGCAACGCGTGTGTGTTGAATAATTTCTTGATTATAAATTACTTGTTGCAACGGGGTGTAACGGGCGACCTGTGCTGCCGCACGCGCCGCCCAAAGGGACACGGTGGAGCTGAACAAATGATCGAAACGGGTAAATAATAATGTGTCCGGTTCCGCATACATTCCGGTGTACAGCAATTCCATGCCTGTTTCCACAGTCTTGAGGAAAGTAATTTCGGGGCGGGTGGATTGCATCATGGCCGGGGCGGTCATCGTTACCCATCCTTGAAACACAATCTGGTAAAAGGGCACATCCAAGCCAAAAATATCAAAAGCGCTGGAATATACAGGTGCGCCAAATATCCGCTCAGCAAATGGTACGGTATATACATTGGCACCGGAAGTAGCGATGCGAAGCCCTAAGTCACGATAATGGGAGAGGATTCCTTCATATATATCCGTTGTATGGGAACGGAAAACCCCTCCGCTTTCCGAATAATCCGAATATAACATTTCTCCGAATATACCCGGTGAAATTCCCGTCGCCCCCAAACGGTTAAAATTGTCGGCAAAACGTGTTGCGGTTGTGGTTAGCACGGTGGGACTGACCAAACGGTAGGGTTCCAACCATAAACGCGGCGTATGCGTAACCAAATCATATCCGTGGATTTGCGCGGGTATCCTGTGCGGGGAACGCGCCGCATCACGGCGGAATTGTACCCTCCCCCCTCCGCTTCTGAAACGTATGGGGTCGGTTTCAAAATAATAGGCAATCCCTTCGTTTTGGAAAAACGTAAGCATATCGTTAAAATCGCGCCGTCCGCCTAATATACGCGTTGGGTTTGCGCGGTTGGGTAAACGGCGGTTTAACGTGCCTTCCGTATCCCAGCCCACATAACGTAACGTTATATGATGAATACCCAACGCCCGCAGCATTTCCACGATATCAACGGCTTGCCGGTATGTGGTGAGGGGTACGTCGCGGTTATACATAAACCCCAAACGGTTTGCCACGATATCAATGCTTCCGTAAAGTTCCAACGCCAAAGCAGGGCTTTGCGGATTGCGGACAAGTCCCCGCTCGTTTATTAAAAAGCCGCGGTAACGGTGGGCCATACCCACATAATCGGCTTCATCCCCCGATAAGAAATAATAACGCACGGTATACCGTTCCATATGGTTAGGTGCGTGGGAAACCTGCGTAATGGTGGGGAAGTTGCCGTTTATTTCCATAAACAACGATTGCACACGCCCCGAATGGCGAAAAATCATGCGGGTACTTACCGCGTTGTACCCCATAGACGCATTCCCGTTTACCAACAGAATGGAAGCCGCGCCGTCGCCCTCGGTAATGACACCCATCAACGCTTGATTATCGCGCAACGTACCAAATACGGGCATGTGGATATTTTGCCTGCGCGGGGGCATTTCATCGTCCACCACAGCGTAATCACGGCCATAAACCATTTCTTCATAGGGTGAAGTCATTTGGAAATTCATATTAAACGGGACCAATACGCCGCTGCCGTCAGGGATAAATAAATATCCTTCATCTTCCAAATTACCCGCGCCGAAGGAAGGCAGCAGGTTAATACCGAGCAGGTAGCACAGCTCCCCTTCGTCAATATTCGCCACATCTATCATCGCTTCAAAAAAATCGTCGATAATGCGGTATTCGACGGGAATCCTGAAACCCGTCAATTCGAAGAAAAATTCCACTCGTATACCGTTTTCTATTAAGTTCACCGTAACGTTGTGCTGGTTTACCACGCCCGATTGCGAATTGGATGTGCGCGGCACAACCGTGGTGTTGGCATCCTGACGGAAAATAAAGTTGATAATCATTTGGGATTGCAAGTTTAGCCTGGCAGCCCCGCGTGTGGTTTCATCAAGCAATATATCCGGCGGTACGGAATACCAAATATAATCGGTTTCTATATTTTTAATCGCAAACGCTCCCATCGTCATATCCGCATACATGACCAGCCAGGGTGTGCGGGTCACTTCAACATAATTGACCAGCATGGCAGGGTTGGTACTGTCCGTCACGCCGTACTGCACGGGGAATGCCGGACCCTCAGAAAAATCGGGTATATCCGTACGGGTAGGCGGCAATGTTGCCGACCTTTGCGCAGGAACATAAGCCGCATGAGCGCAACCCGTCAGCAACAACAGCATCAAAATCAAAACACAAAACCGCTTCATACGCTCACCCCCTTAAAATCGCGTCAACGATTCCCGGTAAACGGAAATGCCGAAGCTCCATACCTGCTGCAACAACCCTACGAAAAGAATACCGATGAAAAGCATGATAATCATACCCAGCACAGATAAAATGATGGATAGAAACGTTTTTGGAAACGAATAATCGTGTATGGCGTAAATACCGCAAAATAACAATATCCCGGACCATACAAACCCGATAATCGTTACCATATTCATAAATATCCATTCGTCTATCGTCAAAACCTGCGAAATCGCAATATTAATGAAAATAGAAGCCACATAGGGTATAAGGGCATAAGCCGTCGTGGTCACGATTTCCGAAAAGGTTCCTTCCCCGTCCAGAAGCGAGCATATGCACCAATTGGCGACGACAAACATGGTAAATAAACCCACGGTACGCAATAGGGTAATCACCAAGCTGTAATATTCCGCGGTAACGTTAAAATTAAACGCGGGGCCCAGGAAGAAAAAGTACATCGTTTGCGCGACAAACCAAGCGAATACGATCGCCGCTACCCAAATATAGGATTGGTGTTTTCGGTATTTAAATTGGGAAAAACCATCGGTGGGATGCGTCAGCACGTATAAAGGGAACAAGTATTTCGATTCCATACGGGTATACGGGCTGCCCTCCTGCGGGGCCGATAACTTGCCCCATACATAGCCGATAACAAACAACATGACAACCAACAGTACGAACACCAGCATGACCAAAAGCCAATTTTCCTCCATAAATATCTGGCGGTATTCGCTGAACGCAAGTGAATAATTATAGATTGACCCGATGGAGAGGAAGTGGTCCATCGCAAGCCTGTAATCGCCCTGCATATCGGCGATTTGTCCCAAGGCCCAATACGCGGCGGTGCTGTTTGAGTTTCTGGCTAATATTTCGTTCCATAACTCCCGGGACGCTTCCAGTTCAAAGCGGTCCAGCATCACCATCGCTTCTCGGTACAATAAAATATAATCGGTAGGGATAAATTCATAAATGAGATTTTTCCGTTCGTCGGTAACGTAAACGCGGTCGCCTACGGTAACAATGGCCGACGGCGTATCAAAGGTACCCCGTTGGTCGCCGATTGTGCCGAATACCGTGATCAAATATCCATCCGGCGTAAATTGGTATACACGGCCGTTATTACGGGCCACCAAGTTGACAAAACCCGCGTCGTCGATCGCCACATCAATAAAATCAGGCCGCATATCGGGGTGGTAGTCATAAAAGAAATAATCACCGAAATGGGATTGGTCATGCAATACGTTTTCCCCAAGGAAGTTTAGCCTGCGGACGGTATTATCAAAAAATGAATAGGAACGGAACGGCGAAACCGTATAAACAAAACCGTTGGCGTCCATCGTAAAATTGCGCACGCTGACCGGCGTTACGTCCGAAAGGAATTGAATTTGCGTTTCGGTAAGGAAGAACCTGCGGCGGATATAATTAACGATGGCGATACCCCAGTCGGGTACTTCGTTCGGGCCCCAAAAATGTAAAAACTCACCCTGCGGATTAAATCTGAAAATCCCTAAATTGATACTGCTTGCCACCGCATAGATGATACCGTCCCAATCCACCAACACGGCGTTTACGTCAAAGGGCATGTTGGTATCCTGCAACGCGTGGTCAGGGCGGGTGATTATCTGCCGCAACGTTCCGTCGGGGTTGCCGATAATTAAACGGCGGCTTTGCGTATCGGCGATATAAATGGTGCCGTCCGTGTCAACGAATATCCCTTGCGCCGACGCAAAAGTAACGGTGCTGCCGTCCGTTGCCGTAAAATAATCAATGGCGCGGATTAAATTAAGATCCGTATCCGTCACGATAATCCGCGATCCCAAACCGTCTAAAATATATATTTGCCCGCGTTGGTCATAAAAAATATCAGTCAAGCCTTCAAAGTCACGGTCTAAACCTAAGGCGTGTGCGTTAAACACACGGTGGGGCACATACCCAACGGGTACGGGCGTAGGCGTACCGCGGCTGTTGTAACCGTACACATGGTACGGCGCAAAGTGGGAAGCCAACACTGTTGCGGGAGACATGAGCATTAATAATGCAATAAAAACAAACAATGCCTTTTTAATGATTTCCATGCGTGCCTCCCTTCCTACTTAATACCCGAATAAGACATGGTTTGCATCAACGAGCGTTGCGAATATAGGAAAATAAATAGGCTGGGTACCATGATGATAACCCCTACGGCGGCGGCGGGTCCTTGCATCGCGGTGCCGCCCAAACCTATCTGCGCCAGTACCGACGGTAAGGTACGCAGGTTTTCCGAATACACACCGGAACCGTGGGTACTCCACAATACCGGAAAGGTTACGACAACGGCGGTCATTACCGCCGGTTTTATCATGGGTATGACAATCTGAAATAAAATCGCAAATTCGCTGCCGCCGTCTATACGCGCCGCTTCCAGTATTTCATCGGGTATGGTGGCTTCGATAAATTGGCGCAGCAGGAATACCAGAACCACGCCGGACAAAGTCGGTATAATTAATGCCCAGTACGTGTCTATCATGCCGAACTGCGACATGATGATAAACCGTACAAAATCCGTAGAGGAATTGGAAAACAATAACGTCCCCACCACAACGGCGGTGATGAATTTCATACCGGGGACTTTCGCCTTTGCCAACGGGTACGCCGCCAGGGCTGCGATACAAATCCCCAGTACCATCCCCATCGTGGTTACGAACACCGAATTAAAGATAAAACGTGAAAAGGGCACCATCCATGTATCTAAAATACGAAAAACCACGCGGAAACTGTTTGTCGTGGGGTTAATGACATATAAACGAGGCGGCCAATAAAAAAATTCGTCAATGGGTTTCAACGAATTGACAATCATCAAATAAAACGGTACGAACATAAGCGTCCCCAAAAACAAAAGAAAAATGATAATGCCAATCGTCCCGCCTGTCGAGCGGGAGAAGCGAACTTCGCGTTTTATGCGACGATATCTTCCGATTAATTTAAACGGATTCACCATTTGACACTATCCCCTCGTAACGGTTAATTACCGGCGTTAAACCGCTTGAGCATACGCTTGATTAAACTCCATGTAATCTGCATCATAACAAACATGACAATCGAAACCGCTGCTGCGTAACCCATTTCAAAGCGTTGCGTGCCTACCTCCTGCATATGGAGCATCAATGTATGCGTTGAATACGCTACGCTGGGGTTACCCGTCATTTGTTCGCTTATCAAGCCCACGGTAAAAGCCCCCGCAATAGACATAACCGCACCGAACAAGAGCTGCGGCCCCATTTGCGGCAGGGTTACGTAATACAATTCCTGCATACGGTTGCGCATACCGTCGATGGCCGCCGCTTCGTAATAGGCTTTATCCAGTTTCGCCAACCCCGCCATAAATGCAAGAAAGCCGATACCGAACGAAGTCCAAAGGCTTACAATCACCACCGTGGTCATCGTCCAGTTCGCGTCACCCACCCAGTTGATGGGATCGATTAATATATTCGTACGCATTAAAAATGAATTGATTAACCCGTGGCTGTCGGCGGCGAATATAAAACGCATGACTGTGGCGAAGGTGGCCGCACCTGTTAAAGCGGGTAGGTACATTAATGTTGCAAAAACAAGGCGCAGCGGGCGGTGCAGTTCCCGTATCAGCCACGCGACAAGAAAGCTGATGATTACACCCGAAGGCCCGGTTATTAATGCCAAAAATAACGTATTACGTAACGCAATCAAAAACACGGGGTCGCGCAAAAACAGGCGCGAAAAATTTCCCGTACCCACAAAAGCAGGGAATTGCAAACCGTTAAAATCCGTTAGACTGAGTACCGCGCCCCCCATGATGGGCAAAAACATAAATAAAAAATACAGGATAAGAAACGGCAACAACATCACATACATGGGAACCCAATTCTTAAAGATTTCCCGTTTTCGCGCTGCGCTCATGGGTTTGCGTTTTGTTTTGGCCGATGATTCAAACATAGTCAACCTCGTTTATTTAATTAATCCGGTCAAACTCTATGCGCCGCCGTTCAATTTCAAAGTTGATGTCTCGGTTAAAGATATTTAATGCACGGCGCGGCGAATAGGTATCATCCACCGACAAGCGCAGCGCAGAGGTCAAGTTACGCGCGATGATATAGGTAGCGGGTACAAGGGGTATACCCTGCGTCCATTCCCATTGGGCCATGATGGTTTCCTCTTCCGCCGCCGTCCAGCCGATGCGGCGAAAGGCTTCGATGTTAGCCGGGTAATACCGCCCGACTACACCGTACATGGATTCTATTTCCAATCCGTAAGCGGATTGTATCTCCGCTGATGTCCACCACGTAATAAATTGGAAGGCTTCATCCGCCAATCCGCGTTCTTCCGCAAGGCTTAGAATAATCGCACCCGTACCGCCTACCGAAGTGGAGCGGTCTATTACGCCGTCTTCACGCAATATGCCGGGTATGGGGGCAAAATCCCAAAGCCCCGCAAGTTCCGGCGCGGCGCCGGCCAACATGTTGTATGCGGTGATTCCCGTAATGCCCAACGGCGTTTCGCCCGAGCGCATACGGTTGAAGAAATTTATATCCTGTTCAATGCCGAAAAGGCGATACAAATCCACCCATTCCTCAAAGGCTTCCATGGCGACGGGTGTATCAAACATCGTGCGCGTTAAGTCTTCGTTGAATATTGACCCGCCGCGTTGGAATAAAAATGTATGGAAGTATCCGATACCCGCCGATATACCCGGTTGGCCCGCATCCATTTCGGGCATTCCCACCGAAAGGTTATAACCCTGCAATATTTTCAGCAAACGGTAGAATTCATCCCATGTTTGCGGTGGTTCAAGCCCCATGTCGGTGAGTATGTCGCGCCGGTAAAACATCATGTTAAAGCCCTTTGTTTCGGGAATGGCGTAAACCCGTCCGCGATAGGAAAACTCCGTCCACGACGACGGGAAGAACCGATCGCGGATTTCATCGTTTAGTCCCAAACGGTTCAAGTCCATCACCGCGCCGCGTATGGCTAAGTTTATGATTTGCTGCGGGCCCTGCATCAGCACAACATCCGGTGCGCGTCCGGACATGATAGATTGCAAAATCGGTTCACCCGCAAGCACCTGCTGCACGATGACGGGTATACCCGTAAGCGCGGTGAAATCGTCGGTTATCAAACGGTTGATAATCTGCGCCTGGTCTCGGCCCGTGGAAACCCATACACGTAATGCGGCATCGCTCTCCCGTTCATCATCGATAAAGGTAATGTCACGGTAATCCATTCGGAAGGAATAATACAACCGTAATATACCGAACCAAATACGCGTAAAAAAACCGGGGCGAGCGGGCGGTAAAGGCATATCGGCGGATAAAATGAACCCGACATCCAATTCCAACGGCTGTGCGTTAAACCAAAATATTAACGATGCCATACTGTCCAAACGCGTTTTGAAACTTTGCAAATTTTCAGGCAGGATATGCGGCGAAGCCGCAAAACGCCCCAGCATATCCGCCAGCAAATCCAAATTTACGGATTGGGAACTGGTTTGCCCATGGTTTATCCGTATAAGTTCTTCCGCAATGCCGTGTACCTCCTGTTGCAATAAACGCATGTCATCCACAAGCGTCGGGATTTCACGCTGGATGTTATAATCCCGGAAGCGATCCGGGTTGGGTGTGGTCACACGGATAATTTGCCTGTACATCGCCGAAAGGGAACGCACGGTGCGGTGTGTTTGCAATAACAGATGTTGCGCCTCGCCCGTAGTGGCTTCCAGCGTGATGATATCCCCGGCCTGTAAGCGAATCGGAAGGCCCCCGGCCAAATGGATTACCTGCCATCGCGTCGTAAAAGGGAAGGCGATGTTACGCGCTTCCTCAAACGGGATTTTACTGTTAACATACAGGTTACGATAGGAAAATGAACTGTTGTCGCCCAGTTCCTGACGGAAGCGGAAGGCAAGTTGATAGAACCCGTCCTCCACATCATCGGGTACCTGCCATGATATGGATTGCCCGTTTTGCCACCAGGTAAAGCGGCCGATGGTATTTAACCGTATATTACGCGGACTTTGCGGGGTTGTGCCCGCGTCGGAGGTATCGGATGTGGGTGCAAGTTGCGACGAATTTTTTTCGTATGCGTCCTGGGCGAGGAACATGATACTTTTCCCGTTTATAAATGAAGCGTCGCCGTTGTCCCGCATGTATTGCGCGTGGGTTGGCGGCGCCGGCTTTGCGGCAAGCACAACGGAATGGACTACGGCTTGTTCACGCACCGACACGATGCGGATGGTATGTTTCCCCGCTTCCAAATATAAGAAAAACGGGTCAGCGAACAACCCCATGCTGTCAGACACCCAGCGTTCTACCCATCGGGGCCGCTCAATTTGCGGCGGGCGTATATCATTGCCGATACTGTCGGTGACGAACGTACCGCTTTCGTTGCGTTCATCCACCCATATGCGCGGTAATTGGAACACGCGAAGCTCGTTATAAGATATTTCACCGTTGTGGTACAGGCGCATTTCAATGTCCCGCCCCGTACCCGGCAACGGGAAGTAATTGATCAGAATATGAAACCGTCCGCTTTCGGCTACCTCAATTTCCCATTCCAGATAGGTATCGATTACCGTGCCGTATCTGCCTTCTACCAGCATATCTTCCGGTGCGAATAATTCAATGCGTTCGTTTCCCATGGGTTTATCTTGATGACGGAAAAAATAATCATAAAAACCACCCGATTCAAAACCCATAACCCCGGGCGGCGGAGCCAAAATATCAAATTCGGGTACGGTAAAATAGCCGGAATCCTCTTCGGCGGCATTAGACGGCACAGTTATGTAGGAAGCCAATAAAATAGAACACAATAAAAACGCGACTGCACGCAGTAACTTTGTATATATTCTTCCTTCTTTCATATACACAACCCTGCCTTTATATACAAAAAAAGTCATTGCTCTCGAACATGAATTGTTATATTATACAAATAAGTCGTGAAAAAAGTCAATCTATTATTCCATTATGCACAAATGTAGTTGCATATTACACGTTTGTAATAATTAGGAGGGAAAGTATGAAGGATTTCCTGCTTCAAACACTCAGTCGTGATGCCTTTGCGCCTTTTGGCGTACTGTTGGAACATGACTTCCCCATTCCTACCGGCAGGGATTTTGCAGTAGTGGTATCGGCAGCCGCCACGGGATGGGCCGTGGGGATTTTAGCCTTGAAAAAAGGTGTCGCACCCTATCTTGAGCGGCATCTTTATTCGAAGGAAACCCATGAACCCCTGTCCGGCACTTCGATTTTAATTGTCGCCGCCCCGGAAAATCCCGACGATTATCAAATATTTTTATTGGATAAACCCGTTTGTCTTAATGAAGGGGTGTGGCATCAGGTAATGGCCCTGTCAGACGAAGCGATGATTAAAGTGGTAGAAAATTCGGAAGTGCCACCGGAAACTTCCGAAAACAGGGACTTCCCCAACGGCGTACGGTTGTGTGTAACGTTGTAAGCAATCCCATATAAAAGGAGACCGTCATGAGAGAAGATTCATTGCAAATTTTATACCGATTGGACCCCAACCCCCGCAAAGCATACTCCAAAGCGGATGAATTAAAATATTATATAGACGTTTTGGAAGAAAAGATGTTACGGCAACGTACAACCATAAACGGTTGGCAGTTCAGGTTATGCGAATATCACAGCCATGGGAATTACACGTACCTGCATGATTGGGAGGATATCGCCCCCGGCGTATTGTGGGGCGGGCCGGAAATGACAGGTATGTTTAAAAGCACCGCGTTTATGCCGGAACCCCTGGAGGAAGCGCAGGTGTTTATCGAACTGGACTTCGGTGGCGAAGGCTTGCTGTGTATAAACGGCACACCCCACCAAGGCGTAGACTTTGACAGGAAAATCGCTAATTTGGACAGATATTTTAAACCCGGCGAACAATTGGACATCGCATTGGAGGTTTCCGTCAGGAACGCCCCTTATGACGCCTTCCGTCAAGACATTCGGGTGCATCATGTTTTCCAAAAAGCGGAAATCATCCAAATCGATAAGACCATCGAGGATTTGTATTATTACTGTTGGGCTCTTTATGACGTGGCAAACGCTTCCGAAGACGAAGAATACAAATCTTTTATTTTGGATAATTTACAAGCCGCGCTAAAATTGGTTAATTATGCCGCGAAGGATTTTGAAGGCTTCAAGTCCGGTGTTCCGGCGGCGGTGGCCTATATCAAGGAAAAAATTTACACAAACACCGAATTTAAACGACCGGGCAAACTCGCCCTTATCGGCCAATCCCACCTTGACTTGGTATATTTGTGGCCTTACAAGGAGTATGTCCGTAAAAACCCGCGCACCGCCATGAATATGGTACGCAACATAGATGAATTTCCGGAGTTTATTTTTTCCCAAAGCCAGGGAAAATTATACGAAGATTTGCGGATACAATTTCCTGTGGCTTATGACGCGGTGAAGAAGAAGATCAAAGAAGGCTCTTGGGAACCGGTAGGCGCGTTTTATGTAGAGCCCGATTGCAATTTGATTTCGGGGGAATCGGTTATCCGTCAAATCATGTGGGGTAAGAAATACTATCAACAAGAATTCGGTATTGACCCGCAAATCTGCTGGGTACCCGATGTATTTGGGTGTATGTGGACGATTCCGCAGCTTTTGGTTAAATCGGGCGTTAAATATATGTCCACGATTAAATTATCCATTTGGAACGACACCAACGAATTCCCTTACAGCCAATTTTGGTGGGAAGGGCCGGATGGCTCCCGTGTACTTACTTATTTCCCCGGTACCCATTTCGTTTCTTCCGCCGAGCCTAAAAAAATATGGGAGGCATGGGATAAAAATAAACAACGCACCCTCACGGGCGAAGGCTTTTACCAATTTGGCTTAGCCGATGGCGGCGGCGGCGCGACCCGTGACATGGTTGCCAGAATGACCCGCCTTCGCGGTTTGCCCGGTTTACCCGAATTGGAGTTCGACACGCTGACGCGCTTCTTTGAAAGGCTGGAAACAAAATCACAAGGTTTGCCCGTATGGCAGGATGAATTGTATTTGGAAACCCACCGCGGCACCTATACAACCAAAGGGCAAATAAAAAAAGCCAACCGCCAAGGAGAATTTGGTTTGCGGGATGCCGAATTTTATTCTGTCGTGGCAAAATCCTTGGGCGGCGCGTCAATGAAAGAACGGCTTGACCTTGCTTGGAAAAACCTGATGGTAAACCAATTCCACGATATCCTCCCCGGATCCCATGTCACGGAAGCGGCGGGTGATGCCATTGCGCTTTACGATGAAATGTTTGCAATTATCAATGGTGTTAAAACGGAATGCTTGTCCGTTATCGTCCAGTCACTTCCCGGCGGCAAGGATTTGTTCGCGGTTTTTAATACCCTTTCCTTCGCCAGAACGGATTGGGTGGAAGTGACGCTTCCGACGCCCCATTCCCATGTATCCGCAGTGGATAAAAAGGACGGTGAAATATTGCACACCGTATGTTCCGTGGAAAACGGGGTGACGAAGGTGTGCTTCGCCGCCGTGGATGTGCCGCCGATGGGTTATAAAGTATATGAAATAAAACCCATCGAAACAGAAGCCGTTATGAATCAAACTGTTCCGGAAACTGCCAGTGCCGCTTCAAATTCGCTTCCCTTTATAGAAACCAACCATTTCCGTGTTCAATTTGACGTAAACGGAAATATTTCATCCCTTTACGATAAAGTGTATGGCCGTGAAATCATAACCGGGGGCGCAGCCAACCGCTTCCAAATATTTGAGGACAGGCCCGGTAAATATTCCGCTTGGGATATCATCAGCTCCTACGAGGATTACGAATACACCCACGCTTGTAAGCTCATCAGCTTGGAAACGGTGGAGCAAAACGCATCACGCACCGTTGTCAAATGCCGCCAAAGCGTGCTGGACTCCGAAATCACACAGCATATCATTTTTTACAACGATATCCATCGAATAGATTTTGACACCCAAGTGGAATGGCGTGAATGTGAAAAATTGTTGAAGGTATCCTTCCCGGTTTCCGTACGGGCGCGTAATGCTACGTATGATATCCCCTTCGGCACAATTTCCCGTTCCACCCACCGTTCCACTTCTTGGGACAGGGCAAAATTTGAGGTATGCGCCCACAAATGGGCCGACCTTTCGGAGTTTGGCTTTGGCGTTGCTTTGCTTAACGATTGTAAATACGGCTGCGATGTCCGCGACAATGTGATACGCTTAACCCTTTTGAAAGCACCCGTTTATCCCGATCCCGTCAGCGACAGGGGGAGCCATAACTTCCGTTACAGCCTATATCCCCACGGCGGGGATTGGCGCGAGGGTAAAGTCATGGAAGCCGGGTATGGTGTGAACGCACCTTTGGCGGCCATTCCGTTATCGGAAGAATCGCAGAACGGCAAGTTCGCCCATTCGTGGTTTGAAACCGAAAAGGACGGCATTATTATTGAAGCCGTTAAGGAAGCCGAAGACGGTGAAGGATGTATTTTGCGTGCTTATGACGCATACGGCGGAAGCGTGACAACAGATATAACTACCGATATTTCCGGCAGCCGCGCGGAGATTACCGACATGATGGAGTCCCCAATAAAACCCGTCGAATATGACGGAAAGAAAATAACATTAACGTTGTCCCCCTATGAAATCGTGACGGTTAGGGTAGTGTAGTTTATTTAAACGCCTCATCCGCCATAGCCTCAATATTTTCCGGCGGTACATTGGGTAACAGCGCCTCATGGCTGGGTGAAACGATAAAATTGGGGCCGAATAAATCCTTTATCCGCTTCACCTCCTCACGTACTTCGAGGGGTGACTTGAAAGGTAGCAATTCCTGCGTGTCAACGCCGCCGATAAAAACGATTTTCCCGTTGTATTTTTTTGCAAGGCTTTCGGCGTCCATACCGCGTGCTTTGGCTTGGATGGGGTGCAAAGCGTCAACCCCGGCATCAATCAAACGGGGGATTACTTTGTCGATTGCGCCGCATGAATGCAAAACCACTTTGTACCCGCGGTTTTTTGCTTGTTGGGTAAACCGCCGAAAGTACGGCATTACGAACTTATCAAACATTTGAGGAGATATTAATAAATCCAATTGGCTGCCGAAGTCGTTTCCAAAAAAGAGAGCATCCATACGGTCGCCTATTATATCGAACCATCGTTCATTTACTTGCAAGAAAAAGTTTGCCACATGTTCCGTAACTGCCAACACCACATCAGGGTCGGTATGCATTTTAATAAAATAATTCTCCATACCGAAGTAACCCGCTAAGATATGAAAAAAATGTCCCCATGAACCGGAAAGTATTGCTTTCCCGCGGGCAAGGGACGCATTTACGGCCTTCTCCGCGCCGTCGAAACAACAATATTTAATGTCCGGCCAAGGGAAGCGTTCGACTTCTTTGGCATCCTCGCAATGTATGAAAGCGCTGCCTTGGCTTAGGTCAAAGGCATCTTTATATAAATCAACGCATATCCAATCAAAGGTATCGTTCAATTTTTGACCCAATTCTTCGTTATTCTTAACGTTAAAATAGGAATATAGGGCCGTTTTGCTTTCTTCGTGGGGCATTCCGTGCCAAAAACCGCAACGGTCGCTCCGTCGTTCCAATATTGTTTTAAAGTGCTCCCGATTCGTCACTGTTTTTTCCCCTTCATAATTGGTATTACTTGCCTGTTTAATTGTATCATATTACAATTGCATTACAAAATAATGACGGGGGATTACGATGAATAAAAAAATTCATTTAATTTCGAATGCCCATATCGACCCGGTTTGGCAATGGGAATGGGAGGAAGGGGCTGCCGAAGCGATTTCCACTTACCGGCAAGCGGCGATTTTTTGCGAGGAATATGAAGGCTATGTCTTCTGTCACAACGAAGCGCAGTTGTATCGGTGGGTTTCCGAATACGAGCCGACGCTGTTTTGTAAAATCCAGCGGTTGGTGGCTGAAGGGAGGTGGCATATCATGGGTGGTTGGTTTAACCAACCCGATTGCAACATGCCTTGCGGTGAAGCGTTTATACGGCAGGCATTGTTCGGCAGGAAATATTTTAAAGAACATTTCGGCGTTATCCCTACCACAGCCATGAACTTCGATTCATTCGGCCATTCCCGCGGGTTGGTGCAAATCCTGTCAAAATCCGGTTACGATAGTTATATATGCTGGCGTCCCGATGACCCGGCGGCTTGCCCGCTTCCTGCGGAGGCATTTATTTGGGTAGGTTATGACGGCAGTAAAATCATGGCACGGCGTGTGTTAAACGGATACAATTCGCAGTTGGGTAACGCAACCCGTAAAATAAACGAGGTTTGGAACGATACGCCGGACAACGGCTTGGGCATATGTTTATGGGGGGTAGGCAACCATGGGGGCGGACCATCTCGCATTGATTTGGAAAACATAAAAACCCTGATGGCGGAAGCCGCCGCCAAAGGAGACGTTATCGTCCATTCCACGTTGGAACAATATTTCAAGGAATTAAAAGAAAAAGGGGGCTTGCCCGAACATCGGGGCGATTTGAATCCGCGTTTTCCGGGATGCTACACCAGCCAAATCAAAATAAAGCAATTGTATCGCCGCTTGGAAAATAATTTCTTTATGACGGAAAAGATGTGCGTCCATGCCCATTTGTTGGGAATGGATTACCCGAAACAAGAACTGGATGACGTTTTGGTTGATATGATGACCGCGCAATTTCATGATACCTTGCCGGGTACTTCAATAGAGGCTGTAGAGGAAAGTGCGATTCGGGGGATGTATCACGGGTTGGAAATTTTATCCCGCGTACGTACGCGGGCTTTTTATAAACTGGCGGAATGTTTACCCCCTGTAGCGAAGAACGAAATTCCCATAATCGTATACAACCCACATCCCCGTACGGTTGAAGGTATAATAAGCTGCGAATTTAATTTGCCGGATTTTAACCTTGACCCGGTTTTTGTAAACGCAACGGTGTACCATAACGGCCGCGCCCTTCCTACCCAAATAGAAAAGGAATCAAGCCATGCTCCCTTCCAATGGCGCAAGCGGGTAATTTTTCGCGCTTCCCTTTCCCCCGCCTCCGTAGGTTTCTTTTCATGCAAATTGGAAACGCTGCCCGAAAAACCAAAAGTAAAACTAAAAGAAACGGACGGTTTCCTTATTTTTAATAACGGGTGGATGGAATTGGCGATAAACGCACAAACGGGTTGGGTCGATCGGTTTGTTGTTGACGGAAGTTCATTATGGAAGGAAAACGCCTTTGAAATCGGCGTGTTTACGGATACGGAGGACCCTTGGGGCATGAGCTCGATTGAAACGCGTAAACAAGTCGGTGTCTTTACGTTGTTATCGCCCGAAAATGGCTCCGCTTTTTCGGGAATTGATAATGAATACATTCCCTCCGTGCGGGTTATCGAGGACGGTGACGTTCGAACCGTTGTAGAATCCGTTTTCGGTTGCAACCATTCATTTGCCGTGATGCGGTACCTGCTGCCGAAGGAAGGTACAACCTTTGATGTGGAGGTACGTTTGCAAAACGCGGAAAAGAAAAAAATGTTAAAACTTAAACTCCCAACGGTTTTCAGCAATGCTGTGTGCAGCGGGGAAGTCGCTTTCGGGCGGGAGGTTATGCCCGACAACGGCCGTGAAAACGTTTCCCAAAGGTATATATCGGTTGAAAACAGCGAAAAAGGGTTTTCCGTCGCAAACAGCGGCATATATGGCTCTTCTTGGATGAACGGCATATTATACCTGACTTTGCTGCGTTCCCCCGCATACACGGCGCTGCAAATGGAGGGAAGGGAAACCATGCCGCAAGACCGTTTTTCGCCTTATATCGACCAAGGCGAACGGGTATACGGCTTTCGGATAACGGGTAATGTTATGGATTGTTTACGGGATAAAACCCTGTCAGACGCGGTTTTGTTAAACCAACCGCCGTATTGCTTATCGTTTTCTCCCAAGGGCGACATAACGCCCGTTACCAACGCGATGGAAATTTCGGGAGACCCATCCGTTGAAGCTACCGCATTGAAAATGGCGGAAGACGGCAACGGATATATATTGCGGCTTTTTAACCACGCGGAAAAAACCGCCGTATGTGTAATCCGATGTTCACCCCTTAACGTAACACAGCAAGTAACGTTAAATGCCTTTGAAGTAGGCACATATCGTATAACGGCAACCGATTGTAAAATGGTTGGGATGATGGAGGATGAATATGTATTATAAAACGACGTTGGAATCCATTTCAAAGCATACTGTGCCTGCGTGGTTTGAAGACGCGAAACTCGGTATTTTTATTCATTGGGGGATGTATTCCGTCCCGGCTTGGGCCACGCCCAACTACGAACTGGGAGGCGCGCCGGCCGGTTTTGATTGGCTGAAGAACAACCCCTATGCCGAATGGTACATGAACTCACTGCGGATTAAGGGCAGTCCCACTTATGAACACCACGCGGAAACCTACGGCACGGACTTTCCGTATGAAGGCTTTCTTGATATGTGGAAAGCGGAAAAGTGGGACCCCAAGGCATGGGCCGCGTTGTTAAAAAAAATAGGGGCAAAATACATCGTCCCCGTCACCAAACACCACGACGGACTTTGTTTGTGGAACAGCCGTTTTACGGATTACACCACCATGCGGCAAGGGCCCAAACGCGATATCGTGGGCGAACTGGCAGCGGCCGTGCGTGAAGAAGGTATCCGCTTTGGCGTTTATTATTCCGGTTTGCTTGACTGGCGCTTCACTTATTCGCCCATAACCAAAGACAATGACACAAACGCTCACGAAAATTGTACCTACGCTTACGCCGATTATGCTTACAACCAATTCATGGAATTGGTAAACCTGTTTAAACCGGATATATTATGGAACGATATCGGATGGCCGGAAAAAGGCCGCGATGATTTGATAAAACTGTTTGCGTATTATTACAATGCCGTCCCCGGGGGGTTGGTGAACGACCGCTGGAGCGGCCTGTGGCAGGATTATACCCTTAGGGAGTATCAAGCCGGGGAAAGCGATTATAAAAATAAGTGGGAAAATACGCGGGGCATAGGACTTTCCTTTGGCTACAACGCTCAGGAAAACGAAACACATTTGCTTTCCCATCATAAATTGGTTTCATTATTATTAGATACGGTAGCAAAAAACGGGAACCTGCTCATCAACATTGGCCCGAAGGCGGACGGAACGATACCAAAGGAGCAAGAAAGCCGATTGCTCGCCCTGGGGGAATGGTTAGACGCACACGGGGATGGAATCTACGGTACGCGCCCCTATGAACGTCAACACGAAAAAACAGAAAATGGTGTTGATATATATTTTACGAAAAAAGAAAAAGCGTTATTTGTCTTTTTAGACAACGTTCCCGCCGGGGACAGTACAATAATCGTTAAGGGGTTGGGTGGTAAAGCCGATTCCATGCAATCCATGGATGGGAAAAAATTAAGTTTTGCCGCGCAAGATCAGGATTTGGCGGTATCCTTCAAAAATATTACACCCGACCATTTCCCGCTGGGTTTTCGGGTTGTATGATGAAAAATTATTTTAAACCGATTCTTCCTTGTGGATAATCAACGTGTTAGTGTGTGTTCATGGATTGCGCGTGAACTTGTGAGCAATGTTCTTGTTCATAGGGAATATAGCCGAGGATATATGGCACGAATCATTATTGAAAAAGACCGCATCTTCGCGGAAAATTGGAACAGAAAGATTTTTGCGGTATAAAATCCGATGAACATTTTCGCTCTACAGTAATTAAGCCCATGTTAAATCTTGGTCTTGTTAAAATGACAAACCCAAATAAGCCAAAAAGCAAAAGTCAAATGTATTATAGGGTATAAGCGCATTGTTGATGATATGAAAATAAGGAGAGTACGCCAATGGTAGAAAATAACGGCAACGGAAAAGTATCGAAATATACCATAATGTATGAAGAAACGCCTGTGGTGTTATTTGATAGAAAAGCAGATACGGTTACGGTTTATGAATCAAAATATCTGCCCTTTGCATTCAGGAACCTTAACCCCATCCGTCCTGTTGATGCCTTTGAATGGATAACAAACCGCATTGACAACGCACAGCGTACCTATATGAATATGGTGTATATCGCGCGAAAAGTCGGGCGTGACCGTGATAAAATGATAAAAGACAGTTCGGGGATTTCGTTTACGGACAACTTTTGGATTAAAACATCGGACACGAATCATACATGGAGTGAATTAAATTCATTGCGTGATAAAAGCCGTGAATTAAGCCTTTATGCTCTTACAGGCAAAATGGACAATCCCGTTGAATTGCTCAAAGGGCATACCTCTTTATTTACCACAAAAGGCTTTTTTACCAAAGCTATAATAGGTAAAAATCTTGTGAAATTGCGTGAAGATGCAGTGTTGGAATACCCTGCGTACTTGTTCGGTAAGCAAATCGGTATATCTGTTGCAAAATGTGAACTGGATGGCGATTTTGTGAATATCGAATTGTTTACTAATGATGAAGTATCACTTGTTCATGCGGCAGAATTGAAACGGTATTTTGATACCGACGACGAGATTTATAATGAATTTGTAAAAATGGGTAGAAAAGATATAACCGAACAAATCGAGCGTATGTACATTTTTAATTATCTAATTGGCAACCCCGATATGCACGATGAGAACACAGGCGTGTTGTACGATGCAAAGACCTTTGAATTTATATCCCTTGCGCCATGCTACGACCACAATATTGCGTTCAACGAACATTTTATGGGTGTTAGCCACGCAACAAAAGGGAGAAGCTCACTACTAACGCTTGATGATTGGTCAAAGCGGTTTATCAAGAATCATGATGATATTGTAAATAAAATAAATAATGTGGATTTCGGTGAAATAAAAAAATATATTCCAAAAGAACGATTTGTGGAATTTCAAGCACGAATCAAGGAATTGTTAAAATAAGAATGCGTGAAATAGGGCCTTGTGAACGATACATATAAAGAAAGCAATGAAGCGAAATGGAAACAAGTTGCGAAATTGGTTGGAATAAAAGATTCATCTTTATTTGGTGGTGGAGTAGGGTATATGAACATGACAAAATCGTTTTATGAAGCTATAAAGAAGCGTTCTGACGAAAATGAAAAAGCACTTCAATGGTTGCTAAATGAACGCATCTATTCACTCGTTGGGTCTATAATTCGCATGGAGTTGGATTCGTTGTTTCGACTTTGCTATTTCAAGGTTCAAAGTGAACCAATAAAAAAACAGTTATTACAACAATTTATGAAAGGACAGAGATGGCGTGGTGAAAAAGATTTAATTTCTGACCGTACAATGGTTCAATACTTGACGGGGCAGTTGCTTTTGGATTGGGCAACCCCGATTTATGATATTGGATGCGCATTTATCCATCTATCTCCGTACCACGATTGGGGAGGAGTTAACGAACCGACAAGAAATATAAATATTGAGATTCGGCGTGTTATTGTGGAGCATATAAAAGTACATCATCATGTAGAACTTGAGGAAGGATTTACGTTTGAAGATTTAGTTTCGGTCGCAAGTGATGTATTTGGAAAAATTCGTGGGAATCTGCTTTATGAATTAAATAAGTAAAGATTTTTATTGATATAGAAAACATGGTAAACAAAAATTTATATTTATATAACATAGACAGACGATTATAAACTTATAATTTGTATTATATATTTTTATAATCAAATTTTCTAAGTTTTACCTAAGATATTCTAAGTTTTGCCCGAAACATTATAATTTTTCTCGTTTTTACCGTGTTAGAATGTATTTGTGGAAGATTGGCAGGCGAGCCAACCGTTTACAAAAACCAAGGACACCCACAAACACTGTATGCAGTTTAAATTCAAAGAAACAACAAAACCACCGCTCAGCGAAAAATCGCTATGAAAGGTGGTTTTTTATTGCCTAAAAAATCTAAACGGGCAAGCGTGACCGTTGGTAACAGCGGGCGTTAAGCAAAGGAGATGATTCATACTAAAAAGCGACAAAACCATTGGTGCTATGAAAAATGAGCCAAGCATAAACATATTCAGAGGTGGTACTATGGTTAAAATTACCATACCTTCGTGCGAAACAAACGACCTCGTTTTTGCACATTGGCAACAGTACGCTAATGAAAAAGCCTATGCGGCAAAGCTGATTACAAAAGCAATGTACGAATTTGCACGGGATGAGATACATAAAAAAATATCCTGCTTCGCACCTGACAAAGTAGCCGAAGCGCGCTACAATTTTGACGGGAGGTAGGTGTGAATTATGGAATTAATAAAAATGCGAAAACTGCTCGGACAAGGCAAGTCCATATATGATTTGCCCCTTCGTGTGGCGTATTATGCCCGTGTGTCGTCTGATTCTGATGTGCAGTTGAACTCTTTGGATAATCAAATTGCATATTTTGATGAATTCATAAAGTCAACAGTGAATTGGACTTTTGTAGGCGGTTATGTGGATGAAGGATTATCTGGTGCAAGCGTGAAAAAGCGTGACGATTTTAAACGTATGGTTGCCGATGGCGAATTGAGCAAATTTGATTTATTAATAACTAAGGAAATCAGCCGCTTTGCGCGTGATACGCTGGATAGCATTCAATACACACGCCGGTTACTTGCAAGCAATGTAGGTGTGTTTTTCCAAGCGGATAATATATGTACGCTGTATTCTGATTCGGAACTGCGGCTTACGATTATGGCTTCTTTGGCGCAGGACGAGCTTCGTCGTCTTTCCGAACGTGTAAAGTTCGGAATGAAACAAGCACATAAAGCGGGAAAGGTGCTTGGGCAGGATAATATGTACGGATATAAAAAATCTAAGGGAAAACTTGTTATTGATGAAAATGAAGCAAAGTTTATTCGTGACTTGTATGGATTGTATGCACAGGACAAGTATGGTTTCCGAACGCTGGCACGTGTCTTACATGAAAAAGGTTACCGCAACCAATCGGGCAGCGAAATTAACCCGGGTTGTTTAAAAGGTATTTTATCCAACCCAAAGTACAAAGGTTACTACCACGGCCATATTACAGAGAGCAACGACTACCGTGAGCAGAAGAAGGTCAAGACTGCTCTTGAAGACAGAATCCTATATAAATCGGAAGAAATCCCCGCTATTGTGTCCGAAGATTTGTGGGAACGGGCTAATACCATTTTAGCTGTACGTACATCAAAATTTGCAAGCAAGGGGCGCGGCACCGTTCCTCAAACGCCGTACAGCGGTAAAATTGTTTGTGAAGAACACGGCACTCATCATTACCGCAAAGTGTGGAAAGACCGTAAAATTCCTGCGGAAAGTTGGTGTTGCAAGGAGTATCTTGCAAAGGGTAGGGTGGCTTGTGCTACCCCTCATTTATATACCTGCGACTTAGATGCTGTATTGGAACATATCGGCAACGATTTGTTATCCAACAGGGAAATATATACGGCAAGCGTGGACGAATTGTTGGCCATGTACGAAAAAGCCGACAGCCGTGATGCGTTTGATTATGCAAGTGAAATCGCAAAAATAGTAACTGCGATTCAAAAAATAAAGAACAAGCAAAACTTGTTGTTAGAGTTATATACTGAAAATGAAATAGACAAAACTGAATATCTTGAAAAAAACAATCGTTTAAAAGCAGAAACAGAAAAATGCAACATGGAAATTGCCCGACTTAAAGAAGAAAAGAAAACCGTCAGCACAACAGCCGCAAAACAGTCAAAAGTTAAAGATTTTTTTGCCACTTTATCGGCGGAAGATATGCCCCCTGCACTTTCGCATGAAGATATAGACGAAATATCCCCCACACTCCATGTGGCACAAGCGATGTTGGAATCCGTCACAATTCTCCAAGGCAGCAAAAAAACGGAAATGAAAATCCAAATCGAAATGAAGTTGGGCAACACCATACCATGCACCATCGCAACCTTCGCCAAGCGTGATGTGGCAGAGCATTTCATAATGTATAGTCAAACCGAAATATCCCCACTCGTCGGTTCGGAAACGCAATCGAAGGATTTGATCGCTTACATCAACGAGGAGATGGGCGAGGACCCTGCGCGTATTTGGGAATTGAATATGTTTGGCAAGTCTATGCACGACATGGTGCGGGATGGCTTGCAAAACAAGTTGTTTAGAATGCCTGAGACAGCGCAAATGAAATTCCAAGAAACGTTGCAAAAAATCATCAACGAAGGCTCGGGTGGGTTAATCTGCATCATGCTGTAGCACGTTTTATATAATAAAAAAGGCACTCCGTAAAATACGTCGGAGTGCCTTGGTTTTTTATGCTGTTAATTGATTACCAGCGGCGCGTTTGAAGTTTCCACCGCCATCTTTACCTTTTTGGGTGCGTGGTCGAAATGGGTGGAGCGCGCTTCCGCCAGCGTGGGGTCGTTGATGAGGAATTGTAAGCCCGTCAAGCCGAGCCGAATCTCACCCATGGCGGCGTGCGCCTTGATGTGGTAACCCAGGTCGGGCAGGGTGGGGAGGTTTATGTTGAGCTTGGCGTTGCCGGTCTCGATGCTCCACAAATAATCGGAATGCCGCGCGAAGGTGGACATAAGCAGGGACAGCGGCCCGTTGTAATTGGTGAGGGCGAGCTTAGCGATGTCGAGTTCGTCCGCTTCGACGGTACCGGTCACGTTTTCGAACGAAGCGGAGTCGGCGACGATGTTGGAGACGATAAACCGCCCCGCGCTGCTTTCTGCGGTGATATTCGTCGCCGATATACCGGAAAGGCGCAGGTTGCCGTTGGCGTTGGACACACGCAAGTCGTTGGCCGAAAGGGAGGATATATCCATGTGCGTATTGACGCCGTCCAATTTGATTACGCTGAAGGCACGCTCAGGCACGTAAGCGTCGATAACCACACGTTCGAAATCCTCCGGCTCATATTTTAGTTGATACTTGTTGCCTAATTTCATCAGGTCGATCTCCGCTCCGGCTCGCTTTGCCCTGTAGGAAATGCGGGCCGTTATCTTATCGCCGTTATAACCCTTGATACGCAGATCGCCGTTGATACCCGAAAGGGCCAATTCGTTAAAACCCGGGGCAACGCCTATCTCGATGTTCCTTTCCGTCATGCCGCCGGGTGCGGTTACCGACGGCGGGGCGGACGCGGGTCTTGATGTATGGGTTTGTTGGGAGGTATGCGTATGGTAGCCACCCGACGTACCGTGGTGGCTGTGTGACGGGGGATGCGGGTCACCCGTAAACGCCTTGGACAGCATATCCGCCCCGGCGGTGATCTTTTCCGCCACGACTTCGGTAAATTTTTGGAGCTTGGGTTCCATATCCTTGGCGAAACTTTCGAACCGCTTGCCCAAATCGTCGAGCGTGCTCCCCGCACGGGGAGCGGGTCGGGTACCCGAAGGGCTGTTCTGGCGCGGGTCGCGATCGCGTGAATCGTAAGGAGCGGACGGGATACGCGGCGGTGGCGGGGGTAGGGGATGGGGTGCGGAAGGGGAAATACCCGCGTCCACCGATTGCAATAACCTTGAAGCCTCCGTTGCGGTAATTTTTCCGTCCTCCAACATTTTAAGGATCATCAATTTTTCATTTTGCATCGAATTTTCTTCCTCTCGTGCATTTATTTATATATACGAGTATATCACACAAATCTATTGTTTATAGGGTATTCGCGTGTTAGTATGCAAAAAAACGCGGGAGGCACTTAATGAAAATCGGCTGTATGTTGGAAAGTTTTGCGATTGACTTAAAGGAAGCGGTAAAACGTGCGGCGTCATTGGGCTGCGAAGGTATCCAAGCCTACGCGGTATCGGGGGAGCTCGCTCCGAAAAATATGACCGACGCCACCGTCAAGGAATGGCTGGACAGGGTTAAATCCCACGGTATGGTGTTTTCGGCCATTTGCGGGACCTTATCTCCTCACCCGACGCCATAAGCCACGGCTTTGAAAACCGTGAAACCAACCCCATCCTCATCGAGGAATCCAAACGCATCCTCGACTTGGCGAAAAGGTTGGAATGCAACATCGTAACCACCCATATCGGGACCGTCCCCGTCGAGGAAAACGAAACCAAAAAAATCATGCGCGAAGCCTGCCGTGAGCTGGCGTTGTACGCCGATTCCATCGGGTCGTACTTCGCCGTGGAAACGGGGCCCGAAACCGCCGTCGTTTTAGGGGAATTCCTTGACAGCTTGGGTGCTTTGGGCGTACGCGTCAATTACGACCCCGCCAACTTGGTAATGGTAAAAAACGACGACCCCGTAGCGGGCGTATTCACTTTGCGTAACTACATCGTGCATACCCATGCGAAGGACGGTATCCAAGTCTCGGCGAATCCGTTGAAATGGCAGGAGCTTCCGTTAGGGCAAGGCGGCGTTAAATGGGACGGATACTTGAAGGCGCTGCATGAAATCGGGTTTGACGGCTTCCTTACGATCGAACGCGAATGCGGCGACACGCCCGAGGCGGATATCAAATTAGCGGCGGAATTTCTTAAGGAGCGTTTAGCGGTGTTGGGTATAGCGTAGGTTATTGCCCCATCGCTCGTTTTAAGCCCTTTTTTTCGTAATCCAAGGTAATGCGTATTTCACAGCCCGTTTCGGTTTGCTCCATGTCGAACTTCGAATCGATACCCGAGTGGCGCACCGTTTCGAGGCTTTCTTTTATTGAATTCGTCAGGATACGGATGTCACGGATAAAAGGGACGAAAATAGTATTGCGCCCTGTTTTGGCATTATCGTCCAGCATCGTCTCGATGAGGTCCTCGGTTTTGCGGACGTTAAGCTCACGGTTGACGATTCTTTGGAGCGCTTCCGATTGGTCGGCTTCGTTTTTAAGTTTTAATAACGCCCGTGCGTGGCGTTCGGTCAGCCCGCTTTCCACGATCCGTTCGCGGATGTTATCGGAAAGTTTAAGTATACGTATCTTGTTGGCGACGGTGGATTGCGTCTTGCCTACGCGTACGGCGAGGGCTTCCTGCGTGAAGCCGTAATCGGCCATAAGGTTGGCGAACCCTTCCGCTTCCTCGAAGAAATGGAGGTCCTGCCGTTGAAGGTTTTCGATCATCGCCAACACGGCGGAATCCATTTCGCCCATATCCACCACGATGGCGGGGATAATCGCGTGCCCCGCAAGGCGGCAGGCGCGCAAGCGGCGTTCACCGGCTATCAGTTCATACCCGTCCGCGATTTGACGTACGCTGATGGGCTGCAGCACCCCGTAAGCGCGTATGGATGCGGCCAGTTCCTCCAACCGTGCCGGGTCGAAAAAACGCCGCGGTTGATAAGGATTGGGCCTAACCTCGTCCAGCGAAAGATGCAATATTTCGTTGTTTGACATAGTATGTTCCCTCACTTTCCGTTGATTTGTTATTTTATGGAAATATAGCATACTGGAAAATAATGGGCAATTAAAACTTGCGGACATATTCCGACAAAGATGCGTTCGTTCCACCCCATACCGCATTTCCAAATATTACACATTGAAAGTCGAGACATGTTTTAGAATAATATGTATATTCAAATATTTGTTGTATCTTAGGAACTTAGGAGCGTTATTAAAATGAAGAGATTTTTTGTATTTTTATTAGCTGTGTTACTCTGCATTGTGATTGTTGGGTGTGGAAAAAATCCGGTTGAAGGTACCATTAATCCGGTCGAAGACACCATTAATTTAATTGAAGATACAAATAATCCGGCTGAAGACATTATTAATCCGGTTGAGGACACCACAAAACCACCGATTGAACAGGTAGAACAACTCGGATTTTCCGGCGGAAATATCAGCGCCGGTGGTCTTTTATGTGACGGTGGCGACGGATATATTTATTATCGAAGCCAAAGTGACGGTTGGAAGCTGTATAGAGCCAAGCCGGACGGTACGGATAAATCAAAAATAAGTGACCGCGTAGGGCATAATATAAACGTCCTTGACGGTTGGGTTTATTTCCTTGATTATCCGGAGTTTAATCCGATTTATAGAATCCGTACCGATGGCACGGAAGAAACAAAACTTGTTGACGGATATTGCGGCAGTCTGTATGTTGCGGAAAGCAGCATTTATTTTGATAAACGCGACGAAACAAACGCTTCTCATATATACCGCGCAGACCTTGATGGCAGTAATATGACTTTGCTTTTTTCGGAAGCGTCACTTATGTATTATTACAAGGGTATGATTTTTCTTGGTGCGGGTCAGCTCGGCGTATATAATATTGAAACAGGAGAAGAAACAATCCTTGATGATACATTTGTTGCAAATGTGTCTGTTGACGACAGCGGTTTATATTATTGGGCGTACAATGAAGGAGAATTTCGCCGCATGGACTTGGACGGCGGCAACAAAGGCGTAATTTTGAAGGGCGGCGACTTCTTCAATTACACAGACGGCTATCTTTATTATATGGGTATCAGCGAAAACGAAAACGGACCATACCACGTTATCAATCGTTTATCTGTGGAAACAGGCGATATTGTGACATTGTATGAAGCGTTGAACGAATTTTTTGACAGGGACGGCAATTTGATTGGGGTCACGTATAAACAAATGAATGAAGGAAATTTTAATCCTGATTTATTTGAATTTAACAGCCAAGGGGAAATGGTATTAAAAGGCGGCGGCGAACCCCTCTCTGAATCGGTCGGTTATGTATATGTTGCCGGTGAATTTCTGTATATGCGTGCAAGTTTACGCGATGATATTCTTCAAAACGGAAGATTTGACAGTATCGTTAGATTAGACAATGGTTTAATAATATGGGATTAAAAATTATTTTCAGAACAGGCTAGACAACCCCGTTTTTTGTACGTGTTGAAGAAAGGAATATATGTTATACTCGCGTCCTAATCCGAAAGGAGCGAATCCCATGAAGGTTATCTTATTGGAGGACGTTAAGGGCGTAGGTAAGAAGGGTCAAATCATCAACGCCGCGGATGGTCATGCGGTTAACTTTCTCCTCCCCAAGAAGCTGGCGGTCGAAGCCACCAAAGCCAATCTCAATAATCTTGAAAAACAGCGGGAACGCATCGCGAACAAACACCAAACCGAAGTCGCCGCCGCGCAAGCCATAGCGGATAGGATTAAAGACGTCAAGCTCACGCTAAAGGTAAAGGTCGGCGACAAGGGTAAGATGTTCGGTTCCGTATCGAATAAAGAATTGGCCGAAGCCTTGCAATCCCAAAAACACATCGAGGTGGATAAAAAGAAGATCGTACTCCCCCAACCGGTCAAATCCATCGGCGAATATACCGCCACGGTCAAATTACACGCGGAAGTGACCGTTCCCCTGCATTTCGAAGTAACGGGAGAATAAAATGCCCGAAACTAATATCCCGCGAATCCCCCCGCACGATTTGGACGCTGAACAAGCCGTACTCGCCAGTATGCTCTTTGACCGCGAGGCTATTTCCGTGTCCTGCGAAGTGGTGAACGGCTCGGACTTCTATTCCCCCGCCAACCAATCGCTGTTCGAAACGATGGTGGAATTGTTTTCAAAGGGTATCGCCGTCGATGTGCTGACCTTAAGCGACAAGCTCTCCGAAAAAGGCTTGCTTGAACAAATCGGCGGGCGCGATATGGTGGTACGCTTGGCGGGGACGTACTATACGTCCGCCAATATCAGGCAGCACGCGCAAATCGTGGCGGATAAATCGATCCTGCGGCAGCTCATCAAAGCGTCAGGTCAAATACTCGCATCGGGTTACGACCCGCGTGAAAGCCTTGACGCGCTGTTGGAACACGCGGAAAAAAGCATTTTCGACATATCCCAGCGTAATACGAACCGGGATTTCACATCCATGAGTTATGTCATAGCGGAAACGCTGGATAAACTGGAGCAACTCTACCAAACCCAAGGCGCGGTAACGGGTGTGCCTACGGGGTTTGTGGATATCGACCGTAAGCTGGCGGGACTGCAGCCCGCAGATTTGATCTTGGTCGGGTCGCGTCCTTCGATGGGAAAGACGGCTTTTCTGTTAAGTGTCGCGCATAACGCTGCGGTGCGCGATGGCGTACCCACGGCGATTTTTTCGTTGGAAATGTCCGCCGCGCAATTGGGCATCCGCTTGTTAAGCGCGGAAGGTATGGTGGATTCGCAGCGCCTGCGTACGGGGCAATTGGAAGGCGACGATTGGGACAAGGTATCGGAAGCGATACCCAGACTCTCCGCCGCACCCCTGTACATAGACGATACCGCGGGGATTTCGATAACGGAAATGCGCGCCAAATGCCGCCGCCTTAAAACCGAAAAAAAACTCGGCTTGGTTATCGTCGATTATTTGCAACTCATGTCGTCCGCGGCGGGCGCGCGCCCCGAATCCCGTCAATTGGAAATCTCCGAAATTTCGCGTTCGCTAAAGGCGATGGCGAAGGAGTTAAGCGTACCCGTCGTGGTGGCGGCGCAGCTTTCCCGTGCGGTGGAGGCACGTAAGGACCGCCGCCCCATGTTAAGCGACCTGCGCGAATCGGGCGCGATTGAGCAGGACGCGGACGTGGTCGCCTTTCTGTACCGCGACGAATACTACAACCCCGAAACCCTGAAAAAAAACCATGCGGAAGTGATCATCGCCAAGCAACGCAACGGCCCCACGGGTACGGTCGAACTGACCTTCTTGGGAGCATACACAAAATTCATTAACATGATGAGAGGATCGATGTAATGGTTAAGGAAGAAACGCTGTACAAGGTTTTAGGTAAAAAAACAGGCGCGGAGGTTATCCGCGCTTCTTTTAATGAAAGCGAGCTGCAAGGCGGCACGCTGGGCGACGTCAGGCTGGTGAAGGGCGAGGTTGAAATCGCAGCGGGCGATTTATTACCTTACAAAGTCGTGTGGAAGACGCAAAAGAAATGGGAACGCCCCGGCGACCCGCTTTCGTGGCGCAGGGAGTACGACTTATACAATTCCGGCTTCGGCGAAAATTGTTTCGAAACCTTCCGCCCGCCGACTTGTTATCACGCCGAAATGAATGAAGCCGAGGACGAAATCCAACTCTGGATGGAATACGCGGAGGGTGCGTCGGGCAAGGACTTGACCATGGATATGATGGAAAAGGCCGCGTACGAAATCGGGCGCTTCCAAGGTAAGTTATTTACGCAGCCCGACGCGTCGGTTAAGCCCGCCAACTTCGGCGACGTGGGGTACTTGCGCAGGGATTACGAGCAGTGGCATACGTTGAGCCACAACCTCGAAGCGCACCTTTCCGAATACAGCGAGCTGACGGACGAACAAAAACAACAGCTGCGCGACGGCACGGTAAAGCTGCAGGAGGGTGAAGCCTACGAATACACCTACCTGCGCACCGACTTTTGCAAAATCCCGCAGCACTTAAAACAAATGTTTTACGACATCGACGATAACATGGACGCGTTTTTCGAAGGTATCGGCCGTTTGCCCGTCGTGTTGTGCCACAGGGATTATTGGATAGAAAACATATTCCACGACGAAGGCAATATCCGCCTGATCGATTGGGATACCTCCGGTTGGGGTTACCTCGGCGAGGACCTTGCAAGCCTGATCGCCGACGACTACGGCTTCGACGAATTCGAGGAGCTGTGCGAGCGTTTGATTCCCGCGTATTACAAGGGCGCGGCGGAATATATGGACGTGTCCGCCATCGCAAACGGCACGGAAAAGAACTATATAAAAGAAATGATCCTGCTGAAGTTCGGGTATCGGCAGGTGCAGGATTTTATCTTCGCGGATGAAGACGAGGAAGAGGACAGGGTTGAGGCGGTTAAGGCGTTGCAAAAGATATATGAAATGAAATAGACGAATAAATGAAACTAAAAAACCCCTACGCATAAAAAACTGGTAATAACCCGTACACAGTGTTAGAATGGCGGGGATTATGGCGAATACGTGGAGGGGTTAGTATGATTACCAACCAGATTTTGCAAGGTGCGGTGGACGGCCTAAAGCAAATCACCCGTAAGGATATCACCGTAACCGACCGGGAAGGCAAGGTGGCCGCCAGCACGGAGATAAACATGCACCAAGGGCTCGCGCCGCTGGTGGACAGCTTTATCAATTCACCCGCGGAGAACCAGCTGATACAAAGCAACCAATATTTCAAGGTGATCGACAACGGCATTACGGAATACGTGGTGCTCATACACGGGGAGGACGAGGATACCTACCGAATGGGTAAGGTGGCCGCCTTCCATATACAAAGCCTGATGCTGGCTTATAAGGAACGTTTTGACCGGGACAACTTTATCAAGAACCTACTGTTGGACAACCTGTTGTTGGTGGATATCTACAGCCGCGCGAAGAAGCTGAGGCTGGAGAACACCGTACGCCGGGTTGTCTATTTGATTCACACGGCGATTGATACCGATATGGGCGCGGTCGAAATCGTACGCGGCATCTTCCCCGACAAGCACAAGGACTTCGTCACCGCCGTGGACGAAAACAGCATTATCCTCGTAAAGGAACTTTCCGAACGCGACTCCACGGCCGAAATCGAAAGGATCGCAAAGAACGTCGTGGACACGCTCACCACCGAAAACATGACGAAGGTATTCGTTTCCATCGGCGCGGTCGTAACCGACCTGAAGAATGTTTCGTCTTCTTTTAAAGAGGCGCGTCTCGCGCAGGAAGTGGGCAAAATATTCGAGGCCGACAAGCAAATCGTTAATTATGAGCATTTGGGCATCGGCCGATTGATTTACCAACTTCCGCTGCCGTTGTGCCGCATCTTCATCAATGAGATGCTGCAAGGCTTTTCCATTGACGATATCGACGAAGAGATGTTTACTACCGTTACGAAGTTCTTCGAGAATGACTTGAACGTATCGGAAACGGCGAGGGAGCTTTATATCCACCGTAATACGCTCGTGTACCGCTTGGATAAGTTGCAAAAACTGACGCGGTTGGATCTGCGCAAGTTTTCGGACGCGATCACGTTTAAGATCACGCTCATGGTCAACAAATACATGCAATACCGGGAAGGGCAGCAATTTTAGCATGATCGATTTCGTAAACGCGACCAAGGTGTATGAAAACGGCGAAAAGGGTTTGCTGAATCTAAACCTGAGCATCGAACGCGGGGAATTCGTGTTCGTGGTGGGTTCCAGCGGGTCGGGTAAAACGTCGCTGGTGCGCCTTTTGCTGAAGGAAACGGAGCTGACTTCCGGTCGTATATACGTAGATGAACAGGACATAAGCCGCATCAAGCGCCGCCACCTGCCGTATTACCGACGTTTGATGGGGGTCGTTTTCCAAGATTTCCGGTTGTTAAAGAACAAAACCGTTTACGAAAACGTCGCCTTCGCCATGAAAATCGTGGAAGCCACCCCGCGGGAAATCCGCCGCGCCGTACCGCAAGTGCTTAACCTTGTCGGGCTTTCCAAGAAGGCGAAGTCCTATCCCAACCAGCTTTCCGGCGGCGAACAGCAGCGCACAGCCTTGGCGCGTGCCATCGTAAACCGCCCACCGCTTTTGGTGGCGGACGAACCTACGGGTAACCTCGACCCCGACACCGCGTGGGAAATCATGACCCTGCTGGAGGATATCAACGACTTGGGTACGACCATCGTCATGGCCACCCATGCGCACGACATCGTGGACGCAATGCAAAAGCGCGTGATCGCGTTATCCAACGGCCAATTGGTACGCGACGCGGAAGGCGGATATATCGATGAAGCCTAGGACCATCCGCCACTATGTAAAGGAAGCGTTCCGTTCCCTGATCGTTAATCGTTTGATGAGCTTCGCGTCGATCCTAACCGTGGCGAGCTGTATATTTATCGTGTCGTTGTTCTACCTGCTTGCGGCGAACATCGAATTTTTTTTGTCCCAATTGGAAGACAACCTGAGCATCATGGTCTTTATCGACGAGGACTTACCCGCGGCGGAAATGACCCCCCTGCACCAGCGTATCGTATCGCTGCCGCAGGTAAGGAGCACCGAATTTATCCATCGGGACGACGCCTTGGAGGATTTGATCATCAGTATGCCCGGCGGGGTAGCGGGCTTTGACAGCCTGCGGTACAGCAATCCGCTGCGGCATTCCTTTATCATCGAATTGAGGGACTTGCGCTACCACGACGAAGTAAAAAACGCCTTGGCGGAAATGCCCGAAATCGCCAATATCGGCGACTTCAGCGAAGCGGCGGAGATCATGACCACCGTAAGGGACATCGTGCGGGTGACGTCGCTGATATTAATTTTGATACTGGCGATGATATCGATCGTATTGATCATGAACACGATCCGCATCACCGTATCCACGCGGCAGGTGGAAATCGGTATCATGAAGTATGTGGGCGCGACGGATTGGTTTATCCGGTGGCCGTTTGTTATCGAGGGCTTGCTCATCGGGTTCTTCGGCGGGGTGATACCGGCGGTATTGTGCCGCTTTGGGTACGAACGTGTGGTGGAGGCCATCGCGGGCATACCGTGGCTCAACTTTATCGAGTTTATGCCGGGCGAGGATATATTCATGTACGTGATACCCCTCGCCGTCGGGTTGGGTAGTATAATCGGGCTTATCGGTTCGTTTGCTTCGGTGCGCAGGTATTTAAAGGTTTAAACGGGGGGTACATATGCGGGATATATTTAAGAAAATAATATTGGTTACAATGATTGCGGCGATATTTGTCCCTGTGCTTTCGATCATAGCACAGGTGAACCTGCAGGAGTTGCGCAACAACCACGCTTACTTGCAACGTAATATCAACGAAGCGAGAAGGAACATCGCCGACACCAACCGCCAAATCAACGAGGCCGATCGGGAAATGGACCGCATCGACGAAGAAATGATGCAATTGCTGGAAGATATGCTCATCTTGGATGGGGATATCGCCATCGTGGAGGAACGGTACGAACAATCCATCCTTGAATTGGAAAGCGCCCGTACCTACCGCGATACGCAGGAGCTTATCGTACACGACCGTTTGCGCGCGTTGCACGAGCACGGGCAACCGAACCTTTTGGACGTACTCGTGCAGTCCACAAGCGTGCGTGATTTTATGCTGCGTATGGAATGGATGACGCAAATCACTCGGCAGGACCAACGAATGCTCCAACGCTTGGAAGAGGCGAACGAACGTTATCTGGTAATCGTGGAGGATGCGGCTCGGCTGGCCAATACGTTAAAATCATTGATGGTTGAATTGGAACGCACCGCCGCCGAATTGGAACTCTTGATGGAGCAATGGCAGGAACGGCATGGCGCACTGATGATTAACCGCCAAACCTTTGAAGAAATGCTGGCGGCCGACCAAGCCCAAGTGCGTACGGTCGCTCAGCAAATCGCACGTGAGGAAGAGCGTATCGCCGCTGCAGAAGCAGAACGCAGACAGCGGGAAGCGGCGGAGCGCGCCGCCCGTTTGACCGGCGGTTCGATGTTATGGCCGGTACCGGGGTTTTGGAGTATTTCCAGCGGGTACGGCAACCGCCCCAACCCCTTTAACCGCAGGCAAATCCAGTTCCACACGGGGATTGATATACACGGGACCGGTATCATGGGTGCGGAGGTTGTTGCCGTACAGCACGGGTACGTTATCAGTGCCGCTACCGGATGGAACGGCGGTTACGGTACGGTGATCATGTTACAACACGCCAACAATTATGAAACACGATATGCCCATCTGTCGCGCCTGCTGGTAACGGAAGGGCAAGAGGTACACGCCGGACAGGTGATCGGGTTCGTCGGCTCCACGGGTAATTCCACCGGACCCCATTTGCACTTCGAGGTACGGCGCAACGGCAATCACGTTAACCCCATAGGATATTTACCGAGGTAAGTTAATACCCGCTGCCTTCATTCATTCCCTGCACAATTTTCACGATTCGGCTCGTACCCAGCCGATCGGCGCCGAGTTTGATAAAAAGCGATGCGTCCTCCAGCGATGATATACCTCCGGCGGCTTTTACCTTTATATGGTTGGGGGAATGTTCGCGCAGAAGGGCAACGTCCTCGAAGGTTGCGCCGCTTGACGCAAAGCCCGTGGATGTCTTGATGTAATCCGCGCCCGAATCGCCCACAACCTTACACAAGGCGATTTTTTCCTCCCGTGTGAGCAGAGCGGTTTCGATGATGACCTTTAGGATGTGCGTGCCCGTGGCGGCGCGTACGTTTTTTATGTCCGCCAAAATGGATTCGTAGTCGTGTTCCTTTGCCTTGCCGATGTCGATGACCATATCGATCTCGGTCGCGCCCGCGCGGATGGCGGCGGCGGCTTCGTAAGCCTTTGTTTCGGTGTCGGCGTAGCCGTTGGGGAAGCCGACGACCGTACACACGGCTAACTTACCCGCGAGATGGTTGACGCATAACCCAACCCGTGAAGGCGGCACGCATACCGACGCGACACCAAAAGCCATACCTTCGTCGCAGAGCTTCAAATAATCCTGCGTTGTGGCTATTACGCCCAGCAATGTATGGTCTACGTGGGACAGGATTTCCTTGGTGGTCATGGCGAACGCTCCTAACTTATGTTTTTATTGGGTATTATACCAAAAAAATGCCATGCATAAGGCCCCGCGAATGGAACGGGGCCTTTTTGATGGAACGGATGTTGTTTGTTGTTTGCTTTCGTGCCTTCTATGTACGCCCGGTATGGTGGCCTTTCGCTTAAATAAAATGCCGCCTTATGGTTTCCTCCTTTTTGGGCTGCGAAAGGTGACTCTGCCGTAGGGGGAGATGAATTGGGCTTCGGGGGACGCTTCCCACGTCCTTTTTTATCATATGACGGGGGGGTTAAATGTGTGACAATAATTCCGTTCGCGGGCGATGGCGTATTTCGACATTTCGGTATGCACCAGCGGTAAGCCGTTAAGCAGACGCCGTATGGTTTCGGGGAGGAAACCGGTGTATTTAACCTCCAACAATAAAGGGTAGGCTTGCCGGTTGCCATCGACCGGGGGTGAATTGTGGAAAGGTTTGGGGTGGCCGTCGAAGGTGAAGCGTACGTTGCCCGGTTTATAGGTCAGCGTTTCGCGCCGATACGTGAAGGCTGCCGTGGGGCGCAAACCGCGCAAACGGTAGATCGTGGCGAGCCTTTGCCACAGGGGGGCTTTTTCGGTAAGGATGAATTCGAAGTCGCCGCTTGACATCCGCTCAAATTGGGCGGATGTAATCGGAAGCGTGTCCTTATAATTCAGCATACTGTCCTTATGCTTACGTTCCAAGCGAATAAATGACAGATCGCCGTTGTAGTACCGAAGACGGTACTTGTCGCGGCTGTAATGGCCGAGCTGCTTGGCTTGGTAAAAGGTATCGTAGCGGTCGTCCAAATAGACATTGTTGACGGTATAGCCGCCGTTTTCGTCCGCGTACTCGTCGGGACGCATGATACCGACGGTACGGCCGCGCAGGACGGCGGCGGTTTGCGGGTTGATCAAATACTTATGTTCATAACGGTAACGCAAAGGTCACGTCCTGTAAAGCGCAACGCAAAACATAAAAGCCCTTGCGTTTGTGCGGAATTTGTACGTCCGTAAAGTGCTGCCGCAGGAATCGGGCCGCGGTTTCGGCGCCGTGTTTTTTTTGTATTACTACGTGGAGCGCACCGTCGGGGTTAAGGTGGGTGGCGGATTCCGCGTATAAGCGGTACATGGTTTCCTTGCCCGCGTGTATCGGCGGGTTTAACAGGATGTGGTCGAAGCAGCCGTTAATATCCGAAAAACCGTCGGAGCATACCGTTGTCGCCGTTACGCCGTTTGCGGTCGCGTTCCTTGCGGCGTATGTACAGGCGATGCGGTTCACGTCCGACATCGTAAGCCGTAACCCGACCGAGTGCGCCTTGGCCAAAACGATGCCCAACAACCCGTACCCGCAGCCCAAGTCCAACAATGTACCCGATAAGGGAGGCAACGCGGATCGGATCACTTCCAACAACAAGCGGGAGGCGTCGTCGATCCTTTCATAGGAAAACAATCCGGTGGTCGTGGTAAAGCGGAAGTCATGGCCGAATAAACTAATTTCCAATACGCGTTCGTCAACGGGCAGGTCGGGGTTTTCGATGAAGTAATGCTTTTGGCTCATACGAAAACGTCCAAAACCTGCGGGTGAATCTTAAAGAGGAAGGTCTGCCCGGGGTTTTGGCCCGCACACGTCAACGGGTACAGGTTGCCGTCGAGGCAAAGTGTTTCACCGGGGAGGGCGTGTTCGCCCAACGTGATCCTTACCTCCTCGCATTCCATAAAGCTGACAGCTTTTAAGTGCGTGTGTTTCTCAATCATCAGGGACGGGAAGATAAGCATCGTCTTGGGGCGGCTCATGCCGCGCACGAGGCATAGGGTGATCTTGCCGTCGTCGATCTTCGCCATCGGCGAGATATGCAGACCCCCGCCGTAATATTGCCCGTTGCATATCGCCACAAGCGTAAACGTGTCGTCGATCTTTTCGCCGTTGACTTCGATGGTAAGGGGGACGTTGGAATGGCGCGCGATGCTTTTATAGACCGCCGCCACGTATGCGTAGCGCCCCCAACGTTCCTTCAGCGCGAACGCGTTTTTTACGATGCGGGCATCCAGCCCCAAATTACCTATGTTCATGTATGCCGCGCCGTTGGCGGTGATGAGGTCAACGGTGCGCGTACGGTTTTCTTTTATCGACTGCGCGAAAACACGAGCGGCGTCGGGAATGCGGTTCTTTTTATACCGTTTTAACGCGTTCGGCTTCCCGTTTAACAGAGACATAACGAAATCGTTGCCGCTGCCCGCGGGGAATACGCCCAAGGGTACGGGTATCCTTTGCGTGGGTGAATCCTTTGCGTTAAACGCCGCGAACATACCGTCCGCGATTTCCTGCAGCGTACCGTCGCCGCCCAGGCCGATAATACCGGGGCAATCGGGGGTCGTTTCGCAGATTTCACGCGCTTTTGTTTGGCCGTCCATAACGCATTGGGTCGTATAAACATCGTATGCGATACCCATCCGATCGAATTCGCCCGTCAACAACCGCAAGCGTTCGGGTGTGCGTCCGCGCCCCGCGATGGGGTTTACGATAATGCGGTACATTTAACGCGTGCCGAAGATACGGTCCCCCGCGTCGCCCAAGCCCGGAACGATGTATCCGTGGTCGTTAAGGGGAGCGTCGTCGTAAGCCGCGGTATAGATATCGATATCGGGGTGGTTGCGTAATATCTTCTTAACGCCTTCGGGCGCGGCGACCAGGCACAGGAGCTTGATTTGCGTAGCCCCCGCTTTCTTGAGGTAATCGATGCTTTTATTCGCGGTATTACCCGTGGCGACCATCGGGTCCACCAGCAGGATTTCGCGCTCCTCGATTTCGGGCGGCAGCTTGCAATAGTAATCCACCGGGTCCAACGTGTCGGGGTTGCGGTATATGCCGATGTGGCCGATCTTCGCCGTGGGAAGCAAGCGGGAAATGCTTTCCACCATGCCGAGCCCCGCGCGTAATATCGGTACGATGCCGAATTTTTGCTCGCATTGCCAGCCGTTGGCTATACCTACGGGCGTTTCCACTTGCATGGGTACGACGGGTAGGTCCCGTGTGGCGATATAAGTAAGGAGTGAAGTAATTTCACTCACCAACTCGCGGAATTCGCGGTTACCTGTGTCTTTTTGGCGCAGCAGAGTGATCTTCGACTTCACCAGCGGATGCTTGGCGATGTGCAGGCGTTGTTCGAGTACCTTTTCCGGATTGTCCATTTCATAACCCCGTCTCTTTTATTTTTTTGATGCATCGTTCCAGTTGGGTTTTGATTTGGGAAGCGCATTCGCGGTACGTCCCGTAATCCCCGCCGAAGGGGTCGGAGATGTTATTCCCGCTTTCGGCGTATTCGCATAAAACAAAGGTCTTATCGGCGGCGAAAGGATAAGCGGAAACGACCGCCGCGCGGTGCCCCGACGTCATGGCCAACACCAAATCCGCTTGCGAAACCAATTCACCCGTCACTCGCTGCGAGCGGTGGGAAAGCAAGTCGCACCCTTCCTCGCGCATGACGGTTACAGCGTGGGCGCTGGCCTTGCATTCGGGTGAAGCGGAGACACCCGCCGACCGTACCGTATAGTCAAGCCCCGCTTCAACCAGCAATTTGCTTGCCATCACCGCCGCCATCGGGCTGCGGCAGGTATTACCCGTGCATACGAACAGGATCACCCCGTCACCCCCAACCGAATAAAACGCCCTTCCGCAGCTTTCGTCATCCTGTCCATGATGGCAACACCCAAACCTTCGGCGGGTAAGGCTTCGGCCAAAATAATATCCACGCCCTTTTCGTCGAACCTGCGCAGGTTGGCGAACAGGTTCCTTGCGATATCGGGCAGGTTATGCGGGTCACCCAAAGGTAAAAACGTAACGACGGGCGTGTAAGAAGAATCGCTTTGCACCGCCATCACAGGCCAGTTTTTATTGATACAGGCCAATACCCGCGGCGAAGCCAGCACACCGATGTGTGCGTCCACTTCGGAAACGATCTGTGTGGTGATAAAGGAAGCGACGGCTTCCGCCGTGCCGGAAAGGAGCGTCATGGGGGCCAGCGGCGCGTAGTGGCGGTATTTTGTGCCGGGCGAAAGGGGAGGGGTTTCAGCATTCGCCGCTTTCCCGATCACCGCCGCGCCAACCGCTTCCCGAATCATTTCCTCCGTTATCGCGCCCGGGCGCAGGATAACGGGCTTGTCCCCCGTCGCATCCACCACAGTCGATTCGATGCCCACTTCAAGCGTACCGCCGTCCACCAGTAAGTCGGGGGATTGGGCGGTATCCTTATAATCGTTGGTTATATGCTCGGCTTGGGTCGGGCTGGGGGTACCGGCTTTGTTTGCGCTGGGTGCGGCGATGATGGAGCCCGATCGTTTAATGATCGCCAACGTTACGGGGTGGTTGGGCATACGGACGCCCACCGTTTTGACGGTGTTGCCGGGATGGCCGCCGAGCCACGGGAGAATGTCCGGTTTTTTACGTACGACGAGCGTCAGGGGACCCGGCCAAAACCGATCGGCCAGCGTACGCGCGTAATCGGGCAGATGATCCGTCAGTTTGTCCAAATCCGATTTGTCCGCTACGTGTAATATAAGCGGGTTATCGGCGGGCCTGCCTTTGGTCGCGTAAATCCTCGCGACGGCTTCGGCGTTAAAAGCGTCCGCCGCCAACCCGTACACCGTTTCGGTGGGAACCGCAACTAAGCCGCCTGTCTTTAACAACCGGGCGGCTTCGTCCATTCCTGCGTTATCGGGCGTTACGACGCGCATTAAACCGCGCCGCAGCACTTTTTATACTTTTTACCGCTGTTGCATGAGCAGGGGTCGTTACGCCCGATTTTGGGGTCGTTGCGTACGACGGTGTGGGATTTTTTTTGTTCGGTGTAGAGGCTGCGTTGCTCTTCGGGGGTGAAGATCGTTTCCCACTCGGGCAGGTTGTACAATTCTTCGGCTTTGTACGCCACCATTTGCTTGTACAAGCGGGCGAAATCGATGTCAAAGGCGATTTCGGTTTCCTCCGTTACGCCGTCAAGCGGTTCGGGTACGCCGTCCACCGCTTCATGTATGCCGTCGAGGAAAGCCGCGACATGCATGGGCAACATGCGGAACTCCTCCGCCAGCTTCGTCACCGTGCCTTCGATGCGGGTAATTTTCTTTTTTAAGATGTTGGCGTACACGACTTTTTCCTTGGCCATGTAATCGTCCCAAATGTGCTTCACGGGTTGGTTTTGGGAGTCGATCGATACGCGTTTCCATGCTTCGTAGAGTGCCATTTTCGTTACTACCTCCAATGATCATAATACGTAAAAAAAGGATGGGTTCCCCCATCCCGCGTTGCTTCTTACGCTTTGTATTCCTCCAGCAGCGGCAAGACCTTTTGCGCTGCGGCTTCGTCGTGGATATCCAATCGTAAGGGCTTGGAGATGTTAAGGCTGAATATTCCCATGATTGACTTTGCGTCCACAACATAACGGTCCGATACGAGGTCAAATTCCCCTTCTATGGGTGAGAGGATGGCCACCAAGTTTTTAACCTTTTCCACGGTGTCCAACAGGACGTTGATCGACTGCATACGAATCCCTCCTTTATACGCGATGAAAGTCGCTCCCTTCATTTTAAGTGCAGGCCGTGAGACTGTCAAATAATGGGCATATGTTCGAGCGATAAATGTTGACATGAATACACGTAATGAATATAATGTGCAAAGCGTTTATATGTTCTATTCAAAGGAGGTTGTCCGCCATGAAAGATTCCACTTTGCGCAAAGCCGCGATGCTCCATCCGTCACTCATCCCCGAACCCTTTGACACAATCATGGAGCAATACGGCTACGACGCGGTATGCAACATCATTGACGCATTGGGCGGGACCACGGTCTACATACCGCAAAAACGTACGGTATTTATACAATGTTTGGCAAAGGAAGCGGCAAAGGAGTACGAAAAGGGTTCCGATTACCGTACCCTCACAAGGAAGTACGGCATCAGCGAACGTCATTTGCGCCGTATGTTGACAAAATAACGGCGTGTTGCAACAATGTACCCATGTATTACTTCCATTTTAATAAGGGTACGGTCTACCTCCCGCACAAAAAATCCGAAAGCCTCCCCATCATCGTCAGCACATACGGTCGGGGCGAAAGCCATTGGCCGAAGCGGGTGGAGGAAGCGTTGCGCGTGGCGGTCAATAAGCAAAACATAGGCTTTGTGGTTTTCCACGAAGGGAACCCGGCGGAAATGGCCGCATGGGTAAAGCCGCGGTATTTTACCGATCCGGATAGGGTCGGTATTTTTTCGTTGGGCGAACCCGTATATGCAAGCGATATCTTTGAGGACGGCTTGGCGTTTTCGGTGGTGACCGTGCCGCACGGCAGGGACCCGAACACGGATACGTTTATCCCCACGCTGTACCTGCAAGGTACGGGGGAAAAGGTATCGCTGGAAACGTTGAAGTTAAAGAAAAGCGAAATCGTGCGGCGCGAAAATGCGGGGACGAAATCGGCGCACGTTATATTTAAAGGAAGCGACGAATACCTGTTTAATGTTATGAAATATGCCGTGGACGAAACCGTTAGATGGTTAAGCGCTCTGTACACAAGATAGTCGATTTGATTCTGCGATGCGGTGACATCGACAGCCGCTTCAACGACGCTTCGGCCATGTACAAAGGCTCCGCCGCGCACCGTAAGCTCCAGCGGGCGGCGGGGGAGGGGTATGTAAGGGAAGTCCCGCTCAAATTGGAAGTTATGATCGCGGACATTCCCGTCACCATACAAGGGCGCGCCGATGGCGTGATCACCCGTGACGGCGAAATCACGGTCGACGAAATCAAAACGACGACCTTGCCGCTTGATTATATCTTCAAGCAGCACACGTTGCACTTGGGGCAAGCGAAATGCTACGCACACATGTATGCGCAAACCCTTTGCGAAAAACCGGAATATATGACGGTGCAACTGACGTATTACCAACTGGAAAGCGAAGAAATCAGGAGGCATCAATGGCGGTTTTCCGTAACCGAATTGGATGCTTTTTTTCATGACCTGCTTCGGCGGTACGGCGTGTGGTTGAAATTTGAGCTTGATTGGTTGGAAATGAGGAACGCGTCGATCAGGGAAGCGGCGTTCCCGTTTGTAACCTACCGCAAGGGCCAGCGCGAATTCGCCGTGGCGGCGTACCGCACGATATTGGCGCAAAAGAAGCTGTACGCGGCCGCACCCACGGGCATCGGTAAAACGCTTTCGGCTTTGTTCCCCACGGTTAAGGCGATGGGGGAAGGCCACGCGGAAAAAATATTCTACCTGACCGCCAAGACCGTCACCCGAACCGTCGCGCAGGACGCGGTCAAACTCATGGCGGATAAGGGGCTGCGTTTTAAGTCGGTCACCCTCCGCGCGAAGGAAAAAATATGCCCCAACAGCGAGCGCAACTGCACACCCGACGCTTGCGCCAACGCGCGCGGCCATTACGACCGCGTCAACGACGCCCTGTGGGAGCTTATCAACGCCGAGGATTTGGTCACGCCCGACGAAGTCAAGCGATACGCGCAGAAACACGGCGTATGCCCGCACGAATACGCGCTCGATGTGTCCCTGTGGTCGGACCTCGTCATCGGCGATTACAACCATGTGTTCGACCCCGGCGCGTACCTGCGGCGGTTTTTTAACCGGGAGAACGAAGAGCGGGCGTACGTCTTTCTTATAGATGAAGCGCATAATTTGGCAGACCGCGTACGCGATATGTATACGGCGACGTTGAGTAAAAATATTATCAGCCGCATCCGCAGGCAAATACGCGGGCGGGACGCGCTCACCTCCGACGTGCGCAGGGAACTAAAACAAATCGACGCGTACCTGAAAGACTTGCGGGAGGAAAACGAAAAGAACCGCGCCATCCGCGAGCAGGATATGGTGTTGAAGGCCCTGCTCACCACACTCCGCCTCGCCATAGGGGAATGGCTGGCTGCGCATAAGAATAATACGCACGAAGCGGGCGAAATCTACGGCGGCTTGTTCGACTTATACTTTGAGCTGGACGCGTTCCTGGGCGTATCGGAATTATATGACGCACGCTTTACGACGTTGGTTGAGGTCGCGGACAAAGACGTCATTTTAACGCTTTTTTGCCTTGACCCGTCCGCCATCATCACGGAGCGGCTGGCGTTCGGAATTTCCTCCGTTTTATTTTCCGCCACGCTTACCCCGCTGCGTTATTACCGCGAAATATTGGGCGGCAACGAAGAAGACCCCATCATATCCCTGCCGTCGCCCTTCGACCCCGCCAAGCAACGCATCACCGTACACGGCGGTATCTCCACCAAATACATCGACCGCGAACGCAGCTACGAGCCCATCGCCGACGCGATCTACGCCACCGTCAGCAAAAGGAAGGGTAATTATTTCGCCTTCTTCCCGTCTTATGCCTATTTAAATGAAGTGTTCCTAAAATTTTATGATAAATACCCCGATATCCAAACCTTGGTGCAGCAGTGCAACATGGCCGAGGACGACCGTGAGGACTTTCTGGAGCAATTCGACGCCGATAACGAGGAAACCCTCGTCGGCTTCACCGTATTGGGCGGCGTGTTTTCCGAAGGGATCGACCTGAAGGGCGACCGACTGATCGGGTCGATCATCGTAAGCGTGGGTATCCCCATGATCACCCATCGCACCGACCAAATCCGCGATTATTACAACGAGAAAAACGGCCAAGGCTACGACTACGCTTATGTGTACCCCGGCATGAACAAGGTCCTGCAAGCCGCGGGCCGCGTGATCCGCACCGAAGAGGACGAAGGCATCGTCCTGCTCATCGACAGCCGCTTCAACACAAAAAAGTACCGGGATATGTTCCCGGTACATTGGAAGAACGTGCATTATCAAGCATGAAGCAATTCATCTACATATCTTTCAACCATTTTAATACGGGAGTCGGAAAGCCCGTCAATTTTTTGCCATAATAAACGGCGTTTTTCCAACTCCGCGTCGGACAAGGAAATATATTGGGAACGCCCCTTTGTTTCATCGCCTTGCGTATACGCCAACGCTTCATCAAGTGATTGGATTAAATCGTTAAATAAATGATCGTCCATTTTATAACGCTCCTTTTAATGCTTCGACCGCCCGTTTAATTTTCAATTTTTGCTCGGGGGTTAAATCATCTTGCTTGCTTTTGGGATAGCATAATAATAAAAACGATTTTTGGACATGAGCAATATCCAAATATATGATACGCAACCCTCCACTTTTTCCTGTATTGGAAAGTGCGAAACGGGTTTTTCTTGCACCTCCCGTTTCTTTCATTATATCGCCAACAAAAGGATTTACAATCAATTTTGATTGCAGTTCGCGCAAATCGTCATCATTTAACCCCTGTTCAATCCAAAGTCGATCGAATACGGGTGTCATAACAAATTCCCTTGCCAAATTCCATCAACCTTTCAATAATATTAAGCGCATTAAACAATGCATCATCGTGCCAATAATCGTCCTTAAAGGGTACAAAGAACGCCGCTCTCGGGGTGCGGTCAACGGTACCCGGTACGTAAAACATTACATCGCCTCCATTAGGGTTTTTATGGTTTGAATACAAACTTTTCTAATTTTATCAAAATCCTTTGATTTCGTAAGGGTGGCGCCTTCGAGGTAAAGGCGTTTGTTTACTTCGATCATCAACGTCGTGACGCGTTTGTCTTTACCGTAGTAAGCCATGGGGACGATCGAACCGGAGAAGGGGCGGTTAACCTCCACGGTATAACCGAACGAACGCAGGAAATCAACCGCCGTTTCCGCCAAGGCAAGCGGCGTGTGGCAAGCGTCCGTACCGATGCAAAAATCGGGCAGGTCCTCCCCAAGGTACGGGTCATCGGAAAAAGAATGCCCGTCAATGATCAGGCAACGTCCAAATTCGCGCAACGCTTCACCCACCGCGCGGGTTAATTTTTCATGGTGTTTGTCATAGATTTGCGTCAACACCTTATGCTTAAGCGCGGGGTCTTCGCGGCGCAGCGGCAGACCGCGCAGGGTATTCGTATAAAAGAAGCCGTTCCCTTTCTTTGCGTTTTCCTCCAAAGCATCGTCCCGGAAACGCTCCGGATCGCATACGAGCCGGTTATATTCGGCGACCACCCGCTTGCCGATACCCGCATCAAACAACTCGTCGCAATAGGCATCGACGGACCATAAAACCTCCCGCGCGAGCGCGTCGTCGGAAAGCAGGAACCCCGATTTGTACTCCACAGGTATCAACGTGGATGCATGGGGTATGTGTATGATTAAACCGATTTTCATTTACCGCTGCTCCTTTTGGTATATTATAACATTTATGGTATTGCAAAAAACGGTTCAATCATTTTCTGAATGAGCCGCTTTTTGTGTGGGTGTTTATTTACTTGTCCTTTTTATCTTGCGGATGCTACGGTGGTTATGCCGAATTCATCATATAACCTTTGTTTATGCTTCCGATAACGTTCCCGTAATTCATCGGGTGTCATGTCTTTTTCTTCATCGTAAATCATTAACCGTATTGCCTTAACCTCACGGAGCGGCATTTGCAAATGAACAATACTTGGGTCATTCATATAATGTTCAAGTGTTTTCACGGTCAACCACCTCCATCGGTGAAAAAATTTCTATGGGTCTGTAACCCAAATCGGCATTAATACGTCCCGTCATAACCAATGTCTTTTTTCTGACGATATGCTCAAAGTTTAGGCTTAAAATCATATCTAAATCATTGATTGTCGCAATTGCTATATGGCACGCATCGGTTGAATTTTTTTTGGGTAGTATTCCTTGTTCTTGATATAGTGAAGCAAGATTTTCCGCTTCATGCGATTCATCAAGGAGCGTAATGCCGTACTTATTTATTAACCCCATCATTTTTTGTTGTTTCCCAATCGGGGCTTGTTCTAATTCCCGCGTGGCATAAACGGAAGTAAAGGCTTGGTATTTCCCCGCTTTGATTTCCTCAAAAAATTTTACGGTATCGGCGTGGGCGTCGCGTTCTTTGTCGAAGTAATAGTTAAACATAGTCGTTTCAAGATACACTTTGGGTACACGCATTTATATCAGCCTTTCCCAGTTTACGTTATGCCTTCATGCGTTCCTTGTTTTTTGATATCGTTTTTGGTGCATCATAGCATCTTTTAAAGTGAACGCCAACTTCGTAAAAGGTAAAGTCGATTCGCATGTTAATTCGGTTCGGATTTACATTGCGTTGGTGATTTTAATTTATACCCGATTTGGGAATCGACATAAAATTTTTCATAAATTTTTTAGTTATTCGAACAAAAAATATGTTGTATGTTCAATCAGATTGTGTTAGATTTATACAACTAAAATTTTGTTGGATCGAAAGGAGCAGTAAAAAATGACGGGTATCAACTTCACGAAAGCGGCTTTAAATTTCTTTAGGAAGAAATTTTTGCCGTTTTTTCTTACGTTTGCGCTGTTTTTAAACACAGCCCCCCTTAACCTGATCGCTTACGGCTTCGGTATGGGCGGCAACGACGAACCCCCCGTATGGGCGGAACCCGTACCCGTTTGGGAGCTTGACTTCGGTAGACTGGCCCAAGGAGAACACGAACAATATATAACCGGCCCCGGCTACATACCCGGCGTCGGGCTTTTAAACCCCGACGGGGTGGCAATGGCCGTAACGGGCAACACCCTGCGCCTCACCGCCGCCCCCGTACAGGAGGGGGGGGGGGAGTCCCCATCTAATGAGACGGAACCTCCCGAAGAGGACGCCGCCGATAACGACGAATACCCTGCGGATGATGGCGATGACGCTGATGAAGATCATCCTGCGGAAGATAACGATGAAGATAACAACGAATACCCCGCGGAAGAAAACGATGATGATAATGATGAAGTAAACGATGAATACCCGGTTGATAATAATGATGAAATAACCGACGAATATCCGATTGATGATAATGATGAAGCAAACGACGAATATCCCGTCGTTGATAATGATGAAGATAACGATGTATGCCTCACGGATGGTAACGGCGACGCCGGATATCCGGAGGAAAACGTCGATGACGATAACGACCTTGACGGCGACCCTGCACCCCCCGCCGCGGTAAAAACCGACATTACATTGGTCGTGCAAACCGGCTTGACCGGGGAGGACACCTTTAATCCCATAACGGGCGTCGAATACATGGTTGATTTCGACGCTTATATTATTTCCGGCGACGGCGAGGTGCGGGTGCTTGGGCAAACGTGGCAGCTGTTCGACTGGGAGGAAAACATATTCGCGACTTGGATACACGCAACCGGCGACTTGGCGATTGAATTTAAGGATGTTGCCGAGGGTGATACGGTTGTGGTTAGTGGGTTGCGGGTTTGGGAAGTACCTGTATTTGATGAACCTATTGAGGTACAACCTTTAAATATATCTACCATTGGTAATATAATCTACGATTTACAACATGACCCGAATTTAATACTAGTTGGTGGCGGAACGAATCATCATGTGCTTAGACCAATAAGCGGCATACCTCCGGCGACGAACGTAGCCGTTAACACAACAACAACCCCAAAGACAATTTCTGTCACCGAACGCACCAATAATTCGGGCGGGATTGCTGTTTCTGTTGATTTCCTTAAAGCACATTTAGCTGCGAATCCCAGCATTGTAGACTATCGTTTAACCATTACGGGAACGCTCGGCGCAGTACCGGGGCATACCATACGTGCAAGGATTAGAGATGCTGGATGGGCAGCAGGCGGTTCAAGTACTGCTCCAACGGGCGTCCAAGCTGAAACGACGGCTGTAACTACTGCCGGTGGCGCATTTACATTAAATCGCACAATATTACCGGCTGAAATTAATGGCTTTGCCGCAAATTCAGCATATTGGATTACGACAAATGGCGGTAACAGCGGTTCT
>WRDO01000003.1 GCA_009779755.1 Defluviitaleaceae bacterium | reverse complement strand
GGCGATTCATTCGGTGCATATTACAAATTCTCCATTCAAAAAAATCTTTTCGCCGGAAAAAATCAACCTAAATGTGTTCTTTGCGGAACAGACAGCAGTAGTTTTTTGGGCGATAACCTCGCTACCCTCGGTTGGTATGCAACAAGTGAAGACGCTCAAAAAGAAATTGACGAAATTTACAAAGCCATGCAAAAAGGCGATACGGTGTATGAACTTAAACATAACGCAAAAGTAAAAGAAAATCTTTTTAGCGTAAAACTTGCAAATTAAACGAACAGCATTAATATTATCAAAACAAGGTTTGCGTGATTTATTATGAATGAAACAACGGCTGCTTTGCTGCGGCAAATCCCCAAAGTCGATGAAATACTCGCCCGCCCCGTGTTTGCGGGGTTGAGCGGGCATTTGTTTTTACAAGCCGTACGGCAGGTGCTGGACGAGTTGCGGGAAGGGATTTTACACGGGAACGGGGAAATAATGGCGGTTCCTTCATTTGAGGAACTGGAGTGTTCTGTTTTGTCGTTTTTGGAAAAAACGAACAAACCCCACTTGCGGCGCGTAATCAACGGTACGGGGATTATCCTGCACACCAACCTCGGGCGCGCTCCGCTGGCGCGGGAAGCCTTAACCGCGGTAAACGAAACCGCGCGGGGTTATTCCAATTTGGAATACGACATCGAAAACGCAACGCGCGGCAGCCGCCATACCCATGTGGAGGGTCTACTCTCGCAGTTAACCGGAGCGGAAGCCGCTATGGCGGTGAATAACAACGCCGCCGCGGTGTTATTGGCATTATCAGCGTTGGCGCACGACCGCGATGTAATCATTTCGCGCGGGGAGCTGGTGGAAATCGGCGGATCGTTCCGCATCCCCGATGTAATGACGCAATCGGGTTGCCGTTTAGTGGAAGTAGGCACAACAAACAAAACGCACTTAAAAGACTACGAAAACACGCTGACAGCAGGGGCGCACGGGCGGGGGGATTCCATAAGGAGCGATTGCGTATCATCCGCGCGCTCTTTGCGCGGATTAGACGTACAAGCGACGTTGGAAATCCCCCCGCCCGCGCGCCCCGGGGCTATCTTACGCGTACACGCAAGCAACTTTAAAATGTCCGGTTTCGTTTCACGTCCCTCTCTAAGCGAGCTTACCACCCTATGCAAAAAACACGGCATCCCGCTCATCGAAGACTTAGGCAGCGGCGCAATATTACCCGTCCACAACCAACCCACCGTGTCGGACAGTATCAACGCCGGGGCGGACATCGTAACCTTCAGCGGGGACAAACTGCTGGGCGGGCCGCAAGCGGGCCTTATCGTGGGGCGGGCGGAATTAATCGAAAAAATGAAAAAACACCCCCTCGCGCGGGCGTTACGTATCGATAAACTAAGCCTTGCGGCGCTGGAAGCAACGCTTCGCCTATACCTCGACCCCGCAACCGCGATACATAAAATCCCGGCGCTGCGAATGTTCAACATTTCGGAAAGGGAATTATCGGAGAAGGCCAATCGCTTGCAAACCCTGCTGGGTACGGGTGAAATTATCAACGAACCTTCCCAAGCCGGCGGCGGCGCGATGCCGGAGGAAAACCTCCCCTCTGCCGCGGTTTCGATCAGCCACCCCGATAAATCCGCGCAGGAAATCGAAGGTTATTTCCGTGAAAACAATGTCCCCATCATCGGGCGTATTTCGCAGGGGCGTTTTTTATTGGATGTTCGAACGATTGACGAAGCGGACTTCCCGCTAATCGCGGAACGGTATCATATGCTTAACGGGGTGTCGCAATGATTACGGAGCAATTCACGGGTCGGGCGGAGGCTTACGCAAATGCCCGCCCGGGTTATCCCAAGGAAGCGGTGGAGTACATCCACAGTCTTGCGCCGGAGGGTGCCGTATTCGCCGACATCGGCGCGGGGACGGGTAAATTTACGGAACTGCTCGCCCCGTACGGTAACAAGATATTCGCGGTTGAGCCGAACGCGGACATGCGGGAACAATTATTGATTGCGCTTGCGCAATTTACGAATACGGTAACACTTGACGGTACGGCGGAGGCGACAAAAATCCCCGACAACAGCGTCGATGTCATCGTTTGCGCGCAATCGTTAAATAAGTTTGATTTGGATTTGTTTCGAAGAGAATGCCGAAGAATCGGCAAATCCAACCCCATTGTAGTAACGCTGCACAACAGCACCATCGACGATATCCGCGCCAACGCGAATTATTTAAAATCCACAAGCGCGTTTTATAAAAATCCCGTCGCAAAGGAATTTCCCAACCCCGTTTATTTCACGCGGGAAAAATGGTTGCTATACCATTTGTCAATGGCGGGCGTCCCGCGGGAAACCGACGCGGGGTATGAAGCCTATACCGCCGAAATAAACAGCGTCTTTGACCGTGGCAATATTGACGGATTACTCCGCCTTAACCTGATAACAAAAGTATACAGCGAGGCGATATGACCCACACTCTAATCGGCACGGCCGGTCATGTGGACCACGGCAAAACCACGCTCATACAAGCCCTGACCGGCATTGACGCCGATCGCTTAAAGGAGGAAAAAAAGCGCGGCATCACCATCGATTTGGGTTATGCCTTTTTACCGCTGCCCGGCGGGGGCGTAGCCTCTATCATCGATGTACCCGGGCATGAAAAATTTATCAAGAACATGCTTGCCGGAGCGGGCGGTATCGATCTTGTGTTGTTGGTCATCGCCGCGGACGACGGCGTCATGCCCCAAACCCGCGAGCATTTAAATATCCTGCACCTGTTGGGCGCGCAGGAAGGCATCGTTGTCCTGACAAAATGCGACCTGATCGATGACGACGGTTGGCGCGAAATGGTACGCGAGGACATCCGCGAAACCGTCGCGCCTACTTTTTTGGCCGACGCGCAAATCGTAGAGGTTTCGTCCCATACAGGGCAAGGAATCAACGAGTTAAAAGAATTAATTATTAATAAAATAAACACCGGGTATACCGGTCATCCCGCAGGGGACATTGTTCACCAAAGGGGGACGACTTTCACAGAGCCCCCCGCGGGGAGCAATGTCCCCTGCGGGATATCCGACCGTTTCCGCATCCCCGTGGACAGAGTCTTTTCGGTGGAAGGCTTCGGCACGGTAGTGACAGGCACGCTGACCGAAGGGACGCTAAAATTAGGCGATGCGCTAACCGTTTACCCCGCTATCCGCGCGGCGAAGGTGCGCCGTATCCAAGTCCACGGCGGCGACGCGGAAGCGGCCTTCGCCGGGCAGCGCGTAGCGGTTAACTTGTCGGGCTTGCGCCGCGAGGAAGTAAACCGCGGCGACGTATTGGCCCCGCCCGACACGCTGTGCCCCACGCGGATGCTGGACGTGAAGCTCATCGCCTTACCCGATACCCCCCGTGAAATTAAAACGGGTTCGCGCCTGCACTTCCATTACGGCACACACAACGTATTGTGCAAAGCCGTGCTGCTGGGCTGCGAAAGCCTGAAAGCGGGACAGGAATGCTACGCGCAATTACGGTTTACCGAAGAGGTTGCGGTTAAGCAGGGGGACCGTTTTGTCGTGCGTTTCTATTCGCCGATGGAAACGGTCGGCGGCGGCGTGGTTCTGCACGTCCAACCCAAAAAGCACCGCAAGGGCAAAGCTGCGGAAATCGAAAGGACACTTGAAATCCGCGAGCAAGCGGGCGTAAGCGGTGACATAACCGCCCGTATCCTGCAAGCCATCGCCGACGAAGGCCCGAATTTCACCCCGCTGGAGGAAATAAGGGAACGGCTGGGATACGGAATAATCAAAACGGAAGGGACGGAACCCCCTACCGAAGCGGACGTCTTTACCGATGCCTTCACCTCTTTGACCCGGTCAAATAAAATCACCCGAATCGGCGCACACCACGCCATCGATGAAACCTTCCGCACACAATTAGCCGCGCGACTCACAAGGCAACTCGCCGCTTTCCATAAGGATAACCCCCTGCAACCCGGTATCCGTAAAGAAGAACTCCGCAGCCGCATCCTCCCGCATATAAAAACCGCATTGTTCGATGCGGTGCTGAATATATATGAAGAAACGCAGCTTATCCGCGTCCGCGAAACCCGCGTATCACTGGCTGATTTTTCCGTATTGTACACCCCCACCCAACAGCAAATCCGCGACGATATCCTCGACCGTATAAAAAAAGGCGGTTATACACCGCCAAGCCCCGAAGAACTGCTCGCTCCGTGGAAGAAAAAAAACGCCGACTTTAATCAAGTTCTTGACGCATTACAAACCGAAGGTACGCTCGTCACGACCGAACCCGGCATCCTGTTTTCATCGGAGTCCATCGAAAATGCAAAAACTATATTCCGAACACCGAAAGCCGAAAGCCATGCCCCCGTTACCCTCGCCCAATTCCGCGACGCGCTCGGTACCTCCCGCAAGTTCGCCCTGTCAATATTAGAATACTTCGACCGCACAGGCTTTACCCGCAAAGAAGGGGAATCAAGGGTTCTAAAACAATAAAAACACATGTTCATCAGCCCCGAGGGGTGAACCTATCCCCCCTGACGAAGCGACTTTCACAGAGCGCAGGAAGGGGGGATAGGTTCACCCCTCGGAGCGTCAACAATCAAAAAATTTATACCCCCTACGCTTCCGCCATTCGGTGCATCTCCTTCTTTAACCGTCCGATTATTTTCTTCTCCAGCCGCGAAATATACGATTGCGAAATACCCAGCATATCCGCGACTTCCTTTTGCGTCTTTTCCTCCCCGCCGGAAAATAATCCGAACCGCAGCTCCACGATTTTCTTTTCCCGCTTAGTCAGCTTATCAAGCGCAACACCCAACAATTCCTTATCCGTTTCATCGTCCAAATCGCGGGAAATGATGTCCACCTCCGTACCCAAAATATCGGAAAGCAGGAGTTCATTCCCTTCCCAGTCAATGTTCAACGGCTCATCAATCGAAATCTCCGACTTTGTGCGCGTATTGCGCCGCAGATACATAAGGATTTCATTTTCGATGCAACGGCTGGCGTAGGTGGCCAGTTTTATCTTGCGGTCGGTGCGGAAGGTGTTGATCGCCTTAATCAACCCGATCGTACCTATCGATATCAAATCCTCCACATTGATGCCCGTATTCTCGAATTTGCGCGCGATATAAACCACCAACCGCAGGTTACGCTCGATAAGCACGGCTTTTACGGTGTTGTCATCCCGCGTGCCCAAGCGCGCCAGATAATCCGCTTCCTCGTCCACGGCCAGCGGCGCGGGCAGTACTTCACTCCCTCCTATGTAATAAATACTGCTGATATCCTCCGCATCGCCTAAGCGTAGGGTGTGACGCAAAAAAGCGAAGCGTTTGCGCTGTATATCCCATGCATTCAAAATCAAGGCGCGTGCCTTCGTATAGATCGCTGCAAGCATAGCTTTCCCTCCTAGTTGATTAAGTCTGCGCTGAGCAGTCCCTGATACCGTCCGTCGCGCGTCAGTTTGTCGTTGTAAATGCCGATGATGATGTCCTGCCGTGCTTGCTTTTCCGTATCGTCGCGCACCGTCACGCGGTCGGGGCGGAAGCCGACGAGCATCCCGTTGGCCCGCCCAATGCTGGTGAAGGGGATCATGCGAAGCCGTGTATAGAATGTATTCTCCTGCCCAAGCAACAGGCCCGTGAGGTTGTTTTCCTGTTTTTCGTGGAACAATTTACGCAATCCTTCCGGCAGGAAGTGCTTTACGTGTTCGAACTCCGCCACGATCACCGGGGATTGGCTGATCGGTTCACGCAGGTTGTGGCCCGTGTCCACCAAGGCATCGAAGGCGACGCTGGTTTCGTCCATATAAACCTCTACGTTGCACAGCATTTGTTTTTTCAGGTTGCGGCGTTCCAGCAAATATTGCCCCAGCTTTATCAACACGTAGCTGATCGCCATCCCCGTGACGGCCAATTGCACCGATACCGACCGCGAAAACGCACCCAAATCCGATGCGATGATGTGTACCGCATAAGGCAAATCGGTAAGGTAGAACAACGCCATCCCCAACCCGCCCACGGTGAAGGAAATCAAATACGCCGCCAACATGTACTTTAGGAACGACTTCACATCCCTCGGCCAAAACGCCACAAATACCCCGACCATCAATATCAGCACTTGCGCGATAAACACATTAACCCCTTGCAACGGCGCGATGACGAGCAAAAGCGTATACAAAAGCGCCATCGCCCCCGCTCCCGCCATCCACCATCGGTATTTACGCCCGCACCGCATGATCTTGGCGACGATCCAAAGGACGAAGGCGTTCATGATCAGGTTGATAACAAACAGAATGTCCGCGTAGATCGTCACGTTTACCGCCTCCCGCGCATAGATTATACGGCTTCGCGATTGTCGTAAAATGCAAAAATAAACCCCGTGCGGAAATGTTTCATGTTTACGCACGGGGGTATATACAACACCGGATTTATATATGTTGACCGTATTCCATATAATGAATATACTACGCCGTCTTTATCGATTTCCTCGGAGGTTAAGAATGGAACTTTCCTTGCAACATATCTGCAAATCCTTCGGTAAGAAGGAAGTCCTCAAAAATATTTCCTTTACCGTCAAAGCCGGGCAAGCCATGGGCTACCTCGGGCGTAACGGAGCGGGCAAGACCACGACGTTGCGTATTTTGTCCGACATCTTCCGTGCCGATTCCGGGCGGGTCTTGTTGGGCGGCGCACCCATCAACCATAATCAAATCCGTATGGGCTACCTGCCTGAGGAACGCGGCTTATACCCCAAATCCAAGGTAGGCGAGCAGATGATGTACATCGGCCGATTGCGGGGTATGGATGCACGGTCGGCAAGGAAAAGCGCGACAGCATTATTAGAGGAACTGGAAGCCTCCGAATATTGGGCACGCAAGCTGGAAACCCTTTCGAAGGGCAACCAGCAAAAGATACAGCTTGCTATCGCCGTCCTGCATGACCCGGACATCGTGATACTGGACGAGCCTTTTTCGGGATTGGATCCGGTTAACGCGGCTATGCTCAAGCGGCTTATCGTCAAGCAGGTGGAGAAGGGAAAGATCGTATTGTTCTCCAGCCACCAAATGCCCTATGTAGAGGAATTCTGCGAACATATCTGCATTATCAACCAAGGCGAGATCGTGCTGGACGGCAAGATCCGCGAGATAAAAAAGACCTATCCGCGCGATAAGGTCGCCGTGTGGCCCGAAGGGGACGCGCAAGATTTTTTACGTGCGCTGGAGGCGGAAAGCGTATGGCCGAATATCGCGGCTTCCGCTTCCGTGCAAAACGACGGTATCGTAATCACGATGAACAGGGAACAGGATAAGAAACCCCTCTTGCAAATGCTTGCCGCCATGACGCTCGGTGTGGATCGGGTGCAAGTCGTAGAGCCTACGCTGGAGGATATATTCGTGGAAAAAGCGGGGAGCGCGGTATGAGGCAGATATTGACGGTATTAAGGTTTGAGTTCATGACCTTCGCACGGAGCGGGGCGTTTATCGGTATTACGATATTTATGGTGCTGCTGGCGTTGATCGGGCCGGCTGTACCGCGCGCGATCCGATTCATCGGCGACTTGAATATCGCAAGCGAACGGCGGATCGCGGTCGTGGACCATACGGGCCGATTCAACGCGGAAACGATTTCCGGCCATGTATCGCTCGCGGTGGGTATGTTCGGCGATTTGGACGCCGCACGCGCAGCCGTGGTAGAGGGTGATTACCATTACGCCCTCAGCTTGCGTGAGGATCATTTTACGCTGTACGTTACCGCTATGGGTATCGGCGTGATGAACATGGAAGGCAGCATCACGTCCATGCTCCGCAATCACCACCGATTTGAAGCCTATGCCGCCTTGGGTATCGACGCCGACACGCAGTATGCGATTTCCGGCTTTTTCCCTTCGTCGGAAATTATGAATCTAAGCCCCGCGGGGGATGTCGTTGAGGATACGGCGGGCGGTTTCCTGACCAACATGATATTTTCGTATGTGCTTTCCTTTGTGTTGTATTTTGGTTTACTGGCGGGCGGCAGTTATATCGTGACGACCGTCGTACGCGAAAAATCGACCAAAACGATGGAACTGCTCATCACATCCTGCAAAGCGGGGCATTTGATGAACGGTAAGGTTTTGGGCGTAAGCGCGGCGATATTGGTGCAATTGGCGATGATGGTGGGCGCGGCGGCGTTCAGCATGACCCTCTTCGGCGGGGTGGAGGGTGAAGGTTTCTTGGGGATGTTTAATTTGAGCTTCGACCCGTATATCATGAGTATGCTGGTCGTATTCTTTTTCCTCGGTTTCCTTATTTACGCGTATATCTACGCTGCCATGTCCTCCACCGTTTCCCGCATGGAGGATGCGAACTCCTTCCAAACCTTGCCCATGATGCTGGTGATGGGCGGTTTTTTCATGGCTATCTTCGGCATGACCAATCCGGGTGCGGCATGGATAAGCGTGGTGTCGCACATCCCCTTCTTTGCGCCGTTCGTTATGTTTATGCGTATTTGCTTGGGTACGGCGGCGGTGTGGGAAGTGGTGCTTTCCATCGCGATGCAAATATCCATGATTATGATCGTGGCATGGCTAGGCGGGCGCATTTATCGCATGGGGACCCTTATGTACGGCAACAAGCCGCGTATAAGGGATTTGCTGTCCGCGTTCCGCTAACGTTATATCACGTTAACGCCATATAACTTGCCCGATTTAGTTGATTATGGTAAAATCGCCAAAAATCGGACCGGGAAGGGGTAATTCAGTTTGGAACAATTCAGTTACGTAAAACGCGGGTATTCCCCCGAAGAAGTAAATAAGTATATCGCGACACTTGAACAGGTTATAAAAAGCTACAAGGAAAAAGACAACGCCATTAAGAACGCGATTATTTCCGCACAGGTAGCGGCTGATAACGTGGTGCGCAACGCGCATATGCAAGCCCACGACTATAAAAAGAAGATCACCCAGCAATTGCTTCAGGTTTCCGCCGCCATTGATACCGAGCGTATGCGCGTACAAGCCTTCCACGACGTATACTCCGGGTTAATGCGTAAATACTTATTCGAAATCGAAACCGCCGATATGTTCGAGATGAGCCGCCGTTTGGATGATATGGAAAAACTCGTCAACGACTTGTTGGAAATGGAAGTCCCCCCCTTGGGCGAACCCACACCCCTGCTATCCGCAGCCATGGAACCCGAACCCGCACCGATATATGCCGAACCCGAACCGGTGTACGCGCCCGAAACCATTTATGCCGCCGACACCGCGTTTGCGGTTGACCCCGAGGATGAGACGCAGCTTGTGTTCGAATCGGATGATGAGGAAACCATGCAGGAAGAGGAACCCCCGTTGGTGGCACCCCCGCCGAGAAACAATTAAAACCACGTAAATAAAAAAACTGCCTGTAAGCGAAGGCAGTTTTTTATTTGGTATTCGGGTGGCAACCGTGCGGGATTATCTCAACGCGAATACGATTTGCACCCGCGCCGTCACCATCATTTCGCCGGTTTGTACGGGTACGTCCATGCTCATGGGTGCGGCACCCGCCAGAGCCATGTCGTTGGAGGCGAACTCACGCGCGATGGGGGCGTGGAAGGAACTGGTTTCCGTTACGGTTACGATGCCGCTGACGGTCCTGTTGAGCGCACGGGCAAGGGCGTTTGCTTTGCGTTGCGCGTCTTGTGCGGCGAGTGCTAGGGCTTCGAGGTAAAGCTCGCTCGCGTCGGAAATACCGAATTGGATGCCGCTTGATGCGTTTGCGCCCGCGGCTACACCTGCGCCGAGCACTTCGCCTACGATATCGAGGTTGCGAATGATTACGCTTACGGTGTTATTAACGGTATAACCATCCGGGCGTGAATCGCCGTCGCGCCAGTTCCAACGCTGGTGGATGGAGAACCATTGGGTGGTGATGTCCTCTTCGGCGACACCCAAGGCGCGGACGGCTTTGATCACGGCTTCTACGGCGGCATTATTACGTTGAAGGGCTTGCGCGGCGGTGGCGGCGTCGGTCGTAACGCCCAAGTTGACGGTTGCCATGTCGGGAGCGGCGGTAACCGCGCCCGCACCGGATACGGCAATGGTCGGGGACTCCGCGGCGGAAACGGTAATGGGGATCACGGCGATCAACAGGATCGCGCTCAGCATAGCGAGGATACATTTCTTCATTTTTCATTTCTCCTTTTTAATAATGTTTTGCTATTCATAACGCAAAAAAAGCGTTAACGTTTTATTTTAGTATAGGATACCCTTTTTTCTGTCGCGGATGCGTAATATAAACTTAATCAACTCAACCACGCCGACATGCGATACGGCTAAGCCGACCATGATAAACCAATGAGCACCCGTAACCCGAACCACGTTAAATATATCCATCAGGAACGGGGTGGTTGCGACGATGACCGAAAACGCGACCGCACCGATTACCGTAAAGAAGATACCCCGATTGGTGAGGAATCCGACTTGGAAAATCGACAGCTTCGTCCGCGTGTTAAAAATATCGATGAGCGACGCCCAACTCAGCACCATAAACGCCATCGTTATCCCCACGGCGAAATCACCGCTGCGCAACCCCGTCCATGTGCCGTCCCATACATTATAGTCGATCGGCAGGAAATACGCGCCGATCGAAAACGCCGCGAGGGTGAGGATCGAGAAGGATACGGCGCGCAGGCTGATAAACAAACCTACCCGTTGGGCGAATACACCCGAACCCTTGGGCAGGGGCTTACGCTTCATGACGCCCGGCTCGGGTTTTTCGAAGGTGAGGAAAAAGCCCGGAATGCCGTCGTATACGACGTTGATGATCAATATCTGCATGGCGGTGATCGGCGAAATCCCTATCACCAGCATACCCAATAAAAGCACAAATATCTCCGCGAAGTTTACGCCCAACAGGAATTGGATGATTTTACGGATGTTGTCGTACGACGTGCGGCCCTCGGCGACGGCGTCCACGATCGTTGCGAAGTTGTCGTCGGTGATCACCATATCCGCCGCATTCTTGGAAACCTCCGTACCCGTGATGCCCATCGCCGCGCCTACGTCGGCGGCCTTAAGCGCGGGCGCGTCGTTGACGCCGTCGCCCGTCATGGTGACGACCGCATGGTGGAAGTTCCACGCACGTACGATACGCAGTTTATCCTCGGGGCTGACGCGCGCGTATACGGAAATGCCGCGCACCTGCGCGTTGAGCTCCGTTTCCGTCATGGCGGCGAGCTCCGTACCCGTAACGGCCTTGTCCCCGTCATGGTAGATCCCGATTTCGCGGGCGATCGCGATCGCTGTCGCCTTATGATCGCCGGTGATCATAACGGTTTTGATTCCCGCTTCCTTCGCGCGGGCTACGGCATATTTGCTTTCGGGGCGCGGCGGGTCGATCATCCCTACCATACCGCGGAATTCCTGCTCCGTTTCAAGGGCTTCCTCGCTTAAATCCGTCGGCTTCTGCGCGAATTTTTTTACGGAGACGGCGATGACACGCAGGGCCCTATCCGCAAAGGAATCGTGTATCGCGGTCGCTTTTTCCAACAAGCCGGGCGTCTTTGACCAATCCACGGGGATGCGGTCGAACGCGCCTTTGGTGACGGCGATGTACCCTTCCTCGGTGCGGTGTACGGTGGTCATACGCTTACGGGCGGAATCGAAGGGTAATTCATGCACGCGCGGGTAGTCGCGTTCGGCTTGCACGCGATCCAAGCCCAAGTCGTGGAGCAGGCGTATAATCGCGATTTCCGTCGGGTCACCGATGGCGGTTTCCGATTCGTAGTTCATGCCGTCGTGGTATTCGTTGTGGGGTGCGATCGTCGCGTTCGAGCATGACGCCAACAAGCCGATCAATTTACGTTGGTCCTCGTTAAATTCATTTTCGTTTACGGTGACGGGGTCGTGATCGACGTGCCATGCTTTTTGGATGACCATTTTGTTCATGGTTAAGGTACCCGTTTTATCCGAACAAATGACGGACGTGTTGCCGATGGTTTCGACGGCGGGTATCTTACGGATGATCGTCTTTTTATTGACCATATTCCACACGCCGTAGGAGAGGATCATCGTGACCACGATGGGGAGCGTTTCGGGTACGGCGGCTACACCCAGCGCGACCGCGAGCAGCAGCATGTAAATCGGGTCGTTCCCCCATATAATAAGGCCGACCAAAAACATCGCGAGACCCGAAAGCAAAGCGATGACCGAAATCCGCTTGGCCAGTTGCTTAAGGCGGAGTTGTAAGGGGGTGAGCGTTTTCTTTGTGTTGTTGAGCAAGCGGGCGATCTTACCCATTTCGGTTTCCATCGCCGTTTCGGTAACGACAACGAGCGCGCGGCCGCCCGTCACCAAGCAACCCGAATAAACCATATTTATACGGTCCCCCAAGGGGACGGTATCGGTGATGACGGCGTTTGCGTCCTTTTCCACGGGTTGGCTTTCGCCCGTGAGCGCGGCTTCCTCCACTTGGAGGCTGCTTGCCTCAATGATACGTCCGTCGGCGGTGATCACGTCACCCGCGTTCAGCTCCACCAAATCGCCGGGTACGAGTTGGTTTGCCTCCACGATTTGCTTGACCCCGCTTCGGATAACCGTCGTCTTAAAGGCGTTCATCTTCTTAAGCGCGTCCAACGCTTTTTCGGCCTTACTTTCCTGATACATACCCAGCACTACGTTGATGACCACAATCGATAGGATAACGACAACCTTCGCCCAATCACTAGCCGACCCCGCGCCGTCGCGTTGGTTGAGTACGGCGGCGGCGGCGGCGACAATTGACGCCGCGATGAGGATCAACGTAGGGATTTCAAGCAGGTGGTGGAGGATTTTTTGGAAGGTCGTTTCCTTCTTTTCTTCTTCGAATTCGTTGAGTCCGTACCGGTCGATACGGGCCTTAACGTCTTGCGGGGTTAGGCCGTTGAGACGGTTCGCGTCTAATTGGTGCAAGACATCGCTTATGCTTTCCGTTACCCACTTCATGGGCGCACTCCTTCCTAATATATAACGTTATATTATTGTGTGTTTGTTGCGGGTACGTTATCCGCATCCGTTCCCGTAAACCAAAAACCCGTAAGCGAATGGGTACGGGTTTTTGGTTTGCGGGTTGGGAATGCGGATAAAGGCCGACCAACCTTACATTACGTATTTATCATCCTTCGGCGGGGCGGCGTCCATTTCCGCTTTTTTCGCCTCGTATCCGGGACGGCCGAACAACGCGTACGTCGCGTTTTTGCCTTCCTCCACGCCGGGTTGGTCGAAGGGGTCGATGTTGAGCAGGTAACCCGCGTACGCCGTCGCCACTTCGAAGAAGTAAAGCAATTGGCCCAACGTTTGCGGGGTAACGCGCGGTAATGTGAGGGTCATGTTCATACGGCCCGATTTGGTGAGGGCGTATTCCGTCGCGAGTTGCTCATTTTTGATCAAATCATTGTGCGTTACGCCCCCGAGGAAACCGAGGGACGGCATATCCTCGTAGAGCTTGGGAATGGTGATCGTTTCGCGGTATTCATCCACGCCCAAGAGTACGATCATTTTATCGTAGGGCCCTTCGGCGTAGAGTTGTACTTGCGAATGCTGATCCGTCACGCCCAACGCCTTTACGGGTGTTTGCCCGACATTAACGACGTTGCCGTCCAAGTCAAAATGTTTGCCCAGCGATTCGCCCCACAACTGCGCGAACCAATCGGAGATGAATTTAAGCGAATCGGCGTAAGGCATTACGACGGTAACGTTTTTGCCTTTGTTTAGCGCCATTACATGGAGTGCCGCGAACATATACGCCGGATTTTCATGGATACAGGGGGACTTGCACCGTTCGTCCATTTGCGCGGCACCTTCCAACAATCCCCCGATGTCGATGCCGCAGAACGCCGCGGGCAACAAACCCACCGGGCAAAGCTGCGAAAAACGCCCGCCCACACCGTCAGGTACAATAAAATACTTGTAATCCTCTTCCTTGGCGATTTTAATCAGATTCCCTTTTTCCTTGTCCGTCGTACATACGATACGTTTGCGGGCGGCTTCCTTGCCCAATCTTTCCTCCAGCAGGGCCTTGATAATCATAAATTGGCTCATCGTTTCCGATGTGGAGCCGGACTTTGAGATAACGTTAAACAAGCACCGCGTAGGGTCGATCGTTTGGAACAGGTACACCAACCGTTCGGGGTCCACGTTGTCCACGACATACAGTTTGGGGAAGCTGTCCGCCGCACCGTTTGCGGTGCGTTTCTCCCGCGGGAGCTCGTTGTAGAAGGGGTGGTTTAACGCTTGCTGCACCGCCATGGGCCCGAGTGCGGAGCCGCCGATGCCGAGCACCACAAAAGCGTCGATCCCGTCCTTCATTTCCGCCGCGTAGGCTTTGATACCGGCCACGATTTCGGCTTGGTTGTACGGAAGCTCGCGCCATTTCATCGCCGGGCGGTTGTCCGCCATCGTTTGGGATGCTTTCTCCGCGGCGGGCTTAAGCGCGTCGAAATCCGCTTGCGTGATACCTTCCTTGCCGATCCGACTGCTGAGGACATTGTTGTAATCCATACGTAGATTCATTTAAATCCACCTTCCTATTTATTTATATAAGTTGATATAAGGATACGAAAACAAAACCTGCGCTTGCCATGTCGTCGATGATTTGGGAAACGGTGTTAACGCTTTGCGGATCAAATGCTTTGTGTGAAAGGATCATGCCGGGATGGAAATCGTCGTGCCGCTCCGCGCTCCAGAATACGGTGAAAAAACCGTAATGCCGCGTCAACACCAGCGTATGCTCGCTGAACGCACCGCCCAACGGGCGCAAAAAAGGATCGATAGGCCGACCGAAATGCTCCGAAAAATACCGGGAAGTGAGCAAAATCATTTCGCTTATTTCATCGGCGCCGATATCGGTCATAACCTGATGCGAAAGGATCCCGACAACATGCCCCTCCGCTATCATACGCAGCACCAAGTCTCCGTTATTCTCAATATAAGGCAATGTCAAAAAGAACGCGGCGACTACGTTCCGTTCACTTAAGACATCCAACACGCCTTCCGTATATCCGGCTTCATAAGACAATTCGAAAGTCAAATAGATATGCGCCGTTTCACCGCCCCGATAAAAGGATGAAAAAGGACGCAAATAACCACCGGTTTGACTGCCGATGGGAGGTATGCCGCCCGTGCGGGGCGATATATTCCAGGTTTGGGGTGTATCGGGATGGGGTACCGCGCTTCCGCCGTCAGAAGGGGGAGGGGAGGGCGAAACCAATGGCGGGGGCGTATCGACGGGTTCATTCGAATCGGTGGGGGAAGGGGTCGGGGAAGGGTCAATTAACGCGGGGGGGTCGGTAGGGTCGGGTGAGGCATAGGGCGTCGGTGCGGGGGTTTGTATTCCGTTGGCGGGGGGATGCGTCTCGCGTGCGTTGTATATGACTTCACCTTCATGCTCACGCGCACGACCGCAACCCGCGAGTAAAAGGAAAGACGTTATGTAAAGGTATAATCGCAAACGCCGCATCCGATAATCACTCCCACGTGGGAAAATATAGCATATGGGACGAGTCATTGGCAACGCGTATATCATCCGACGATATCGCCAAGCCTCTAATCGGTACGAAGAAAAGGGCTTTCGTCTGAAAATCCGAACGAAAGCCCTTCTTTATGCGAAAATCAATTGTTTTTAACTATCTGAGAATTTGGTTGACGCGGGTTTGTACGGCTCTTGCGTCGTAACCCGCTTCGGTCAAGCGGCGTACCCTTTCAACGCCGTTCCCCCAATTGCCGTTAATTACTTGCCGTGCGATTTCGTCAAGGGGAAAGAGTGCGGGGAGCGTAACGGCTTCTACGATTTCCTCGGCTTCTTCTTCAACTTCTTCTGCTTCTCCATTAAATTCTTCTTCAACAGCGGGAAGCGGGAAGAGGTTCATTATGTGTTCGGCCAGCAGTACGTCAAGCCTGTTGCCTTCCGCCAATATGGGCATATCCACAAGCATGGAGAACCCGTCACCGCCGCTGGCCATAAAATTGTTTAAAGTTATGGTGAATACGGTCGTATCGTCGGTTTTGCTGAGCGCCGTACCGTTTACGGCTATAGACGGTATACGTTCGCCCGCGGGTGCGTCACCGTCCAACACGAAGGAGAAACCCGATACTTGCGGGAAACGTCCGTCGGGTATTACGCTGACGGCAAATTCCAATAACTCCCAAAGTACTGCCGGTGTGATTTCCAATACCATAGCGGTATTAAAGAACGGCAGGATTGCTTGAATATCAAGCAAGGTAACTTCGCCCGCGTTTAAGTGGGCGCGGATGCCGCCGGAATTGATTATAGCAAAATCCGTACCCATGCCTATGCGGATTGCGTCGGCGATCAAATTCCCGAGGGGTACTTCCGAGCCGCGCAGGATGGGGCGGTTTTCCGGGTCGTCGCCGAGCAGGGTTTCGGGATTGTACGCGATAACTATGCCGAGTTCCGCATTAATTTCCGCTTGCATTTCGGCGATGAGAGCAGTCACTTCGGCTACGGGTTCAAATTCTTGAGCCATGGCATGGGTAATAAGCGATGCGGTGATGGATTCGATTTCGCCGTTTGTTATCACGATTTCGACCGCGCCTACGTTAGCGGCATGTGCGCCCGTTTGGACAAGTAATACATCGCCCACCATTTCCCCTTCGGGCAAACGGGTGTGGCAATGGCCGGTAATCATTACATGGATGCCGGGTACTTCTTCGGCAACGGCGATGGCTTGTTCGCCGTCACTTACATCCAAGTGCGCAATGGCTACGATAACGTCCGCGCCTGCTTCTTGCAACGCGGCAACAGCCAGCTTTGCGGCGGATACCGGGTCACCGAAGTTGAGGCCCACTACCCCGGCGGGGTTGCTTCTGGTGGGGGTATCCGGTTGCGCTAAACCGAAGAAGCCGACTTTTACGCCGTCGATTTCAATGATTGTGTATCCGTTGAAAGCCGCTTCGCCCGTATCCTTCCACGTGACGTTGGCGGCGAGGATTTCAAAATCCGCGTGGGTTTGCAAATAGAATAAATGGTTTACGCCGGCTTCGGGGACAAAGTGATTAAACTCGTGGTTACCGGGGGTAAGCAGGCTGTATCCCGCCGCGTTCATTAATGTGATGGCATTTAAGCCTCTTTTTAAATCGACTAGGGGTAAGCCGTGAATCGCGTCACCCGCGTCAACCAAAATGGCATTGTCAGTTTCCGCGAGAATCGCCGCGATCCTGTCAATGCCAATTACGCTTCCTGTGCCTGCCAACCTGCCGTGCATGTCATTCGTGTGTAAGATCGTGATCGTTACGCTGCCTTCGGGGGCTGCCGCTTGTGCGGTCAGGGGTGCGGTGATTGCGAATGTAAGTACAAACACAAGCACCGCTGTAAGAATCAATTTGATTCTCCTCATTTAACATGCTCCTTTTTATGGGCTTTGCCCAAAAGATATGTTACAAGGACATGTTAATTGTGTTACGGATATATGTCAATTGTAAAAAGATGCATATTTACGCGTCAGAATCGTGGAAATTCCGTTTATTTGCCGATGCGTCCACGGATATTACTTAAATTAATTCTTCCAACCCCGCGAAGCGATAACCCATATCTTTATATTTCGTCAACAGTTCGTCCAAAATAACGGCGTTCGTTTTCGAGGTATTGTGGAGCAGGATAATCGCGCCCGGATGGATGCGGGGTATCAGCTTTTCGAATGCCTGCGCCCGTGAGGGTTGGTTATCGTTTTCCCAATCGCGGTACGCCAGGCTCCAGAATACCGTGGTGTATCCCAACTCATTTGTCATCTTCAAGGACGCCTCATTGTATATACCGCGCGGCGGTCGGTAAAAACGGGGGATTTCCAACCCCGTAACGTTACGGTAGATATCCTCCACCTGCGCCAATTCCTTACGGAAGGCTTCCTTTCCCAATTTCGTCATGTCGGGGTGGTACATCGAATGGTTGGCTACGGTATGCCCTTCCTCCACCATGCGTTTGATCAACTCCGGGTTGTCACGTATATACGTCCCCACCAAAAAAAAAGCCGCGGGTACTTTATGCTCCTTAAGCGTATCCAATACCCCCGCCGTCAGGTCGTTTTCATACCCCGCGTCAAACGTCAGATAGATAACCTTCTCTTCCCCCGTCCCTACGTAAAACGCGCCGAACTGCGACAAATACTCCGCGCTTTTATTGCCGCGCGGCTGTTCGCCCTCCGTCCCGAAGTTAAGGCCCCACCCCTCACCGGCGTAGGCAACCGTACCGAATGACAAAGCGGCGCACAAGGATAATAAAGCGAATACCGATTTCTTCATATCAATCACTCCTTACACTTATCTTGCACCGTATGGCAAATAATATGTGGTGCCGCAACAAAAAAAGCGGAAAGCAACCTTTCCGCCGTCGTTCGGGAACTATTACGGAAACCCCGCCCGTCAGAACGTATCAAACACCATCGCTTGCAACGTCAGTTCCAGTTCCACGACCGCACCGTCGCGCAGTACACGCACTTCCACGACGTCGCCGGGGCGCAGCCGTGTGATTTCCGCCCTCAATGAATCGAAATCCAGTACGGGTTCCCCGTTAAAGGCGGTGATAACATCGTATGCCCGTATCCCCGCTTGATCAGCCGCGCCGCCCGACATCACGCGCTCCACATGTACGCCTATATCGGGGATACCTAATTCGACGGCTCGCTCGGGAAAGTCCGATAAGCTCCTACCCTCGATGCCGATGGCCGGGCGCAAGCGGTTGATGAGCTGATACAAAAGCGGCCGTACGGTGTTGGCGGAAATGCTGTGCCCAATGCCTTCCACTGACGCGTTTGGGTCCACGAAGGTGAGGGAAGCATCGATGATGCCGATGACTTCACCCCGCGCATTTAGGAGCGGTCCGCCGCTGTCGCCGTAATTGATCGACGCGTCGGTCTGTATGAGGTATACGTCCAGTGTACGACCGCCACTGCCGGGGATCTGTACAAACTGTTCCTCGGTACTGATGATACCGCGGGTGACGGATATCCCTTCGCCCCGCGCGTTGCCGAGCGCGACGACAGTTTCGCCCATACGCATAAGCGAAGAATCGCCGAAGGAAGCGAGTACGACGGTTTCTATGCCTTGTTCCGCCAAATCGGTCTTTTTAACGGCAATCACGGCGATATTTATGTCAATGTCGTGGGCGAACGGGTGGGCAAGTACGCTGGTGCCGCAGGAAAAACGTACGAACACGCGGTCGCCGCGCCTCACCACGTTATGGATCGTAACGATGAGGATACGTTCGTCGTCCTCACCGAAGATAACGCCCGTGCCGTTGCGGCGGGACGGAAGGGGAGAACCGCCGCGGAACGTTTCCGGGTCGGTAAAAGTCGTGACGCTTACCACCGAAGGAGAAACCAAATCGATCATGTCAGCCAGCGTGGCAACCGTACCTTCGGGGACGATGTCAAAGGCATAACGTGCGGTCGTAATCGGGCTGTCGGAGGGTTCAACGGAAGCGGGTTGCCGGATGCTCCCTTGCGAACGTTGCGTCATCCATACATAAGCCGCGCCGAAGGCAAAACCAAAAGTAGCCGTCCCCAATGTGCATATAATACATACGGTGACGAAGCGTTTGATCCATGGGATTTTATTTCGTTGGCGGGGTGGGGTATGGGGTATGGGCGGAGCGGGTACCCGCCAAACCGTTTGCGGAAGGGGCGCCGTCGGTAATTGGATCGAATCCGCCAACTCCAAGTCGCGGGCGATTTCCGCCTGGATTTTTTCTATTTCGGTGAAATCGAAAATATCGGTTTTTTTGTTCGGATCGTCGTGCATGGTAAACAATCCCTTCGTTATACGTTGCTTCCCGTTATATTATATGTCAATCCCGTTGATTTTCAAGCAAATCCAAGGCTTGTTGCACCCAGTCCCCGTATTCGTCGCCGGGTACCATAGGTGCCATGCCGGTACGGTGAATGGTTTCCCCGTCCGGCCCCGTCACCAACAAAACCGATGCCCGTACCGCATATCCGCCCGTCAGGGGTATCGTCACTTGCCCAATGCCTTTACCGAACGTATCCGTCCCGATGGTCACCACGTTATCCAAATGGTAGGTGAGCGCTTGTATCAAGCTCTCCGCCGCGCTGGCGGTACGTCCGTTTTGCAGGATCATGATGCGGTCAAAATCAAGCGAGGGTTGCCCGCGTGAGGTATGCGTGCGGGAGAACAGGGGCAGCCGCGTTTCCTCATGGCCCAAAACGGCGCCGCGCGGCACAAACAGGTTGGCGATACGGCGGAAGTCGGAAAGCATTCCCCCGGGGTTGTAACGCAAATCCAAGATCAGATTCGGGTATTGGGAAAGGGTATCGACGTTGCTCACCACATAGTCGCGCGACCAGCGGGAAATGTTCGGCACCCACAGGTAGACCGTATTATCGGTGAGCGCGGTCACCGTGGCTTGGCGGCCTACGGTTTCCTCCCGTTCGCGCTGGGCAACGTGCGCTTGGGGTGAATACAGGTAGGTGTAGCGATCATGGTTGACTTCACGTATGGCTTCGGTAAATACCGAAATCATCACGCGGTCGAAATCCCTGTGGAAGCTCCTGCGGTTTTCCTCCCGCAAATGCAAATCGTATAATTCGTCCAAGTCATCGGTAAAGATATAGTTACCCGCGATAAGCGTGCGGAATATCCAGTAATCGTAATGCGCCCACGCCATCAGCCCGTAACCCAGCAACAGCACAAAGAACCCGATTTGAAAGAAGCGGTAGCGGTTTTTCATCTTATCCTGCGGCGAGCGGCTGAAGTTAAGTGCGCGTTCGTGCAGCCGTTTTTGACGTCGGTTGCTTAGGAATTGCAACATAACCATCACCCGCTTCCCTACGTACATATGTATAAGGTATAATCCCCAACACAATTTACCTTATACGGAAGGATGTGTAAACCGTTGCCCACACCCAAACCCGATAAACTGATCGCGCAGAATCGTAAGGCTTACCACGATTTTTTCATAGAGGAAGAATTTCAAGCGGGTATATCCTTGGTAGGGACGGAGGTCAAGTCACTCCGCGCGGGGCGCTGCAACCTAAAGGAAAGTTTCGTCCGCATCGAAGGCGGCTCCGCCTACATCGAGGGGATGCACATCGGCCCGTATTCGCACGGCAATATCTTCAACACGGACCCGGTGCGCAAGCGCCGTTTATTGCTCAACCGCCATGAAATCAACCGCCTGAACGCCGCCATTACCCGCGAGGGGTACACGATCGTACCCTTAAAGATATATTTTTCACGCTGTTACGTGAAGCTGGATATCGCCATCGCAAAAGGGAAGAAGCTGTACGACAAACGCGACGCGGCCGCGAAGAGGGACCAGGAACGCGACGCGCGTCAGGCAATGAAGGACAGGAATCGGGAATAGGGGGATTGCGACATGGGTAAGTTCTTAAAGTCGCGTATGATGACCGCGATGATACCGTATTTTATATTGGCGTTAGCCGTGATCGTCGCGTGGCATTTGATCGGTTCGTGGGGGATATTCGCGGCGGGGCTCATGCGTTTTTGGGGGATTATCACACCGTTTATGTACGGTTTGCTGGTAGCGTATATATTAAACATGCCGTGCAGTTTCATCCAAAACTTATTGATAAAAATAAACAAACCCTTTCTTACCAAACGCAGCCGCGGTTTTGCCGTGCTTATCTTGTTTATCTTGATATTGGGATTAACTGCGCTTACGTTAAACCTGATTATCCCCACTATTTATAACAGTATCGTATTGTTTATCAACGAATTTGAAACCTATCAACAAAGGTTGTTTACGCTTATCAACAGCATAAACAATTGGGATTTCCCCGATTTCTTCGGCGATATATATATAGACCCGGATGAACTCATGCCCGCTTTGACAGGTATATTCACATCCTTTGTCGAAAACTTCGACGGCGAAAACGTAGCCGTTATCGCGACCGTTATCGGCAATATATTCAGTTCGTTGTTTTCCACCATGTTCCACGGGATATTGACGATCGTTTCGTCGATATTCCTGCTCGTCCAGCGTGATGCGATTTTGGGCTTCGTACGCCGTTTGGTTAAGTCGTTCTCCTCGGAAAAGACAAACGCCTTTGTCATGAAATACGCGGGCAAGCTCAACTTCAACTTCCGCATGTACATCTTTACCCAAACGATTGACGGCGTCATCTTGGGTACGCTCATGACGATCGTACTGGCCATCGCGGGTTCGCCGTATTTTCTCGTGTTGGGGCTTATGCTCGGTATCTTCAATTACATCCCTTACTTCGGCTCCATCGTGGGAACGGCGGTGGCGCTTGTGGTCGTCGCCTTCACCCAAGGCTTGGGCATCGCGTTGATTCTATTGCCCATCATGTTCTTTATCCAGCAAATGGACGGCAACTTCATCCAACCGAAACTCATGGGCGGCGCGTTTACGCTCAGCCCGCTGTTAATCATCATCAGCGTAACCATCGGCGGCGCGTACGCGGGTATCCTCGGGATGCTCATGGCCATACCCATCGTAGCGGTATTAAAGGATATCCTGGACGGCGTGATGGATTACCGCGAAAGGAAAAAGGAAGCGCAAGCCCGAACGCGCAACGAAGCCGAATCATTACAGACGCCGGATTACTTTAACCCGAGCGATTACGATCTGTACAAGTAATTCGTCAGCCACAACGAAGTTATGATCCCCACGAAATTGGCCAACAACGCGCCCGTCAACGTATGGCGCGTTTTTGTTACCTTTATGTACATAAAATAAATGCTCATCGTATAAAAAACCGTCTCCGTGCAGCTCATCATAATCGAGATAAAACGCCCCAGATGCGAATCCGGCCCGTAACTCTCAAAGAGGTCCAACAGCAAACCCGTCGCCGCCGAGGAGGACACCAGCCGCATCAACGTAAGCGGTACGGCTTCGCTCGGGTAACCCAAGGGCTCCGCTACGGGTTTTATCGCCATGCTTAATAAATCCAACGCGCCCGACGCGCGAAGCATTCCCACCGCCACCATCAATCCGATGATCGTCGGTGCGATTTGCAACACCGTGGAGAACCCGTCCTTCGCGCCGATGACAAAATGGTCGTACACGGGCATTTTTTTGCTGATGGCATACAAAAGTATCCCCGCGAAGGTTAACGGAACGATCATGTTGGAAAGGAAAATCATCCAGCTGATAAAATCACCCGATATGTGTTTATACCAATTTATTCGGGAGAAGGGGGAGACATACCATAAAAATAATTATAGAATACCGTTGTGAAACGGAGGATAAACATGACACCTTATTTGATCGTTGACGTTTTGATTATCGTTATCATCGCCTTCTTCGCCATGCGGGGTTTGCGGAAGGGCTTGGTGATGGCTGTGGCAAGCGCGGTGATTTTTTTCGTCGCATTGGCAGGCGCGTATTTTTCCGTGGGTATGTTTTCGCCAAGAATGGAAGCGATCATCGAACCGTCAATCGGCGGTTGGGTGGATAACCGCGTTGGCGAACGCGTTCCGCAAACGATGGACGGCACCGGTAGCGTCACCGATACGATGGTTTTCGATGCGTTGCAATTGATCGGCTTCGGCGAGAACCAAGCACGCCAAATTTCACAAAACGTTTCCGGCGGCGTGGACCGGGCGGGGCAAAGCATTACCCGCGCGCTGACCACCGCGCTGACATCCACCGTTGCGCGTATCATAACCTTTATCATCGCGTTTGTTTTGATCATGGCCGTGCTGCGCCTTGCGGCGATGCTGCTGGACGTTATCGCCAAACTCCCGATACTTAATACGGTAAACAAGATGGGCGGGCTGGCGGGCGGTATCCTGCACGGCGCGGTCATCATATGGCTTATCGTATATGCCCTCCGCTTCGTCGGGGTCATCAATTCCGAGTGGTTTGAAAATACCTATGTACTCCGTGTGTTCGGCAGATTTATGTAACCTATTTACCGAAACCTTCCAATATCTTGCAAAACGCCACGGCGAATATCGTCGTAACGATTGTGATGATCAACCCCGGGCCGATAATTTCCGAAGGGTTGGCGGAGCCGTATTGCGCCCGATACGCGACGACGCTGATGGTTACCAATTGCAAGCTGGACATGTTGATCACCATAAACATACGCATGGTGGGTGTGGCCGTATGGGGTTCGGGGTTATCCTTTTGCAAGATTTCCATGGCTTTGAGCCCGCTGGGGGTCGCCGCCCATCCCAAGCCCAATATATTCGCGATAAAATTTGTGGCGATCGGCTCATGCGCGGGATGATTACGCCCAAGCGCGGGAAAAAGATAGCGCAATATCGGCTTCGATCTCCGCGACAATGCCGAAATCAATCCCGCTTTCTGCGCCACGGTCATCAAACCCGTCCACATACTCAGCACGCCCAGCATGGTGATGCACAGCATTACCGCTTCGCGCGCCGCTTCGATGGCGGCGTTGGTGAGCGCGGCCATGTTGCCCGTAAACACCGCAACTACGATGGCAAGCAGAATCATTCCGCCCCATAAAAAATTAAGCATACATACCCCCGTTAACGGTAGTATTGTATGCTTATTCCATAATGCCTTATATAAGAACCGTCAGTAAAGCAACGCTCCTTCAAAAACATCCATATATATTTGCACGGCGGCATCGAATTTTACCTGTCCGTCAGCGAATTCCTTCACATCGCCGTGGTGTACGGCGTTCTCCATCGCGTCCAGCTCGCGTATAGCGAGAGTTAAACCCAACTGCATCAGCACGGTGCGTACCTTAAGGCAATCGGCGAGGAACAAAGCGCGGTCATCCGGGCTGTGCACTACGAAGGCCGGGGTATACTGCGCCAAGGGCCGATGGAAATTTTCCGTAAAATGGGTGAGCGCGTTGTAATAATCGCGGTTTTCGAAGAAAAAAAGTTTTACCAAGCTGCGGTCTATACCGTTGCTTTCGGTAAGCTGCGCCAGATCGTAAACCTTGCCGCCCATACAAGCCACCTCGCTTAACAATTATTATAGCATTAAGAATGTACAATAACCACTTTTCATATAGTAAAAAGGAGGGGACGGGAGGATAGGGATATGAATGATCTGATTACCGCGGCTTTGGCTTGTTTCGGGATCGAAAGCCGCAATACCGTAAAGGAAAAAGGTTCGTTTATCTGCCGTACGACCGCGGGTTTGATCAAATTGGAAAAAACCGCCGAACCCGTCGCGAACATCCTGTTGGGCCATGCCGTAAAGGAACATGTCGCCGCGGCGGGGTTTATACATACGGATCGCCATTTCGTTACTCCGGAAGGTTTGCCCTACGCGTTATTGGGTGTTGACCGATATATAGCCACCCGCATTACCCAAGGACGGGACATCGACCTAACCTCAACGAATGAAGTATTGGATACCTTATCGCAAATCGCACGTTTCCACGCCGCCGCGCAAGGTTTGGAAACGGAATGTCTAATCGCCCCACCCAACGACGAAGTATTCATCCGCGGGCGCGAAGCGGTACGGCAAGCGGTAAAACAAGTCAACCGCCAAAAGCAACGCTCCGACTTTGACATCCTGTTTATCAAAAATGCCCCCGTTTACGAAGAAAAAATCGACCAATCCCTTGAACAATTGGTTGCAACCCCTTATACAGATATATATGCGCAAGCCATAGAAAGGAAACACATTACGCACAACGCATTTAAAGAGGAATATATCCATATCTCCGACGGGAACGCGTACTTTACGCATTTTACGGCGGCGGGCAAAAATACGCAGCTGCATGACCTCGCCTCCTTCATCCGCCGTTATCAAGCGAAAAATGGGGACAGCGCTCTCCCGCTTTCCCCATTGTTGGATCATTATAATAAAAACAACCCCCTTCCCGTCGGGTCGGAGGCTGTTATACGCGCGATGCTGTTATATCCCGCGCCGTTCGTAAAAATCACGGAGCAATATTACGCGAAGAAACGCAGTTGGATTCCCGCGGGTTTGCTCAACCGCTTGGAGGAAATCCTAGAAAACTGAAAACGCCGCTACGATACTTACGACCGTAATCGATACGGTGGATACCAACTTAAACATCGTGTTCATGGACGGGCCGGAGGTATCCTTAAAGGGGTCGCCCACGGTGTCGCCGATGACGGCTGCTTTATGGCATTCGGAACCCTTGCCGCCGTGCGCGCCGCTTTCGATGTATTTCTTGGCGTTATCCCATGCGCCGCCGGCGTTGTTCATAAACACCGCCAGTACGAAGCCCATTACCGTCGCACCGCCGATGAAGCCGACAACGCCCTCAACACCCCAAATTAAACCGGTGATGATGGGTAATATTACCGCGGACAGTGTGGGGGCCACCATTTCACGCAGTGCGCCTCGCGTACACAGGTCAACGCAGGCTTCATAATCGGGGTCGGTGGTGCCTTCCATGATACCTTTAATTTCGCGGAATTGGCGGCGCACTTCTTTCACAATGCTTTGGGCTGCCTTTTGTACCGCGCTCATGGTGAGAGCGGAGAAAATGAATACCAGCATAACGCCCAAGAAAAGACCGATCAGAACCGACGGATTGTCCTTGCTCAAGTTTAACCCGGCAAAACTTTCGGGAATCGGAGCGTCCAAGTCTGTGATATAACCGCCGTGATACGCCACATAATTTGTGGCTATCTTAATGTAGGAAACCAACAGGGCCAATGATGTCAACGCAGCGGAACCTACCGCGAAACCCTTACCCGTAGCGGCGGTGGTGTTGCCCAGCGCGTCCAGCGCATCCGTACGTTCCCGCACCTCGGGGGGCATGTGCGTCATTTCGGCGATACCTCCGGCGTTATCCGCTACGGGGCCGTAGGCATCGGTTGCCAGCGTGATACCCAGTGTGGAAAGCATACCAACCGCTGCCAAGCCAATCCCGAACAAACCGTGGGTAAACGCGTCAGTCGCGCCGCCCCCGGCGATTTCCGCCGTATAAAAGGCAAAACTGCCCATTTGACCGCCTGCGGCTAAGAAACTGCCCACAATGGCCAATACCACAATAATAATCGGGGCAATCGTAGATTTCATACCCAAGGAGATGCCGCCGATGATGAGGGTGGCGGCACCTGTTTCGGATGACGCGGCTAATTCCTTGGTAGGTTTGTAATGGGCGGACGTATAATACTCGGTAAAATACGCGATGAGCGTACCCGCCAATACACCGACGAAGATTGCCAAAACCAATCCCCAACGGCCGTTAAAGCCGTCCATGACAAACAAAACAACGGGAACCGATGCTGCCGTCGCCAACCCGGCGGCGGTATACGTACCGGTACGCAGGGTTTTCAGCAACTGCGCTTGGGTTGCTTTTTCGCCGGTACGGATCAGGAACGTACCCAGCACGGAAGCAATCATGCCTATGATGGCGATTGCCACCGGCAGGAACATCGCCGCCCATACCAGCTTTTCGCTGCCCGCAAACGCGGCGAAGCCCAACGCGATACCCGCGTGCATGGATTTAATATAGCTTTCGTACAAATCCGCGCCCATACCTGCGACGTCGCCTACGTTGTCGCCTACGTTGTCGGCGATGGTGGCGGGGTTGCGCGGGTCATCTTCGGGGATGCCGGCTTCCACTTTACCTACAAGGTCCGCGCCCACGTCGGCAGCCTTGGTGAAGATGCCGCCGCCCACGCGGGCAAACAACGCGAACATGGCGACGCCGACACCGAACATAACCATATTTTCGGCGATTTCACGCGGGCCCAGGTCGAAAATGAAACGTAAAACGAGGAACCAAAGGGAAACGTCCAAAATGGACAACCCGACTACGGTGAAGCTAAGTACCGTACCGGATGCGAACGCTACTTTTAACCCTTGGTTTAAACTCTCCCCGGCGGCGTTGGCTGTGCGCACGTTGGCTTTGGTGGCGATTTTCATGCCTATGTAGGCAGAAAGCTGGGAGAGGATACCGCCCGTAAGAAACGCAACGGGAATGAACGGTGACACATGGCCCATGATTGCCAACACAGCCAGCGCGGCAATCACGATGACATATACCATCGACACAACCCTAAGCTGACGCCTGAGGTACGCTCCCGCGCCTTTTCTGATGGCGGCGGCGATCTTTTGCATAGCCGGCGTACCTTCGGAAAATTTCATTACCTTTCTGCTTTGCAAATAAGCAAAGCATAGGGCGATTAACGCCCCGCCTAAGCCTAAGGCAAAGGCCAGTTGAAAATTCATAAAAATTCCAACCCTTCTTTTATTATGGTTTCAAAACTCTTGCCCAGCCTATCATGCGCCTTAAAATGGGCATTGTCAATAGGTCTTGTAACCTTACTGTAATATTAGTCCGGCGATCTCGGCACGTTCCTCGAGTGTTGACGTAAAATGCCCTCCTTTGATGATTACGCCGTCTTCCTTATAACGCGGGATGATGTGCAAGTGGTAATGGAACACAACTTGCCCGGCGGCCTTACCGTTATTTTGGATTATATTGACGCCGTCGGGTTTTAATGCGCATTTGATCTTAATCGCGATCCGTTGCGCGAGGGGCAGGATCGCCGCGGCGGTTTGCTCGGGCAGATCATACAGGTTTTCCGCGTGGACCTTGGGAATAATCAATACATGCCCTTTTGTGGCGGGGAAGGCGTCCATGATGGCCATCAGTTTTTCATCTTCGTATAAAACGATAGCCGGGAGTTGCCCCCCGGCTATCTTACAGAAGAGACAATTATCGTTCATACAAATCTCTCCGTTTCGTTGAATGTTTTGGTTTTATTCGGGGATTTTGCCGTCGGCCCAGTTTTGGATGAAGCCGATAACCTGTTCGAAGGTGGGGCTGTGGGCGTTGCGCACGTAGAAGCCCGAGGTACTCACACCCAACAGCAACGCTTGCAGCGGGGCAAGGCCAAGGCTCAAGCCCAGGCAGAAGCCCGAATTAAAATTGTCGCCCGCGCCGGTGGTAAGTACAGGTTTGGCGCAATACGGGCCGGATACGTTGTAATATTCGCCGCCCACCACACAGCACGCCGTATGCACGGGATGCACGACGAGGCAATAAATACCCAGCGCGCCGAACACGGCTTTTGTGGTTTTTTCCAGTACCGCGGGGGATTTGTCGGCGTCGTACGCGATGCCGAAAACGTCCGCGATTTCGTAGAGTTCCTTTTCGTTTAACCCCAAGACGGCGCGGAATTTTTGCTCGAATTTACCGATCAGGCCCATCGCGTGACGGATATCTTCCTTGGTGCGTTTTTCCGGGTCAGCCAAATCGAAAAAGGCGAGGGGTTTTTTCGCGCGGTCCTTCATTAAGGGGAACATTTCCAGTATCATGCTCTCCCAAATGCTTGACATGTGGGGCAGCATCGTCCAGTTCTCCATGCCCAGCAAATGACATTCGTCCACGATTGCGGCGATGCCCGAGGCACCCCCCATGGCGTCCTTCATCGCGTCCCATGTGATTTCCTTAAGCGTGAAGTGCTTGCCCAGCATAACCTTGCCGTCCTCAAATTCTGCCGCGTCAGTATGGCCGGGGTTGGCGATTGAATATACGGCCTTCGCCTTTTCCGCCATGGGTTTGAATACGGGATGGATGTCGGGCACGCCCAAGTTACCTACATACGTAAGCGCCACGCCGTATTCGAGCAAAGCATTGGACAATATCGGTCCGTTCCCGCCCAGCTTGGTTTGCACCGTCACCATTTCCATATTGGTGGAAAGCCCCGCCGCGCGGCTGATACGCGCGCCCCATTCGGCGATCGTGGGGATGCGGGTGAAGTTGGCGTAATCCTGCCGCTTGTCAACCAAATGCACGATTTCGTCCACAAAGCCGTCAAGGCCGATGACCATGTTTAACTTAAAACCCTTCTTCGCCTCCAACGCGGATGCCAACGTTTTTAATTCACTTGCTTGGTTCATAAAATTTCCTCCTCTTTTTATTCCAAATTCCGAATTAAATATTATCAATACTCGCCTCCGCCGAACGGTTAAACAATCCCGCCGCCAGCGGCGCGGGGCGTTCGGGTTTTGACGTAAGGACGATTGTTTGGTTCGTCGCTTCGCTTTTGTCGATGGCGTCGGCGATTTCCACCGCGTGCAGGGCAAGCTCCGCGCTTGAACGGTGCGGACGGTCGCGCCGTATCGCCCATGCCATATCTACTACAGCCACGCCGCGGTGGGAATTGAAGCATGCCTCGTACTTACCCGAGCGCGGGATAACGGACGGGTCCGTATCGGAAAATCCGTGGGTGAAGGGTATCTTAAATTTTTCCATGGAGCCGATGCGTTGGGCGTAGATATCATTACCCCATCCGCCGAAGCAGTTAGGGTCGGGCAGGTACAGATTCCCCTGCGTACCGAAGATTTCCACACGGGGGATTTCCGGCCCCATACCCTCGGAGGTCATCACGACATTGGCGTAGCAACCTTCATGGAATTCGAGCGCGCCCATGCTTACGGACGAACCTCCCAATTTACGCACGGGTTTCTTGTAACTTTCGTGGCGCGGGTTGGTATAAACGCGGTCGAAATGGCGGGAATAACCCGACACGCGTCTGACCGGCCCCAACAAACTGATCAATACGTTGTAATAATACCCCGACATATCGTAGTGGATGGTCGTACCCTTCATGCCGAACTTGGGGTTGGCGGGTTCGCCGTCGCGCTCGTGCATCCCGTAGCCGCGGTAGCAAAAAGCGTTCGCGAAGAGCGGTACGCCCAGCCAGCCGTCGTCCACCAGCTTGCGTGCGGTTTGGTATGCGCTGCCCATATAGCAATCGGGCGCCGCGCCGATGCGCAAGCCCTTGGAATCGGCGAGGTCGTAGAGTTCCTTGGCGGCGGCGAAGCTCGTGTCTAAGGCCTTTTCGGAATAGACATGCTTGCCCGCCTTAAGGATTTGTTCGGTTACCTCGTGGTGCGCGAAGCCTTGCGTGGTGTTTAATACGATTTCGATTTCCGGGTCGTTTAATATTTCTTCATTCGTCATATCGCGGATGCCGAACAGCTCCGCGCGGGCCTTGCTTTTTTCGGGTACGATGTCCGAACAACCCACGACCTCAATGATCGAAAACCCGCCGTTAACCAGCGTATTCAAATAGATGTAACTGATGTTGCCGCTGCCGATAAGGGCGACCTTTACTTTTTTCATATAACCCCCTACACGATTTTTAATGTATTGCGCATATAATCGATGCTGATTTTTAAGCTGTCGAACGCGCATCCGCGGTGCAGGTCCTGCTCGATGCAATACCATTCGATGCCGATTTCGCGGCAGGCTTCAATGACGGCTTGCCAGTTGATATTCCCTTGGCCCACCTCGGCGAACCGCCACGGGATACTGCCGATGCCGCAATCGTAGTTGCGGTCGTCAATGGCGTATTCTTTAAAGTGCACCACCGTTGAATTACGGCCTTTGATGCGGCGCAGCCAGTACGCCGGGTCGGCACCCGCCGCGCTCGCCCAAAAGGTGTCCAGACAAAACACGATGCTCTCGGGACAGGTTTCCTCGATGAGGATTTCATAACCCGATTTGCCGCCGATCTGCGCGAAGTTACGAAATTCCTGCGCATGATTATGGTACGACAGCTTATACCCCGCTTCCATGAAAGGTTTTGCTTTTTCGTTAAGCCAGCGCGCGTACGCCTTAAAACCTTCCAACGAGCGCATCATATCGCCGGGCATCGTACCCACGCATATCAGCTTTACGCCCAACGCCTCGGCGCGTTTTATGGCGCCGTCGGGGTCGTTGGGGTCACCCCAAATATCGCAGACCTGTAAGCCCAATTCCTCGCGGATGGCCTTGTCCTCCTCCGGCGTAAAGCCCGCGCCGCGCGACAGCCCGTTTTCCAAACCGTCGAAGCCCAGTTCATTTAACTTACGGTACGCGGCCGTTCCCGTTTCCTTGTCGAATACATGGTGCCTGATGCTGAAAGGTGCTAATCCGATTGGCATGTAATGCCCTCCTTATTAAATCGTTTATTTACACGCTTCCTCCATGGCGATTTGTGCCCATCGCCATAGGTTTTGCGGCTTGTACATGACCGTGCTTACGTCCTTAAGGATTAATTCCAACGGGCAGCCGTTGGCTTTACATATTTGAACGGTTTCCCTGATGTCACCGCGGATCAAATCCTCATCGAAATGCACGAGGTACGCGGGGTTGGGTTTGTGCGAAAACACGTAATCCCCGCCGATTTCCGAAGCGCCGCGCTCCTTGCTTGCCCATGGGCTCATCGAAACCTTGCGGACGTTGGGGATGCGGCGTACCTGCTCCATTTTTAGGTCCAGCGGGTCGCAGCAACCGTAATACAGTAGCCCGAAGCGCTCGTACAACAGCATACAGATATCCACTTCGTATTCCCCGAACATCCTCGGCGATACGGTTGAAAACATCTGCGCTAAGCCGAACGTCCAGATTTGCTTCGTCGTCCACGGCGCGCTCCGTTCTTTCGGCAAGTCGTCGTTCCACGCGCCCGTGCAATGGATGAGGCTTTGCGGCCCGCATAATAAATCCATTTGCTCCAATTGGTCTAACCGCGCCATTTTTATCTCAACCAAACGCGACGCCAAGGCGTGCATCATCTCCGGTTTGTCCGCTAAAGCGTAGCACGCGTTTTCCACGCCCATCATAAAAGATATTTGGTCCCACACATCCAACGCAATGTTGGCTTCCTTCATGCCTTCCATACATACGGGCATAATGCCGTCGAACACTTCCTCCGCAAGGGCTCGGCGCCGCTCCGTCTCCGCTTTGTCGTGGATGATTTGCGGGACTTTTATCCGCGCCACGTCTTCCATGGATGTGATCTGGTTTTCATACGCCTGGGAGGAAACGTCGCCGGTTTCGTCTTCTTTTAAATGACGGACCACCGCTTGTATCCCGTTACCCGTATCCCATACCGCTTTCGGCACGTAAAAAACCCCGTCGACCACCATGTCCACGGGGAAATACTTCCATTGATACAATTGTTTTTTCAGTTCCGATTCCCATTCGCGCAGCATGGGGTCTTCGCATTGCAATTTTAATCCGTCGTCAACATACATTTCGTTCCAGCAGACTTGGTCGATCATCACCATGGGGCGGGCGGGGCTTAAACCGTTTAACCCGCGCCAAAGCGCGCGTTTTTCGGCTTGGACGGGTAATGCCGCGATTTCGGCTGTTCGGTTCGCCAGCTCGCGGATGATTTTTTTGTCGGTTTCGAACATGTTATGTATAACCCCCCAAACCGCCGTATACAAGCATAGTATGGCACAAGGGCGGGGATTATTCAACGTTTAATGGCCGTGATCTTTTACTTGTGCGGGTTTTAATCCTTCGATGCTGACGCCGCTTCTCTGCGCGTAATCCCGCAACGCCGCGTGCAGCGCTTCTTCTGCCAGGCACGAACAATGGGCCTTAGCCGCGGGCAAACCATCCAGCGCGTCCATTACGGCTTTGTTCGAAATCAATACCGCTTCCTGTAACGTTTTGCCGCGCACCATTTCGGTCGCGATACTGGAAGTCGCTACCGCCGCGCCGCAACCGAAGGTCTTAAAACGCGCTTCGGTAATGACGCCGTCCTTCACCTTGATATAAAACCGCATGATATCGCCGCATTTTTCATTGCCGACCGTACCGACGCCGTCGGCGTTTTCGAATTCGCCTACGTTACGTGGGTTCATAAAATGATCGATTACCTTTTGGCTGTATTCCATTATTTTTCGCCTTTCCTTAGAAAATCGTCGTATAGCGGCGACATCGCCCGTAACCGTTCGACGGACGGGACAAGCATTGCCATCAATCGCCCGATGTCCGCATCCGTATTGCCGCACCCGAGGGAAAACCGTATCGCCCCGTTCGCCAAGCCGTGCGGCAAACCCATCGCTGTTAGTACATGCGAAGGTTCAAGCGCGCCGCTCGAACACGCCGAACCCGTGGAGGCGCAACAGCCCTGCATATCCAAATGCAACAGCAAGGATTCCCCTTCGATAAACCTGAAGGAAATATTTACGTTGCCGGGCAGCCGTTTCGTGGGGTGGCCATTTATTTTTACGTGGGGGATTTTTTTCGTAATTTGCGCAATGAGTTGGTCGCGTAAAACGGTGACGCGGGGTTGTTCATGCGGCATTTCCCCTATGGTAAGGGAAAGGGCCTCCGCCATGCCCACGATACCGGCGGCGTTTTCCGTACCGGCACGGCGGCCGCGTTCCTGTGCCCCGCCGTAAATTAACGGGAAAACGGGTGTCCCCTTGCGGATATACAAAGCACCCACGCCGTTGGGCCCGCCGAATTTATGCGCGCTTAACGCCAGCATATCCACGCCCAACTCGTTAACGTCCACGGGGATATGCCCCACGGCTTGGATCGCGTCGGTATGGAAGGGGGTACCGTTACGGCGCGTGATTTCGCTTAACGCCGTTAAGGGTTGGATCGTCCCCACTTCGTTGTTGGCCATGATAACGGAGACCAGCGCCGTATCGGGGCGTAAGGCTTCCCGCAAATCATCGGGATTGACCAAACCGTCCGAATCCACGGGCAGATAGGTGACGTCGTAGCCGCGTTTCTCCAAGGCGCGGCAAGTGTACAAAACACCGTGATGTTCCACCGAGGAGGTAACAATATGCCGTTTTTCGGGCGAAGCCGTTAACGTGCCGTTTAACGCCCAATTGTCCGCCTCCGTACCCGAGCCGGTAAAGAATATTTCATCGGCACGCGCACCGACGGCGGACGCGACAACGGCACGCGCTTCGTCGATGGCTTGCCGTACCGCCCGCGCGGGGCCGTATATGCTGTTGGGGTTGTGGAATTTCCCTTCCAAAAAGGGCATCATAGCGGCGAGCGCTCTCGGGTGCAGGGGGGTCGTCGCCGCGTTGTCAAGATAAAGCGTGTCCATGGATCAACCTTTGTAGACGATGACCGAAGTCCGTTCAATAATAACGTCCGCCAGCGGGCGGTCGTTTGAATCGACCGGTGTCGCCGCGATCGAATTCACGACATCCATACCTTCCACCACATGGCCGAAGACCGTATGGCCGAAGTTGGGACCCTGCGGGTTAAAGGGGAAATCCAGCATCGGCCTGCCGCCCACGGCGAGGTAATGCTCCAGCATTTCGCGCAGGTAGATATCACCGACCGTCAAGTGCGGGGATGTACCGTCCCAATCCTCGGGCCACATAACGTCACCTTGGCTTTCCAACAAACGGTTAAAGTCCCCTGTAAAGCGTGCGTCCAGATTGGAATCGTGTACGATGTAGAACTGCGAACCGATGGAATTGGGCAAACCGCTTTGCGCCATCGCCAACGCTCCGTTAAAATGCCATAAATCATAGTTATGCTCGGGCCCGAAGCTCGTGCCCCAAATCGATTCGCCGCCGCGGCCGTCCCCCCGTGAACAACCGCCTTGTATCATAAAATCCTCGATAACCCGATGGAAAATTAATCCGTCATAATAACCGTTACGGGCGTGGGTGATGAAGTTTTCGACCGCCACGGGCGCGGCTTGGGGGAAGAGGCGGAGTGTGATATCCCCATGGTTGGTGTGTAATACCACCAACTCCTCCCCCGCGGTGAGGGGAGTGAGTTGCAATATAACCGGCCGCCGGGCCAGCAATTCATTCGCGTAAGGCCACGGCGCAATCGCGGGCGGTTGGCCGGGTGTGGGTGAAGGGTTAGCAGCCGTAAGTTCCGGGGATTCCTGCGCGTTGTTGCATCCTGCCATCGTTAACACTCCTATAAAAATTATGATTATTATTAAATAAAAACGTTTATTTACCATTGTATGCGCCTCCATAATATCGGACATTCTCCAAGGATTATACCGCAATGTGTTATACTTGGCAAAAAAGGGGTATCCGCATGAAAAAAACGATCAATGTAAAAAAAACGGCATCCGTGCCGTATTCGCAAGCCACCATCCATAACGGCACGCTCTACGTTTCCGGCCAGCTTCCCGTCGATCCCGTAACGGGCGAATTATGCACCGGAGACATCACGGAGCAAACGCAAGCCGTAATTAAAAATATCGCCGCTATCGTAGAGGCAGCCGGCGCAAAAATGGAAGACATACTCAAGTGTACGGTTTTGCTCACCGACATGGCCGACTTCGCGCAAATGAACGAAGCGTACCGTGCCTACTTCCCTGCCGACCCGCCCGCGCGGATTTGCTATCAGGTTTGCGCGCTGCCCCGCGGGGTGAATATCGAAATCGACGCGATCGTAGCAATATAATTATTGACAAACCATTCCATGTGTAATATATTACTTACATGTGAAGTATTATATTATTTAAGGAGTGGTATTCATGCACATGTTCTTGTGGGCAAGTTTTGCGTTAATCGCGTTGATTGCGGTTTTGCTGGCGGGTTATTACATTACCCGAATTATATTCGGCTATAACGACCGTCCTTCCGGTGAAAACGCGAACGATGAAATCCTATCCGAACTTGCCGAAATGAAGGAAACCCTCAATTCCATCAACAAAATGCTCAAGGATGTACAATGATGTGGACTACGCCGAGCTGACCAAACTTTTCGACGCGCTTTCCCACCCCATGCGTATCAAAATCATGGGTGCCTTGTACGAACAACGGCGGTACGTAAGCGAACTGGCCAAATACATGAACATGAGCCGTCCGCTCCTCTACATGCACCTGCGAAAGCTGGAGGAAGCCGGTATCGTCGCCGGCAGTTACGAAATCTCCAATTCGGGCAAATCAATGAAATACTACGAGGTCATACCCTTCGACATCTGCCTCAACCCCGAATTACTCAAAGAATTGGCAAAAAACATCCCCCCGCAGGGTTAATGCGGGGGGATGATAGCATTTGTTTTATTTTACGCCGCTTCGCCGGAATAACGTACGATTGCCACTTCCTGCATGGAACCCTTTAGAGCATTTACAATTTGTTCCACCCGTTCACCGACTTTCAAATCAAAAGCAACTTCCCCACATTCCGCGCATTTATGGCAGGGGACGCCCCTTACAACGATTATACAGTTTCCTAAGTCCGTAAAGTCAGACGTCGTGGTTTCTTCCATTTTACCCTTGCAATAAAAACATTTCATTGCCGTCACCTGCCTTTCTTGTTTTATATTCCGTTTCCCATAAGTTTAATGTCGGTACATACGCCGTTACCAACCAAATAACCGCATCGTCCAAACTGACCGCTATATGCAACGGCTTTTTATTTTTAGTATATCCAAAAATTAAGATACTCGGAAGCGGTTCATCGTTCGGATACTGCTCGATGATTTCACCCGATAAAAGAACATGGGCGATTTCTGCCTTACTTATTCCGTGTTCTTCAACACGATTCTTAAAATGCCGCGTATACTTAACGGCACTTCCTTTATATAAGGCTTTAACGCTGTCTATATCAAACATCAAACTACCTCAAACCGCGCGTTAAAGAAACGCAGCATCGGCGGTTCGTATACGAACTTTAACCCCGGTATCTTTTCCCTTTCCCCGTACAGCTTGATAATCCCCTCCGCCACCACGTCCATATGCGCGTAGGTGTATACCCTGCGCGGGATGGTCAAGCGTACCGTTTCGAGCTTCGGCTTGTGGTTCTCGCCCGTTTCCTTGTTGCGCCCGGCGGAAACCATCCCGCGTTCCATGGCGCGTACGCCGCTTTCAATAAAGAGGTGCGCGGCGAGGCTCTGCGCGGGGAGTTGCTCTTGCGAAAGGTGCGACAGGAAAGCGCGAGCGTCGAGGAAAACCCCATGCCCACCGATCGGCTTAACCACGGGTACGCCCGCCGCAATGAGCTTGTCGCCCAAATACGCCACTTGTTCCACGCGATGGCGAATATATTCGTAACGGCAGCTTTCCTTGATACCGATGGCGAAAGCCTCCATGTCGCGCCCCGTCATGCCGCCGTAGGAAGGCATCCCCTCGTAGACAACGACCAATTCCCGTGCGCGGGTAAACAGTTCGTCGTCATTGGTCGCCAGGAAGCCGCCGATATTTACCAGCCCGTCCTTTTTGCCGCTCATGGTGGCGCCGTCGGTATAGGAAAACATTTCAAGCAGGATTTCGCGGATGGTCTTGTCGGCGTAGCCTTCTTCGCGGGTCTTAATGAAGTACGCGTTTTCAACGCATCGCGTGCAGTCGGAATAGATGGGGATACCGTATTTCACGCACAGGTTTTTCACGTCACGCATGTTTGCCATGGAAACGGGTTGCCCGCCCGCCATGTTGACCGTTACGGCAAGGCACACGTAGGGGATTTTATCCGCGCCCACTTCGGTTATCAACGCTTGTAATTTATCAAGGCAAACGTTCCCCTTAAACGGCAAATCCACCTCGGGGTCATGGGCTTCGTCGATGATCACATCGCGGAAGGTAGCCCCGTTGGCCTCTTGGTGGAAGCGGGTAGTGGTAAAATACATATTGCCGGGTATATATGTGCCGGGTGTAATCATGATCCGTGAAAGGATATTTTCCGCACCCCGCCCTTGGTGTGTGGGGACGACGTGCTTAAAGCCGTAATATTCCTTAACGGTGGCTTCAAGGTGCGCCCAGTTGCGAGAACCGGCGTAGGCTTCGTCGCCGATCATCAGCCCCGCCCATTGGCGATCGCTCATGGCGTTGGTGCCGCTGTCGGTCAGCAGATCGATGTAGCAATCCTCACTTTTTAATTGGAAGGTGTTGTAACCGGCGGCTTTTATCGCCTCCGCGCGTTCTTCTCGGGTTAAAATGTTCGGCATTTCCACGACCTTGATGCGGTACGGTTCGGCGGGGTAGGTTTTCATGCAAAGTCCTCCTAAGAACGGTTTATGTATTTTCGTTGTAAAAAAGTATATCACACTATCATTGCGGGACAAACCGCGGGATGGGTATAACGTATCTTAATATAAAAGGCAATATTGTGGGCAGCATTTCGGTTAAAGGGGACTGATATCCGTGAAAAAGGTATGCGCTCTTTTTCTAATCGCGTTTGCAATCATTTTTACGGGGTGTTCAAATAAACGGAACAACGACACAGCCCATACCGATTATGAAGCTCTCTCAGCGGGAGTAATGTCACCTGCCGTATCACCTCCCCCTTTTATCGAAGATGCGCCGCCTCACATCCCCCTTTCCGAATGTTTTGAACCGTCAATCCCTTTGGATGCGGCGCTGTATTACATAAATAAAATGAATACTATCCTTGACGAGGATGACGGCGCGATGTGGGGTATGAATTTGCGCGGGCCGTTTATGTTCGTTGACCCGCTTACGCTCCATATCGTAGCCAATCAACCCGACGCGCAGGGTATACTCGTACGCCGGGGTGATTTGTACGTGGGTATTTTCCCCGAAGGGCAAAATATCAGCGCATCCGTTGAGGAATTCGGCGGAACGCTTTGGGCATTCATGTTGTGGACGGATGTACACAGGTACGGCGATTGGGCTGTAGGCGTTATGGTTCATAAAAGCCGCCATGTATGGGATGACGCGATTTTTGGCCCGTCCGAAAACAAGGGTGTCCCCGCTGCGGACGATGAAAACGAAAACGACGCGTTAAAATTAATATGGCTTGAAATGGAAATATTATTGTACGCCCTAACCGCGCAAGACGAAGAAACCCGCCGCCAAGCCATCCGCGATGCGGCATCCGTACGTAACGAACGCAGGTACAGAGGGCAACACAACCAAAGTGATGTTGAAATTGAATTAATCGAGGGTACGGCACGATACACCGAAATCGTATTGGCTAACCCCGACCCCGCCGTACGTTTTGCCGTGCTTGAAGCACGGGTGGCACAAACCGGCAACAGAGGGCTTGCAACCTATACCATCGGTGCGTTAATGTGCGTATTGCTGGACGAATTGGGTACGGATTGGCGAAGTGGTTTGCGCTTCCCCCGTTTCGATTTGGGGCGCCTGCTTTTGGACGCGGCGGGAATAACCACCGTTGCCCCTTTCGCGGAGCTTTGCTTTGAAAAATACGGCTATAATGAAATCGTAACGCGAATCACACAAAGGGAAGAAAACCGCGCCGCAATAGCGGAATTTGCGTTATACGCCTTTGCAAATTACCCCACGTTATCCATGCCCTGCATGGGTGCCATGCACGACGATAATATCAACCCCGAATTTTTACGTATTCCGGATTTGGGTTTTATCATATATGGGGATGTAAACATCCTAAACCTTTCCGGGCGGTTGACGGTAAGCAACGTCCCGATACGCAGGGAGGGCAATCGTCTTTTTCAACTAACGTACGCAATCCCCATCACAAATATCCGGTTTGACGGCAACCGCGCCTTTGGTGACAATTGGGAATTTGTACCGAATCCCGGTTTTTTCATTGAAGAAATGCCCAACGGGAATTTTCGGGTACGACGCTCATAAAGGAATATACTCAATCGCCCGCCGCCCTTCCGCGGTACGGGCGATTTTTTATTTAAACTTGACATGCTGTTGTCATATCTTCTATCGTATTATGTCAAAAAATAAATTTCATATTTTATGTACACAAGGAGGTTCACCATGCAAAAGCCCCTAAGGGATATGGCGGGATTCTTACAAAGAATGCTTCCGCCGCAAATACCCGAGGCATTTGAAATTGACGGTAAGTTCCGCACCATCGCAACCGAGGAAAGCATAAGGAAAGGCGTTCCGGCTTTCAAGGATTTTATGTATCAACTGTACAGCCGTTTGATTGCCGAGGGGAGCGCGTTCGACAAGCCCAAAAAAGAGGCCCACGAGTTTTCGGACAGCGCGAACATAACCACGTCGTACCCGTTTATCAGCAATATCGCGGTATTGTTATCGAACATGGGCGTACACGGCACGTTAAGCGATAACCGCGACGCGCTGCTGCTCGACGGCATCGAAATACTTACCGCCGAAAATATCGTGTCAAACGCGAAAATATCCGAAACGGGGAAAATTGATTGCCTGCGCTTCCTAACGGATTGCGGTATCCGCTTCGAAGGGCTGGACATTAGCGGAAAGAAAGCGGCGGCCCTCGCGCCCTTGACGGTCACCTATCCCGAAAACCCCGAAATGTTGACCGGCTTAAAAGTCATGGCGACGGTACAGCGGGATGTAAGCTCAAAATACGTAAATGATATCCTTCTACGCTGCGACTACAGGGTATTGGCAAACAGGAAAACCGAGATTTTACCGTTATTAAAGGATTTAACCGCTCCCCTGCCCACGGATGTGCAGGCGTTTATGCTTAAACTCCATACGGACTATATGGGCCTCGGGTATAAATGCGATACTTATATAAGCAGCAGCACCCGCTTTGAATATTTTTGCCGAAGCAAGGAGCTTTGGCGGTTTAACCTTTCCTTAAACAACGGCCACAATATCACCATAAAGGCAAACAATACGGGAAAATATCCCGAAATAATTCAAAAATTGCCCGCGTGGCTGCAAGCCAAAATCGAAAAAGGGTACGGCTGCGGAAAGAAAATGGGGGTAACCGACTCCTGCGACGGCGGCTGCCGCGGCTACCGCATTCCGCTGAACGATTCCTTTATGGATATCAGCGAAACCGTAAAGGCATGGCTTGAAAAAGAGGTGTCCTGCATACAAAATAAATGATAGACGGAGGTCCATAAAAAAGGAGCCGCCCTCACGGGTAAGCTCCTTTATTTTTGGTTGCGTGTTTTATTTATTCCGCCGTGTATACCATCAATGCCATATGCCTGGCGCGCTTTACGCCTTGGGTCATGGCGCGCTGGTGTTTCGCGCAGTTGCCGGACACGCGGCGGGGCAGAATCTTGCCGCGTTCGGACGTAAACTTGCGCAGCTTACCGATATCCTTGTAATCGATGACGGTAATCTTATCCGCGCAGTATTGGCAGACGCGCTTCTTACGCCGTCCGCGCCTTTTTTGCATCATATATATACCTCCTTCATATAACGGTTAAAATGGCAAATCGTCGTCATCTATGCTTTGGGTGATGGCCGAAAAGCCTTCAGGCTCGTAGCCGGAGGGTGCGGACGGGGGTGCGTTGTATTCGCCGCCGAATCCGCCGCCTTCCTTGCTCATACGCGTTTCATATGCGGCTTTGCTTTCCGCGAATTGGGCTTCATCCACGACCACATCCGTAAACCATTTGCGCTGACCGCCGGGATCGTCGAAGGAACGCACCTGTAGGCTGCCGCATACGCAAATTTGCATACCGCGCTTAAGATACCGTTCGGCGAATTCAGCCACTTTGCGGAAACATACGCAATTGATAAAGTCCGCGTCGGGTTCGCCTTCCTTTTTAAACCGCCGATTAACGGCCAAGGTGTACTTGGCTACGCATACCGGCTCGGCAGCTTGGGAATAGCGGATTTCGGGGTCCTTGGTCAAGCGGCCCATAAGGATGACTTTATTCATCTTTCGCCTCCGCTTCTTGCGCGGGAGCTTCCTCCTCGACGCTTTCTTCTGCCGCGGGTTCCTCCGCGGGAACGGGTTCTTCCGCTATTGCGGGCTCTTCCGATACTGCGGGTTCTTCCGCTTCGATGGCGGGTTCATCCACGATCACGGGTTCCTCTGCGGTTACGGGTTCGGGTGGGGCGGCGATAACGTTCGCCTCCACTTCGTCCTTACGCACCGTGAGGAAACGCAGAACGTTTTCGATCAGCCGTACGCGGCTTTCGATTTCCTTCGGGGCGGAAGGCCCTGCCGTGTAGGTGATGAACGTGTACATGCCCTCGGTTTGCTTCTCGATGGGATAAGCCAACCGCCTGCGGCCCCATTCGTCGATTTTGTCGATCGTGCCGCCGAAGCGTTCGATCAGGGCCTTCACCTTGTCCATTTCCACGGTGAAACCGTCTTCGGGCAAATCCACGCGCACGATTACGCCCATTTCATACTTGATCATCGTTTGTTGCACCTCCTTTTGGTCTTTGGCGTGGGTTTTCCCACGCAAGGATAATTTCGCGTTGTTCCGCGAGCGACGCATCATAACACGCCTTGTACGTTATGTAAACAACTCACCTTTTTTTCTTCCCTTTCATATCATACGACATGCCTAGAAATGGGAGATGAGGGCTGTGCATAAATACCGCATCCGAGGGGGGACCCGGATACGCGGCGTGCTTAACGTGGGCGGAGGGAAAAACGCCGCGCTCCCGATAATCGCCGCGCTCGTATTGTCCGAAGGCGAAAGCGTAATCCACAACTGTCCCCGTATCGCGGACATTGAAGTTTCCATAGAAATACTGCGTCATTTGGGTTGCCGTACAGACTTCGCGGGAAATACGCTGACCGTCAACGTACAGGGTATCACCGCGACCGATATCCCCGATGTACTGGCAAAAAAAATGCGTTCATCCATCCTTTTTATGGGTGCGTTGTTGGGTAAATGCCGCGAAGTCAGTATCTGCAGCCCGGGCGGTTGCAACATCGGCTTGCGTCCCATCGATTTACACCTGCACGGGCTAAGTGCCATGGGTGCGGTTATCGAGGACGATGGGGTCACCATGCACGGTAAAGCCGACACGCTAAAGGGCGCGTTTATTTACCTGAGGGAAGCCAGCGTAGGTGCGACCGAGAACCTCATGCTCGCCGCCGTTTTAGCCGAGGGTGAAACTACACTCACGAATGCCGCACGCGAACCGGAAATCGTGGACTTCGCAAAAGCCCTTAATTCGATGGGTGCGATCGTACGCGGCGCGGGTACCTCCACCATCCGCATCACGGGTGTAAAAAAGTTACATGGCACCACGCACCGTATCATGCCCGACCGCATCGTCACCGGTACGTATCTGATGTCGGCGGCCATAACCTGCGGTGACCTTACGCTCAACCACGTCAATCCATCCGATGTAAAGGCGATAACGGCCAATTTGCTTGCGATGGGCTGCAGGATCGACGAAAAACCTGCGTCACTGCGCTTGCGCGCACCCCGCGTACCCATGGCTATACCCCACCTTATCACGGAGGCGCACCCGGGGTTCCCCACCGATATGCAAGCTCCTTTCGTCGCCGCCTTAGCTACCGCAAAGGGTGTGAGCGTTATCGAGGAACGCATCTTCGAATCCCGCGCCGCACACGCCGCCGAATTAAATAAAATGGGGGCCCGTATCACCCTTGCCTCCGATGAACGCGTTTTCGTTATTAACGGCCGTCCGCGCTTACACGGTGCGGTGGTGGAATCCGGCGACCTGCGTGGAGGGGCGGCGTTGATACTCGCGGGGTTGGGCGCGGAGGGGGAAACGGTCGTGACGGATAAAGGATACGTTGCACGCGGATACGACGGTTTGGCGGAAAACCTCCGCAGCGTAGGTGGGGAGATTTGGTTGGAACAGTAAAAATAAAAACAACTTGTATGCAATTCGCATACAAGTTACATATCGCTTCATTCGATTTAACACGTTCCCGATATGATCAGCAGATCAATTCAACCTTCCTTTTCTTAATCGCGGCGATGATATCGTGGATGTCTTTCGCGCGTTCCTTCATTTTTATTCCGCTGGCGAAATTTAATCGGACGCTGTGTGCGTCGCTGCCCGCTTGCATCGGCAAGTTATGCAAACGGGCAAAATCGAATGCTTTTTTATTGGATTCGGGGGGTTGGGAAGCGTTAAAGACTTCAACGCCGTCAATGAGGTGGGGTGCGACGGGGAAGGGATTGGCCACCCAAAACGCCTCGCGGTAGGGGTGCGCTTGGGCGATATAACCGCCGTTTTCCCGTACGAGCGTGCCGTACGACGTAATGTCGTATCGGTCAACATGGGGATTCCCCAACAGGAAGTCGGCATCCAATCCGTAGGTAAGGAATTCTGAACCGTGGATGGCGTATTCCCAACCGAGGAAAACGTCGAAACCGCATTTATCGCCTTCTTTTTTGGCCCGTTCGTAACCGGAGAGGAAAAACGCGACTTTGCTTTCCCATTTCCATTCCCGCGGGCAACCGGAATTGCCGTTGAAAAAATGGTCGGTAAGGATAAATCCCGTATATCCGCGGGCTTTATAGGCGCGGACCAAATCCTCGGGTTTGTCCGCGCCACAGGCGCTGACGGGTGAACAATGCAAGTGGGTCTCGTACAAGAACATGAAAACACCCCTTTTGCTTGTAGTATCAAGCGAAAACGATTATATTATCAAAATAACGAGGAGGCAATTCATGTTCCGTCGTATCGGTCATTTCATTAAATCCGTTTTCGGTAAAAGCGGCAAACGGAAGGGCGCCCATTACGAGGTCAGCTCCCGTTTTAAGCCCTTTTACGAAGTTATGGATAAAAGTGACCCTCTATACCCCGCCGTACGCCATGCGGCTACCTTATGCGACGACGCTTTGCGTGTGGCGCGGCAACGGATGCGTATAAACGCGCAGCTGCACGAAGCGAACGAAAAGCTCACCGAATTGGACGCCTTCGTCACGTTAACCGATGAGGAAGTCGTAGACTTGAAAAAGATGCTGGAGCGGTTTATGACCCTTTCGGGTGAACGAAGCGTTATGTTGGAACGGCTTTCCAACTACGACGCGTCGTTGGTGGACATGACCCCGTTGGAAGAGGATGCCCGTTCCGCCGTGGCCACGATCAAGGACGCGGAAAAATTGCAACGCGCCCTGCGGTCGGACATCGGTTATCTGATGGGCGAAAAAGAAGAACTGATACACGAGCGGAGTGAAATGGCGCAATCGCTGATTTTCATCCGCCGTTTTACGTTTACGGTCATTGGGCTGTTTATCGTCGTCGGAGCGGTGATGGCGTTCCAATTTTTCGTTTCCCGGCAGGAAATCTTTATCCCCGCGGTGATTTTGGTATTGCTGGTTATGGGTATTATTTCATTATTATTCGTTTTTGGGCAGAAGTTGAGGCGCGAAATACGCTTAAATCTGCGGAAGCAGCACCGAGCCGTGGAGATGTTAAATAAGAAGAACGTCGTGTACGCGTATTACACCAATTTCCTGAAGTTTTGTTATGACAAATATAAGGCCAAAAATGCCCGCGTATTGGAAGCGAATCTGAACGACCTTGAAAGCTACCGTCATTTGACGAACCGCATCGATACCATCCGTTCACTCCTGTACGAAACCGAGGAAGGCATCGATTCCTTCCTGCGGAGGAAAAAACTGACGGGTATCCGCGCCACTATCGAGGGCTTCGCCGAAACGGTTAACCTAGACGATAAACGGCGGCGTATCCAACAGTTGGAAGTACAAAAGGCGAATGCAGAACGCGATTTGGCGGAGCTGGAAAGACGCCACGAAGAAGTATGGGAAGTCCTGATGGCGCTCAATGACGCCGACCCTACCCAACGCGTGGGCGAAGTCATCGAAACCTATCTGTCGGAAGCGGGCAAGCTGTTTAACACCGAAGAATTATACGAAAAACAAGGAGCGTAGCCCATGGAAACGAATATCCCCAAGCATTATGACCCCTCACGGGAAAATGAAATTTATACCCGATGGCTGGAGAGGGGTTATTTTCGTGCAAGCGTAAATCCCGAAAAGAAACCGTATACGATCATGATCCCCCCGCCCAACGTGACGGATAAATTGCATGTAGGCCATGCGTTTAATAATACGATCCAAGACGCGCTGATACGCGCCAAACGTATGCAGGGTTACGAAGCCCTTTGGGTGCCCGGCACCGACCACGCCGCTATCGCCACCGAGGTACAGGTCGTAAAGGCGCTGGCGAAGGAAGAGATCAATAAAAAGGATTTAGGCCGCGAAGCCTTTCTTAAACGCGTGTGGGAATGGAAGGACCTGTACGGCGGAACCATCATCAGCCAGCTTAAAAAAATGGGAATTTCCTGCGATTGGGACCGCGAACGCTTCACCATGGACGAGGGTTTAAGCGCAGCGGTACTGGAAACCTTCGAGCGTTTGTACAATGAAGGGAAAATCTACCGCGGCGAACGGTTGGTCAACTGGTGCGTAACGTGCCAAACAACGATCAGCGATTCGGAAATCGAACACGAGGACGGCGAAGGGACGCTGTACCATTTTAAGTATCCGAAAAGTGACGGAAGCGGGTATATCGCCTTCGCCACCACCCGCCCGGAGACGATGCTGGGCGATACGGCTATTGCGGTACATCCGGAGGACGAAAGATACGCGGACGATTTTGGAACGGGCCTTATTGTCCCGTTGTTCGGGGAATCCCCGCGTAAAATCCCCTTGATCAAAGACGCTTATGTGGACCCCGAATACGGCACGGGCGCGGTGAAGATCACCCCCGCGCACGACCCCAACGATTTTGAGGTTGGCGAACGGCACAACCTGCCGCGCATAAACATCATGAACGACGACGGCACCATCAATAAAAACGGCGGCAAATACGCGGGATTAACCCGCGAAGAAGCGCGAAACCAAATCATCGAGGATATGGACGCGCAGGGTTTATTTATAAAGAAAGAAAAGATCACCCACGCAAAGGGAGCGCATGACCGTTGCCACAAGGTGGTCGAGCCGTTAATAAAATTACAATGGTTCCTGCGGATGGACGAACTGTCAAAACCCGCTTTGGAAGCGTACACCTCCGGAAAGCTCAAATTCCATCGCGAACGGTACGGGCGGATATATAAGCATTGGTTGGAAATCGTACGCGATTGGTGTATATCGCGGCAAATCTGGTGGGGTCATCGCATCCCGGCGTATTATTGCCCGTCGGGGCACGTAACCGTTTCGAAAACCGCGCCTTCGGCATGTACGGCTTGCGGTTCAACCGAATTGACGCAGGACGAAGACACGTTGGATACGTGGTTCTCCTCCGGTATCTGGCCGTTCTCAACCTTGGGCTGGCCGGACAAAACGCCGGAGCTGGAGTACTTCTACCCCACGAACGTATTGGTCACCGCGCAGGAAATCATATTCAATTGGGTCGTGCGGATGACCTTTATGGGGCTCAAATTTATGGGGGACATACCGTTTACAGACGTATTGATCCACGGCACGGTGTTGGACGCCCACGGCAAAAAAATGTCCAAGTCCGTAGGCAACGGTATCGACCCATTGGAAGTGGTGGAAAAATACGGTGCGGATGTTTTACGCCTCGCCTTCCTCAACGGCACCGCCATCGAAAACGATACCCGCTTCCATTGGGAGCGCGTGGAGTTTTGCCGTAATTTTATGAACAAATTATGGAACGCGGCGCGGTTTGTACTGATGAACGCCACGGGTGCGTTACAGGGAAGCCTCCCCGTTTCCCCTCCGCTTCATTTACCCATCGAGGACAAATGGATCCTTTCCCGTGTGAACGGCCTTATCTGCGAAGTCACCGAAAAATTCGATTCCCACGACTTGGGTATGGCCACGCAAAAGATCGTGGATTTCATTTGGGACGAATTTTGCGATTGGTACGTGGAAATCGTAAAACCGCGCTTACGCAACGAGGAAACGAAACCGCAAGCGATCGGAATATTGGTACGGGTGCTTACGACCTGCTTAAAATTATTACATCCCGTGACGCCGTTTATCACGGAGGATTTATACCTTGCGTTAAAACCGGACGAAGAAACGATCGTACGGTCGTCATGGCCCGTATACGACCCCGCCTTGGCCGACCCCGCCGCCGAAAAAGCGTTGGATAATATCAAGGAAGCCGTACGCGGCGTACGTAATATCCGCGCGGATAAACAGGTACCCCCCGCGCAAAAAATTACGCTGATCATCCAACCCCACGATAGGGACGCGTCGGAATTATATTCGCAAGCGAAAGCGTACCTCGCTTCGTTGTGCAACGCGTCGGAAGCGGAAATCCGCCCTTTCGACGCGGAGCCGTCAACGGTCGAAGGCGCGATTTCCCTCGTCGTACCCGGCGCGTTACTGTACCTTCCGCTCGCCTCCCTAATCGATACCGAAAAGGAACGGGCGCGCATGGAAAAGGAGCGCAAGCGGTTAACACAGGAGCTTGAACGTATCGACGCAAAACTTTCCAACGAGGGGTATATGGCCAAAGCCCCTGCCAACCTCATCGCCGCCGAACGCGGCAAACGGGGGGACTTCGCGGCCATGCTGGCAAAGGTGGAAAATGAAATAAGGAACGCGGCAGAGGAATAAACAACAATGTATTATATCCTCGCCCTCTTCACCGGCGTACTCATCACCGTGATGGTGACGTTTAACGGCGGTCTAACCGAAACGCACGGCCTTTATTCCGCGACGGTGGTTATCCATGCGGTAGGGTTGGCCGTCGTTTCGTCGTTGTTGCTATACAAGCGTGAATCGCCTTTCATACGGGTCGGAAAACAACCGCCGCCGTATTTATACTTGGCGGGTACGGTGGGGCTTGTTACGGTCCTGCTCACCAACTTCGCCTTCGGTAATATCAACGTATCCGCGATTTTGGCGTTGGGTTTGTTCGGTCAAAGCCTTTCGGGTATCGCTGTGGACCAATACGGCCTTTTCGGCATGGATAAACATCCCTTCAACAAACGTAAGCTGATCGGTATGTCGCTCATGTTCGTTGGCGTGGGCGTCATGGTTTCCAGTTTTGGTGGTCAATATGCCATGCTTGCGGCGGCTGCGTCCTTCGGCTCCGGCATCAGCATCGTCACCAGCCGCGTACTCAACGCGCGGTTGGCCGCCCACATCGGCACGCGTCGCGGCGTCTTTTTTACCCACGTCACCGGTTTGGTTGCGGCAATTCCCATCCTTCTCCTTTTCGGTCGGGGGGAAGCGGGTATCCATTTCAATTACGTGTTTAGTCCGTCCTTCTACATATATGTAGGCGGGCTGCTGGGCGTGGTTGTTATCATGATGGATAACATTACCGCCGTACGTATCCCCGCTTTTTATCTGTCCCTGTTACTTTTTGTAGGCCAAGTTTCCTCCGGTTTGGCGGCTGACTTCATCATCGACCGCTCGCTCAATCCTTACAATATCGCGGGCGTAACCTTGGTGGCGCTGGGGTTATGCGTAAACGTATGGTTGGAGAAACGGAAGTAACGAAAAATAAAATAAGGCTTCACGGAAATCCCGCAAAACCTTATCCCATAACCCGCGCCCGACAAGAATCGAACTTGTGACCTACCGCTTAGGAGGCGGTCGCTCTATCCCCTGAGCTACGGGCGCGTGCCGGTAAGTATACCTTAACTTCGCCTACGGTTCAACCGCTTCGCCTTCGGTCTTCGGTTCGTTTGGCGCGGGGCGGAAGTAATCCACGATACCCATGTATATACTCCAAGCGATTTTATCTTGATAGGCGTCGGTAAGCAGGCGCGATTTTTCGCCGGGATTCGTAAGGAAACCGCATTCCACGAGTACGGCGGGCATTTCGGTTTGCTTAAGCACGAAGTAATTAGAGTTGGCGCGTGCTTTAAAGCGATTGCCGGGGTTCGCGAATTCCTTGATTTGGTGTTGTATGCAGTTGGCTAATTTTTTTGAGTTATCGGATTCGTTGAAGTAAAAAACCTGCGCCCCGTTCACGCGGGAAGAACCGAATGCGTTTTGATGGATGGACACAAAGATATCGGCCTTTGAGGTATTCGCGATCAAACGCCGTACGGCCATATCGCCGGATTTGCTTTTGGAAAGGTCGGAATCATCGATACGCGTAATGACTACCGAAGCGCCGCCCAATTCAAGGAAGGCTTGCAACTTACGCGCGATTTTAAGGTTGATGTCTTTTTCATCCACCTTACCGCTAACCATCCCGGGGTCCCATCCGCCGTGACCCGCGTCTATCACAACGATCCGTTTGTCCACGGGCATGGCAAAGGCCGGCAAGGCAAACGCGCACGTAAGCCCTCCGGCCAATAGAAATACAATAAAAAATTTGATCGCCTTCATATCGCGCCTCGTTTCCGTTAGTCGCTTGCATTCCCCATTAGAATGCGCGAGGCGCGTTTTTTTATTCCTTTATCCCCAAGTGTCCGAGGATTTGCGCGGCGACCGTTTTTTGGTCGCCGATACCGTCGATAAAAACCACCGGATCGGTTTCCTTCAATTGTTCGAATGCCGCTATATAACGTTCCCGTATCAATGTCAATTGTTCAAGGCTATCGTACAAACCGCCGTATTCCTCATAACCCGCACCGCCGTATTCACGATAGGCTTGTATGCGCCGCATACATTCCTCGGGACGGACATCCAAGAAAAACGTGATGTCCGGTTTGCAATACGCCATCGCCAAGCCGTTGTATGCCGCAACCCGCGCGAAGGCTCCCGGGTCAATCCCTTGGTAGGCAAGGCTGGAATAATAATACCTATCGCATAACACAATTTTTCCGTCCTCAAGCGCCGGGGTAATCACGTCGTATACGTGCTGGTAACGGTCCGCCGCAACCAATAAAGCCATCGTTTCATTTTCCATTTTGGTAAACCCGTCGGTGGCGGAACGCATCAATTTGCCTATCGGATTGTCGCTCGGCTGCCGCGTGGCGGTATGCGGAATGTTCATCGCTTCCAATTTATTAGTCAACAAGCGCATTTGAGTTGTTTTACCGCACCCTTCCAAGCCTTCGAATACGATAAATTTCATATGGTCCCCCATTTCTTTATGAAAAAGCCCCTTCCGACTTAACGAAAGGGGCGTGGATTCACTTTTTATATTCCGGCATTGGATTGACAGAAAAAAACGTGTGAATCACTCAATCCAAACCCTTAGATACGGGTTACGTTGGAGGCTTGCGGGCCTTTCGCGCCTTGCACTACCTCAAATTGGACTTCTTGCCCTTCTTCAAGGGTCTTGAAGCCGTCTGTTTGGATGGCGGAGAAGTGTACGAACACGTCGTCTTCGCCTTGGATAGAGATAAATCCATATCCCTTTTCCGCGTTGAACCATTTTACTTGGCCTGTCTTCATGAAACAAATCCTCCTAGCGGATCTTGAGGCTATGTAGCCTCGAAAAATATAGGTCGTCCCATCGGGACGCGGTAACAGACCATATAGTACCATGCGTTGCAGGTCATGTCAAATTTTATATACAAAAAAAGCTCCCCGTTATTAAAAACGAAGAGCAAATGGGGTAACAAACCGTCAAAACCGTTTCATCGGGCTGTGCAGATGTAAATATTTTTCCTTAGTAGCCAGTCCCCCTCTTATGTGCCTCTCCGATTTATTAATTTCCAATACCCTGCGTGCCTCGCCGGCTAGTTTCGGATTTATCTTTGACAGTCGTTCGGTAACATCTTTATGTACGGTTGATTTGCTAATGCCAAACTTCTTGGCTGTTTCCCTCACGGTGGCGTTTGAGTTAATGATGAAATTCGCCACTTCAACGGCCCGCTCCTCGATATACGTCTTCAAAGATGGCCCTCCCTTATAGGTTGTTAGGCTATATATATGAAGGAAGCGCGGGGGTTAGAACACCTGTGCCTTGTCCCTGTGCGGCATCTGCACTATACTTTCGGCTAACCAATAATCCAAAAGGGAGGCACATCACATGCAATCATTTAAATTCCACAGCCCGACGGAGGTCGTCTTCGGGCGGAACGCGGATGGGGACACAGCTGCGTTGATAAAAAAATACGGCGGCAGTCGTGCGTTGGTGGTATACGGCGAAGGAAGCGCGGAGCGTTCGGGCTTGCTGGATAAAATTATATCGCAGCTGAGGAGAAATTATATTGCAGTATTTAAATACGGCGGGGCGATGCCCAACCCGCACCTCTCCTTCGTACGCAAGGGGATCAAAAAGGCTTTGACATACAAAGCGGATTTTATCCTCGCCATCGGCGGCGGGAGCGCAATCGACGCGGCTAAAGCCATCGCGCACGGCACGGCTAACCCGGATATCGACGTATGGAAGTTTTGGACGCGGGAGGAATCGTTGACGAAATCGCTGCCTGTCGGCGTGGTTTTGACCATTTCCGCCGCGGGGTCGGAAACGAGTATGTCCGCGGTCATCACCGATACGGAAACGGGCCTTAAACGCGGTTTGGGTACGGACTTTAACCGCCCGCGCTTTGCCGTCATGAACCCGGAATTCACGTTTACCATACCCAAGTACCCCATGGCTTGCGGGCTGGCGGATATCTACATGCACACGCTGGACCGTTATTTCGCGCCGGAGGAAGGGAACGAAACGACGGACGAAATCGCCGCCGCGATTATGCGCACGGTGATCCGTAACGCTTCGCGTGTATTGGAAAATCCAACCGATTACCATGCCCAATCGGAAATCATGTGGTGCGGGAGCCTTTCGCACAACCGTATCACGGAGCTGGGACGTTCGATGGATTTTTCGGTGCACCAGTTGGGGCATGAATTGAGCGGCAAGTTCGACGTAGCGCACGGCGCGAGTTTAACCACCATGTGGGGTGCGTGGGCGCGGTATGTAATGGAAATTAATCCCGAACGCTTCACGCAATACGGCAAGGCCGTTTTCGGCGAATGCAAAAGCGCGGAAGAAGCCATCGAAAAAACCGAAGCCTTCTTCCGCGGTATCGGGACGCCGACCAACTTTACCGAGCTGGGTATCGGCGTACAAACCGACGAAGTACTGGATCAATTGGCGGAAAGCTGTACATTCTTCGGCAAGCGGCAAGTAGGCAGCTTTAAACCGCTGGACAAAGAAGATATAAAAGCAATCTATGCATCCGCGAACCGATAAACATTTTTATTCCGTTACGAGCGCGTACGCGGAAACCTTACGTATACGCCAAGCTGTGAGCATGGCAACGGCGTAGGCCAACAATACCAGCCCCGCGCACAAGCCGACCATCCAGCCCATAGGCACGGGCAGGTTGGCGTGTGCGATACCGAAGCCCCGCGTGAACATCACGAACAACGGGTTAAACCCGAAGTACCCCCCAACAACCCCCACGATCGCCCCAACGGCGATAATGGGGGTTATGTTTATCGCGGATTGGTTCATCAATTGCAGCGTTGTGTAACCCAAAGCCTTTTGTATACCCAATTCACGGCGGCGGCGGCGGATGGAGGTCTTGATCACAAGGTATAAAATCAACGAAACGACGCAGGAAACAGCCGCCAGTACCGTGTAAGCGATCGCCGAGAAGATACCCCCGATGGCGGCGTATTCGTCTTCCGACAACGCCGCCATGTTACGTGCGCTCGCGACGGTATCCCCTTCGGTTTCAAGTACGCTTGCGATAAATTCATTAAGATCATAACGGGGTAAAAGGACAACATTAAGTGTGCCGAACGTGACGTTAACGTCGAGGCGCTTCATCGCGGCGACGCAAATCATCCCGCTGTGGTTCATGGATTGGGTGCTGCCCGTTATCAGGTAGGGGTAGTCGGTTTTGTCTGTGTGGTTACGGATATATACCCAATCGCCGATGCGCAGACCCCTTTCAGCCATCGCGACCGCTCCCATCACGATCTCGTTATCATGCATGGGGAAACGCCCCGCCAGCAGCTCGTACCCGGCAAACCCAATAAAATCCTGCACAAGGGCAAAATTCAAATAGCTTCCGTTTATGGTGAACGTACTTTGCGCGGAGGTGCTACCGCCCACGTTCACCCGCCTAACCTCCGGGCGGTTGCCCACCCTTTCTCTTAAACCCGCCAACGCTTCAGCGTCATGGAGGAAGAATATTACGTCGGGTAATTCCCCCGTTATGGTGCGGATTATTTCGTCCCGGTTCACGTTAAAGTTGTAATGCAATCCCGCCCCCGCCAGGCAAGCGAACGATGTGCAAGCGATGATGATACCGAGCATCGCGCCTTGCTTCTTATGATGAAACAATTGCTTCAAGCCCAGCAAAACCGTCAAGCGGCCGGGTGTTTTATCCAAGGGGAACCACACCCTGCGGAAGCTGTGCGTGGTGATGCCGCCGCGCAGGGCGTTGAGCGGTTGCAGCTTAAGTAAACGCCGCGCGGCGATCAAAGCGAACGCGGTAACCGTAAATAAGATGCCGAATAACGATACCCCCATGATGGGGACATCAAAGAGTGGGTGCCAAGGCAAACCATACATGTTCCGTATAATCCCGTTAACCCACGGGAATACCGCTTGCGCCAACAAAAGCCCCGCAATGCCGCCGCTCGCCGCCACGAGCCCGAGTTGTAAAAGCACCGCCGCGATGATTTGCCTGCTGCGGTAGCCCATGGCTTTTTGTACGCCGATATTGACCGTATTCTCCTCGATGTTATTAATAATATTAAACCGTATAACGCACAAGCCCACCAACAGCAGGATAACGGAAAACGAAACGATGATAACCGCCACGATTAGCGGCGTAGCGGTGCGCCCGTCCCGTATATACGACAGGGAATTCGTCCATATATTTCTGTTCGCGTATTCGGAGGCATAGCGTGACGCCAGCAACGGCGTGTCATTAACATCCTCCATCCGCGCCGATACCAACCCCCATATGCTTTCGGGGTACGCTTCTTTCAATTCACGGAACATAGCCTCGGATACGTATAAACGGGCGCTGCCCCAAATCGACCCGAAAACCATTTCCTCCGTAACGCCGGCGAGGGTGAATACGAAACGCTCCTCGCTTATGGTGATATTCACTTCCGTACCCAAGGCTACCCCCGCCGCCATAAAATAAGGGAGGTATATCCCGTTGCCTTCCAAGGGTATGGAATCGCCCAGCAAATGCGGGGGGTTCATGCGTTGGCTTTCGTTGTAGGGTACGATAATGTTCCGCACCATATGGCTTGCGGAAACAGACGGGATGGTAAGTGTCATCGTCCTGAACAAAATCGTATCGTACTCCACGTCGGCTACCTCTTCGACTTGCCGCAGGAATTCCACCCGCTCCATATCGGGGCCCCCTTCGTGGAAAGCGATCCAATGGGGGGCGTTCAATTCCTCCGCGCGCTTGTCAAAATGGTCGTCCATGCGGAGATACATCACTAACCCAACATTAAGGAACAACGCGGAAATGAGGATCAACAAGCCGATAATCACGGCTTGGTTCTTATTCCTGCGCAGGTTGGCGGCGGTCAGCATCCATACGTTCTTCATGTTACCACCCCATTCCGATGAGGAAGGACCTCAATTTTTCATGCCGTGCCGCATCCCCGCTCACATACGCGCCCAAGTCACATTCCCCCACGATGCCGCCGTCGCGGATGTACAGTACGCGGTTGCCGCGGTACGCGCAGCGCAAATCATGCGTCACCATTACGATGCTTTGCCCTTGGCGGTTGATTTCGGTCAGCGCATCCAGTACCCGCGTGCCGTTGGCGGAGTTGAGCGCGCCCGTGGGTTCGTCGGCGAAGATAATCCTGGGCGTGTTGACGAGCGCCCGCGCGATCGCCGCCCGCTGCGCCTCCCCACCGGACACCTGCGCGGGGAATTTGCGCCAATTCATTTCGTCAAGGTCCAAGCGGGTAAGCAAATCCTTCGCGCGGCGTACGACTTCTTTTTTATTGCGGTTTACCAGCAAGCCCGCCGCGAGTACGTTGTCCAGTATGTTCATGTTGTCCAAAAGGTACATCTGCTGGAACACGAAGCCGCAGTTGTCGCGGCGGAACACAGCCAACCGGTCGTTCGACAAGCCGCTGATGTCCCGCCCCGCGAAGGAGATCGCTCCGAGCGTGGGTTTATCCATCCCCGACAGGGCGTACAGCAAGGTAGACTTACCCGCGCCCGACGGCCCCATAACCACGGTAAAGTCCCCTTCGTAAATGTCCATGTCCATGTTCTTAAGTACGTGCTGCTGTATCCCCCCGTGGGAGAAGGTCTTGCATAGCTTCGTTGTGGTTAGGATGGATTTTTTCATACCGGCCTCCTTAAAAATAACTTCGTGTCAATTAGACACGAAGTTATTTTATACCCCACAACCTTAACGGTCTTTAACGCAACCTTAAATCGCGCTTAAGCCAACCTTAATTCCAACGCAACCGAAAAACCGCCCGCACGGTTTACGCAAGTTAACCCCCCGCCCATCTGCTCCATGAAGTATTTCGAAAGGTATAACCCCAAACCGTAGCCTTCCGTTTGCCCCGCGTTTTTGCCGCGGTAGTATTTGTTGGCTAAAAGCGGCAGTTCTTCTTCCGGCACGCCTTCACCGTAATCGATAATATCGATCATTAACATTTGCCCGTTTATGCGGGATTCCACGGTTATTCCCGTATCCGCGTGCTTGTATGAATTGCGGATGATATTGTCAAACACTTGCTGCAAGCGCAGCGGATCAGCCGATACGATGCAGTCGGGTATAGCCAACGAACCGATACGCCCTTCGTAATCGGAATTCTTGCAAAATAAAGCGATCTCCGTGCTTTGCAACTCGCGCGGCGAAACTTTCAACGCGTGCAGTTCCTCCAGCGCCGCGTGGAACATATTGGTGACCAGCGCGTCTATCTGCTCCAGCTTGGCCGTGATGACCTCCGCCGTGTGCCGTTCCCTTTCGTCCTTCGCTTTCACGCGCATAATGTCCATGGCGGACATGATCGAGGCTACGGGTGTCTTTATATCGTGGCTGAGCGACGCCACCAATTCCTTTTTGCTTTGGTTGGCGGCGTATTCGTTCTCCCGCGCAGTACGCAGACGGTCGCGCATGATATCGAAGCTCTCCGTAAACGCGCCGAAGAGGTTTTTCCCGTCCATGGTAAGCGGGATATCCAAATCCCCCGCGGCGATACGGCGGGCGAATCCCTTCATCCGCCGGAAGGGTACAAAAAAAGCGCGTTCGAGGTACAAACACAACCCCAAACCCGCAAGCATAAACACACCCGTAAAAATATACAGCGCTACCCGTAGCGTACGGTCCCGGCTGCGCCGCGCTTCGTCCATATCACTGAACGTTTGCGTCAAATGTTCGCTTAACAGGGTTACGGTTTCGTAAACGGCGGCATCCTCGGGCAATACGATCCGAACCGCTTCGTTGATCGATAAGACATCCGGCGGTTGCTCCTCCGTACGGAAAACGAAGAAGATAACCCCGTATGCAACCGCGGTCAGCAAGACCAACAACCCCGCGAACCTTTTCATTATGGTTTATCTTCAAACACATACCCCGCGTTTCGCACGGTTTTGATACGCAAGGGCTGGTTGGGGTCGTCTTCGATTTTCTCGCGCAAACGGCGGATGTGGACGTTAAGCGTATTGTCCTCCACGACCGCGTCCTCCCATACATTTTTAAAAAGTTCGTCCTTGGTCACCACGCGGTTTCTGTTTTGTGACAGGTAAGTCAATAATTTGTATTCCATCGCCGTAAATTTCGTCCGGTCGAAGGTTTCTTCGCCGATGCCTTCGCCCGCGGGTTTATACCTTTTTAACACGGCACGCACCTTCGCGAGCAACACCGTGAGGGAGTAGGGCTTTTTTATGTAATCATCGCCGCCGATGTTTAACGCCAGCACCATATCATCATCGCTCGTACGCGCGCTGATAAATAAAATCGGCGCGTCGGTCGTCTTGCGCAAGTGCTTGCACAGCTCGAAGCCCGAAGTGCCATCCAAATTGATATCCAACAATATTACATCCGCGCCGTACTCGCGGAAAAAGGCATGACAAGCCTCCGCGTTTGCCGCCCACGCGGTTCTTACGCCGAACATTTCAAAGTATTCCACGGTATTTTCGGAAAGCATCCGTTCGTCGTCCACAATCAGGCAATCATATCGCATAGGTTTATTGTACAGCGTATTTGTAACTTTGTCCAAAAAGTGGTAAAGTAACGCAAACCCCATCCAAAGGAGGTATTATTTTGCTCGACAAGCAACTGGTGTACGACGTATTAACCGCCGCACTTTCCACGGGCGGCGACCTTGCGGAGATATTCATGGAGAATACCGTCAAGGATTCGATCACCATGACCAACGGCTTGATAGAAAAGGCCAATTGGGGCGTGGACTACGGACTGGGCCTGCGTATCATTACGGGTACGAACGCGGTATATGCCTACACGAACAATACAAGCCGCGCGAGCCTCCTCAAACTCGCTTCCGACGCCGCCCAAGCGGTCAAGGCAAGCCTTAAGGGCGAGATCAACATCAAAGGCGTCATCACCCTCGACAGGAGCGAACGCCTCCGTTATGCCGACACGATCGTCATTCCCCCCGAAAAAGTCGTCAAAAAAGATATCGTCGAACGTCTGCGCGCCGCGTCCGCGGCTTCCTACGCATACGACCCCCTCATCACACAAACAGCCAATTCCTACGGTGCCGTAACGCAGGACGTTTTCATCGCCAATTCCAACGGTCTTTGGGCGGAGGACAGGCGTGTACGTACCCGCGTCTTTATCGAGTCTGTAGCCACCCAAGGCAACGAAAAGCAAACCGGACGCGAAAACCCCGGCGCCAAGTGCGGCTACGAATTGATGGATAAAATCGACGTGGAGCAGCTGGGCAAAAAAACCGCCGAAATCGCGGTCACCATGCTAAAAGCCGATTATTGCCCGAGCGGAAGGATGCCCGTTATTATCGACAACGCGTTCGGCGGCGTTATCTTCCACGAAGCCTGCGCACATAGCTTGGAAGCGACCTCCGTAGCCAAAAAGGCTTCCGTATTTACGGGCAAGCTGGGCGAACGGATCGCCGCGCCCTGCGTTAACGCGGTGGATGACGGCACCCTCCCGGGCGAATGGGGCAGCCTTAACATCGACGACGAAGGCGGCACGATCCGCCGTACCACGCTCATCGAAAACGGCATCCTCAAATCCTACCTCGTGGACTACCTCAACGGCTTGCGGATGGGCGTCCCCTCCACGGGCAGCGGACGGCGCGAGTCCTACCGCTTCGCCCCCACCTCTCGCATGACGAACACTTATATATTAAACGGAAGCGACACGACCGACGGCATCATAAGCGATACCCCTTACGGCCTGTATGCCAAAAAGATGGGCGGCGGCTCGGTGGACCCGTCAAGCGGTGACTTTAACTTCGCCGTATTGGAGGGTTATCTGATACGCGACGGCAAGATCGCCGAACCCGTACGCGGCGCGACCCTCATCGGCAAAGGCCACGAAGTCCTGATGAACATCGACAAGGTGGCGGATAACTTCGAAGCCGCGCAGGGCATGTGCGGCTCCTTAAGCGGTTCGGTCCCCACCAACGTGGGCCAACCCATGATCCGCGTAAAAGAACTTACGGTAGGAGGCAGAAAATAATGACCTTCCAAGCATTTAAAACGGAAATCTTCGCCCAAGCCAAAACCAAGGGCTTTACCGACTGCGAGCTTTTCCAATCCGGCGGATCCAGCTTCTCCGTGCGTGTGTTTAACGGCGAAATCACCGAATACAAGAACACCTCCTCCGAGGGCGTGGGCTTCCGCGGTACGTACGAGGGCAAGGTAGGTTACGCCTATTCCGAAATCATGGCACCCGAAATCATCGGTCCCCTGCTGTCAAACGCCGCCGCAAACGCCGGCATCATCGAGGAAAAGGAAGTCGAAACCCTCTACCCCGGCGACGAAACCTATCCCGAGGTCAATACCTTTAACCCCGGGCTTGACGATACGGACGCCGCCCAAAAAATCGAATGGGCCTTGGAAATGGAGAAATACGCCAAGTCCCTCGACCCCCGCGTAAAGATTGCGGATTATTGCACCGTGGCCACAAGCGAGTCCTTCATGTCCATCGCCAATTCGTACGGCCTTGATTTGTCGCATAAGAATAACGTGGCGATGGCTTATTTGATCGCACGCGTGGAGGAAAACGGCATCACCAAGTCCGCCAATGAATTTTGGGTCGGACGGGACTTCGCCGAATTCGATTACAAAAAAATCGCCGAAAAGGCCGTAAACAAAGCCCTTTCCTATTTAGGCGCAAGCTCCATGGAATCGGGTGATTTCCCCGTCGTGTTCGACAACGAAAGCACCAGGGACTTGTTCCGGGTTTTCGCGGGTATCTTTATGGCGGAAAACGGGCAAAAAGGCTTTTCCATGCTTAACAAGGACCGCTTGGGCGAAGCCATCGCCGCTCCGCACATCACCCTGCGCGACGACGGCGTATGCGCCCACAGCCTGGGCAGCATGGCCTTCGATGCCGAAGGCGTAGCCACCCAACAAAAAGCCGTCATCGAAAACGGTGTGCTCAAAACCCTCCTGTACAACATCAAATCCGCAGCGAAGGACGGCGTAAAATCCACCGGCAACGCCTCAAAAACGGGCCACGGCGGCGCGATTACCACCAATTACACCAACCTCTACCTCGAGCCGTCCCAAACGTCCTTCGACGAAATCGTCAAGGGCTTGGACAAAGCCGTACTCATCACCGAAATGGCGGGCTTACATTCGGGCGCGAACCCCGTTAGCGGAGATTTTTCTTTTTCCGCCGACGGTTTCCTCATCGAAGACGGCAAAATCACACGCCCCATCGAGCAAATTACCGTGGCGGGCAATTTCTACGAATTGCTTAAGGGCATTGAAACCGTAGGTTCGGACCTTCGTTTCCATTCCTTCGGCAACGGCGGTATGGGGATGCCTTCGATCTTGGTTAACGCCTTGCGGATATCGGGGTTGTAATCATGTATATCTACGAATCACCCATCGGCCCGCTATGTTTGACCGCTAAGAATGGTTTAATCACGGGGTTGTATTTCGAAGATAACGGAATCGTTCCGAACGCAAACGAGGAAACCGTTCTGCGGGCGGCTTCCTTGGAGTTGGACGCTTATTTCGCGGGTAAATTAAAGGTCTTTACCGTTCCCTTCAGACCCGCGGGTACCCCCTTCCGCATGAAGGTATGGGAAGCCCTGTGCACCATCCCCTACGGCGAAACGATCACCTACAAGCAGCTCGCCGAACGTATCGGCCTACCGTCCGCCTACCGCGCTGTAGGCGGGGCCAACCATAATAACCCCATCAGTATCATCATCCCTTGCCACCGCGTAATCGGTACGGGCGGCAACCTCGTGGGGTACGGCGGCGGGTTAAACGCTAAGGAGTGGCTGCTGAAGCATGAAGGGATCATATAACACTTTCGACATCGTAATCGGCGCGATGCTCTTTATCGTCGTCGGTATCATGCCCTTGATCGTTCGCGTCGCCCTGCGTCCCATCCCGCCGGAATCCGTGGATGTCTTCGCAAGGATGCCGGGCACCGGTATTCAAAACGGCATAGCCACTTATATCAACGTCTTTTCTTACTGGAAGGGTTGGTTCTTGGGTTTACCCGCTTCGGTCATCGCTTTCTATTCCGTCAGCGAAGCCGTAACGAGCGGCATTAAGAAATTTGATTTTAAGCAATTAATAAAAAACCCCGTCGTCATCGTAAGCGGGTTTTTTTTATTATTTGTCCTTATTTCCGCCCTGTTTTCCGATTATACGTACACCTCTTGGCACGGTACAGTTGACAGGGGTGAAGGCGTTTGGATATGGCTGGCGTACTTTATCGTTTTCTTCGGCGCCATGCACTACGTACGTGAACCCAAAAACGCCAAGGTTATTTTATGGGGATTGGTTTTTTCCTCCATAATCATGGGCGCGGTCGGGCTGGGTCAATTTTTGCAACGGGATTTTTTCGCCACGAGTTTGGGTGAATGGTTGGTTGCGGGTGGGGTTGAAGGTCTGACGGATTTTAGGATACGCTTCGAAATCGCTTACGGTACGCTGTATAACCCCAATACGTTCGGCCTGTATTCGGCCATGCTGGCGCCGGTATTGTTAATAACCGCCGTCACGTACGACGGGAAGAAAATCGTCAACATCCTGTTATTCATTGCCGGGGGGTTAATGCTGGGCGGGGTCTTGGGCAGCCAATCGCTGGGCGGTTTTTTGGGTACGGCGGCGGCGGCGGGGATCATCGCAATCACCCTTTTATCCATGATTGTATACAAAACGTTCACCAAAGTGGACGCCCCGCGTAAATCATCCAATTCCAAGATAATACTCGGGTTGACGGGTTTGGCCGTACTTGCCGCAATCGTCGCAACCGTTATCTTCGTATCACCCGTCAACGAACGGTTCGCCCAATTGCGGGCTCGCGTCGATTCGCACCTCCGTGTGGAACCGAGCCCCGTATACCATTACCGGTTCGAAAACGAAACCATGACCGTATATCTCGACGATACGTTCAAATTCTCCGCCACCGTAAACAGGGATATCCAACCCGGTGCGCAATTACCGTTTGGCATAACGTCGGAATGGATCACTTTGCGGGACTCCGAAGGAAATATAATCCCGCACGATTCCCGCCAAGCGGCGGAAAACCATACGGTCTACGGCTTTTCAATACCCCGTTACCGACCGGTCGAATTCTCCCTTTATTCGGACCATTTTATCCATAACAGAATAGCGTTTGCCCATATCGACAACCGAATCGTCGGTATTTCCGCCGCCGGGATACCCATTGATTTATCACAGCCCATTCCCGCCTTCGGTTTCCATGGGCGTGAAAGCTGGGGCAATCAACGGGGATACATCTTTTCCCGTTCGTTCCCGCTCCTTCCCGGCTGTTGGTTGATCGGTAGCGGTCCCGACAGCTACGTCAATACCTTCCCCCAACACGACCTGATCGGAAAAATGCAACACATGACGGAGCCGTACCAAATCGTGGACAAAGCCCACAACCTATACTTACAAACGTGGATAACCACCGGCGGCATATCCGCTTTGGCGCTGGTTTTCCTTTTCGGCCATTACTTGTTCACCACATTCGTCGCCTTGGTACGCGTCAAATCAACCTCCCGTTTTATCAACGGCTTACGGTTGGGCTTATTGGCAAGCGTCGGCGCGTTTTGCGCGGCATCAATGGGTACGGATTCGACGATAGGGTCTACCGGGGTTTTCTTCGTACTGCTGGGGTTGGGGTATGGGGTGAACCTTATAGCAAAGGAAAATTAATTCCAATCAGAAGCGAGGAGAAAATCCCGGATATTTTTGTGTTTGATCCCTTCACGGCTCATGTCCAAATCATCAAGCGACAAAACGTACTTCGGGAAATTGTCCCGTATGGACTCGTATGCGCCGAACTCGCGTCGAACCGTTTCTTCCGACGCGAGAAGATAGGAAACTTGAACGTATAACTTTTCATTCTTTTTTTCACATACAAAGTCGATTTCTTTTGTTTTTGCTTTCCCAACGGTAATTTTATAACCCCTGCGAAGCAATTCCATGCAGACGATATTCTCGAGTATGAGATTAACGTCTTTTTTGTTACCGCCGAAAACAGCCTCGCGGATTCCGTGGTCGGCGACATAATATTTTTCATTGACTGCAAGCAGCTTTTTTCCTTGCAAATCCTGCCTGCGAACTTGATAGAACAGAAAAGCGTCCATGCAATAATTGATGTAGTTCATAATCGTTTCGGGCGCCGCCACACGGTTTTCATTCTTAAAATACTTTGAAACAGACGCTGCCGAAAAAGTCGTTCCGACGCCGCCGAATACATAAGCGATAATGCGCTCCAGCAGGTCGACGTCACGAACTTTATTACGTTTTACAATATCCTTGAGGACAACCGAATTAAATAAATCCTGCAAGTATATATGTGACGGCGTATCCTCATAACGAAGATTCCCGAGGTAAGGCATACCGCCAAGGGTCAGATATTTAATGAACACCTCCTGCTTTTGCGCTTTGGGATAAACAGAAGTGTACAGCTCCAAAAACTCACCAAAGGAAAATGGGTAGATAATGAATTCGACATACCTACCGGCAAGGTAGGTCGCAAGCTCGCCCGAAAGCAATTTGGCATTTGAACCTGTAATGTAGATGTCACAGTCAAACTCCACACGGAACGAATTGACGCATTTTTCCCATTCCAAAACCTCTTGGATTTCATCAAAAAAAAGATATGCCTTCCCTTTTATATTGGAAATCCTCTGCGTAACTTCTTTGTGCAGTGCCTCAGCGGTGCATAACCGCATATTGTTCATATCCTCAAAATTTAACTTGATAAATTGGGCGCCGGAAATCCCCTTTGCGATTAACTCATCCTGTATCAAGTCCAGCATGACGGATTTCCCGCTGCGCCGGATGCCGGTCAACACTTTAATAAGCTCGTTACCGATAAACGGACGGATACGGCTCATATATGCTTCTCTTTTTATCATAAATTAAACACTCCTTCCCAACATCATCAAAATCATTGTAATACAGATACAACCGATTTACAAGGATGTTTTGTTATTTTATTAAGTTATATCTTAATTGATTTACTTTCCTGTTGCTTATCCGTAAGCACAAACGTTCGGACATGTCAATATTAATATGCCCGAACATCCATGGTACACTCACGCCGCAGCAAACGACCGAGGCAACCGATAGCCAAGGGCGGGTTTTGCCATCCCGGGAAGGGGCCTTCGGGCACCGAAACCGGGCGCACCGCACCACGCCGGCATCCCTCGATAAACGCTGCACCCCGTTTTACCCGCACCACTGCCAAACCCGCGGAAGGGGGCAGCGTATCCGGCCAAGAGCTCAGTCGGGTATGCCACCCATGTCGCGACACCTTCCAAAGGTAAGGCAACCAAGTCCTCATGAGGCAGAACCAACACTTCGGGTTCCCGGGACCCGTTTATGACAAAATGAAATAACCAACGGTAAGCAAATCAACGCGCCGTATATAACCTAACGCGGTTAAGGTCGGGTTTTATGCGGCGTGTTATTTTCGTGCGTATTATGAAAGCGAGGTAAACAAGCATCTCGCATGATTATATTTGATTTATACGCACTTGCGTTATATAATCAGATAATAGTCAAAAATTAATTGTGGGGGAGGTCATATGGAAATAGATTGGATGACACCGAATCAAGCGGCTGAAAAATGGGGGATTTCCGGCAGGAGGGTACAAGCGCTATGTGCTAATGGTCAAATTGAAGGCGTTGCAAAATTGGGCTTAGTATGGCTTATACCTAAAAATGCTTCTAAGCCATCTGATGGTCGGAGGCGGAACGGACGCAAACCACAAAAGTAAAATAAGGGGGTATAGGTTTTGGCATACAACGACTTAACCTTTTTTACAAACGAACCTGAACGAAATTGACTGCATGGTTTATGAACTTTACGGATTGACTGAAGAAGAAATAAAATTAGTAGAGGGGGCGGTATAAAATGGAACTTCGTAATTTAGGGCTTGTTTTTATTGCTTTGTTTACGTTCGAATTTACAATAACAGCAAAGTTTTTAGATAAAATCGAAAGTTCATTAATATTGTGTATTATAAAAAAAATTATTGATATTATTTTTCTTTTTGTATTTTATTTTGGTTTTATTTTTTTAGTAACTTACCCTCGTAATGCGAATGAATATTTGTTATTTGTTTTTTTCAGTATTTTATTGTTAGTTGGGTTTTTTGTATATATAAATTATCGATATAAAAATAATAATAAAATAATTAATCGACTGTTTCATGGGTTAAGTGTAATATATGATTTTTTATGTATCATTGTTTTCTTTTCTTTAATATATTATTTTTTGTATTCATATAATAATTTATGGTTCGAAATTAATATAGAAGCAAAAATTCCACAAATAGCTTTTGAGTTTATTTATTTTTCATTTACAGTAACAATAACTTATGCAGGTAGTGAAATTTCTATAAATGGTATTGTACCTAAAATTATACAAATGCTACATATTTTTATTTTTTATTTTTATTTTGCAAATATTATAATTGAAACATTTAATAAAAAAAATGATGTTAGGTATGATGAAAAAATTGGAGGTGACAACATAAATGTCGCTACAAGAAATATTAAACGCAAAAGAAGGACATCACTTCGAGTTCAAAGAAGCCAAAAACCACTTCGGTACAAAAGAAGCGATTGAATATCTTTGTGCACTTTCCAATCACGGCGGCGGGCGGCTTGTGCTTGGCGTTTCTGATAAACGCCCACGCAAAGTTGTCGGCAGCAAGGCATTTGAACAGCCTGAATCATCTATACTATATTTTATGGATAAACTGCGTGTGCGCTGTGATTTTGAGATTTACCATGACGAAAACGGTAAGCGTATTCTTGTTTTTGAAGTTAGTTCCCGCCCTGTTGGTTTGCCCGTACAGCTTGACGGCACAGCATGGTGGCGCGATGGAGAGCGGCTTGTTCCCATGCCCGAAAGTGTGCGCCGCGCAATTTATGCTGAAGGTGGTCATGATTTTACAGCTGAAATATGTAAGGGTATTACCCTTGATGACCTTGACCCCGAAGCCATAGAGATTTTCCGAAATAAGTGGCTCGATTACAGCGGCAATAAACGTTTTGCCAAACTGTCTGTGGAACAATTATTACGTGATGCAGATGTACTTGAAGATGACGGATTGACTTATGCAGCTTTAATTCTCTTCGGCAAACGCAAGCCGCTGTTGAAACATTTACCCACCGCCGAAGTGGTGTATGAGTTCCGCACAACGGAAGCCTCCGGTCCGGCAGGAGCGCGGGAAGATATGCGTATGGGCTTCTTCAATTATTTTGACCGAATATGGGAGCTTGTGAACCGACGTAACGAAAACCAGCATTACCAAAAGCGTTTTCAAATGCTGCCCGTGCCGACATTCAATGAGGTAGTGGTACGCGAAGCACTTCTTAACGCCGTAAGCCATAGGAGTTATCAACAGCGCGGAAGCATCTTTGTACGGCAATACGCTCGTAAACTTGTTGTTGAAAGCCCGGGCGGTTTCCCGCCGGGTGTGACGGTTGATAATATCCTTGATAAACACGAAGCCCGAAATGGTCTTATTGCCGCTGTTTTTCAACGGTGTGGGCTTGTGGAGCGTTCCGGACAGGGCATGAACTTGATATACGAACAGGCTTTGCGCGAAGCAAAGCCGTTACCGCATTTTAAAGGTTCAGATGATTATTGTGTAAAACTCACTTTAGAATTGAAAGTTATTCATCCGAAAATGCTGGCTCTTATGAAGCAAATTGGCGAAGAAAAATTAGACGTTATGTCTACGGACGATTACCTTTTATTAAGTGCATTATTCCGCGAAGAAGATTTGCGAAGTATAGACCCTGCGCGATTCAACCACTTGATTGAATTGGAAATTGTTAAGTATTCGGAGCATGGCATTGGTCCTGTCAATGGAGGTGTTATGTTTAATATCGGAACTTTATCGGAACCAAGTTCCGATAAAGTTCCGATAAATGGTTCCGATAAAGAGCAAGAGATAATTGATTTTATGGCAGAGCGCGATTACGTCACTACTGCCGAACTTGCTGGGTTCTTGGGTATATCGCAGCGCAGTGTGTTGAAATTGTTTAAGAAGCTGGAAAATAAAGGCTTCAAAGCAGTTAAGTCCGGCGGTAACAAAAATGCGAAGTATAAATTGGAAAAATATAACCCCATATAGCGAATCTGAATGGAAAAAATCAAATTTGAAATCGCAAAACACATCGGTATATTGTCCGAGGATAGCAAAGGTCGGTGCAATAGTTTAATCTTGTTTGTAGAATGTCCGTGAATTGAAATGCAGACGATTACAACCCCCCCAACGCCACCCCTGCTGCCGCCTGTTCCGCATCTTTTTTACTGCGCCCTGTTCCTTCTCCCAACACCTTGCCTTGGTGGGTGACCTGCGCGGTAAAGAGCCGATCGTGGGGCGGGCCGAATTCGCCGATGATATGATAAACAGCCGTCTCGCGGCTGTTTTTTTGAAGGATTTCCTGTAAGGTTGTTTTGTTGTCACGCAGGGTAGTTGCGGCGATTGCCAACGGTTTAAATAAGCGGGAAACGAAGCCGCGCGCGGTATCCGCACCGCCGTCGATGTAAATCGCACCCAATACGGCTTCGAACGCGTCGGATAGGAGCGAATCCTTTTCACGGCCGCCGCTTTGCGCTTCGCCGTGGCCGAGGCGGATATGCTTGCCCAATTGGAGTGTCCGCGCCAATGCCGCCAATTGCGGTTCGCATACCAATGCGGCGCGCCGAGCGGTGAGCTTACCTTCGGGAAAGGTGGGGTAAAGGGTATACAGGAGTTCGCTTACGCAAAACTCCAGTACCGCGTCGCCTAAGAACTCCATCCGCTCATTACACGCGTTTGCGGGCAGGTTATTTTCATAGGCATACGATGCGTGGGTTAGGGCTTGGGTTAATAAATCCTTGTCGCGGAACGTATAACCCAATATCTTTTGGAGATTATCCAACGGCTTTTTTTACATATTCCGCCGCGTCGCCTACGGTCTTGATTTTTTCCGCATCTTCGGTGGTGAATTGCATCCCGAAGATATCTTCCAAATCGGTGATGATTTGGAAAAGGTCGAGCGAATCGGCGTTGAGGTCGTTTTTAAAAGTCGTTTCCGGGGTTATCGAATCCTTGGATACGTTCATTTGCTCGGCGATGACTTCCCTTATTTTTTCGAATTCCATGCGGTTTCCTCCGTTTCGTTAAACTCTACGCATTGCCTGATCGCATTCATAAATGCCAGCGCGTCGGACGAACCGTGCGCCTTGATAACGATGGACTTAAGGCCCAAGAACGGCGCACCGCCCACTTCGCGGTAATCGAAGCGCGTCTTTAACTTTTTAAACGCGCCCGTGGCCATCAACGCCCCTATTTTCGAAAGGGTCGCGGACATGAGCTCTTCCTTTATCATACCCATCATGGCTTTGGCGAAGCCTTCGGTAAACTTTAACAGGATATTCCCCGTAAAGCCGTCGCATATGGCTACATCGACCGTACCCGACGGGATTTCGCGCCCTTCGATGTTGCCGACGAAGTTGTAACCGGCTTCCTTCATTAACGCGTATGCCTCTTTGGCGGCGGCATTCCCTTTTTCTTCCTCTGTGCCGACGTTAATCAACCCCACACGGGGGTTTTCGATCCCCATCGTCTTTTTCATGTATTCCGCGCCCAGCTCACCGAATTGCGTCAGGTAGGAAGGCTTGCAATCCATGTTGGCCCCGCAATCCATCAGCAAAACAAAACCCCTGCGCGAATCCTTCGGGTTGGTATGCGTAGGCAAGAGGGTCCCGAGCGCGGGGCGTTCGATACCCGGGCGCCGGCCGATGATAACGGTCGCGCCCGTAAGGAGCGCACCCGTGGACCCGGCGGAAACAAAACCTTGCGCGTCACCGTTCTTTACGGCACGCAAGCCTTTAACGATGGATGATTCCTTCTTTTCGCGGATGGCTGTCGTCGGGGTTTCGCTTGGGTCGATGACCTCGGGGGCGTGCAAAATGGAAATCCCCGCGTTCTTTTCATGCTTGCGCATTTCCTCCGCGAGGATGTCCTCAGGCCCTACCATCATCAATCGCAGATACGGATACCTTTTCGCCGCACGAAAAACGCCCTCCACCGCTGCGGAGGGCCCCAGATCACCGCCCATAGTATCTACGGCGATGGTCATTACGTTCATTGTGCTTGTTTGATTACTTCGCGCCTGTTGTATGAACCGCAATCCTTGCATACGCGGTGGGGTTGCATTAACGCGCGGCATTTGCTGCATGCAACCAATGTAGGCATGGCGATCTTCCAAGTTTGCGCGCGGCGTTTGTCGCGGCGTGATTTGGAGATTTTTTGTTTTGGACCGATCATGTTCCGTTTCACTCCTTTTGTTTAAGCCACGGCATTATAAAGAAACCATTTAATTGTGTCAACGCAAACGATAAATTCGTAACGCGGACGCGGAAAGATAAAATATTTCATTCGTGTTGCGAAGCGGTAACGGTTATGGCATAATTATATGAATACATAGTTACGGTACGTTTTATGGGAGGCAACCATGCGTTTAATAACACGGGCGGATTTTGACGGCTTGGCTTGCGGATCGCTGTTGATGGAGCTGAGAATAATCGACAGCTGGCTGTTTGTGCATCCCAAGGACATGCAGGATAATAAAATCGCGGTCACGGAAAACGATATATTGGCCAACGTCCCTTATGCCCCGGGCTGCGGTATGTGGTTTGACCACCACGCCAGCGAACGCGAACGCATGGGGCCGGACGTGGTCGTTGAAGGCGCGAGTTACCAAGCCCCCAGCGCGGCACGTATCATCTACGATTACTACAGCGGGCCGGAACGTATACCCTACATGAACGATATGGTCCAAGCGGTTGATAAAGTGGATTCCGGCCAGTTGACGGTTGATGAAATCGTTAACCCCAAGGGTTGGGTGTTGTTGGGCTTTATTATGGATCCGCGTACGGGTTTGGGTCGGTACAGGGGTTTTTCAAAACCCAACTTCGCCGTCATGGAAGATTTGATGGACGCTTGCCGCGACTTTACGATTGACCAATTACTCATGCTGCCCGATGTGGCGGAACGGATCGAATATTACAACAAACAAAACATGAAATTCCGTGAAATGCTTTTGCAATATTCTACCACCGACGGGGATGCCATCATTACCGACCTGCGCGGATTGTCCACGATACAGACGGGTAACCGCTTCCTTTTATACAGCCTTTTCCCCGCGCAAAACATCTCATTGTGGCTGGTGGACGGTTTGGGCGCGGTCAACACGGTTATCGCGGTCGGCCACAGCGTGCTTAACCGTACGTCCAAGGTTGACGTCGGGCACGTTATGCTTAAATACGGCGGGGGCGGCCACTTCCAAGTAGGTACGTGCCAAGTACCCCACCAAGATACCGACAAGGTATTGGAAGAAATCATGGAAGAAATACGAACCGCCGGAAAATAAAAATGTATGAACACATAAATGCTTATTTGAATAAGGATATCTACCCCTTTCATATGCCGGGGCATAAACGGAATACCTTCTTCCTGCCCCCCGACCCGATATCACTTGACCTGACCGAAATACCCGGGATGGACGTATTGCACGAGCCTACGGGTTTGCTACGCGATATGCAGGCAGACCTCGCGGCTTTTTTTAATGCGGATGAAAGTTTTCTTTTGGTAAACGGTTCGACCGCGGGGATCGTCGCGGCGATTTGCGCGGCATCCGCCGACGGCGGCACATTGTTCGCGGCGCGCAACGGCCATGCAAGCATGTACAACGGTTTGGTATTGGCGGGGACAACGCCCCGATACTTTTACCCAAGGATACGTACAGATGGCCTCATCGGAGGCGTCGATCCCCATATCCTTGATGACATGCCCCGTGATGTGTCGGCGGTATTTGTCGTCAGCCCCACCTACGAAGGGTTCACTTCCGACATCGAAGCGATCGCCAAGCGCGTACACAAAAAAAACGCCATCCTCATCATCGACGAAGCCCACGGTGCGCATTTCCCCTTCCATAAATCGTTTCCGCGTTCCGCGTTAAACCAAGGCGCGGACATCGTGATCAATTCACTACATAAAACGCTGCCGACTTTAGGCCAAACCGCTGTCCTGCACGTACGGGGCAACCGCGTTGACCGCGCGCGCCTGCGTTTTTATTTAAATGCCGTGCAAACCACCAGCCCCTCGTATATACTGATGGGTGCGACGGATTACACGTTAAAATTGTTGTGGCAAACGCCAAAGCTGTTCGACGACTACGTTAAGCGATTGAATGCTTTGCGTGAAAACTTGGGTGAACAAACGCCATCCCGAACCGAAAGAAAATTAATTAACCTCTTGCCTTGCGCGCATGGCGATGACCCAAGTAAGCTGCTGTTTGAAGTTTCCGACCCCAACCTTACCCAACGGATAAACGAAACCTTTGCCGACGAATATAAAATCCAACTCGAAATGGCATGGGGCAGCCACATCCTCGCCATGACATCCGTAGCCGATACGGATGAAGGATTTTCCCGCTTATTACATGCCGTGCGCGAAATCAACGGACGGGCAAACGGGGACTGCCGCCATCATCGCACGCCTCTTGCGCGATCAAGCGTACCCGCGGCGACGGAGGCCCTCCCCCCGATCCCGAAATTACCCGAAATCGTATTCCCCCCTCGCACGGCATTACAACAACCCGCGGAAACCATTCCCCTACCCGAAGCCGCGGGCTGTATTTCCGCCGAACTTATCGCCCCCTGCCCGCCGGGGATCGCCCTCGTCGCCCCGGGCGAACGTATACCCGCGGGGTTGCCGTTACAAAGGAACCGTATCCGCGTAATCATCGAAAAATAATAAGGAGTGTTACATATGAAACTTCTCATCACCCTTGTAAAATCCGCCCGTAAGTATTGGGTGTATCTGGTCGTTACGCTGTTGGGCATCGTGGGGGGTACCGCCGCCCAGCTGTACGCGCCGCTGGTGGTGCGCAGGCTTACGGGTATGGCCATCAACGCCGATCCCGAGCTGGCCGATTTGGCTTTACCGCTGGGTTTGTTATTGGCGGTGGTATATTTGGCGCAGGGTGGGTTTTCATATGTGCGTTCGTATTTCTCCCATTATGCGGCTTGGAAGTTCGTCGCCGAATTGCGTGCCCGCGTGTATGACCGCTTGCAGCATCTTTCCATGCGGTATTACCACGACAAACAAACCGGGCAGATCATGTCACGCATCGTCAACGACACCAACCACGTTGAGGTGCTTATCGCCCACGCCGTACCCGACATCATCGTAAACATCGTTATCCTGCTGGGCGTCGCGGCGATTTTGTTTATTATCAACCCGGTGCTCGCGGCGTTGAGTTTGATCACCATGCCTTTACTGGTCGTCCTTTCGATTATATTCGCTAAGAAAATCCTCCCCATTTTCCGTAAGGCGCAGCAGCTCTTGGGCGACCTTAACGCCAACCTACAGGACAATATCTCCGGCATGAAGGAAATACAAGTGTTTAACCAGCACACACGCGAGCTCGATAAAATCGAAACCAGCGCCAAGGGCCACGCCAACGCCATCCTGCGCGCGGTACAATTGAGCGCGGCGTACGGCAGCACGGTGCAGTATTTTTCCCATATCGGCAACGTGATCGTGATCGCGTATGGCGGTTACATGGCTTGGCAGGGGCGTATGCCCGTGGAGGATATCGTGGCCTTTTTGCTGTACCTCGGTATGTTCTTCGGTCCGGTGACGGCACTCGCGCGTACCAACGAGGATTTGCAAACCGCCATCGCCGGCGCGGAACGTGTGTTTGAGATATTGGACGCCGAAATCGACGTGAAGGAAAAGGAAACCCCCCACGAGCTTAAAAACGTGCGGGGGCATATCGTATTCAACAACGTTTCGTTCCATTACATTGAGGAACAGGATGTCCTTATCGACATAAACGTGGAAATTAAACCCGGTGAACGTGTGGCGCTGGTCGGCCCTACGGGCGTGGGTAAGACGACGTTCGTTAACCTCCTTAACCGCTTTTACGATCCCGTTGAGGGTTCGATCACTTTGGACGGATACGACCTGCGCGACGTTTCGCTAAAGAGCTTGCGCCACAACATGTCGAACGTGATCCAAGACGTTTTCCTTTTTAACGACACGTTGGAGGAGAACATCGGCTACGGCGCACCGGGTGCGGACGAAAGGGAAATCATCGACGCGTCCCGCTTGGCCCGTGCGGATGATTTTATTTCCCAATTAAAAGAAGGCTATGCTACAATGGTGGGTGAACGCGGGATGCGCCTTTCCGGCGGGCAAAAGCAACGCGTTTCGATTGCGCGCGCGGTCCTGCGTGACCGCCCGATTCTCATCCTTGACGAAGCTACTGCCGCCGTGGACGTGGAAACCGAAAAGAAGATCCGCGATGCGATGGACGAAGTGATGGAAAACCGCACGACGGTCATCATCGCGCATCGGCTGTCCACGATAAAAAAAGCAGACAAGATCATCGTGCTTAACGAAGGCCGCATCGAGGACATCGGCACGCACGAGGAGTTGTTAAGCCGCGGCGGCTTGTACGCGCACATGACGGAGATTAACCTGTACGCGTGATTTTCATCCCCACAGGAGGCATTCCATGGCTTTTTTATCCCAAATCCCCCTGACGTCAACCGATCTTTTAAACGCCGCGCTTATGGCGTTGGCCATACTCCTTGCCGTACGTTTGCTGGGTCGGGTTTTCCGTATAATGCTGGCGCGTACAAGGCATATCCGATTCGACCCCGCCCGCGCGGAGGAAGTCCGTAAAAGATGCACCCGCCTTTTCCCCATAGAGTACTTGCAATTTAACGGCGCGACCTTCGAACGCGGCACGATCCTGCGCATCATCACGGACAAACAAGCCGCCATCGAGGGAGAATTCCTTGGGGCGAACCGCAACGATATCATGTGCTTGGTAACGGACGGGAGCGTAATCGCGCAGGAAATGCATTGCATCGAAACGATACAGGTAATCAGAAAAGTAGCGGGGAGAAACGCGGCGTGAGGGATTACACGCGGGAAACCGCCGATCGGGTGGCTTTTATCCGACGGCTCGTCGCCGATACAAAGGTAAACGGCATCGTGTTCGCCGATTCGGGCGGCAAGGACGCGGCTTTGGTAGGGATATTGTGCAAAATGGCCTGCGACAATACGCTGGGGCTTATCCTTCCTTGCGGGGTAAAGCGCAATTACGCCGATGACCGTGAAGATGCTTTATTACTGGGCAAACAATACGGCATCCCCCATCGCGTCATCGACTTGCAACCCGTACGTGACGCGATGGTGCGGGGCTTGGATATAGAGATATCCGATTTCTCCTATATCAATATCGCTCCCCGCTTACGTATGACGGCCCTGTACGCCGTAGCCAACTCGGAAAGCCGCCTCGTCGCGGGCACGGGTAACCGCAGCGAGCGTTATATGGGTTACTTTACGAAATGGGGCGACGGCGCGTACGATTTTAACCCCATCGCCGACCTGACCGCTACCGAGGTCCTTGATTTCCTCAGACATTTACAGGCACCCCAATCCATTATAAACAAAGCCCCCTCCGCGGGATTGTTTGAAGGGCAAACCGATGAAAACGAAATGGGGGTTACGTACCGTTCTTTGGATACGTACCTTACCACGGGCCATACGGATGAAAACGATAAGGCCGTCATCGAACGTTACCACGCCGCCGGCGCGCATAAGCGCACGCCGCCCGTCCTGTACGGTGATCCGCGGTGAAATTGTCCGCCACCGCGAAGGTCCTGATCGCCCTCGTCATTTTCATAACGGCGGGGGTATTGCATATCGCGTTTAACGTGACCGGTATATTGGGGCGCGGCGGGGAAATGCGCTGGATTAACACCGGACGCGGTATTTCGTACGCGATGGATGCGGCACCGACGTTCCACGGGCATGAAGGCCCGTTTTTTTATATCGCGACGCGTGACGGCGTACGTTATATCGCGTCCGCCACGGGGGAAAGCCGCTTACATTACACGCTTAACCTGAGGCGGCCCATCATGCGCGGGCGCGGGGAGTTCGCCGCCGTTACAGAAGGGGAGCGCGGGCGGGCAATATACCTGTTCGACCCGAGCGGCCGTATCATGACCGAAACATTCGACCATCCCATCCATACCTTTTCGGTTAACGACAATGGCTTCCTGTCGGTAATCCTGCAATTGGGCGACGGTTATTCGGTAAACGTATTCCATCGCAACAGTACGGTTAGACCCATGTACAGCAACACCTTCTATGAATCAAACCACCCCAATATCATCCCCATGATGGCGGAGGTATCCGACGATGGCCGTTTCATTGCCATAGCGCTGCTCGATTATAACAACCACTTGCGATCCAAAATCCAAATGAGTTATACCTCCGTCACCGATGCATGGGGTACGGACGGTATATTCTTCCAGGATTCTTTCGAGGATCAATTGATATTACTTATACGGAAAACAACGGACAACCGCTTGGTGGTCATCACCGACGCGCAGATTGTCATCTATACGCGCAACGACAGAACCATGGCAAAAACCGCGGAGATTCCCCTGTACAACCGGATCGACCAAATCGCCTTCGATAAGGAAGGCCGCTTCGCCGTCGCGTTGGGCGGTGTGGAACCCGCGTTCCTAAACAGGGCCGAAGCCGAGGAACCGAATACGGTGCATATCTTCGACGCTTCCGGGAGGCAAACGGGGGCCTACCATGCGGAGCGGCGCGTCACGCATCTTTCCATGGGGCACGGTATGGTTATCGTGGGTTCGAACCGCAATTTCCACGCGGTTAACTTGCAAGGCACCCGTGAATGGGAATTTATCGCCCTTCAGGATACGCAAGCGTTCCTATTCTTGGAAAACGCAGAAACCGTTTTGATCGCCGGGGCGAACCGCGCGGACGTTTGGCACCGTCGGCGCAACCGCGACGGTGAAGCCGGCGACTTCTTCGGTATACAAGGGCAATGACCGAGGCGCGTTTCATATCGCGGCATGAGGAACGTTGGAAGACGCTGGAAGCCGTCAACGCCCGTTTGTTGTGCGGCGGCATCGGTAAGTTATCTGCGACCGAGGTGCGCGAGTTCGCGCGGCTTTATCGCTTGGCGAGCTACCACATGGCTTATGCGACGACACACTTCCCGCAGGGACAAACACGGGCGTATTTGAATCGCTTGGTGGGTGTTTCGCACAATTATTTCCACGTACGGGAAACGGGCGCGATTTCGGATATACGGCGCTACATAACACGCGGCTTCCCGCGGGCGGTGCGCGAAACATGGCGATACAGCGGCTTGGCGACGGTTTTATTTTTCGCGGGCCTTTTTTTTGCGGCCTTTTACGGCGAGATGTGGCCGACACCCTTCGGTGACCCCGAGGCAACCGTAGCCAACCTCGGCCCGCCCGAACATTGGGACGGTACGTTCATGAGCGCGTTTTTCGTCACGAACAATACGACCGTGGCGATCAACGCGTTCGTTTGGGGCATTACTGCGGGGATCGGCACCCTATATGTATTGATTTACAACGGCTTGATCGTCGGTGCGCTGTTCGGCCTCTTCCATCGGGCGGGCGCGGATATGATGATGGCGTATTCGTTGGTGCTGCCGCACGGTGTGGTGGAGCTTGCCGCGATTTTCCTGAGCGGCGGCGCGGGATTGATGATCGCAAAGGGGATGCTGCTGCCCGGTACGCTCAGCCGCAAGCATTCGTTGGTATTGCATACGAGGAAAGCGGTGGCGCTGATACCGGGGATCGCGCTTTTATTGATCGCCGCTGCTTTGATCGAGGGTTTCTTCACCCCATTGGGCGGCGTTTCGCCGGGATATAAATTGCTGTTTGCGGGGTTGACCGGGGTGGGGCTGGCGGTCTGGTTTTGGAAACGCAGTGATTAAAACCGCGCCGAATACCCGCGAAGCGGAATTATATACCCAAGGTATTTGGCCGTTCGCGGGTGTGGATGAAGCCGGGCGCGGACCGCTCGCAGGGCCTGTCGTGGCGTGCGCCGTCGTACTCCCGCCGGGATGTATCATCGAAGGGGTGTACGATTCAAAGAAAATAAACCCCGCACGGCGCACGGAGTTGGCCGCTGTAATTAAATCCTCTGCGTTGGCGTACGGATTCGGTTTGGTTGAACCGCAAGAGATCGACCGCATCAATATCCTGCAAGCCGCCATGAAAGCCATGGAGGAAGCGGTGATCGCCGCGCAGTCCTTCCTCGGCGAACCTTTGCGGTATATACTCGTGGACGGGAATCGGTCGCCCCGTTTACCCTGCCCGACGGAAAGCATCGTAAAAGGCGACAGCCATTGCCATCTTATCGCCGCCGCAAGTATACTCGCCAAGGAAACGCGGGATACTATCATGCGGGATTTGCACCTTTTATACCCGCAATACGGCTTTGCCGAGCATAAGGGTTATCCTACGGCGGCGCATTTTCGGGCATTGGCGGAATATGGGCCGTGTCCCGCGCATCGGATAACGTTTAAGGGGGTTGGGAACAAAGATGCGGAGCTTCCTTGAATTGCAACCGGGCGAATCATTCCGCGCTAAGATAACCGACATCCGCCAAGGGAGCGTTACGATACGCTTCGACGACGGTACGGAATATACCGCCCGTTCCATGATCCTGCCCGACGCGCGCATCGGCGAGGAAAGCGGCTTTTTGGTGCGCGAAAACGATAACGAAGGCCGCATCGTATTGGAAATGGTTAAACTCGCGCCGCAAATCAAGCAGGATAACATGCTGCGCGAAGCCCTGCACCACGCGGGGTTAACCCATTCACCCGAAAACTTCGCGTTCGGGCGCGCCATACTGACCGCAGGCATCCCCGTGGAAGCGGCTACCTTACAAAACCTCGCGCTGCATCGCCTCATGTACGACCCGCTCGCGCTCCTCACCGCTTCCCCGCAAGAGATCAATGAAATCCTTGCCGCCCTTTCACGTTCGTCCAATCGACGGATATATTACCGAGTCCTGCCCACGACGGAAATCCACGTATTTAAGGACGCCGCGGAAACCGTCGTCGTGGTCACCCGCAATACCGTATCCCTCGGGCGCATTGAGGTAACGGTAAGGCAAGCGATCGGGCATCCCATCAAGGTTTCCGTTTTATGTGACCGTCCGCAAACCTTGGATTTGTTTGCGTCCCTTCCCTTGCTGAAAAGGAGTACGAACATAAAAAGTGAAAAGAACGCGTTTATTTCCGAACCCTTTACCCTGCTCTCTCCGCCGCCCATCACCAATGCCGCGCCCCAACGGTTTAACCTCGATATACGCGTATAACGTTTACGGGAAAGGAAAACAACATGAAAGATTTGCAACCCCACCTGCATAACCTCCGTGCAAAGGCCGTAGCCGTAAAATACAACCCCGAGGATGTCGCGCCGAAGATCGTGGCCAAGGGTGCGGGGCTCGTAGCCGAACGTATCATGGAAAACGCAAGGATGGCCGACGTCCCCGTTCACAAGGACGCCGCGCTGGCCGAAGAGCTAACCCGAATCGACTTGGGTGCGAACATCCCGCCGGAATTATACGAAGTGGTGGCGCAAGTACTCATCTTCATCAGTGACTTGGATAAAAAGGAAACCTTAAGATCCCATGCCGCCCAATAAACATGCCGTCGGGATGGACGGGCAAAATGCAGCCGAGGTTTTTTTGTGCGAAAGGGGTTACCGCATCCTCGAGCGCAACTACCGTATCAAAACGGGCGAAATCGATTTGATCGCCCGTGACGGCACGTACACCGTTTTTATCGAGGTAAAGTCCCGTAACGGCTTACGCTACGGCCACCCGCGTGAAGCGGTCAACGCCCTTAAGCAATCCCGTATAATACGGACGGCGCAGCATTACATAATGCGAAAAAACCTAACCGACCGCGACGTGCGCTTTGACGTGATTGAAGTTTTGAACACCCAAGGCTCCGTACATATCGAACATATCGTAAACGCTTTTTAGTTCTGACCGTTCGCGCCGTTTACGCTTGACACATAGTGTCCTGTATGTAAAAATAGCCTCCCATCGAACATACAGTCAGTCAAGGAGGTACGCGAACATATGTTTATAAACATCGAGGTAGAGCGCATACGGCGTTACATGAGCAAAGCCGAATTAGCGAGGGAGCTTTCCATCCTTCCCGGTGAGCTTAACGATTGGATCAACCGCCGACGGGCCATCCCCGCGGAAGGTTTACGTGCGTTGTCACGCCTTTTCGGCGGGTGCAGCATCGATTATCTGCTTAAGGAAAAACGGTGAAGCCTATAAAAAGGGGCCTTTGTAGTATCCGCGTGTATCGTTTATACTGTATTTATACAAATTTGTTTTGGGGGATATATGGAAAAATTATTCTTCGACGGCGGAATGGGGACGCTGTTGCACAAGCAGGGGCTGACGGGTGACCCCGTACGGTTAAACCTGACCCATGGGGAATCCGTCGTTGATATACACCGCCAATATATTCACGCGGGCGCGGATATCATCACGGCCAATACTTTCGGCGCATATACGCATAAATACCCCGACGCGGAGGAATTGATCGCGTCGGCGCTACGCCACGCGCGCGAGGCGACAGCAAACGAAACCCGTACGGTAAGGATCGCGCTGGACATATGCCCGCTGGGGCAAATGCTCGAACCCTACGGCGATATGACCTGCGATGAGGCTTACGCCCTTTTCCTCGAAGCGGCGCAAACGGGTGCGGCAAACGGCGCGGATATGGTTCTTGTCGAAACATTTTATTGCATACACGAACTGGAAGCAGCCGTACACGCCGCCAAGGCTGTAAACCTGCCTGTTTTCGCCACCATGACCTTCAACGAAAAAGGGCGCACCGCCATGGGTGCGTCCGTCGGGGATATGGTCGCGTTGCTGGAGGGGCTCGGCGTAAACGCACTGGGCATGAACTGCGGCTTCGGCCCGGATATATATAAGGGATTGCTCCCCGATTTGGTGAAGGCAACGCGCTTGCCCATTCTAATCCAACCCAATGCGGGTTTGCCGGTAATAATCGACGGTCAAACTCACTATAACGTTACGCCCGCCGACTTCGCGCGAACGATGACCGAAATCGCCGCGATGGGTTGCACCCACCTTGGCGGCTGCTGCGGTACCACACCCGAACATATCGAAGCGATGGTCGCCGCGTGCAAAGTGACGGGTAGATGATTTCCGTTTTCGGGCTTGCGTCCTTTTTCGTTTTCGTGTTGTGCTGCACGGGTTTGGTTTTGCATTATCATATAATGAAAAAACGCGCCCGTTTGGATAACGCGCTGCACGAAATGGAGACAGCGGAAGAACCCGTAACGGATGAATTCGAGGCCGCCCTTGCGGATTATAACGCTTGCGTTTCCCGCTTCCCCTTCAACGCGGTCGCGAAGGTACTAAACCTTCCCCATGAACAAAACGAATAAACAGGGAGGCAACGCGCACCTTTTCGTCCTAATCGCCACATTGCTTATCTTCCTGCTGGTGACCATCGCGTTGACCGTAAGCGCTTCGAGCCGCCGCTTAACCGCCTATTATTCTGACCACGCAAACCTGTACGACTTGGCAATCGCCGGGAACGAACAGGTTTTTTTATTTATGTCGGAAATATTGGAGGCGCATGATACAACCGACACGGCATCCGACGAAGTGATGGCATTACTCGCCGCCGCAGTAACCAACGCGTACCCCCGTGAATGGGAATTAACCGTAACGATTACACCGGACGATAAGCCTGCCTTGGCGGATACCTTCCGCGCGACGACTTCCGTCACCACGATGGCAGATCGATTCCGTACGGAAACGCAGGTGAACCGTTATCCGTCGGGCACACCCGCAACGGTAGTCGCGTATATTTTGCTTGACGGTCCAACGCTTAAAATGGTACATTCTAAACGAGTTGTCAATTAATTCCTATGAAAGGGGAATGCCCGTGACCCTTGCCCCCGATTATTACTTCGATTCCGTTTTGGACATCCCATATGAAACCCTTTGGAAACAAAAAATACGCGGCCTTATCTACGATTTGGACAATACGCTGGCCCATTTCGATAAGCCGCAAACCCCTGCGAAGATTACCGCCATGCTCAGGCGATTGCAAAAAATGGGCTTTCGGATTTGCCTTTTAACGAATAATACCCGTACGCGGCTTAAACAATTTGACCATTTGGGACTGGACGGCATCGCCAATGCCATCAAACCCTTTACCCACGGGGTACGCGCCGCCATGGAAAAAATGGGTACGCAACCGGCGCATACGGTGATTATCGGCGACCAGCTCTTTTCGGACGTTTGGGCGGGTAAGAACGCGAAGATCATGACCGTTTTGGTCAAGCCCCTCACCGAAAAGGATTTTTTTATCGTACGCTTAAAGCGCGTGATCGAGCGATGGTACCTTCGCCGCGTTTTGAAGAAAAACCCGCGATAAAACCGCACGGCGGCGTAACGCTGTTGGAACTGGCCGTCGTTATGGCCATTATCGCGATACTGTCCGCGGGGCTCCTTGCGGGTTTTGCGCAAATAAACCGACGCACGCTAAACAACGCTTCATTGCAATTACAAGCAGATTTACGCTACGCGCAACGCAGGGCCATCATTGAAGGGCGGCAGTTCGGCATCGTGTTTGAACCTCCCAACAACCGTTACCGTATTGTCTCCTCCCGGCCGGAACGCACGGTGCGAACGGTACAGTTGGCGAACGGGGTCACAATAACAGATGTTTCCGCCCAGCGTGTGATGTTCCACCCGCACGGGACGCCGACCGCCGGGTTCCGCGTGATTTTAAGGCAAGGCACTGATACGCAAAGGATAACCGTCACGGTAAGCGGCGGGCGCATCCACGTGTTTGATATAAACCTGCACGAATATGAATAGGGGTGCAAAATGGATTTATTTGTTAAGAATTACATGGAAGACATGGTTTTGGCAAAAATGCCGCAAGTCATGGCCCAAATGGGCGTATGCCATTGCGAAAAATGCAAGCTGGACATCTTCGCTTTCGTATTAAACAAGATGCCGCCGAAATACGTGGTGACGCAAAAGGGAACCGTGTACGCGAAGCTGGCGTTGCTGCAGTCGCAGTTTGACGTGGATATCATCACCCAAATCACCCACGCGGCGGAAATGGTGATGGCAAGGCCGCGGCACGGCGAAAGCGAATAAAAAACGAATTCCGGGAGGAACATATGATTTCAGCAGGTGAGTTTAGGAACGGGATCACGATCGAATTCGAGGGCGGGTTATTTACGATCATCGATTTCCAACATGTTAAACCGGGAAAAGGCGCGGCCTTCGTGCGTTCCACGTTAAAGAATATGGAAAGCGGCGCGGTGCTTGAAAAAACCTTTCGTCCCACCGAAAAGATGAGCCGCGCGCACATCGACCGCCGCGATTTGCAATACCTGTATTCCGACGGTCAGATGTTCCACTTCATGGACGTGGAATCGTATGAGCAATCGGAGATGAACGCTGCGCAAATCGGGAACAATTTGCAATTCGTCAAGGAAAACGACATGATTAAGGTGTTGGTGCATAACGGCCGTGTATTCGGCATCGAGCCGCCGATGTTCGCTGAGCTCGCCATCACCGACACCGAACCCGGCTTCCGCGGCGATACCGCGCAAGGCGCGACCAAACCCGCCACCGTCGAAACGGGCGCGGTCGTAAAGGTCCCCCTTTTCGTAAACACCGGCGACGTGATTAAAATCGATACGCGCACGGGCGAATACTTGGGTCGCGTATAACCGATTTAAAATAAAATTTGCCAGCATATAAAACTTCCCCAGGTTCATACTATCCTTGTGACATAAAACCGTCACAAGTTTATAAGAGGGGAGGAAGTTAACGTGTCATCAAAAAAACATGCCGTTCCCGAAGCGAAAGCCGCCATGGACCAATTCAAGTTTGAAGTGGCGAGCGAAATCGGTGTACCCTTGTCCAAGGGCTACAACGGTGACTTGACATCCAGCCAAAACGGTTCCGTAGGGGGCCGTATGGTTCAGAAGATGATCCAAGCCCAACAATCGAAAATGGCGGGAAAGTAATTAAGCCTAAACGGATAAAAGATATGTAAGGAAGAAGCCGCTTCGTACGGAGGCGGCTTTTTTATGCGACTGCCCCAAGCCCCTTATCGCATACATATAGATAAACGCGATCGGTATGAGGGTAATCCATGAAACGTAAAAGGAAACGCATCCCCTTCGGCAGACGCCTGCATATATGGCGTAACAACCTCCGTACGAACCGTACGAAACACCCCCGGCACCCCGCCAAAGCCCGCCGTATACCGCGCAGGTATCTTTTCCTCGCGATGGTCCTTTTCCTTGTCGCCGCGTTTGCGTACAGCTATTACCGATTTGACCGCAAGATATTGCCGATTGTACTCAACGCGGCGGAGCTGAAGCTGCAAACCGACATCAATAACGTCATCAACGAAGTGATACACGAAATCATCCGCGAAAACCGTATCAGCGCGTCCGATTTCTATACCCGGAGCGAAAATGCGGTTACGGGCAACCCCGTACTCAGCGTCAACACGGTATTGGTTAACAATCTATGCAACGAAGCCGCCAAACGTATTTCCGACAGGCTCAGCAATCTGGACCCGGAGGTCGTATCCGTACCGCTGGGTATGGCATTCGGGTTGGATACCCTTTCGCAGGTAGGGCCGCCGTTCACCTTCCGTATGGCTCCCATCGGCAACGCACTCGTCCATTACGATTCGTCGTTCGTTTCCGTCGGCATCAATCAAGTGCATTTTTCCGTGTGGCTTAACGTGGAAGCCGTGGTCCGTATTATCAATCCCGTGCATTCCTTTGAAGTGGAGTTGGCCCGCCATGTGTCCTTGGTGGATACGGTTATCAGCGGCGAAGTGCCCGATACGTACCTCAATCTGGACCTCCCGAGGTAATGGAAACTCGATATGTACACGCACCAATCGGCCCTCCCCCGCATATGATGCAGGTGCATCAAGCGGCTGTGCCGCCCGTTTTGCGGACCGCACGGCCGTGCGACCCGGGAGGTGACACGATGTTTTTCGGGCTATTTTACTTGCTGGAGGGATTTTTCCTCACGGGATACTTGGCAGGGGGCAATTCCTTCCCAACGCCCCTGAGTGCCGAAGAGGAACGCGTTTTCCTGCACAAATACGCGAGCGGCTGCGAAGACGCCAAAAATATACTCATCGAACGCAACCTCCGACTAGTGGCCCACATGGCCAAACGCTACGGCAACCACGCCAAGGAAAGCGAGGATTTGATTTCGGTCGGCACGATCGGCTTAATCAAAGCAATCGCATCCTTTAAGGCCGACAAAGGGACGAGGCTCGCGACGTACGCCGCCAAGTGCATTGATAATGAAATCCTAATGCACATACGCGCCTCCAAGAAATATGCGGGGGATATTTATCTGCAGGATATTGTAGGCGTGGACCGTGAGGGCAATGAGGTACGTATAGAGGATAAATTAGCGGACGACAAGGATACCATCGATAATCAAGTGGGTATGAGGATTCAAATCAAGCATATGTACGAAGCCCTGCTTAAGGTACTGCACGGCCGCGAAAAAATCGTGATCGAAATGCGTTACGGTTTGGCCGGGCGCGAGGAAATGACTCAACGGGAGATATCGTCGTTGCTTAATATCAGCAGGAGTTATGTAAAGGGACTGCGTTAATGTAAATAAATGCCGTGCTGCATTTACATAAATTATTCGGTGTTATATTCTGCATTTATCAAATAATATTCGCGTATAGTATCTGCGTTTTCCTTGACGAAGACGCTTTTTTCTTATATGGTAAGCGTTACGATGGAAAAATGAGGTATGTAATATGCTTAAACGAAAAATTTATGATGACTTATTACGGTGGAAAAATCGTGAAGATAAATTGTGCTTGCTGGTAAAGGGCGCAAGGCAGGTGGGCAAGACCTTTATTATTGAATTGTTTGCCCGCGAGAATTACAAATACCGCACGATAATTAATTTCGTCAGGAACCCTGCTTATAAAGCCATCTTTGAAGGCGACTTGGATGCAGAAACGCTGATTAAGCAAATTTCCCTGCGCGTCCCTGATGCCGAGCTTGTTCCCGGCGAAACATTGATTTTCCTTGACGAGATTCAAGATTGTGCAAAAGCCCGCGCCGCGCTTAAATTTTTAACGCAGGATGGCCGGTTTGACGTAATCGCCTCCGGCAGTATGTTGGGCATCAACTACAAAGATGTTCCGTCATACCCCGTCGGTTATGTGGAATACTTGGATATGCATTCTCTCGACTTAGAGGAATTTTTATGGGCGAATGGCGTATCGCCCGCATCGGTTGCGGACATAAAGGGATATTATGACATAAAAAAGCCCGTGCCTATTGCTATGCACGAACGCATGATGGAACTGTTTAAGGAATACATCGTTGTCGGCGGTATGCCCCGCGCAGTTAGCGAATTTGTTACCACACATAATTTCGCTAACGTGCTGAAAATACAAAAAGGCATTATCGATGATTATACCGATGACATAGCCCGATATGCCGAGGGCGCGGAAAAGGCAAAAGCGCGGGCGTGTTTTCTTTCCATTCCCAAACACTTGGCGAAGGATTACAAAAAATTTCAATATAGTATAGTAGAGCGTGGCGGCACGGCGCGTAAATTTGGCGGCAGTCTCATGTGGTTACTTGACGCCGGTATAATTAACTTTTGTTATAATCTGTCCATACCCGAATTACCCCTTGAAGGTAATGCTAAAAGTGATGCTTTTAAGGTATATATGCGCGATACGGGGTTATTAACGGCGATGCTGGAGGACGGTTCGCAAGCGGATATAATTGACGGCAATCTTGGTATATACAAAGGTGCGATTTACGAAAATATCATCGCAGACATCTTTAATAAATCGGGGAAAAAGCTGTATTACTTCGAACAAAACGGCAAGTGGGAAATCGATTTCTTTATCCGTAAGAACAAGACCGCGACTGCCATTGAAGTCAAATCAGCAGACAACACCAAATCAAAGTCTATGGATGCTGTTATGGCCACATACGATGTTAAACACGGCATCAAACTGTCAACGAAAAATGTAGGCGGTACAAATAAATTCGATAGTTTACCGTTATATATGGCTATGTTTTTATAGGTTAACGGGGGTAAACCGTTATGATTCAAATTAGAAAAGTCAACAATGCAAACGAAAAATCCGACATTTGCAATTCAATTTTGCGGGCATTGCCGGATTGGTTTGGTATTGAAGCGAGCATAGCGGATTATGTGCAGCAAGTTAAAACGTTGCCATTCATTGCCGCATATGACGATGATGCCGCAATCGGATTTGCGGCGTTGAAACCGCACACGAAGTATGCTTCGGAAATATGTGTGATGGGTATTTTAAGCGAACACCATCGCCGCGGTATTGGGAGGCAGCTTGTAACCGCATGTGAACAGTTTTGCCGTGAAAACGAAATCGAATTCCTTACCGTTAAAACATTGGCGGATTCACGGGAGAGTAAAAACTACGAAAAAACACGGCTCTTTTACATGGCGCAGGGGTTTAAACCCATAGAGGTCTTTCCCACTATTTGGGATGAAGAAAACCCGTGTTTGCTGATGATTAAAGCGGTGGCGAAATAATGTGGAATTAAAACCCATTTTACATTGTTGGAAGTACACCAAAAATTAACCGTTAGGTTAAAAAGTAAACGGAGGGTTATACATGGATTTTAAACGCGTAACGGGTTTTATGGAATCGTTAAAGGACATCGGCGTTGCGGGGGCTGACTTGGGTGTGTATCTAAAGGGGTGCGAGGTGTACCGCCATCAGGTTGGCTACGCCGATATCGAAGCGCAAACACCCATTACGCAAAACACGTTGTTTGCCATATGGTCAATGACAAAAGTGGTGACATGCGTCGCGGCATTGCGATTGTTGGAAGAAGGCCGTTTTCTACTGACAGACCCGATTGGCGATTATATGCCGGAGTTCCGTGAAATGGTGTATAAAAACGAAGCGGGCGAGGTGGTACCTTGTAAGCGGCCCATCCGCGTGGTGGATTTATTCACCATGTCCACGGGGGTCTCTTATGAAACCGATGTGGAGTGGCCTGATGTTGTTTCTGATTTGGCTTCATTCGCCGCCGCCATATCAAAGGTAACACTTCACTTCGAGCCGGGTACACGCTGGTTGTACGGGTTCAGCCACGATATACTGGGCGCGTTGATTGAACGTTTGACCGGTAAAAAAGCAAGTGAATATTTCCACGATAAAATTTTCGCGCCGCTGGGTATGGATGAAACCTTCTTCCACCAATACATTTCCGCCGAAAATGCCGCACGGCTTGCCAACGTGTATAAATACGACGCCGAAACCCGTACCCATACCAAGGACAATCACGCAAATTGGGACTTCGAGAATTGCGGCGGCGGGCTGGTGTCAAGCGTGGCTGATTACGCGAAGTTTACCAACGCGCTGTGCAACCGCGGGACGGCAGCCAACGGCTACAGGCTTCTGAGCAAAACCACCATTGAATTGATGCGCACCAATCATTTATGCGAAACCCGCATGAAGGACTACTGGCAGGCCGGTTACGGCTACGGTTTGGGTGTGCGTACCCACGTTGACAAAGCACAAAGCGGAATGAACGCCAACATAGGCGAATACGGCTGGGCGGGGTATTTGGGTACTTATTTTGCGATAGACCCGGTGGCCGAACTGACCTATGTTTACGCGCACCAATTATCGCCAAGTTTGGAAGGCCATATCGCGCCGAGATTGAAAAATATTATCTATTCCTGTTTATAATCATAACGAACAAAAACCCACGGGTGCGGCATTCGTATCGCATCCGTGGGTTTTGTTATTTTTGGGTTTTTATTTCACGCTGACAACCGGGTGCATTTCGATATATCCGCGCCAACCCATCGGGGCGAGCTGCATCCGTGGGGCAAGTTCGGGCGCGTATCGGTAGCCATATACTTCGGGATTAAACTTTTTAATTTGATGCATACACTTGCCTACGGCATCGGCGAAATATTCCTTGTCGTAGGTTTCCCCTTGGAATACCAGCAATTTGCACGGGGGCAAGTCGATGACGTCAAACCCTTCCGGGATTTCGCCCGCATAATCCGCGCTTACTTCTACGCCATGGGCATAAATACCCGTACCTTCGGGGCGCATATTTTCGGGCAACCACAGCCCGACGGGTTCATACAACGCCTCTTTCACGCCGACCAAAAAATCCCATGGCAAGGTATTATCGTTTTCGTCGCATCCCACTTCCTCGCAATATGAAAAATATTCGTCGGCTTTCTTGCTGCGCCAAAGGATTAACTTCCGCGCCGGACGCTCCACGATTTGCGTGAAAACTACTGATGTTTGTTCCATGTCTTTTACCTCCGATTTTTGTTTTGAGCGGTTGAAATAACGGCGCGGGATGAACCAGCCAATCGGTGACGGATGGTTTGCGTATTTTTTCGGTGAAATACCGAAACCCTTGGCAAACGCCCGTGTAAAACCCTCGTGGCTGTCAAAAACGAAGTCCAAGGCAACATCAACAACCTTTCGCTTGCCTCGCCGCAGGGCAAAAGCGGCGGCAGTCAGCCTTTCGTGCCGGATATATTCAAACGGGGATTGGCCGGTTTCCTCTTTGAATATTCGGATCATGTGGTATTGCGAATACCCGGCGGCTTTCGCCAAGTCGTTTGCCGTGATGTAATCTTGCAAGTGTGCGGCAATGTATGCCTTCACCTTCGATACAGCCACTGACGCTTCGCTTTTTTCATCGCGCATTGTTTCACCTCGCTTTCGTCAAAATTATAAGAGGTATGTTGTTAAAATTCTTGACTATAGTTGCTATGTTGTTCCCTTGCCCCATTTCCGATTTTCGATTACAACAACGCAACCGGTATTGCCTTATCATTCCCGTCCAGTGTGACAAGGTTATCGTACAGGCAAACCACGCCGCCTTGCCCTCGTTTGATGGTCGGGATTTTATCGAGGATGGAAAACTTCGCAACGTCGGCCTTAATCGGGTCGGCGTGTTTTTTTATTTCGATGGGGTACAATGTGCCGCTGTCCTCTACAAGCAAGTCGATTTCGTTTCCATCGCGATCGCGGTAAAAATAAACAGGTATATCAAGTATGCCTTTGTTGGCGTAGCTTTTGATGACTTCGCTGATGACAAAGGTTTCAAAAAAAGCCCCGGCCATCGCGCCGTTCTTCAAAACATCGGGCGTATTCCAACGGGTGAGGTAGGCCGCAAGCCCTGTGTCCAAAAAATACAGCTTCGGCGTTTTAACCGTCCTTTTTGTGATGTTGTTGTAATACGGACGCAAAAGCACCACTAAATTGGATGCCACCAAAATGGAAAGCCACCGTTCTGCTGTGGGTTGGCTGATACCTACATCACGCGCCAATGAAGCCAAATTTAACAACTGTCCGGTGCAGCTTGCCGCCACGGTCATAAACTGCGTAAACTTGACTTCATCACCTACTTGCGCCAAGTCCCGGACATCGCGCTCGATATACAGCGTGACATACGCCGCATAAAACATCCGCCAATCAAAATCCGGATTGGCGTTAAGCTCCGGGAAACTGCCGCGATGGATGATATTCCAAATATCGGTATAGGTTACATTTGTTTTATGTTTCCGACGGGTTGTAAAATATTCATCGGTGGGCAAGAACGGCTCGGTAAACGTCGTACCATACATTTCCCGAAGGGAGAGCCCCGGCAGATTTAATATTCCAAGCCGTCCGGCAAGGGATTCACTTACATTTTTCATCATTTGGAATTGTTGCGAACCGGAAAGGAAAAATTGTCCTTTCTTCTTTTCACTGTCCAGTATCATTTTAATTTGCGGGAATAGGTTTGGCGCGTGTTGCACATCATCCACAAAAACAGGCGGCGGATTATCCTTGAAAAATGTGCCGCTTTGCTCCACTGCGCCTACCAATTGGATTTTATCGTCAAGGGTAACATAGTTTATATTTCCGGCCACTTCCTTGAGGAGCGTGGTTTTCCCCACTTGGCGCGCCCCGGTTACGAGAACCGCGCCAAACATTTTGGATAATTTTTGGATGGCTTCATCTGCATGGCGGATAAAATACATAACAATCCCATCTTTCGGCTAATTTAATATATAATATTATTATAGCCTGTTGTTTATGATTTACAATCCCCGTTTTTATATTTTTCGGACACGCAAGGAACGCAAAGCCCAAGCATAGTCATTAATAATATTTAATGACAGGGGCTTTCGTAATGGAAACCGTTAAAAAAAGAAAAAATACGGTTGTTTCAATAAAATTAAATTTTAAGAAAAACGGAGAACCCATTGAAAAAATCCTGCGTGAGGTAATTTTGCAATACATCCGAAGTGAGTTAAAAAGTGGATGGTCGCCTATTCCGGGAGGTACACCATGTATCCAAAAATAAGCGATCCGTACGAATGGAACGTAGCGTTGTATGCGCGGCTTTCCAAAGAGGACAAAAAGGAAGATAAAGACAACTCCGAAAGCATTGCGAACCAACTTTCAATACTTAACGAATACGCAAAGCAACAAAGGTTGAAGGTTGTCGGTGAATATATCGACGACGGTTTTTCCGGCGGAAATTACCAAAGACCGGGTTTCGAGCGTATGATAACCGACATCGAGGCCGGGAAGGTAAATTTTGTGGTAACGAAGGATATGTCAAGACTTGGAAGGGACTATATCAGCACCGGGCATTATATGGAGCGGTATTTTCCCGAAAGGGGCGTTCGGTACATTTCGCTACTTGACGGCATCGATACGGGCATGGACAACAGTATCAACGATATCACGCCGTTTAAGGCAATTTTAAATGACTTATACGCGAAAGACATATCAAAAAAAATAAAAGCCACGAAACACGCCAAACAGGAAAAAGGCCTTTTTATCGGCTGGGAAGCTCCTTACGGGTATGTTAAATCCAAGGCGAACAAAAACATCCTTGAAATTGACCCGGAAGTGGTCGACAACGTGCGTTATATGTTTGATTTGGCGGTAAAAGGAAATTCCGTCCGGGAAATAGCCGTCATTTTCAACGAAGCAAAAATCCCGACCCCGGCCACCCAAAAACGCGTAAAGCTGTCGGGGGAGTTCAAAAGCCCGTACAGGGGCATGTGGTCAACGGAACGCATATCCCATATGTTGCAAAACGAAGTCTACATCGGTAACATGGTACAACGGCGCATGAAAAAGGTAAGTTACAAATCCAAAAAATGTGTACGCTTACCCAAGAAGGATTGGCAGGTTGTGGAAGATACACATGAAGCGCTGGTTTCAAAAGAAACCTTTAAGCTGGTTGGTTTGCTGATAAAAAGTCGCAATAGGCTTCGAAAGCGAACCTATGACTATTTATTGAAAGGTCTCGTTTATTGTCACGAATGTGACACACAACTGGCGGTAATCATGCGGGTGCTGTCAGGTAACCGGGAAACCTTGTATTTCGTATGCCGGACATACCAGCGGTTTACAAAAGCGCGAAAATGTACCTGCCATTGCATCCGGGTGGAAACGGTCACGGACAAAGTTCTGGAAGAGGTGAAAAAAATTTGCCGCCAACATGTTGACCTCTTGGACATGGATGACCTGACAAAGCAAGCGACCAAGGCTATGCAGGAAGCGCAAAAACGGCAAATCGGAAACCGCGCAACCCTCGAGGCTAATTATAAAACCGTAAAGTCCAAGATTGACCGCGTTTATTTCGACAGGTTGGATAATATTATTGCGGAAGAGGATTACCAACGGGCTTACAAAAGATTAAAAACCGTGGAAGCGGACTTGCAACGTAAAATAACAGACCTTGATGAATCGGTAGAAAAAAATCGCACTTACGACAACAACTTCGGCAGAAAAGACGTTGAAGTGTTGGTGCGCCGGTATTTGGAAGCCGAGGAAGTCAGTCGCGACCTCGTGGTCAGCATGATTGAAAAAATCACCCTGACCGAAAACAAAGAATTAAATGTCCATTACCGCTTCGCGGAGACGGAAGCAGTCGACAAACTTCGTTTACAATAACACAGCTTTTATGTTTCACGCATCGAAAAAAAGGCTTTATCAAAACTGTGCAAGGAGATGCGGGATTATACGGTTTTGGTATCGTAAAGGCTTTACATTCGTATCCGTATCGGTTATGTTTGTTTCAATAATACGTAATCGGACGGTGCAGGGATGATTCGCTCTTTTTTACGGAAGGTAAATGAATCGCGCTCGCTGTTGTTGCAATTGTTTTTTGTGCTGCTTGCGTTTGCCACCATGGTAATCGCAAGCGGCTTTTTCGTATACGGCATACAAAGGGATTATTTACGTAAACAAGCGGAGAATGTCCTGAGGCTGACGGAAAACCAAATCATGTCGGAGATGAGGGAATCCGAAACCCTGATGGTCAGCGTCACAAAAACCGTACGCGATATGATCATGGACGGCGATTCGCAGGATGATATCCGTAACTATATGAACAGGCTTACGTACGAACTGCTCGAATCCGACAGCGGGCTTTCGTTCCAAGGTATTCACGGGTTCTTTGAGGTTTTTGACAATACATATATCCCCGTGGCGGGGTGGATGCCGCCCGATGATCACTACGCGCCCGACCGCCCTTGGTTTAGGGCTGCCGTGGAAGCGGAGGGTCGAATCGTTACTTCGCCCGTCGAAATCAGTACGCGCACCGGCCAATTCCAAGTTATGTACGTAAGGCGCCTCTTTGATGACGACGGCCAACCCTTGGGCGTGGTGGCACTGAACGTACCGTTGGGGAACATCGCGGATTTGGTCGTCAATACACGCCTGACTCCGAGCGGATACGGGTTTATCGCCAATGAGAATTACCGGATCATCGCGCACCCCGTCCCGTTTGCCGTGGGTTTGTATTTGGCCCAAGTAAACGAGGATTTGTTTAACAAAGCCTATGCCATGCAACAGCGAGGCTACGACACCTTATTGGAAATCGCTTGGGAGGATGTCGTAACCGGCGGCGACGCGATCCTGTACGGCAAGGAGCTGGATAACGGCTGGATACTCGGCGTCGTGACGCCAAGCCGTGAATATACCCGCAGCCTGCGGACAATGCTTTGGTTCATCGGTATGTTGGGTACGGCTTTGGCAATGGTTACGTGCGCTATACTGATATGGATAAACACGATGTATAAAAGGAACAACCTTCGGCTTAAATCGCTGGAAGAGCAAAGCATCGCGGACGAATATATGGAGTTGATGTTTAACGCAACCCCCTTGGGCGTAAACCTATGGACCAGTGACTTACGGCATATCAAAACCAACGACGAAATGGTCAGGTTATTCGACCTTACAAGCAAACAGGAATTCTTTGACCGCTACGGCGATATAACGCCTGAGTACCAGCCCGACGGGATGTTATCGTCGGAAAAATCGCTTATTTACGTGAAGCAAGCCTTCGAAACGGGATATGCCCGCTTCGAATGGATGCACCAAAACCTAAAGAGCGAACCCGTCCCCGTAGAGGTAACCCTCGTCCGCATAAAATACAGGGACGATTATCTGGTCGCCGCGTACAACCGCGATTTACGTGAGGTCAACGCCGCGCTTGAAAAAATGCAAAGCGCCATCGAAGCGAAAAACGCGCTGGCCTATTTGGAAAGTATTTTAGAAGGCTTGGATACGATGATTTACGTAAACAACCCCGTAACGGGCGAATTATTATTCGTCAATAAAATCATGCGGGAACATTTTAACGTGCATGACGATTACGCGGGTAAAATCTGTTATGAAACCTTCGGGGTATCACGGGGAAAACGTTGCGAAGGCTGCCCCTGCCTTTACCTTAACCAAAACCCGAACGAAACCATCGTATGGGAGGAACACAACCCGCAAACCCTCCGTAATTACCGCAATACCGACCGTTATATCAAATGGATCGACGGACGGGACGTGCATTTGCAAAATTCCGTGGATATTACGGAACTGAAAGCCGCCAAGGACGCCGCCGAGGAATCGAACCGCGCCAAGGGCGTTTTCCTCGCGCGTATGAGTCACGAAATCCGTACCCCCATGAACGCGATATTGGGTATATCCGAAATCGAGCTGCGTAATCAGGCGATCCCCGCGGACACCGGCATAGCCTTCCGCAACATACACGAATCAGGGAACCTTTTGCTTAATATCATCAACGATATCCTCGACTTTTCAAAGATCGACGCGGGTAAGCTGGAGATTTTCCCCCATAAATACGAAATTCCATCCCTGGTGAACGACACCGTGCAGTTAAACCAAATGAAATACGAAAGCAAGCCCATCACCTTCGAGGTTACGGTGGATAAGGATACCCCCCTCTCGTTGATCGGCGACGAGCTTCGCATACGCCAAATATTCAATAATCTGCTTTCCAACGCCTTCAAATACACGGATGCCGGCGATGTCAAATTAAATATATATGCGGAACCGAAATCGGACATAAAACACACGACCCTCGTCTTCCAAATCACCGACACCGGGCAAGGTATGGACGAGGAACAAATCGCCAAGCTCTTTGACCCGTATTCCCGCTTTAACACGGAGGACAACCGCTGGGTTACGGGTACGGGCTTGGGTATGACCATCACCAAACAACTGCTGGACATGATGGACGGCGAAATCACCGTGGAGAGCGAACGCGGGAAGGGTACGACCTTTACCGTACGCCTGCCGCAAGAGGTGCACGGCACGGAAAAATGCGGCACGGAAATCATGAAGCGCGCAGCGGTTACCACGCAAAGCCATAATATTTATGATTCCATGCCGTACGGGAATGTTTTGGTGGTCGATGACGTCGGTACCAACCTGTACGTTGCCAAGGGGATGATGACACCCTACGAGCTAAACGTTGATACGGTGAGCAGCGGCTTTGAGGCCATCGATAAAGTGAAGGAACACGGGCCGTACGACGTGATTTTTATGGACCATATGATGCCCAAGATGGACGGGATGCAAACCGTACGCATCCTGCGCGAAACGGGATACACCGCGCCCATCGTGGCCCTTACGGCCAATGCCGTAGTGGGGCAGGCGGAAATATTCTTGGAAAACGGCTTCGACGGTTTTATTTCGAAGCCCATCGACTCCCGCGATCTTAACCAAGTATTGCTGAGATTCGTAAAAAACGAGGAACGGCGCCTGACATACGACCATTCGGTGAAGCAATCCCAAAAGGAACAATTGTTTTCGATTGAAAAATTATTCGTGATAGACGCGGAAAATACGTTGGCTATCGCAAGGGAAACGTTGGCGGGTTTAAATACAAATACCCCCGTTAATCTGGTGGAATTTACCACCGCGGTACACGGCATCAAAACCGCTCTAGCCAACATCAACGAAATCGATGCCTCAAAGGCCGCGCTTTCGCTTGAAAAATCGGGCAACGCAAAAAACACGGAAGAAATCAAGCGCAAAACCCCCGCCTTCATCGATACCCTGGAACGTATTGTGGATAAATACAGGATGCACGAATTGATAGAAGACGAAACCCAAATAACGGAGGACAAGGATTTCCTGCGGGAAAAGTTGGGCGAGCTTATCGCGTCCTGCGAAAAGTATAGCGTACGCGCCGCAAAAAAAGCCTTGGCTGACCTTAAGGGTAAATCCTGGCGCCACGCAACCAAGGAAGCGATAAACGAGATGGCACTCGACCTGCTGCACGGTAAATATAAAAGCGTAATCGAAACGGCGAACAAAACGCTTTCATCTTGACACGGATAACGTATGTGTTACCATGTTTTTTATCGCATTGCGTATACATACGCGGGAAGGATCAGTAAAATGAAAAAATTAGTAATTATGGTATGTGTTGTGGTTTTGGGGCTTGGTCTGTTGGCCGGGTGTAACCGAAGCGGCGAAAGCGGGGTTCTTTCGTTCCCTTCGGACGGTTCCTTGGTTAGGGTATACATGGGCGCGAGTCCGACCCCGCACAGGATGATATTGGAATATATTATGCCTGCCTTACGCGCCGACGGCATCGATTTGGTGATAACGGACTTCATCGACTTTAACGTACCCAACGTGGCCTTGACCGATGGGGATATCCATGCGAACTACTTCCAACATATACCGTTCCTCAACGTCTACATGGAGCGTACGGGCAACCGCCTGCACGTCATCGGCCCGGTACATGTGGAGCCGATCGGCGCGTATTCGCTCACACTCGATAACATTATGGACATCCCCGAAGGCGGTACGGTAGCCATGCCCCAAGACCCCGCCAACACAGGCCGCGCGTTGATGCTTTTGCAACAGGCAGGGCTTATCCGATTGGACCCGAACATCGGTATCGATCCCATCGCGGGTGTGCTCGCCACGCCGGACGACGTGATCGAAAACCCGCGCAACCTGCGTTTTATCCCGCTGGAGGCGCCGATGGTGGCACGGGCGTTAATGAACAATGACGCGGATGTTTCCATCGTGAATACCAACGTCCTTTTGGACGGTACGCCCCTTTGCCCGCTCAGCGATTCGCTCATACGCGAAGCGGTTTTCGGCAACCCTTACGCCAACGTGCTGGTGGTACGGGAAGAAAACGCTGACAGCGAGGTTATTGCCGCGCTGTACCGCCACCTTACGTCGGAAGCGGTACGCGCGTTTATACAACGGACGTTTACGGGGGTTGACCCGGTATTTTAACCCAATAAAACAAAGTGTTGATAAAAGGCAACCTGTGCGCATGAAATGCCACGGGTTGCCTTTTTGGATGAAAACGATTGTCAGAATATATGTTCCGTTTACATATATATCAATGAACTTGTATAATCGTAGTGTTTTCGGTATGGGGGGGGATGGCGGCGTGGCGGAAGTGATCAGGACTAAGATTGACTTGTGTACGGGTTGCAACCGATGCGTACGCGAATGTCCCATGGAATTGGCCAACGTCACGTATCAGGACATAAACGGTGATATAAAGGTCATCATCGATTATGAAAAATGTATTGTTTGCGGGCGGTGCGTGGCGGCATGCAGCCATAAGGCCAGGTTGTATAAGGACGATACGGAGCGCTTTTTTACCGATTTAAGCAAGGGCGAACGGATTTCCGTCATCGTCGCGCCTTCGGTCAGGACAAATATCCCCGAATATAAACGGTTGTTTACATACCTCAAACGGCTCGGCGTGAACATGATTTACGATGTGTCCTTGGGGGCGGATATTTGTACATGGGCGCATGTGCGGCACATGGAACGCAACGAGAACGCGCGTATTATCACCCAACCCTGCCCCGCCATCGTTACCTTCTGCCAAATGTACCATCCGGATTTATTGGATAAATTATCACCGGTGCACAGTCCTATGGCTTGCACCGTTATTTTTATGCAGAAATACAAGGCCGTCAGCGATAAAATCGCCGCCATTTCGCCGTGTATGGCCAAGAAGGTCGAATTCGAGGATACGGGCCTGACGCAATACAACGTGACCATCAGCATGTTATTGGAATACATAAAAGAAAAGGGAATCGAATTGCCCGAAGAAAAAACCACCTATGACCATGATACGGTCGGGATGGGTACGCTCTTCCCCATGCCGGGCGGCTTTACGGAAAATATCGAGTTCTTCGCGGGTAAAAGGCTGCACATCGCCAAAGCGGAAGGAGATAACGTATATAACCGCTTGTTCGAATACGCCGCCATGCCCGATGACCTGTTGCCCGACGTCTACGATGTATTAAACTGCACCGAAGGTTGTAATATAGGGAACGCCGGCGCAAACAACCGATGCGTGTTTAAGGTCGGCAAAACCATGAACCGAAAGCGCAAGGAAAAGGTCTTTGAATACAACAAGGATTATTATATCGGGTTGTACCAAACTTATGATAAAACGCTGGACCTTTCCCTTTTTATGCGTGAATACAAATCCATCCCCACAACACTGCCGCAAATAACGGACGAGGATATCGGCAAGGCGTTTGCGTCGATGGGTAAGGACAGCTACGAAAAACACCACGTTGATTGCGGTGCGTGCGGTTCGGGCACCTGCCACGATATGGCGCGCAAGATCGCGCTTAACGTAAACATACCCGCCAACTGTATTATCAAATCCAAGGACGACGCCAAGGCCGAACACGAAGAATTCCTGTTGGCGACGGCGGCCAATCGTGCCAAGAGCGTATTCCTTTCGCACATCAGCCACGAGATCCGCACGCCGATCAACGCCGTGCTGGGTACGGCGGAAATCCAGTTGCAAAAAGAAAACCATTCGACGGAAATCGAGGAAGCGTTCAGCCGTATACATAGCTCGGGCAAGTTGCTTTTGACGATCATCAACGACCTGCTGGACCTTTCCAAAATCGAAGCGGGCAAGTTGCAGCTTATGCCCAACGAATACGATATGCCCAGTCTGATATACGACACCATGCAATTAAACCTGCTGCGTTATGAAAGCAAGCACATCGAATTTGACCTCAAGATCGATAAGGATACGCCGCACGATATGCTGGGGGATGAGCTGCGTATTAAACAAATATTAAACAACATCCTGTCGAACGCGTTTAAATATACCGACGACGGCGGGGTCGAGCTTTCCGTATGGGCCGAAGCGGAAAAAGAAGGACCCGAATGCACGCTCGTGTTTCGTATCAGCGATACGGGCCAGGGTATGACGGAAGAACAGGTGGAAACACTTTTCGAGGAATACACACGCTTTAATTTGGAAACCAACCGCACCACCATCGGTACGGGGTTGGGTATGACGATCACGAAACGCCTGCTGGAGTTGATGCAGGGTGAAATAGAGGTCAAAAGCAAACCCAATAAAGGTTCGACCTTTATCGTCAGGTTACCGCAGGAACGCGTCGGCGACGCGATATGCGGCACGGAAATGGCCGAAAAATTACGTTCCAACCGCTATCAAATCATGCCGAAGGCACGAAGGACGAAAATGACGCATGAATACATGCCGTACGGCACTATACTGGTGGTGGATGACGTCGATTCCAACCTGTATGTGGCGAAGGGGATGATGATGCCCTACGGCTTAAGGATCGAAACCGTTTCGAGCGGATTGGAAGCCGTTGAGATAATCAAGAAGGGCAAAACGTACGACATCGTGTTCATGGACCATATGATGCCGAAGATGGACGGTATCGAAGCGACGAAAATCATCCGCGACCTGGGGTATACGAAACCCATTGTCGCGTTGACGGCCAACGCCGTGACGGGGCAATCGGATATGTTTATGGAGAATGGCTTCGATGGTTTTATATCAAAGCCCATCGATATGCGCGAATTAAACATATACTTAAACCGCCTGATACGCGACAAGCAACCCCCCGAAGTCATCGCGAAAGCGCGTAAAAGCGCAGGGCACAATAAATTGGTTTCGTTCACGCAAAAAAAAGAGATGAACGGTTTAATCGCGAAAACGGCTTTGAAGGACGTTGAAGGTGCCGTATTCGTACTTGAAATGTTATTGCCGAAAGCGAATGCCTTCGACGAGGACGACAGGAAGTTATATATCACCACGGTACACGGCATGAAAAGCGTCCTGCTCCACCTCGATTGCAAGGAATTATCCGCCGATGCGCTTAAGCTGGAAAAAGCGGGTACGGCGAACGATTTGGATATAATCAATACCCAAACTCCGCTGTTTATCGAAGCGTTAAAGCGGGTGTTGACCGATCACACGCCGGTACGCCAAGATTCGGTCGAAACCCTGTCAACGGACGACATTGCCGTTTTACAGGAGCATTTGGCTGAAATACGCAAATCCTGTACACGTATTAAAAAAAGCGCGGCTCGCGCGTCGTTGGAGTTGCTGCGGCAAATCACTTGGCCGCAAAGCGTCAACGATTTATTAGATGAGATCGCGGCCCATTTGCTCCACGGTGAGTTTAAAAAAGCCATCGCCGTCGTGGACACGGCGGTAAGCCTGTATTCGGACACATAAAAATCAAAGGGGATTCGTTATGCGCGACGCTTTAAAGATTGCCGTAATCGGCGGCGGCTCCAGTTACCTGCCCGAACTCGTTGAAGGTTATATCAAACGTAAGGATGAATTCCCCATCAGGGAATTGTGGCTGGTGGATGTAGATGAAGGCCGCGAAAAATTGGAGATCGTAGGTGCGATGGCCAAACGTATGGTTAAGGCCGCCGGGCTTGATTGGCTCGTAACGTGTACACTTGACAGGCGTGAAGCGTTGGCGGGCGCGGACTTCGTCACCACGCAGTTTAGGGTCGGCTTACTGGACGCGCGTATAAAGGACGAACGTATACCTCTTTCGCACGGCGTACTGGGGCAGGAAACCAAAGGCGCGGGGGGGATGTTTAAGGCCCTCCGTACGATACCCGTCATATTGGATATCGTGAAGGATATGGGTGAGCTTTGCCCCGACGCGTGGTTGGTCAATTTCACCAATCCCGCGGGTATGGTTACGGAGGCGGCGATCTTCCACGGCGGTTGGAAGCGCACTGTCGGCTTGTGCAACGTCCCTATAGGATTGGTAAAAAACGCCGCAAGCCAATTAAAGTTACCCGCCGAGGATTTGACTGTTCGTTTCGCGGGGCTTAACCATTTTAACTGGCACCGCGTATGGGATAACGAAGGCAACGACCGTACCGCCGAACTTATCGATTTGCAATACAAACCCGGAGAAGCGACGGACGACGATAACATACCCAAAAATATCGCCAACGTAGGTTACCATTACGAAGTCATCAAGGATGTGGGGCTGCTACCCTGTTATTACCACCGTTATTATTATTCCACCGGCAACATGCTGGAGGAGGCAATCAAGGGCTTCTCCACGGGCAAGACCCGCGCCGAGGAGGTTAAACGTACCGAAGCGCGCCTTTTCGAACTTTACAAGGACCCCGCGCTCGATTATAAACCCGAAGAGCTTTCCAACCGCGGCGGCGCGTATTATTCGGACGCGGCTTGCGAGCTTGTGACTTCCATATACAATAATAAGGGTACCGAAATGGTCGTCAGCGTGGCCAACAACGGCGCGTTGCCCGACCTCCCCCGCGATTGCGTGGTGGAAGTGTCCGCATCCGTAACCGCCCACGGCCCCGAATGCTTTGCCTGGGGTCCGTTCCCCCCCGGTCCGCGCGGTATGGTGCAGCACATGAAGGCCATGGAGCAGATCATCATCGAAGCCGCCGTCACGGGGGATTACGGCAAGGCGTTGCACGGATTTTGCCTTAACCCCCTTATACCCGCCGGGTCGCTTGGGAAGGAAATCTTCGACCAATTGCTGATCGCGCATAAGGATTACCTGCCGCAATTTAAGGACGCGATCGCACGGATAGAGAAGGAACAACCCGAAACGGTGGCATATGTAAATGCTTTGCTAAAATAACCCCGATAAAGGAATTTGCATGATATTCAAATTGATATGTCTAACGCTCGTCGCTTTTGGAGCATGTCTGATGCTGTTCGGCCTTATCATGTTCCTAAAATCGCTTGCCGCGTTCAGGGCGCAGGCGCACGAACAGGAGATATTTACGGATCGTATCTACACGGCAAGCATGGCACTGACGATCCTTTTCCTCATCGGTTATATTTTCGTCGGCGCCATGTTTATGATCAGGAGCACGATGTCTACCACAGACCTGATTATCTCCTTGCTTTTGTTCTTCGGCGCGATTTTTGTATGCGCCATGGTCATAACACTTAAAAAAATGTCCGCGGCCATTTCCAGAAAGACGGACGAAATCACCAAGACCCTCGTAAACGCGATGGAAGCGAAGGACCATTATACGCAAGGGCATTCGGTGCATGTGGCGGAAATCGTCAGGTTAATATACGGACACCTCCCCGATCGGATCAAAAACGGCATTTGCCGGACACGCTTGATGGACGCGGCTATCCTGCACGACATAGGGAAGATCGGGATCCCCGACAACATATTAAACAAACCCGGCAAGCTGTCTTCCGAAGAACGTAAAATCATTGAGCAACATGTGACATACGGTAAGAATATCCTCGAACCGACAAGTTATCAGCATATCGGCGACATCGTTTACTACCACCACGAACGCTTGGACGGCAGAGGGTATTTGAAAGTGGCCGCGGAGGATATCCCGATCGAAGCGAGGATCATCACCGTAGCGGATACCTTTTCGGCGCTTAGCACCGACCGTATCTACAGGCCGAGGAAAAGCTACGATGAAGCGATACGGATTATTAAAGAAGTGGCTGATACGCAGCTGGATACGGAGATCGTAGCGGTCCTGTGTGAAATCCCGAAGGAACTTCTCGAGGCAAAAAAAGATGAAATACAATGAAAAAGCCCTGTCCGCATTTTACAGACAGGGCATATTTTTACTTACGACCCAGAAGGGGCTCGAACCCTCGACCTCCGGCGTGACAGGCCGGCACTCTAACCAACTGAGCTACTGGGCCGGGTCGGTTAACGGAGGCTATTATACGAGAGGGGAGCAGGCGTGTCAACTGTTCTAGTTAAATTTACGCTTGCGGGCCGCTTCGGATTTCTTTTTGCGTTTTACGCTGGGTTTGTCGTAATGCTCGCGCTTACGCACTTCCCCCATAATTCCCGCTTTCGCGCAATCCCTTTTGAAGCGCCGGAGTGCTGCGTCCAGCGTTTCGTTATCTTTGATGACTACCTGTGACATGGACTATCCCTCCCTCCGGCCGGTTCGGATGCAACCTTACTTCGGGTATATTACACCTTTGGTTTTACAGCGTCAAGTTTTCTTCTTTAATACCGCGTATACGCAAAACCCTATGAGCAGCAGGGGTACCAGATTAAATAAGGGTTTAAGGATTGCGTTCAGCAGGCTTCCCGCCGCACCCAAGCCGATGCACAGGATAAACAGGATGAGGAGCGTCTTTTTGTTGCGGCGGAAGAAGGCGATTACATCGTCGATATTATCATGCACGGTTTCGCCGCTAAGCATACGCCTGCGTATATTAAAGCCGTCGAACGTATACGTCAGGTAACAAACGGGCAGCGACAAAGACAGCAATACCGTCAGCGGACCGCCGAGGAACGACCCCGCCACAAGCGTAAGCAGGTAAATCAGCAGGAAGAAGCCGCACATGGCCGCCAAGCCGCGTTTTATCAGCCCAAGGTACATATAGTTTGCCCCGGGGAGGAAGGAAAATATGAAGGTCAAGCTCCAGCGAATCCGACGTCCCATCGGGGGTGCGCATTTGCGGGCGGGTTCCGGCGCGGCTTCGTATTCCGCCAGCTTGGCCAGGCACGCGCGGCAAAACAAGCGTCCGTTAATATCTAAGGTGCATACTTCACAAAGCCATTCTCCGCAAGTATTGCAGGTGTTTACGGCATGAGCCGTCGGGTGGGTTCTGCATTGCATGGATTTCACTCCCTTTCGTTTGAAAAGATATACGCTCCCATGCACCAAAAGTTTAAAACAACGGCGATTACATCGCGCGTGGGGCGGCGATCCCCAACAACGCGAGCCCGCCGCTCAGGATGGTCTGCACGGCCTTTGTTAAAGCCAAACGCGCACACCTTATGTCCGCATCGTCCGTAAGGATGATGTTCTTTTGATAGAAAGTATTAAATGCCTGCGCCAACGCCACCAAGTGGCGGGGTATAAGGAAGGGTTCATATTTTTCGGCGGCGTCTTTGATAACGGCGGGATAATCGCAAAGCAAGCGTAATACATCGAAGGCTTCGGGTTGGGATATATGCCGGTATTGAAGAGCCGCATCGGATAGGTTGCCCGTTTTCGCCTTTTCCAACACGCTGCACGTACGTGCGTGGGTATATTGCACATACGGGCCCGTTTCGCCTTCGAAGTTGAGCATTTGTTGCAAATTAAACATCGTATCCTTGATACGGCCGTTATACAGGCGGTTAAATATCATCGCGCCCACGCCTACCTGTTCGGCAACGGTTTCTTTATTGGCGAGGTTGGGGTTCTTTTCCTCTATGATGGCGCGGGTTTTGGCGACGGCTTCGTTTAACAAAACCTCCACGTTAAGCACGTCGCCCTTGCGGGTGGACATACGCCCGCTTTCGAAGAGATACATGCCGTAGGTAACGTGCATGATATCCTTCGCCCACGGGTAACCCATCAGCTCCACCACTTTTATCCATTGGGCGAAGTGGAGTATCTGTTCGGTGGCGGTGACGTAGATGCTTTTATCGAATCTGAACGTTTCGTAACGGTCGATGGCGGCGGCGATGTCGCGCGTGGGGTACAGCGTACCGCCGTCCGAGCGCAAGATCAGGCACGGGGGCATCCCGTAGGCTTCGAGGTCTACGATTTGCGCGCCGTCGGATTCGATCAGCAAGCCTTTTTCGCGGATGGTTTCCACGACCGCGGGCATTTTGTCCGTGTAATAGCTTTCGCCGCGGATCAAATCGAAACGGACACCCAGCCGCTCGTACAGACGGTTAAACGACCGCATACTGATATCCACGAACCAACGCCACAACGCCTCGGCTTCGTCGTTGCCGTTTTGTATCTTCACCACCCATGCGCGGGCGGTATCATTGAGCGAAGGGTCTTTTTCCGCTTCTTCGTGGAACTTTACATATATCCGTACCAAGCCGTCGATTTCCGTTTCTTCGATTTCCTCGCGGCTGCCCCACAATTGGTAGGCAGTGATCAACTTGCCGAACTGTGTGCCGAAATCGCCCAAATGGTTAATGCTCGTTACGTCATACCCCAAATAACGGAAAATATTGTCCAAGGCTTTGCCGATCATCGTATTGGCGAAATGGCCGGGATTAAAGTGCTTGGCTATATTGGGGGAGGAATATTCCACCAATATTTTTTTGCCCGCGCCCTCGTCGGACGCGCCGTACCGATCGCCCGCTTGGCGGATCGCCTCCAGCGTATTTCGGGCGAAAACGGTTGGGTCGAGGAAGAAGTTGACGTAAGGGCCGTTGGCTACGGTTTTTTCCAACCATTCCGGCAGGGGCTTGTCCATGGTTTGGGCGACGATTTCCTGTGCGATGATGGGCGGGGCTTTCTTTAACGTTTTCGCCAATCGGAAACAGGGAAACGCAAAATGACCCATCGTGGGGTCAGGGGGGGATTCGATGACGGAAATGATTTCGGCTTCGGGTAATTGCGTGAAGGGGGAAAGGAGATGCGAAAGAGCTTGCCTGTAATTCAAAGGGAACACTCCTGTGCGTGATACGCCGTTTTTCATCAGTATATCACAAGTTAGAAAAACGTTTCGTAGAATACCATGATTTCGCCCAGCAAATGTTCGTTGATGAATTGGAACAAAACGAAGAACCCCGTCAACGCCCCCCCGACCAAAAAAAATTTAACGATACGTTCGGCTTTTTCTTTTTCGAAGCAGGTAAACAGCACGTAGTCGGCCGCCATCATGATGATGGCGATAACCGTCAGCCACCAAAACAAACGAAATATATCACCCATCGCGTGCCTCCCTATACATCCGTTACCGTAATGTATATGAAGCAACGCGGGAAAAATGATTATTTTATGGAGCAAAAGGGCCGTTATCAATCACTTTGACCGAAACGACTGTTTGATTGTATTATATCACGCAGCAATTAATGCAGAGAAACGGACGAAAACATTATTACGGCAATTACCGCAGGAGGATTTATGCACGGCGAAATCTACATGTTATGGTTGTCATCCTTGGTCGCGCAATTAGGCTCGCGCAAACTCAACGAACTGCTCTCACGATTTAAGACCGCCAAGGCACTGTTCACGGCCCCGCACGATGAATTGCGTGCGGTCGGCGGCCTTACCCCCATCGCATTTAACACCCTCACCCGTAACCGCAACCTTTCCGCCATCGAGGATTTGCTCCGCGGATTGGAATCGGAGCGGATTGTCTACATATCCCGCGAGCATGAGGCTTTTCCGGTTATGCTGGCGGCCATACCCGACCCGCCGATCGGTATTTTTTACATAGGTGAATTACCGCCCGACGATTTGCATAAAGTAAGTATCATCGGTTCGCGCAGATGCTCCGAATACGGCTTGATGGCGGCAAGGAAGTTGGCCGCCCCATTGGCGCAAAGGGGTATCGTCATCGTTTCCGGCATGGCGCGCGGCGTGGATTCGATGGCGCATAAGGGCGCGCTCGAAAGCGGCGGGAAAACGATCGCCGTACTGGGATGCGGGGTTGATGTTTGTTACCCGAACGAAGCACATGCCTTGCGGATAAAAATCATCGAAAACGGCTGCGTATTGTCCGAATACCCGCCGGGTACGCAACCGCACAAGGCCTTCTTCCCCGCGCGCAACCGTATTATCAGCGGGCTTTCGCACGCGGTGGTGGTGGCTGAGGCGGGGCGCAAGAGCGGCACGCTTATCACCGTGGACACCGCGCACGACCAAGGGCGCGAAGTGCTCGCCGTCCCCGGCAATATCTCCAGCAAACTAAGCGAAGGGACAAACCGCTTGATACGCGACGGCGCCTTCCCCGTTATCGATTATACCGACGTGCTTTTCGCGTTGGGGATATCGGGGGAAACCGAACCCGAAACACCGCTTGACGTTAAAGTCGTCCTTGCGCCCGACGAAAAACGCGTGTATGATGTCGTGCATTCGGAAATGTTGCATTTTGATACGATACTTGAGCGAACGGGTTTACCCGCAAACCAAGCCCATTTGATCTGTATCGCGCTGGAGTTAAAAAAGCTCATTAAAAAACTCCCGGGCGCAAGGTATATGAAATCCTAAACCATAACCATGTGAGGCGAATCGGAACATGATCAAGAATCTCGTAATCCTCGAATCACCGTCGAAAGCGAAAACGATTAAGAAAATCCTCGGCCCCAATTACAAGATCGAAGCCTGCGTCGGCCACGTACGCGATTTACCCAAAAGCCAATTGGGTGTGGATGTGGAAAGCGACTTCGAACCGAAATACATCACGATTCGCGGGAAAGGGGATATATTGGCAAATCTCCGTAAATTAGCGAAATCCGCCAAAAAAATCTACCTCGCCACTGACCCTGACCGCGAAGGCGAAGCCATCAGTTGGCACCTCATGCACGCGCTTAAGTTGGATGAAAAAAACACGGAGCGCATCACGTTCAACGAAATCACAAAAAACGCCGTCAAAAAATCATTAAAGGAAGCCCGCGCCATCGATATGGACTTGGTGGACGCACAACAAGCGCGCCGCGTCTTGGACCGTGTCGTGGGTTACCGCATCAGCCCGTTGCTCTGGAAGAAGGTGCGAAAGGGCTTAAGCGCGGGCCGCGTGCAGTCCGTCGTATTAAAATTGATATGCGAACGGGAAGAGGAAATCGAGCTTTTTGTTCCCGAGGAATATTGGACCCTTGAAGCCAAGATGGCAAAGGGTTCTTTTATTGCCCGCTACAACGCTTCCGACAATGACAAGTTCGAATTAAAAACCGAAGCCGATGTGCAAACGATCCTCAAAAAAACAGGGAAGCATGACTTCACCGTGCGCGAGGTTAAGCAGGGCACGCGTACACGCAAACCACCCGCGCCGTTTACCACCAGTACATTACAGCAGGAAGCGTCGCGGCTGTTTTCATATGCGCCGTCGCGCACGATGCGTATCGCGCAGCAATTATACGAAGGCGTGGACGTGGCGGGTGAGGGTGCGGTTGGTTTGGTCACATATATCCGTACCGACTCGCCGCGCATTTCCGATGATGCCTATACCGACGCGACCGATTATATCGAATCAAAATACGGTAAGACGTACCTCCCTTCCGCACGCCCCGAATATAAATCACGCGGACGTACGCAGGACGCGCACGAGGCTATTCGCCCCACAGGCGCGGAACGCACACCCGACGCGCTCAAAGCATCCCTTTCGGGCGAACAATATAAATTGTATAAACTCATATGGGAACGTTTTATCGGCAGTCAAATGGCTGCAGCGGTATACGATACGTTGACCGTCAAATTGGAAGCGAATAAAACCGTATGGCGCGCGAGCGGGTCGTTGCTTAAGTTCGACGGTTATCTCGCCGTCTATTCAAAAAACGAAGACGCGGAAAAGGACGTTAAAATCCCCCCCCTAAAAGAAGGGGAAACGGTAAAGGTTACGGATTTCCTCCCGGCACAGCACTTTACGCAGCCGTCCCCGCGTTATTCCGAAGGCAGTATGGTACGCACGATGGAGGATTTGGGTATCGGTCGGCCGGGTACGTTCGCGCAGACGATCATGACGCTCTTGGCGCGCGGTTACGTAATCAAGGAAAATAAAGCCCTTTACCCCACCGAGCTCGGCGAAATCGTAAACGAAATCATGACGGATTACTTCGAGGATATCGTGGACACCGAGTTTACCGCGCGTATGGAGGACGATCTCGACCGTGTGGAACTGGGGGAATTGGGATGGAAGGATATCCTGCGGTTTTTTTACCCTTCGTTTGCCCAAAAAATATCCGCCGCCGAAGAACAGATCGGCGAGATCGAAGTCAAGGACGAGGAAACGGACACCCCATGCGAAAATTGCGGCCGCATGATGGTTATCAAATTCGGCCGTTTCGGCAAGTTCCTCGCGTGCCCGGGTTTCCCCGATTGCCGCAACGCCAAACCCATCTTGGAAGAAGCGGGCGTGGCGTGTCCTTTATGCGACGGCAAGGTCGTTATCAAGAAATCAAAAAAGGGCCGCATCTATTACGGTTGCGATGCGTACCCCGATTGCGAATTTATTTCTTGGAACCTGCCCACCGGGGAAAAATGCCCCGAATGCGGCGGATATCTGATGATTAAAGGGCGTAAGAAACGCGTCGTTGCGTGTAATGCGTGCAAGTTTACCAAGGACGCACCCGAAACGGAAGATTAAATCAATTCCACGGCCCTTTTTAATGAATCCTCCCACGGTCTCACTTCCATGAAAGCGAGGCCGTTTTTTATGCATTCCTGTTTGATCCAATTACCGTGGGCGACGCTGATTTGTGCGCGGAGGGTTTGCGGGTCACCGCCTTCGCGGGACTGGAAATTCTTAATCAACTGTTCTTCGTCCGACTCCATGACGAAAAGGGTCTTTACGCGGTCACCAAACGTCGCCGCAATTTCCGGGTCGATGAAATCCCCTTCGATGATGATGGGTACATTATCCTCGACGTGCCTTTCTACCACGGCCTTAAGCGCGGGCGCGTAGGCTTTGCTTACGTTGATCAGCCAATTTTTATTGCCCTCCACACCGAGCGATTGCCAGTTCGCGTTTTTGCCTTCGAATATAACGGGATGCGTTTCCGGCGTAATATATGCCATGACGGCTTGCGAAATATCGTCGAACTCCATCACGTTGACGCCGCCGTAATATACCGCCAGTGCATAAGCCAGCGTCGATTTACCCGTACCGGAGCCGCCTCCGATGATGAGTACCGTCCAATAACGTTCATTCTTTTCCATTTTTGTCTCCTTCTGTTTTGCATTTATTTAAATCCGTTTGTTTACCAACCATACTTAAATCCCCCATCACTGGCGATGAGTTGCCCGGTGATCCATTTCGCATGGCCGCTGTGCAGGAAGAGAAGCAGCTCAGCGGTATCCTCCGGCGTACCCCAGCGCCCCGAAGGGTGCTTGTCGGCGACGGCTTTGTGCACCTCACCGAAGCAATAACCTGTATCATTCGCACCCGGGTTGACGCAATTAACCCGTATGCCCTTGTCCCCCAGCGCGTACGCCGATTGGCGGCTGATGCAGATAATTGCTTCCTTGGCCACGCAATAGGCGATTTCGTTGATCATGGGAGATAGGTGCTGCCCGCTGGTGAACAGCGTAATCGCATTATCCCTCGTAGTATCCGCTTGCGCGGCGAAGGCTTGTATCATCATCATGGACGCGCGGATATTGACCGTCAAATGCGGGTCGATATCCTCCTCCGTCCATTGCCCGAGCGGCACGGCGGTACCGTAGCAATGGTTAAGCACCAAGCCGTCGAGCGTACCCAGTTTACCGATTGCTTCCCGCACGACTGCTTCGGCAGTTCCGTGCTTTGATAAATCCGACGAAGTCAACGCAATGACATCCAACCCCGCGTCACGATATTGTTCAACCAATATCTCCGTACCGTTTTCCATGGAAGTCAAGGCATTCCCCACGGATAAATCGTAATCGGAAAAACCATGCACCGCCACAACCGCACCCGCTTCGGCGAACCGCCGCGCCAGCGTCGCCCCGATACCCATCGGGCGCGAAACGCCCGTGATCAGGATTTTCCGCCCGTCCAAGCGGATGGTTGAAGGATTGACCGTTTTATGCATAAAAACCCCCGCGTATGTTTTATCCATGATAATACAATACACGGGGGATTCAATGGAAAACTCGATTTAAAATATTATGTATTAATCTTTCGTTTTTTACAGCATATATACGGCGAGCGGGGGGATTTACCGCGATTGCCCTTTTTTCTTCTTCTCCATTTTTTCCTCATACAATACACTGTCGGCGTTAAGGATCGCCGTCTCAAAGCATTCCTTCGTCGCTTCCTCCAGCACCACGCTGCCGATACTGCACGAAAGGGTATAAGGATGAGGTTGCGTATCGTTGTATTCGATCAGCTTAGCCCGTAGACGGGATTCCACATGTTCGGTCGCTTCTTTTGTTTTAACCGAGGAGAATACGATAAATTCGTCGCCGCCCATGCGTGCGATGATGTCTTCCTTGCGTAGGGTTTCCTTGAGGATATGCGCGAAGGCTGCGATGGCTTTATCCCCTTCCTTATGGCCGTAGTTGTCGTTGATAAACTTTAATCCGTCCATATCCATGAACATAACCACGGGCATCAATTCGGAATTGCGGCGGATCATCTCCATCCGCGCGTACACATATTGGAAGAAGCCCCTGCGGTTTAAGAGCCCGGTAAGCTCGTCCGTGATGGAAAGGGTTTGGATTTTTGTCAACAGCTCCGCGCCTTTTAACGCGGTGGCAATGTTGACGCGCAGGGTTTCGTATGCCTCGGTGGAGATTTCCGGGTCGTAGGGGAGCAGGATGGCGCCCAATTCCTCATCCATGAAAAACAGCGGGAAAAATAACAGCTTGCGCAGCTTGCGGTTAAAATCAAAGCCGTCAATGGCGGAATAATCGGAGAAGCGGATTGGGTTCCAGCTGTTTTGCTTTAGGTTAAATCGGTTGTCCCCATCGAAGCCGATTAACGTGTCAATCGTACGGTTCGCGTTTTCCGTGCCGAAAGGGATGGGTTCTTTATATAATCCCACCAACGCGATATCGATGGAGAATTCGGGCAGCAAGCGATACAGTTCGTCCGCAAACGTATCGATATCGAAAATCAGCACCAGCGAACTGGCCACCTGACGTAAAGCAAGGCGGACCTCATTCCGTTTGTTTTTTTGTGCATGTTCCTCGTTGATTGAGATCTTGTTGATCAAGGGAGCGGCATGTACCAACGTGGAAATGACCGTAGGTACGCAGGATACCTCTTGGCTGTAATGTTGCGCGCCCACCATAAAGACATCCAATACTTCGTGCCACAATTCATAATTGCCGGATTGGTGACCGTAATGGATCAACGCCTTATCCAAAATGTTTAAGAACGCTTTCCGATCGAAAACGCTTTCCTTGATACGGTCCGTCATGGCGGTGACCCATTCCCGGGCGTCCTGCTCGTTTGCTTCCGAACCCAGCAGGGGTACCAGCCATTGCATTAGGAAGGAAGCCAAATCATCCGCGTCGGGGTTGATATCCCGGTGCTCGCTTTCCTCCACTAAGCAACCGCAGGATTGGCGGCAGACGAAAACCGATGGGATATACGATATATCTTCCACCGGTTCGCCTTGGGTCTTTTTATGCAACACGCGGGTACAGGCTTGCCCGATTTTATGGAAATCCTGCTTGACGGTGCTGATGGTGGGGACAAAGGTGGCTGAGCTTTTATCGTCGTCAAAGCCCGTGACCGCGACTTCCGCGGGTACCAAAATATTACGGTTTCTAAGCAGGTTCATCATACTGATGGCGGAATCGTCGTCGCTGGCGGCGACGGCGTCCATGGGCAGCTTACGTTCATCCAACAGCTCGAGGGCTGCTCTGTGCCCGCCATCCGGCGTAAAGTCACCCTTCACCACATAACGGTCGTCGAAGGGTATACCGTTGTCCGCAAGGGCTTTTTTGTAGCCGATGAACCGTTCCTCGGCCTCCCGATTATCGTCGGGCCCCGTAATGAAGGCGATCTTCCGCTTACCGTGGACGCGTATGAGGTGGTCCACCGCGCCGTAGATGCCGCCGATATTGTCCGACATAACCGCGGGGAAGCCGGGTATGATATTGGAAATAGAAACGCAGGGGATGTCCCGCGGGATTTTCGATACATACTCCAAGAATGTCTTTTTTACCTTGGCTTGGTGATCGAAGAACCCGGAAAAGAAGATGACGCCGTCAAGAGATTTGTTGTTGCATATCGCATCGAAGCATGTGTCGAAATGGTATGATATACCGCCGGTATGGGCCAGTTTGGAAGCCATCACATAGGAAATCAAATGGATATCATGTTCTTCCGCGTAGTCGACGATACCGCGCCATATTTCATATTGTATGGTGGTGTCGATGGTATAAAACAATACGCCGAACGTCATACCGCTCCCCCTAACTTTTGTGCAACACTATGTACCCTTTACTTTAATACGGAATCTTATACCATTGTTTGCAAAAGACTGCAAGGAAAGTAATAAAAAACGGGGCACACCTTCACAAAGGTTACCCCGTTTTTGTTGGGCGTCGGATTTTATCCGCCGTACCCCATACGCTTCAAGCGGTCCATTTCGTTCGCCAGCTTACGGGCACGGCGAGTTTCCATTTCCGCCAGAAGAAAGAAGCCGCGATTATACTTGCGGAATTGGTGGATGGTGTAAGCGAACGACATCGTCCACAACGTGAAAGTAATCCCGACAAAAAACCCCAGTTCAAACTGTCTGAACGTGAACATGGAATCGAATAACGCTGCCAGGAATAAATACCCCGGCAGCAGCCCCAGCGTATGCCAAAACATCCTGCGGCGGGTGGAAATACGTTTTTTCGCCAGCGCGTAGAGGTTGGCGTCGATGTGGGGCGGGATTTCGTTTTTGTCGGTTCCGCTTGGGTTAGGCGCGGTGGGGATGCCGTCCGTTTCGGCTTCCCATTCCTCCGCGGCGTCGGGCAGGAAGCGGATTGCGGTGTGCGTTTCGTCCGTCCATAAGGCGCGTTGTTGCTTGACGAGCTGCCTGGCGCGGCGCGAAAAGGTTTCGCCGATACGTTTGCCGTCGGCGTCGTATAAGGTGACTTTGGTATCTATCTTGGTTTCCATAAAGAGACTCCTTTACATGCGGAATACATAACATAAACGTTGCGCCAAGCGGTTTTTACGCGGTGCCGTTGAACCGAACGACAACCCGCGCCCATGGGTGCCTCCCAAACTGCGCTTTCATGCCATATTACACTTATATACGTAGGCGATGGGTTTATTTATTCAACGAAAACCGCCGAGTACCAATTTAATTCCGCGTTATGGTCCAGTGCCACTGCCAGCGGCAGCTTGAATTTGTGTACGGTTTTAAACACGTCGATACCCACGGCGTGGAAAGCGGGCCGCGCTTTTGCGGGTACGCGGCAGGGTTCTTCGGTGATCTTCGAGCATTCCTTGCACAACCCGCAATCAGATAACGAAAACGCGAAGTAATAACCGTCCAAAAAGCACGCCCGTTCGATTTCGTAGGAAATCCTTTGGCTTGCGGCTTTATCCGCGCAGCCGATGATAATCCCCCACTTGTAGCGCGAAAGGATTTCTTCATATTCCTTCATGTTAAGCGGGGATTTTTGAAACGGGCAGGTGTGGTTGCGCCCGTAGTCGGGGCAGCCGAAGATACACTTCAACGCTACGCGGGGGTCGAAAGCGATGTCGCCGATTTCGAAACGTACGGCGTTCCTTGCGCCCATGTCAAGGGCTTGTTGTATGTATTTCATGAATAATCTTCCTTTTCCTTCAAATTTTGGATATGATACCACAGACGGCGATAATATTACATTTTATCGAAAAGGGAGGTCATTCCATGGCACGGCTGTCAACCAGCATCCGTTCGGCGGCGTTGGGTCTTAATACCCACGTCGAAGTTATCTTCCCCCAAGCCAACCCGGAAGGGGTCATTACGCGGCGGGTACTTTATTTGCTGCACGGCATGACGGGCAATTCGTCGTGCTGGGTGAATAATTCCCGCATCACGCACCATATCCACCACAAGCACCCGTTTATCGTGGTGATGCCCGAAGTACAAAACAGCTTCTACACGGACATGAAACACGGAGCGGATTACTTTACCTATGTCGCGTACGAATTACCCAAGATCGTCGAAGAAATTTTTAACGTGAAGCACACGCGGGAAAATACGTATGTGGCGGGCTTGTCCATGGGCGGATACGGCGCGGTTAAGTGTGCGCTGACACGACCGGAATTTTATTGCGCGGTTGCTTCCTTTTCGGGCGCGGTGGACGCGGAAAGCATTTATCACAGACTTCTGCCCGGTACGGACGAACGGCATAAAAAGTTAGCCGTTTCGATCGCGGGGGAGGAATTGAAGGTGCCCGAAGGCGGCAACTTGTTTGCATTGGCGAGCAACCTCGCGGACAAACCCGAAAAGCCTCGCATCCTCGTTACCTGCGGCGATAAGGATTTTTTGCTGGAGGATAACCGGCGCTTCGACGCGCACATGAAGGCACTACCGTTCGAATACGCTTACAAGGAATGGGCGGGCGACCACGACTGGGATTTTTGGGAGGAATCGCTGCCCGTGATGTTCGATTTCTTTAATAGTGAGGGTGAATTCGCATGAAAAATTTTATGTGTGACGATTTCCTTTTACAAAACGAAACCGCGGTCGAAATCTATCAATCCATCCGCGAACTGCCGATCATCGACTACCATTGCCACCTTAACCCCGAAGCCATCGCCACGAATAAACGCTTCAAAAATATCACCGAATTATGGTTGGGCGGGGATCATTACAAATGGCGGTTGATGCGGCACAACGGCGTACCGGAAAGCCACATCACGGGCAACGCGCCCGACCACGAGAAATTCGACGCGTGGTGCGCCGCGCTTGAAGCCGCCATCGGCAACCCGCTGTACCATTGGTCGCACATGGAGCTGCGACAATACTTTGGTTACGACGGGATAATCAACGCGGAAAACGCGGCGGAAATCTACGCGTTTTGTAATGCGCAAATCGAAAAAGACGATTTTACCGTGCAGAACTTGCTGAAACGTTCGCGGGTGGAATGGCTGGCTACGACGGACGACCCCGCCGACACCCTTAAGCACCACACGAAGATACGATACGACAACATACCCGGGTTGGCGAAGGTACTCCCCACCTTCCGCCCGGGTATTTTATTGGAACCGGGTAATCCGGGTTTTGCGGAATATATAAAAAGATTACGGCTCGCCGCCGGTATGCGTAATGAAATAATCGATTGGGATTCGTTGCTTGAGGCGTTGGTAAATCGGTTGGACTTTTTTACGCAAAGAGGTTGCGTGATCTCCGACCATGCTTTGGACCCACCCGTCTTTGACCCCGCCGTAAGTGATACGAAAGCGACGCTCGCCTTCCGTAAGGCCCTGCGCGGCGAAGCCCTCACGTACGAGGAAACCATCGGTTACAAAACGCGCTTGTTCTCGTGGCTGAGCGAACAATATACGAAACGCGGTTGGGCGATGCAGCTCCACATTGGCGCGATGCGCAATAATAACACGCGTATGCATAACCTGCTGGGTGCCGACACGGGTTATGATTCAATCGGCGACGCACCGTTCGCGCAGACGCTTTCCCGTATTCTGGACGATTTGGAAAACCGTGATGCCTTACCCAAAACGATTTTATATTGCCTGAATCCCACCGCCGACGAAATACTCGCGACGATGATCGGTAATTTCGCGGGGCGCGGCATTCGCGGGCGGATGCAGTGGGGTGCACCGTGGTGGTTTAACGATACGAAGCCCGGTATGGAAAAACACTTGATTACGCTCGCTTCGCTTGGAATGCTTGCCAATTTTATTGGGATGCTGACGGATTCGCGCAGTTTTATTTCCTACCCGCGGCACGATTATTTCCGCAGGATTTTAGCCAACCGCATCGGTACATGGGTACAGGACGGCGAATTCCCGCGGGATATGGAATTGCTGAAAAAAATCGCGGGGGACATCGCATACTTTAACGTGAAAGGATATTTCGCGTGAAAGGATACTTCGCTTGAAAACGAAAATATTGGCCCACCGCGGTTCGCATTTAAGCCGCGGCGCGGGCGAGAACGTCTTCGCGCCCGAAAATACGCTCGAAGCCTTCCGTCTGGGCATCGAGCAGGGCGCGGACGGTATCGAACTGGACGTACACCTGTCCAAGGACGGCGAAGTCATGGTTTTCCATGATTTAACGCTCGAACGTATGACGGGTGAGCCGGGTCGAATTTGTGACTTTACCGCGGAGGAATTAAAACGGTTGGATTTCCCCATCCCTACCTTAGATGAGGTGTACGGTTTGATTAACGGATTATCCATAACCCGCAATCGTCCCTTTACCGTTAATGTGGAATTAAAGACCACTGAAGAGGTCTACCCCTCCCTCCCCGCCAAATTGTTGGATTTGCAAGACAGGATCGGGCCGTCCAAAATCATCTATTCATCCTTTAATCATTATTCCTTGATGGACATTCGCCGAATCGACCCGTGTGCGTACATCGGCCTTTTGTACAATCTGCCACTCGTGGACCCCTATATTTATGCGCAACGATTGGGAGCGAACGCCATCCATCCGCCGTGGCAAATCATCGCCGCGTTACCGAATACCGTTGACGATTGCCATACGTTGGGCATCGAGGTCAACGTATGGACGGTAAACGATGAAGCGTATATCCGCAAAATGCTTGCGTGCGGGGTGGATACGGTCATCACCGACAAGCCTGATGTGGCAGTTGCACAATTAAACCATTGCGGGTGTATGCAGAATTGGTTATAATGCCGAATGCGTTAATTTAACGTATATTATATTGTAGCGATAAATCAAAGGGGAAATGGACATGATTAACACGCTTTATTACGGCATACAGCGGATGACAGCGGTCTTGAGTGATTTCGGTATCATCGGCACACCGGGCAACCAACCCGCGGGCAACGTAAACCCGGGGGAGGTGGCACACCAAGTGGCGAACAACGTACCCGCGGACGCACCCGTCGGGGGTATGGGCGGATGGACGATGATCCTTATCTGGGGCGGCGTGATATTGGTCATGTATCTGCTGATGTTCCGCCCGCAACGCAAGCGTGAAAAAAAACTTAAGGAAATGCAAGCCGCCATCTCCGTCGGCGACAATGTAATCACAAACGCGGGTTTGTTCGGGCGCATCGCCGATGTGGGCGAGGATTGTTTTATCATCGAATTCGGCACCAACCGGAATATCCGCATCCCGATACTCAAATCGGAAATCGTGGGTATCCGTTCGCCGAAGATGACCCCGCAAGCTATCGACGCCCCGGCAGGGAAGGAATGATCGGGAGTTAGGGACCAAGAACTAAAAAGGGGGAATCGAAATGTTGCAATTAGCTGTGGTATTGCTGGCAATCGGGACGCTGGCGCTTTTGTTGGAGCTGTTGATACCCGGTTTCGACGGTTTTATTTGCGGCATCATCGGCATCATCGCGTTGGTGCTGTCGGCGGTTTTGGCCGTTATCTTTCACCCCAACGGATGGATATTCGTCGGTTTTGGGGTGATGACGCTGGGTTTGCTCGGCGGGTTTGTCTATAACTTCGTAACCAAACGGCAATTGCAGGGCCGCGTCATCCTTAACGACAACTTGGCGGAGGACCCCGACGCCGTGGGGGACTTATCCGGCATGGTAGGCAAGGAGGGGGTTGCCGTCACTATCCTGCGCCCGTACGGCGAGGCCGAGTTTAACGGTATCCGTATGGAAGTGGCCGCCGTCGGCACGATGATTGACCTCGGCACGAAGGTAAAAGTATTGGAAACGCAAGGGACCAAGGTTGTCGTAGGTGTAACAGACGGTAATTGATGCCATGAGGCATATACTTGTAATCAACCCCATTCATTTATAAACGGAGGTCATCAATGGACAGGATATTTTTATTACTCAATCCCCCGATAGGGGACTTTCCCGTGGTCGGCGTGGCGATCGCCGCTGCGATCCTTTTATTCATCGTATTGTTCCTGCGCTTTGTACCGCTGGGGTTATGGATTTCCGCCATGGCGTCGGGCGCGAAGGTAGGCATCGGTTCGCTTATCGGGATGCGCTTGCGTAAGGTCAACCCCGTGCATATCGTACGCCCGTTGATCAAATGCACGAAGGCTAATATCCCCATCCCCGTAAGCCAGTTGGAAGCGCACTATCTCGCGGGCGGGCGCGTGGACGCGGTCATCAATGCGCTTATCGCCGCTCATCGTGCGAACATCGAGTTGCCCTTCGAAAAAGCCGCCGCCATTGATTTGGCCGGGCGCGACGTTTTCGACGCCGTACGCATGAGCGTTAACCCCAAGGTCATCGAAACGCCCATGATCTCCGCCATGGCTATCAACGGTATTGAGGTAAAAGCCGTGGCGCGCATTACCGTACGCACCAACATCCAACGCTTGGTGGGCGGCGCGGGTGAAGGGACGATCATCGCCCGCGTGGGCGAAGGTATCGTCTCCACCATTGGTTCCGCCAAATCCCACCGCGACGTACTCGAAAACCCCGACCTCATTTCCAAAACCGTACTCGCCAAGGGTCTCGACGCAGGCACCGCCTACGAAATCCTCTCCATTGACATCGCCGACGTGGACGTGGGCCGTAACATCGGCGCGCACCTCCAAATCGAGCAAGCCGAAGCCGACAAAAAGATCGCCGAAGCCAAGGCTGAGGAACGCCGCGCCCTCGCCGTCGCGCAGGAACAGGAAATGCGCGCCGAAGTCGAGCGTATGCGCGCCAAGGTAGTGGAAGCCGAAGCCGAAGTGCCCAGTGCGCTCGCGCAAGCCCTGCGCGAAGGAAAGATGGGTTATATGGACTATATCAATCTCGAAAACCGCAAGGCCGACACCCTCATGCGCACAAATATCGGAACCGCGCAAATGGATGTATCGGTGAAACCCGGCGGCGGAAAATAAAAAAATAAAACCCAACGTTAAAAAGGGGATTGCCGAAAGCAACCCCTTTTTTGTTTTTGCGTTAATTGTATATTACTCCGTTCCTTCAACCAAATCATTGTACCATTTTACGGAAAGTATATACGCGTCGTTTACGTAGGAGGCGTCCAGTTGGTGCTGGTCTACGAACTGCGCGACCGACTCCCAATTGGCGTATTCGTAATTTTCGAAGAAGCTGAGTATGTCGGAATAGACACCCTCCTTGGAAAGGAGGGATTCGCGGATGTCCTCCTCCACGGGCAAGTCGGCCATAAGCTCCTCGCGGGTGGTGTCCAGGGCGATGTGCAAAAGCGACAGCATCCCGATCATGAAAAGTTTCTGCGGGTTTCGGCGGATGCGGAAATGCGGCGCAAGGAGCTCGCCGAAATGCGCGCGGATGAGGGAAAGGCGGATGAGCTCGATGGGTTTATCTTCGGCCGCGCCGCGCAGGGCGAGTACGGCAATCCATTTCTTCAGGTTGTCTTCACCGAGGTAAGCGATCGCGCTGCTTATGGAGGTCACGTTACGCAAGCCGACGGCGGCGGAGTTAAGGATACGAAGCAGCTTGTAGGAAAGGGCCACGTCGGAGGCAATGATCGCGCTGATTTCACGGAAGTCCATATACCCTTCGGTGTTGGAGAGCTTCATCAGCCGCAAGTAATTTACCTTGAGGGGATTAATTTCCTTGGATACTTGCCCGACGACGGGCTGGCGAAAGTAAAAACCCTTAAAAAGATGGAAACCCGCGTCCCTTGTGGTATTATATTCGGCTAAGGTATCCACACCCGTAGCCACAAAACGCTTGCCGTACGAGGATGCGATGATTTTCTTCTGTTTGGCGATGTCGGCGTCGCGGGACGAAAATATGCAATAATCCGCGAGGCTCATCAAATCTTCTTCGAGTGCGTTGCTCCGCAGGTTTGTGATGGCTAATTTGTAACCGTGTTTCTTTAATAATGAATACAGCGCGAAATCCGCGTTGCGCTTCTCCTCTGTCATTTTTTCCGGCAGGTTCAACTGAACGATGAACTTCTCCCGCGGCAGGTTATGCAACACCGCGGGGCTGAGCAATTGCTTGGAGAACGCAATAAAATAATGCAGCTTATCGTCAAGGTTGTGCAAGCCCATCGCGTCCAGCGTCCTGTTAAAGTCCTTCAAATCCACGGATGATTCCGTTTCGTCGCTTTCGTCGCTGCAATCCATCAATTCATAGCCGAATGTCTTGCCCACGCTGGTGAGCACGGGTTGGATATTGATATACACATCCTTAAATTTTTGCGCCGTGTCGTATTGGTTGATGAAGAATATGATTTGGTTACGGCCTTCGGCTTTCGCTTGGTACAGCGCAATGTCCGCTTTACGCAGGGTTTCCGAAAGGGTTGTGCCGTCACGCGGGAACAAGGAAACCCCCATGCTCAGCGTACAGGTCAATTCGATATTGGGTAATGAATAGGAGCGCAAGGCTGCCGAAAGAAGGTTATTATAATGATAGATAATTGAATCGTCGGAATCGAATCGGTTGGCGGGGTCGGTGTACAGCAGGACAAATTCGTCGCCGCCTAAGCGGTATAAATTCCCCGCGAACGCTTTTTCGCTTTCGAGGTGTTCGGCCAATCTGCGCAGAACGATATCACCCGTATTATGCCCGTATGTATCGTTTATCGCTTTAAAATGGTCGAGGTCAAACAAGGCGACGATGCCGGAAAGTTCACCCAATTCGATACGGGGTTCGAGCGCGGTGAAGTCTTCCTTGAGCCGGGTACGGTTGGGTACACCCGTGAGTTGGTCAATGTATGCCAGTTCGTAGAGGCGTTTTTTGGTGGCGATCTCTTCGGTGATGTCGTTTAGGGTGAAGATGAAGGCGGGGTTGTCGTCTATCCAATTGATGGCCGTACAGCGCACTTGGTATGAACGGCCCTTTGTATCCTCGATTTCGAATACACCCTGCACGGCCTTCGACCGGCTAATGCCGTAGGGGCAATGCGAACAAAGCGCGGGGAACGTTGCGGCGTATCCCGTACGGCAATCATGGGAAAATCCGCTGTCGGTGTACATGCGGGCCTTCGCGCGTTCATTGGTGAAGAGTACCTCGCAGCGTTTCCGCACGACGAGCACTTCCAGTTCCATCGGGTCGAGTATGCCGCTGATATCCCCCAGAAAATCCCGTATATCGGTTTTTTTAAATTTTTCCTTGATGCGCGTAATGGGGTTCTTCATACAAACGCTCCTTACGGAAAAGGATATGTAAATAATATTCGATTATAATCAAACAGCCGTTTTGTAAGATTATATCGGTTAGTCTATACTATATCACAACCACAGAAAGAATAGGTATGTATATTATGCAAAAAATCAACGGAAACACAGATGGGATACGACGTTCGTACCTCACGTTATTGGAATCCCTTTTTGAAGCGGAAACCGACCGCAAGGCGTTTTGTCCGCCGGTGATCATAGAAACCTTGGCGGCGTTTACCGGGGCGACGGGGCGCGAGGCCATGGTTTACCTCGACCGCTCGGGCCGTATCGAAACGATCAACGTAGGCGGGCAGGACCGCGTATCGCTTCCGACCGTAAGCAAACGCCGTTCATCCGACCGTTTGAGCGGCATCCGCTGCATCCATACCCACCCGGGCGGCAACGGCGAATTATCCGACGTGGATATCCAATCGCTTAAAACCCTGAAATTGGATGCGATGGCCGCCGTAGGCGTTTCGGAAGGGAAACCCACGTTTATGTGCGTAAGCATCCTGGGGGAACGGATTGGGGAAGAGGATTTTACGGTGATCAACTTCGCGCCGACACGGCCCGAAGCCGTAAATGATGAACAATTATGGGCGGAGATCCACGCCGCCGACGAACGTATCCGACCGATGGAAGCCAAGAAGGCCGAAGCCGAAATCGCACGCGCCATATTGGTGGGCGTAGGCGATAAAGGGAACGAAACCCTCGAGGAACTGCGGCAGCTTTCCGACACCGCCGGTTTTATCACGATCGGCACACTGTACCAACCGCGTGCCAAGTCCGATAAGGCAACCTATTTGGGCCAAGGGCGTTTGCACGATTTGGTGTTGGAAGTACAGCGGCTTAACGCCGATACGGTCATCTTCGACGACGAGCTTACCCCCGCGCAAATACGCAATATCCAAAAGGTACTAGGCAAAACTGAAATCATCGACCGTACGGCCCTAATCCTCGACATCTTCTCCGGCCGGGCATCCACCCACGAAGGGCGCTTGCAAGTCGAACTGGCGCAAGCCAAATATATGCTGCCGCGTATGACGGGTTTTTGGACGCACCTGAACCGTATGGGCGGCGGCGGCGCGGGTGGCGGCGGCGCGAGGCGGGGCGAGGGCGAAACGCAGCTTGAAGTAGACCGCCGTATCCTGCGTAAACGCGTGGATGAATTGGAACGCGAAATCGATAAGGTAAAAGCCCGCCGCGAAGTACAGCGTACCCAACGCGAACGCGCCAACATCCCCGTCGTCGCGCTCGTCGGATATACCAATGCCGGCAAGTCCACACTTATGAACCGCCTTTCCGGCAGCGACGTATTGGCCGAAGATAAGCTGTTCGCCACGCTCGACCCCGTTTCACGCAGGGTCAATTACGGCAGCGGCGAATTCCTTTTGGTCGATACCGTCGGCTTCATCCACAAGTTGCCGCACGATTTGGTCAACGCCTTCCGCGCGACGCTGGAGGAAACGAAATACGCCGACCTGCTTATCCACGTGGTGGATGCCTCCTCCGACGAACGCGAAAAGCAAATGGAGGTGGTCGGCACGGTCTTAAAAGAATTGGGCGCGGGAAGCAACCCGACCCTGCTTGCGTTTAATAAATGCGATGTCATAAACGATACAAACGACATCCCGCGGAGCAAAAACCCGGGCGAATCCGTCATCGTCATCTCTGCAAAGACCGGCATGGGTATGGACGCATTAAAAAAAGCGGTGACGCAAGCCTTATCCAACCTGCGTACCGCGATAAAGATCCTGCTCCCCCTCAACGCCGGGGCGATGGTTTCCCGCATATACGAAGTGGGCAAGGTGGAGGAATGCGAATACCGCGAGGACGGGATATACCTTTCGGCTGTCGTACCCATGGCGGACGCCATGCGGGTGAAGGCGATGGCTGCGTTGGGATTTGATTAGTGTTCACGAAGGTTAAGTATGGGAGGCGCGGCATGGAACCGTGTATTTGCGGAACGCCCGTTAAATTGGGCGTAAGGGTCGCCGAAAAAGCGGCAGCGTTGTTAAATGAAGCTATTGCAGTGAAGGGTTCGGCGCGGATCATCTTATCCACCGGGGCGTCGCAGTTCGAAACGATCAAGAACCTGCGGGCGGCGGACGTGGATTGGGCAAAAGTGGAGATGTTCCATTTGGACGAATACATCGGCGTGGGCGCGGACCACCCCGCGAGCTTCGTGGGGTATTTGCACAAACGTTTTATCGGGGACGGGATTAAATTAAAGGAGGCGCACTTCATCGACGGCCTTGCCGACCCCGCGCGGGAAATGGCGAAGGTTTCTTCAGAATGGGCGAAGGCTCCGATCGATGTCGCATTGATCGGCATCGGCGAAAACGCGCACATCGCCTTTAACGACCCTCCCGCGGATTTTGAAACGAAGGAAGCCTTCATCATCGTGAACTTGGACGAAGCGTGCAAGCTCCAGCAAGTCGGCGAAGGATGGTTTCCGTCAATAGATGACGTACCCAAGCAAGCCATTACCATGACGCCTTACGCCATCATGCAAAGCAAGGCGATCCTGTCGGCTGTACCCTACCCGCAAAAGGCGAAGGCCGTAAAAAAGGTAATGGAAAGCAGCGTATCAAACCTCGTCCCTGCCACGATATTAAAAGCCCACGCAGATTGGACGTTGTTCTTGGACGGGGACTCGGCGGCGTTATTGGAAAAAGGGGGCCCGTTATGAATAAAAAGGTAAAAATCGGTTACATCGGCGGCGGTTCGATGGGTTGGGCGTGGTCCGTGATGAAGGATTTGGCGCTGGAGCCCGCGTTGTGCGGTGAGGTGCGCTTGTACGACATCGACCATGAATCGGCGAAGGCCAACGTAAAGATCGCCGCCTTTTTAAATAACCACGAAAAAACCGTGGTAAAATGGGAGTACACCAATGCGACTACCTTAGGGGAAGCGTTGGACGGGGTGGATTTTGTCATCATATCGATCCTGCCGGGTACGTTCGACGAAATGAAATCCGACGTACACGCGCCCGAGGCTTACGGTATATACCAATCCGTGGGCGACACCACCGGCCCCGCGGGTATCGTCCGCTCCATGCGTACCGTACCGATGATGGCGGTGATTGCCGAAGCCATCCAACGGTATTGCCCCGAAGCGTGGGTAATTAATTACACCAACCCCATGGCGGTGTGCGTAGGTACGCTGTATAAGGTTTTCCCGAAGATAAAAGTCTTTGGTTGCTGCCACGAAGCGTTCCATACGTTAACGCTGTTCCAATGGATGCTGGAGGAGGAAACGGGCGGGCAAATAAAAAAGGAAGATATCCGATTAAACATATCGGGCGTCAACCATTTTTCTTGGGTCGATAAAGCGAGCTGCGGGCAAACGGATTTGCTCCCGCTGTTCGGCAAATACGCGGATAAATACGACGCCGAGGGCTACAGCCTGTGGGGCGGTGACCGCGACCCCGAAAATTACTTCCGCAACCTTAACATGGTATGTTTCGATTTATACCGCCGTTACGGTGCGATACCCGCGGCGGGCGACCGCCACATCGCGGAATTTTTGCCGTGGTATCTAACAAACCGCGAATCCTGTGAAAAATGGGGCTTCGGTCTGACGCCCGTTTCCGTGAGGAAAAAATGGCAGACGGAGTTGTTGGCCAAACGTGAACGTATTCTTAACGGGGAAGAATCCTTCGAACCAAACCGCTCCGGCGAGGAAGGCACGAAGCTGATTAAGGCGTTGCTTGGCATCGAGGACATGATCACCAACGCCAACATCCCCAACGTCGGCCAAGCGGAAGGACTCCCCGACGGCGTTATCGTGGAGACAAACGCCGTATTCGGCCGTGATTCGGTACGGCCGGTATGGGCGGGCAGGCTCCCCGCCCGCGCACATTTATTGGTGGAAAAACAAGCCCGCCAACAGGAAAACCTGATGCGGGCTTGTATGGATAAAAATATCGATTTGGCGTTTGCCGTCTTTTTGGAAGATAACCTCGTACGGTTGGACGCGGACAAAGCATGGGAATTATTTGTCAGGATGCTGCGTAACACACAGGCATACCTTACGGCGTGGGATATCCCGTAACCTACCCCGCGTGCGGGCAACGCGCGCCGCATCCGCCGCTTGACGGGCAGGGGGCGTGCGTGGGTATCGGCCTCGATTTACCGCCCTTGATATAAGCGGGCGGGTTAATGAACAGCGTTTCCATTTCAAACGAGCCGCATTCCGGGCAGGGGATGCGGTTTTCCGTTTTCTCCGCCATGGTGGCGCGGATGTTGTGTTCGGTTTGGCAGGTTTTGCAAAGCAAATCGTAATAAGGCATGGTTAGCCATCCTTTCCCTTTAACATTTTGATCACCGCCAGCACCAGAAACATATAATGCGACGAACCGCCGCCCATCACGTATTCCACCTGCTGCCACAAATAGGGGAAGGTGAGCAGCTCGGGTAGGTCGGGACGGATGAGTGCCGTGCCCGATACCACGCCGCCGGGGATATACGACCAATCGGCGCGGTTAAGCCCGTAGCCGACGGCGGCGGATTTCGCGCCCACACCCGAAGCGAAGGATACCGAATCCGGACCGGGGTGACAGCCCAGCACGAAGTTAAGCGAATCGTATACCATATCGGGCGGGAAAATATCGGGGTAATGCGTGTGCAGGTAATAATACTCGAAGCCCGCGCGTTGGATACCCCAACCCGCGCCCCAAATATGCGGGCGGTAGGGGATGCCGTAAGGGGTTTCGCCGCTTTGCTCGGTTAAACGGGCGGAAAGGATGGGGAGGGACTTTCGGATCGCGGCGGAGAAGTCCTCGTCGTTTATGGCTTCTTCCGCGCGGGCGATGACCCAACCGAGGTTGCCCATGTGGTTATGGGCGATGTTTCCGGCGATAAAGTCGGTATGCTTGATTAAATAATCCTTATATTTTTCGTCCTTCGTTGAAAGGAGCAGCTCCGCCGCGGCGTGGATTTTCGCGTTTGTCACGGCGTTGCGCCCGTTCCATCCGCTTTCCTCTCCGATTGCCTCCGGGTCGATGGCGTCGAATATTTCACGGGCGAAGCGTAACGCTTCGTTGCCCAAGGTATCGTTAAAGCCATTTAACGCGCGCGCGACGGCGGCAAGCTGCGCGGCGGTGGTAAGCTCGCGGCGCGGGTTGTACTCGGTGAAGAGCCAACGGTCGTCGTTATTTTCTTTAATGCCGTCGGTCATGGCCATGCTGTCGCCCAGATGTACGTATTGGCGCAGGTTGCGTTCAATGATCCCCCTAAAATGTCTGCCGACCGCCCGCAAAGCGTTGATCACGCACAACGCGCCGTGTTCGATTTGTTGCAACAGGTCGTTCTTGCCGTCGGGCTGGTGGATTTCCACGGTTTTTGTTTGTTGGCATATCGCCGTCGCGTCGTGGTTAACGTCGAAGGTTTCATAAATAAGTGACAGGATATACGCTTCGCCCGCTTGGGATTCGACGCGCAGGTCAAAGTCGCCCGCGTCGTGCCAGCCTCCCGCGTCCAGCCCCCCGATAAAATCGCCCGGTTGATAATCGCACAGCGTCGTGGGGCCTTGCCTGTAACCGTCTATGTGGTTGTAATCCGTGGGGGCCATTTGCGCGTCGTCGATATGGCAAAGGCCGTGCCATACGCGGTACTTTTCGCTCACGCGCATGTGGCACATTTGCACGGGCAGGAAGTATTCCAGCACAGGCTGCCATACGCCGTGGTCGTATACGTCCTCCGATATGATAAAAACGGAGGATTCCGACGCGCCGTATTTAATTTGATACAAGCCCGCTTCGCGGATGTGTGAAAAATCGAACCTTATATAATCGTACCGCAGGAAGCGACCCCATTCTTCTCCGGCGGTCGCGTAGGCTTTTTCGCTCCCGTTTGCGGTAATTTTATACAGCGTGGGGATTTCGCGCTTGATTTCGTTCTTATCCAGTTCGATGATCGCGGCTTTGGGTTGTAATGGATGATAACCGACTTGGGAGGTTTGTATGACGGGTTCATATTTCCAATCCTGCACGGCGTTGGGTGTGATGACCCATTCCACCGCGTTTTTGGTTTTGCCCGCGGGGATTTCCGAACTTAGCACGAACCAGCCGTTGTTATGGTTCATACGCCCGTCGTAGAGTTTTATGTCCGCACCCTTCGATTCGACGGTCAACCGGTTATACGGGCAATCGGGGCGGGATACGAAAATCTTACCCGTTGCGTACGGCGTTGCGATTAAGTCATCCGTTGTCATCGGGTTGTATGTGCCGCTTGTCAGGTCAAACAAATTGCCGCGGGCGTCGGGCAGGGCAAATTCCCCTGTGTGCGGGTGGTTTGGCGGCAATGGCATGGGTTTACCGTTTGGCTGCATGGGGAACAGGCCGACCGCATCGTCCATCATCCACGGCTTACCGAACAACGCGCCCGGGAACAACTCCAAATTAAAGCAAAGTTTGCCCAAAAACCGCTCCGGTACGGGCGCGGATAAATCCACGGTGACGGTTACCGATTCGCCCGTTCCCCTGACCGTAACGGTATAACCGAACTCGAAATCGGGGTAGATCATGGGGTTAAAACCCCTCAAATGGCGATCTTTATCGGGGTATGACAATGAGGTCGTGATCGTATTCGCTTCCTCGTCCAATATACGCTCGCCTTGCTTGGGTACGGGCTGCCATTGGCCGGGGGTTTGTTCGAAGCGGACGTCGCCGTTGGTGGCTACTCGGTTGCCGTGCATGATGATGCTCACGCCGGATTGGTGACCTTCGGGGTAAATGTCGTCGAAGGCCATCATGTTTACCCCGCCGTTTTCGAAGTAACCCGTGTCCTTGTTGAGCAAAATCGCTTTTACCATTATCATCAAACCTTCCGGATTATAGATTCAATACAAGCGGAAACAACAAAATCACCAACAGATAGGCTAAGACGTTATACAGCCCGCCTACCTTTATATAGTCCTTGAAGCGGTAACCCCCCGCCAAGGTCATCGTCATGGGCGGGGTGGCCATAGGCGTGGCGTAGCCGATGCTGGCAGCGATGGCAACAGCCATAGCCACGGAGCGTACGTCGTAACCCAGCTCAATCGCGGAAAACACACCGATGGGTAAAATTAACGCGGCGGTGGCCGTGCTGGACATAAAGTTGGTCAGCACAACCGCAATCAACGCCAGCACCGCGCACAACAGCCATGGCGTAACCGCGTTGCCCAAAAACGTTATCGTACCTTGCGCGATCATCAAACCCGCGCCGCTTTGTTCAAGCCCCGCGGCGAAGCCGAAGGAACAACCGAAGATAATCAGCGTAGTCCAATCCATCTTTTGGTAGGCGGTCTTTTGGTTGATGCACTTCGTCGCGATGCACACCGCCGCCCCGGCCATGGCGACGACCCCGGGTGACCACCATTCCCGTATAAACGCCGTCACGCAAAAGATCAGCACGCTTACGGCGATAACCATACGGATGATTTGCGCTTTCGAATACTTAACGGGGGTTGTTTCAACTTCGGAACAATTTGTGCCGATGACGTCCGTTACTTCTTCGAAGTTAAACGCCTTTTTTTGCAATTTATAACCGACGGTAAGCGCATACACCAACAGCAACGCAAACAGCGGCAGCCCGAACATACCGATATCGAAAAACCCCATCGGCTCATGGCCGCCGTCGATGAGTATCCGCTGGGCGATCAACTGCGGCGGACTGCTAACGAGCGTCAGCCCCCCACCCGTCACCGCCGCCATGCCCACAATCATATAGGTGTTCTTTTTGGTCAGCTTGCCCCCGCTCGCCCCGATGGACGACGCCGCAAGCGGCAGCATTATCGCCGCCGTAGCGGTGTTGGATAAAAACGCGGAAATAGGGATCGCCACGAGGATCAACGCGGCGATGAATACCTTCTCGTTTGTGCCGACCAGCCCGATGATTTTTTTGCCCATCAGCGGAGCCGCACCCGTTTCAAACAACGCGTTGCCCACGGTGATCATCCCCGCCATCAAAAAAACGATGTCGTTCCCAAACCCGGCGAACGCCGTGGTAAATGGGATGACACCGAATACCGCCATCGCCAAACACGCCAATATCGACGTGGTGGCAAGCGGGATATACTCCGATATGAATAAAACCATCATGATGCCGATGATAATCAGCGCAATGGCAGCGGGTTCCAAGTGATGTCGCTCCTTTATTCGGCGAACTTTAATTCACGTTTTAACGCGGTTTGTAAAATCGCGGACACATTGATACCTGCCCTGTCCGCCTCCCTGTTCAACCACGAAGGCAACGAAACATTACGGCGAACGGTTCGCTTATCATTCGCCTTTCGATACGCAACGAAATCAATATCCACCATGGAAACGATTTCACCCTGTTTAAGCGTTACGCTTTCGGGGTCTGAGGGTGGTGGGAGGCATTTTTTTTCATCTTCCATATCAATACCCATGATTCCGATTGCGTCACGTGCCATTTCGATCGCTTCCGTTATGTCTCCGCCCTGTGTGTCGAGCGGAAAATCGGGTGCGTGTGCGATATAACCATTCATAACCTTAGTAAAAATCACAGGATATGCCGTTTTCATAGGCGTCCTCCTATTTTTTTAAGTTTCTCCGTTTCATTATGTTACGTATTAATTGATCGTTAATTTCCTTTTGACGTGACACCGGTTCGTTATTGGTACCATCGGTATAGATATCATGATTGCCGCCGTCCCGTTTAAAATACCAACCGTTGCGTTCTAATATTTTTATCCAGTCCCTGCGTTTCATAGCTTACCCTCCAGACACCATACTATACACATT
>WRDO01000002.1 GCA_009779755.1 Defluviitaleaceae bacterium | reverse complement strand
CCGACCCGGGGTACGGGGGTACTTTCAGCGGCTTTTTCTTTTGTGTTTCTTTAGTATGACGAGACATTATCTCACGATAATTATATGACCTTTACGAGACATTTTCAAATGTTATTGACACCGGTCGCATATCCGCCGGGGTTCTTCGATTGCCATCGCCAAGAGTCCGCCAAGCCGTCCTCCAAGGTTTTGGCCGTGCGCCAGTTTAGGATATCTGCCGCTTTGGAAGGGTCCGCGTAACCTACAGCCAAATCACCCGGGCGGCGAGGCGCGATACGGTACGGGATTTTTACGCCGCTTACCTTTTCGAAGGTACGTATCATTTCAAGCACTGACACGCCCTGCCCGCTGCCCAAATTAAACGCGTGCGTACCGTTTGCCGTTTCGCAGAATTTGATTGCCGCCACATGTCCCGCCGCCAAGTCATTAACGTGGATATAATCACGTATACCCGTGCCGTCGGGGGTATCGTAGTCGTCGCCGTGTACGGCTACTTCCTTATGTTTGCCTACCGCCGTCTGCGCGATGAAGGGGAGTAGGTTGTTCGGGATGCCCGACGGGTCCTCGCCGATGAGCCCGCTTTCGTGGGCGCCGATAGGGTTAAAATAACGCAGGAGAACGGCGGACATGTTTTTTTCGGCGTTAATGACGTCGGTGATAATTTGCTCGTTCATGTATTTCGTCCAGCCGTAGGGGCAGGAGCAGTTGCCGAGGTTTGCGTCCTCCGTTAGCGGCATTACGTTATTTTCGCTGTACACCGTCGCCGATGATGAAAAGATAAAATTACGCACGTTATGGCGTTTCATGGCTTCCAGCAACGCCAGCGTGGATAATAAATTATTTTTGTAATACGCGATGGGGATCGCCACGGATTCGCCTACGGCCTTTAACCCCGCGAAATGGATCACGCAATCAATGGGATGCGCGGAAAATATTTTATCCAACGCACCTTCGTCGCACACGTCCGATTCGTAGAAGGGGAAATCCCTTCCCGTGATCGCTTTTACCCGTTCGACCGCTGTGTCATGGCTGTTGGACAAGTTATCGACGACGACGATCCCATAACCTTTATCCAATAATTCCACGCAGGTATGGCTGCCGATGTAACCCGCTCCGCCCGTTACCAAAACCATTACTTCACCGCCTTTAATATGATTTCCTGCATTTGATCCCACTTCGTTTCCATTTCGCCTACTAATTTAAACTGCGTGCGGCAACGGTCGATGTTATGGTTCTCCCGTTTTATACGGTAATACACATCCCCCTCGATGTAATCGGTAAGGAAGCGTAAGCCGTCCTCCAGCGTCATCATCTTCGCGCCGTCGCGCAAGTGGTACAGTTCACAATCCGTCAGGCTTTCGCCGCAGGTATTCAAAAAGCCTTCCGTGAATGCTTCCATTAAGGGCAGTGAAAAGGAAACCTTTGTTAAGTCGGTTTCATCCTCCGCCGCGGTGGACGCGCCGAACCGTACCGAGCAGCCGAAATCGTTGACCGCCAAACCCGGCATCACCGTGTCCAAGTCAATCACGCATAAGGCTTTGCGCGTTTCGCGGTCGAACAGCACATTATTAAGTTTGGTATCGTTGTGGGTTACGCGCAGGGGCATGTCGCCGGATTCGTACAACTTCATTAAGGTACCCGCGTATTCCTCCCGCGCCAGCGCGAAGTCGATTTCACGCTTTACATCCTTCGCCCGCCCGAGGGGATCGGCGCGTAGGGCGTTTTTGAAATTAGTGTACCGATTGGGCGTGTCGTGGAAGCGCGGAATCGTTTCGAACAATGAACCCGCGTCGAAGTCCGCCATCGTGCGCTGGAAATTTCCGAACGCCACGCCGCTTTCCTTAAAATCCTCCGGGTTTTCCACCAGCTGCAAGCATACCGTGTCACTAATGAAGGGATACAATCGCCAATATTCGCCGTCTTCATCCACCAGCCAATCCTTGCCGTCCTTCGTGGGGATGAGAGAAAGGGCTTTGCGGCTTTGCATGACGTGTTTCCTTAAGTGGTCGGTTACGGCTTTTATGTTCTCCATCAGTTCATGCGTGGCACGGAAGATATTCTTGTTTATTTTTTGCAAGATGTACTGCCGCGCCGTGCCGTCCACGATAAGATAAGTATCGTTGATATGCCCGTTGCCGTACTTCGTGATAAAAATCGGATCGGCGTCGGTTTTAAACGCATGGATTTGTTTGGGTCCCGTTACCATAAATATTCACCTTTTTGCTTCATTTCCCGTATGGCGGCGCGTACGGCGGGCATATCCTCGGCGTTGGTTACGCCGTACCATTTATCCGCCGAGGTAAGCACCTTCACGGTAAAACGCCCTTTATCCAAGAGCTTCCCTACTTCCATGGGCAAAAGGAATTCACATTTCAACGGATTTTTTTCGAGGTTTTCATTCAGGAAAATCGGGAAACCGCTTGCCAACTCATGCGGCAACGTTTGCCCGAAGCCCCACATATTCATGGAAACGGGCGTGCCGTTGGGGAGGAACCTTTCCTCCGCCGTATCCGCAGGGAGGGCATCCTCGAAAACGGCACCGCCGGGTGCGGGCTTGACTGCCAACCTTTCGACGATTTTAACCAACATGCCGTCCTTTTCGGTGCATACGCCCCGTGATACCGTTCCGTTTTCTGACAGGGTATTTTCCACGCGGTAAGCGACCATGGCGTGGCGGGTGTCGGCGGCTTCATTTTTTAGGAAATCATACAGCAATTTGTAAGCGTTGGCTCCGTAAAAGTCATCCGCGTTTATGACCGCGAAGGGAGCGTTTATCATATCCTTCGCGCACACCAAGGCATGGGCCGTACCCCAAGGTTTTACACGGTCGGGGGGAATTTCGAAGCCTTCGGGGATGTCCGTCAATAATTGATGGGCATAGCGGATATTCATGTCCGAAGGCACGTTTTTAAAGCGCGCTTCGAACTCCGCTTCATATTGCGGGTTAATGATACACACCACTTCGCGGAAGCCCGCGCAGTATGCGTCATACAACGAATAATTGATGATAATATTCCCTTCGTCGTCCACGGGTGCGATTTGCTTCATCCCCCCGAAGCGGCTCCCCATCCCCGCCGCTAAAATTACGAGTATCGGTTTATTTTTTTCCATTAAGTCCCTCTCCCGTCATATAATTATATGGATTATAGCATTCTATTCCGCCGACTTAAAATTGTATATCGGTTTGATTATTTTAACGATTTCCGCCGTTTCCCCGATATTGGCGACGATATTTTCCATGGCTTGGTACGCGAAGGGGGCTTCGTCCAACGTGCTTTGGTTGATTGTTGAGGAATATATCCCCTTCATGGCCTTTTGGAACGCGCTGAGTGTAAGGCTCGCCTTCGCTTCGGTACGGCTCATGATACGCCCCGCACCGTGCGGCGCGGAAAAATTCCAATCCGCGTTTCCCTTACCCACGCAAAGCAGGCTGCCGTCCCGCATGTTCATGGGGATAAGCAGCCGTTCGCCTTTTTCGGCGGATACCGCGCCCTTGCGCAATATCATTTTTTTCGTGTCAATATAATTGTGCGTGGTGGTGAATTGGTCGGTGATTTTAAGTTTGACGCGTTTTTCCAGCTCCCTGATGATGGCCTTACGGTTGATGTCGGCGTAGCGCTGCATGATTTCCATATCGTGCAGGTAGTCCGCCATGGGTTGGCCTTCGAGGTAAGCCAGCACGCGGTCCATACCCTTACCCTTGCGCCCCAAACTGTCGGCGGCAATTTTTTGGTACCATTCACATACCTGCTTGCCGGGGTTGCGGCTGCCGGAATGTACGACCAGGTACAATTGCCCTTCCTCGTCCGCGCCCAGCTCAATGAAATGGTTACCCCCGCCCAGCGTGCCGACGGAAAGCACCCCGCGTTCGATATCAATGTGCTTGGCGCAGCGCATTTCATTTAAGTCGATTTCGTCGGCGAAGTGGTGCGGCTCTTTTCGGATGTGAAACCCCGCGGGGATATATTGGTGGATGGCCTTATCCAATTGCGCAAGCTCTATGCGTTTATCCTTAAGCAGCGCGGTTTCCATACCGCAGCCGATATCCACCCCCACGAGGTTGGGTACGACCTTGTCCGTTATCGTCATGGTCGTGCCGATGGTGCAGCCCATCCCCGCGTGTACGTCGGGCATGATGCGGATTTTGCTGTTTGCGATGAAGGGTTGGTCCAACAGATGTTCAATTTGCGCGATGGCCGAAGTGTCGGCGTTATCGGTAAAAATTTTTGCGGTATTGTATTGGCCTTTTAATTCAATCATTGATCCTTATCCCCTAAGCGCGGACGCGGTTTTTGTATTATAATACCATAAGAAAGGCGTGATGACCGTGTTTACGCAATCCATCAACGGCATTGAAATGACCTTTATAACGTCCCGCAATATTTTTTCACCCGATAATATCGATAAAGGGACCGTTTTAATGCTGTCCTCCGTTCAATTTGAACAAAATTCAAGGATACTCGATTTAGGTTGCGGCTACGGCGTTGTCGGCATCTACGCCGCCAAACTTATCGGCGCGGAAAACGTCGTCATGAGCGACACAGACAAAACCGCGGTCGCTCTTTCCATTAAAAATACCGCGCTTAACGGCGTCCCGGGAGTGAAGGTTATCCGCAGCGATGGCTTTAAATCCATAAATGACACGGGTTTTACGCATATCCTGTCCAATCCGCCTTATCACGCGGATTTCTCCGTACCCAAACATTTTATCGAAAAGGGCTTTAACCGCTTGGAAGTGGGCGGTCAATTCCATATGGTCACCAAGCGGTTGGATTGGTATAAAAATAAACTCACCGCCATATTCGGCGGCGTAAAGGTACAACGGGTCGATGATTATTTTATTTTCCGCGCGGAAAAGCGCGATACGCGATACGCCAACACGAAAGGATGATATCTATGACCGCATACGAGGCCATGATCAAAACCAGCCATCACCTAATCAAAGGGGGCGATTTAAACGACGCGCAAAAGGCGAAGATCGTCCGCTACCTGCTTGCCGAAAAGGGTAAGCGCAAATATTTCGGGCAACGTATGGAAGCACGGGCCGCGTATCCGATATTTTTCGCGCCGCCTTACGGTAAAAATAAATTGCAAACCGTCGTCCCCGCGTCGCCCAAGACCCATATCTTCGCCGATAACGCCTACGAATTCGAAATCCTGCGCCTGCTTCAACTGTTTTCCGATGACTTTGCGGCAAACGGGACTTATCCCGAATTGATCGACCAAATCGACCTTTCCCGTATGTTTGATATGACCGCCGCCCGTTTGAAGCAGACCTGCTTCGGCTATCAATCCTGCCACTACGCGGAATGCTTTGAAGCGGGGCTGTCGGTACTGCGCTTCGTTTCGTTTGCGGTACCCGAGGACGTTAATTGGCTGGACAAGCAACTCACCATGTACAACAAACATTTCGCCGACCATAAACGGCACAGCGGCGTGCAAAGGTATTTTTGGTTCATCCTTTCGCAAATGCCGTACGAACACGCCGAACCGCAAATCTTACGCCAACGGGACACCATCATCGAACAGCTTAACCGCAGCTTTTTAAACAGGGACGGAGGCTGCGAAATCCCAATCTATGTCATGCGCAACACGCTTGCGCGTTTGCCTGAGTTTGAGTATATAAAAAACCGCCAACCCTTCACGGATGCGAAGAGCGGACGACTGCGGTTTTTTTAGTTTGTGCTTGCCAAAATAAAAATTTATCATCAAGGTGCTTAAATATTATTAAAAGGATGGATATTTATGTCGCAACCGTACAAGGTTTTGATTGTTGACGACCAAGCTACAAACCTTCGTACCCTCGAGCATATTTTACAAAAAGAGTATACCGTATATTCGGCGAACAACGGGTTCGCCGGCATACAATGCGCGCAACGCTTCCGCCCGGATGTTATCCTTCTTGACGTTTTAATGCCGGAAACGGACGGCTACGATGTGATAAAAATATTAAAGGCTTCCGAAGAAACGAAGGACATACCCGTTATTTTCGTAACCTCGATGGATTGCGGGGACGCGGAGGAAAAGGGCTTGGCCTTGGGTGCGGCGGACTATATAACCAAGCCGTATATCGACGCCATCGTAAAATTAAGGGTCCGCAATCAAGTTACGCTAAAGGTAATGCAACGCGATTTGCAAGCGGCGGTAGTGTCCGCGCAAATGGCAAACCGCGCGAAGTCGTCATTTTTGGCAAACATGAGCCATGAGATACGCTCGCCGATGAACGTTATCGTCGGATTAACACAAATGATTTTGGAAGATAACGGATTGGAAGATTCGTTGAGGGAGCATCTAACGAAAATCAACATGGCAAGCGACATGCTGCTGCTCATCATCAACCAAATTTTGGACATTTCAAAGATAGAATCGGGCAAATTAACCCTAACGCCCGCAAAGTATGACATTGCGAGTATGCTCCACAACGCCGTTTCGATGAATCTTACCCGCTTCAGCGACAAAGCGTTGGCCTTTAAGCTCCACATTGATGATAACCTGTATAATTATTTTTACGGCGACGATTTGCGTGTCGGGCAAATCATTAACAATTTGCTCAGCAACGCGTTCAAGTACACGCACAGCGGTACGATAACGCTAACCATCGGCTGTACGCGCGAAAGCGAAAACGACGTAATCCTTTCCTTTTCCGTCAGCGACACGGGCATCGGCATACGGCAGGAGGATTTGGGGAAATTATTCACCGATTATAACCAAGTGGATGCCCAAGCCAACCGCGCCATAGAGGGGACGGGGTTGGGGCTTTCCATCACCAAGGGGCTTGCGGAGCTGATGGGCGGAACGGTTACGGTGGAGAGCGAATACGGCAAGGGGACGGTATTCCATGTCCGTGTACGGCAGGGTTTTGTCAGCAATGATTATATAGACACGGAAACGGCGGAGGCACTGTGCGGATTGCGTTACAAGAATTACAAACAAACTTCCACCCTCGAGTTTACGCGGCCGGATTTACACCATGCGTCGGTACTGGTGGTTGACGACTTTGTGCCAAACTTGGATGTGGCGAAGTGGATATTCGGGAAATATAAGCTGAACGTGGATTGCGTGACGAACGGTCGGGAAGCGATAGACCGCATACAAGCGGGCGAACCACGGTACGATGCCGTCTTTATGGATCATATGATGCCCGGGATGGACGGGGTGGAAGCGACGAAGTTAATCCGCGCCATTGAAGGCGACTATGTTTCACATTTGCCCATAATCGCATTAACGGCGAACGCGGTCGCCGGAAACGAACAATTCTTCCTGGATAACGGCTTTCAAGCGTTTTTGTCCAAGCCCGTTAACCTTTCAAAGTTGGACTTAATTATCAGGCGGTGGCTCATGGGGGACGGGGAAGCGACCGATAAAGCGGCACAAGCCGTTAACGACGGCGGCTCCGCCGCTTCGCCGCCCGTAAGCATCGAGATACCGAACATCAACGCGAAACTGGGGTTGGGTATATACGATAACGATGTTGAAATGTATTTGGACATCTTGCGTTCGTTTACCGAGGATATACCCGCCGAACTGGAAAAATTACACGATGTAACGGAACAAACGCTGCCGCTGTACGCCATCAACGTCCATACTGTAAAGGGCTCTGCCGCGGGCATCGGTGCGCGCGCTTCGGCGGAAGCCGCCATGCGCTTGGAACAAATGGCAAAGGAAGGGGACATCAACGGCGTACTCGTCGAAAATGCCCCCTTCATACAAAGCGTTTATTCATTGATATCGGATATAAAACGTTACCTCGACGCTTAAAGGATCAAATAAATTCCTTCAGCTTCGCCAACAACTGGTTCACCCGTAAGGGTTTCATCAGCAGCCCCGCCGCGCCGACCTCTGCCGCTTTTTTAATATATTCGCTGTCGGAGTTTGCGGTTATGAAGATGATGGGTGCCTTTTGACCGCTCTGCTTAATTTTGCGGGCAAGCTCATAACCGTCCATATCCGGCATTTCGATATCTAAAAGGATGACGTTGGGCTGGTTGTTTTTCAAAAACGCTAACGCTTCGTCGCCGGAGGTTACGCAATGCAGCTCGTAATCCGTGTTCGCCAAAAGCCTTTTTAACGTATTGAGGAACATGACGGCGTTATCGACCGCCAATATACCCATGCCGCTTACCCTTTGCGTTTGTTGCTTGCCTTGCTTGTTCATGTATTCCGCCAATTGCAAATCAACCGTCAGCGAAATGACGTCCAATATAATTTGCTCCGCAACCGCCTCGATTTCATCGGGGCTTTTTTGCGTGAGCGTACCGATTGCGGCGCGGTGTTTCGCCGCCGCTTCGCTTTGGCCGTTTTTAGCCAACGCATCGCATATATCCGACATTTCATCCGTTGCCTGCCTGTAATCCTTCTTTACCAAGGCATTGCGTACTTTTTGGATCTGTACGGAAATATTATCCGCAAATACGTGCATGTTCATATCAGCACCTCCTATAAATTTATTTATCTTTCTTTATCCGTTCATTTAATTGGAACTGGGCGATCAATTCCTCCAAGACTGAGGATTGGTTGCTCATATTCAGCGATGCGGCGGCACTTTCCTTCGCCGTTGCGGCGGTGTTTTGCACGATTTCCGCCACATTCCCCACGTCAACATTGATAACCTCTATGGCGCGGTATTGCTCATCGGAGGATGCGGCGATTTGATTATATATAAACGTGCTTTCGTTTATGCCTGACACAATTGCCGTCAGGCTTTGGGAGGTTTCTTGGGCAATGCGCGAGCCCAGTTCCGCTTTTTCGATGGAATTGGACACCATTTCGCCGGTGTCTTGGGCGGCTTGTACGCTGCTTGTAACAAGGCTCCGCACTTCGTTGGCGTTTATTTTTTCGATTGTTCTGTATTGTTCGTTCGACGAAATGGAAACCTCGTTGATTAGCTTGGTGCTTTCCTTGATGCCGTTTACGATTTCGTTCAGGCTCGAAGCCGTCTCGTTTGCGATACGGGAACCAAGGCGGGCCTTTTCCATGGAGTTGGAAATCATGCTTTTGGTATCCTTTGCGGCGTCCGCGCTCTTTGCGGCAAGTGAGCGTACCTCATCCGCCACCACCGCGAAGCCTCTTCCGTGTTCACCCGCCCGCGCCGCTTCCACCGACGCATTAAGGGCAAGCAGATTGGTTTGAAAGGATATATCCTCAATCATCTTGATAACCTTGTTTATATCCTGGCTGGATTGGTTTATGTCTTCAACGGCCTTCATCATTTCGGACATTTGAAGACTGCCTTTTTCGGCACTTTGTTTAATATTTTCCGCCAATGCCGCAGCCGTATCGGCTTTGTTTGCGTTTTCCTTCGTTTTTTCCGCTATTTCGGACATGGACACGGTCAATTGCTTTTCGGCAGATTCCGCTATGCCGTTGATGATTTCAATGACCTTGCTTATATTGTGGCTGGATTGGTTTATTTCGTTAACCGCTTGCATCATTTCGGACATTTGATTGCTGCCCTTTTCGGCATTATGTTTAATCGTATTGGCAAGAATCGCGGCTTTTCCCGTCCTTTCCGTGTTATCCTTTATTTTGTCCGCTATTTCGGACATGGAGGCGGACAAGCGTTTTACGGTATCGGCTTGGGAGATCGAGCCTTGTGCAAGCATTTGGGAACCGTCGGAAATCTGTTTGGATCCGTTCGCCACCTGCACGCCCGCCGTCGCAACCTTATGCAGCACGCGCAGCGTTTCTTCAACCATTATATTGATGGATAAGTTGATAACGTCTTCATCCGAGCGGACGCTCATCTTTGAAGTGTAATCGCCCTCGGCTACCCGCGCCAAAATATAAGCCTGCTGCTTAAAGCATTCCAGCATATCGGAAAATGCGCGTTCCAACAGGATAACCTCGTTGTTGGTGGGTGTCTTTTCGGTATCCAACCCCTCTATTTCAATATCGCCCATCGAAATAGCCATGGACGCCTTTGTCAGCTTTTTTATCGGGGTCATCACGGTCTTTTTGACCGAATATAAGACGACGATGGCGGCGATAAGCAATATCGCAACGGAAATGGGGATGATAAGGATCATGATGGCGGTGAAGGATTCCATCATCACCTCTCCGATTACCCCCTCGGGCAATACCGTCACCATATGCCAATCCACGGAATGCATCGTGCCCGAAGCGAAATAACTGTATCCTCCGCCGGGGCTCCTGTGCCTGTATACACCGTCGGCACGTTCTATTTGCGCCCATACACCCGCATATCCCCCGTTGGCAATTGTTCTCATATTCTTAAAATTGCCCTCGGCGTCGGGCGCGAAGTTTGGGTCACCGTGTATCAATATATCCCCGTCTGTATAAAGCAGCATACTCACGCCGTCCCGGTGCAGCGTTGCGGCATGGGTCTGTTCATTTAGGAACGGAAGCAGAATATCTATGGCGGCGACACCTATCACCCTGCCGTCCCTCACCACCGCGCGGACTACGGATATACACAGCTCCCCCGTGTTTGAATCCACATAAGGCTTTGTGACGTGCGGGATGCCGGGGTCGGTCAAAGCCAAACGATACCAGCCGCGCTCCGTCGCCCGCCACCGGTAATATATCGTTTCGATGGGGAAGCCGCTGCCAAATATGGCCGTATCGTCGGGAAAACCTATATATACGTCTTCATAGGCGGTATTCGTAACCAGCGTGGAGGTTAATATATCCATCAGCTTCACACGCGAGGGCTCCTGCGACAAATCCGCGATATCGGTAAACTTGATCGCGTTCGCCACGGCGTTTACCGCTGCCATATGACCTTCGAGCCATTCGTTCATAAACAGTGCCTGGCGCGCTATTTCGCTTTGCCATTTTGCCAATGATTCCGTTCGGATACTGTTGTTCGCCAAATACGTCGAGATACCTACCGTTACCAAAACGCTTACAAAAATAATGCAAACCATGATTACGGAAATCTTTTTGCCGATACTCATAACAAATAACCTCCCTACGGTTAGCCGTTTAGTTATTTTTTTACAATTACACTCGTAATTTGCCATAATATGCTAATCAGCACTGTACTTTAAATATAAAAAGATGTCAAGGAAATATGTATTTTAAGATGATTATCCAAATCGACGATGTAACCCGTTAGAATTAATGGCCAACGAAAAAAGGACTATCCTGTTGATGAAACAAGACAATCCCTTTTTTATTATTAAACGTTCCTGCTAACTCAAAAAATAATCCGCCAAATTCGCCTTGGGGTCGATAAACGGCTCAATTAAAGGCAGCTTGGATGTTATCAACGTGGTTACGCCCGGGCCGTGGCCGGAAATCACGCAGTCGCCGTGTACGATAACACCGATCGTACACGCTCCCGTACGGTACGAACGTCCGTAACGCGTGTCGGCGTTTTCGATGGCGACGATATCACCAAAGCGTAGGTCACCGAGGTTATACCTCATTTTAATTTCATCGTCGAACAATGTGATGTCATAATCGCCGCCCGCGGTGTTGACCGTGCCGAGGCCCGAACCCATAACGGATGCGGGTGCGATTTTCGCCACGCCGACCTTCAGCGTACCGTTTTCTTCGATGATGTTCATTTTTTCTATCAACATTGGCGACACATTGCGCAGCGTGATATCGGGGTAATCGGTTAATGCCATCCCCTGCCCCGTCGCTTTGACCATGATGTTATCGTCGATGCTCAGCTTCTCCAACGTTTCCTGCGGAAAGTATATCAGCACATGGTCCGAACCGCCGTGCTTGCCCGTAACGATTCCCGTTTCACCCTTGGCTTCGCCGCTTTTTACGATGGCTTCATTGCCGACGCATGACAATATTTGCAAGGCGTGGTTATGATCCGTTTCCTTGTGGCGGATGGTCACGCCCGGTTCCAAATGGTCCGCCGCCCAATCGATACAGTTGTCGCCGATCTTGGCGTTGTATGTGATGCCGCCCGTGCCGGGTATCCATACGACGTTGCCTTCGATGGTGGTACGCCCGGCTTCCCGCATTTTTGGGTGCCACACGACGCCCCCTACGGAAATAACGGGCAATTTGTCCTTATTCGTCCTTACCATAATACCCTCCCCTATTTATTATTTATATTTCGGCAGCCAATCGCCGTGCCGTTCGATCAATTCATCCACCATTTTAACGATATCGTCCAAGCTCAATTCCGCCGCCGTATGCGGGTCCAGCATGGCCGCTTGGTATACATGTTCCAACTTTTGCGTCACTGCCGCCTCTATTGTAATGAGGTGGACGTTGACGTGCGTCATGTTCATGGCGGCGAGCTGGACGGGTAAACGACCCACGACGCAGGGCGTAATACCATAGTTGTCTACCAAACAAGGTACCTCCACGCAGGCTTCGTGCGGCAGGTTTTCGATCGAACCTCGGTTGATTACGTTGCCGCCGATCTTAACGGGGACATTTGTCGTCAACGCTTCCATTATATAGGAAGCGTATTCACCGGAGCGGCGATGGGGTTCCGCTTTTACCACATCCGCAAGCCCTTTGTAATCCCGTTCCCATGCCGCGATCTGTTCGACGCAGCGACGGGGGTATTCGTCAAGCGGGATATTAAAACGGTCAATGAGCTCCGGGTATTTCGATTTAATGTACCACGGGTTATATTCGGCGTTGTGCTCGCTGGATTCGGTGCAATAGTAGCCCATCTTGGCGATGTAATCATAGCGCACCATGTCCCAATGCTTACCCGACGCGTTTTTTTCCGCGGCGCGCTTGCGGATTTCGGGATACAGGTCGTTTCCGTGTTTATCCCTAAGCTCCAACAGCCAACCCATGTGGTTGATGCCCGCGATGAGTTCGCGGCGGCCTTCCAACCGATCCCTCATACCCAAATTGTCCAGCAAATGGTACGAGCACCCTTGCACGCTGTGGCATAAGCCGATTGTCTTAACCCCCGTATACCGCTGCATGTATCCGCATAGAATGGACATGGGGTTTGTGTAGTTAAGGAACCACGCATCGGGGCATACTTCCTCCATATCGCGGGCAAAGCCGCACATTACGGGTATCGTGCGCAACCCACGCATGATGCCGCCGATGCCCAACGTATCGGCGATCGTTTGGCGCAAGCCGTACTTGTTGGGTATCTCAAAATCCGTGATCGTACAGGGGTCATACAAACCGACTTGGATTGCGTTTACCACAAAGCTCGCTCCGCGCAGGGCATCCTTGCGGTTTTCCACGCCGTGGTAGGATAGAATACGTGCCTTGTTACCCAAACCTTCGTTGATGGCGCTTATGATCGCCTCGCTTTCCTTCAAGCGTTGACCGTCGATGTCATATAACGCGATCTCCGAATCCGCCAATGAAGGCGTCGCCATACAATCACCCAATAAAGCCCTTGCGAAAACCGTACTCCCTGCGCCCATAAATGTAATCTTTGCCATATAAACCGATCCCTTCCATTTTTATGGATTGATTATGTGCCTTCGGCAAATATCCGTCAACTTTACGGCATTTACATTTACGTCGGATACGTGTATATTTTTATCGTATTGTGATAAATGTCAAAAGTTGTCCAACGAAAGGATGTCTCTTTATGAATGATGTATTAAAAGCGATCTTCGAACGTAATTCCTGCCGCGATTTCTCCGGCGAACCGTTAACCGATGAACAAGTCGATTTACTTGTTAAAAGCGCGCTTGCGTCCCCGAGCGCGATGAACGCCATGCCGTGGCATATCATCGCCGTCACCGATAAGGCGATGCTCGATGAAATGGACGCCTACATGTACAAGCACATCGAGGATACCAACCCCGATTGGTACAACCGTATGAAGGAACGCGGCGGTAAGATCTTCTATAACGCGCCGTGCTTGATTTTGATAGCGAAGAATGATTCCGACTGGGCGACGCTGGACGCGGGTATCGTGAGCCAAAACGTCGCGTTGGCCGCGCATTCGCTGGGTTTGGGTAACGTGATCTGCGGTATGGCCCGCTTGGCGTTCGAAGGCGCGAAGGGCGGGGAATGGGCGAAACGTTTGCAAATCCCCGAAGGGTACACCTTCGGCATGTCGGTTTGCGTCGGTAAGGCAAACAAAGGTAAGGACCCGCATGAATTAAACCACGACAAAGTGACATATATTAAATAGGGGAAATAACTATGGGTGACGTTTTTAAGGAACAAATCATTCAGCGCAAGCCCACCACGAAGGATTTTATTTTCCGCGTCCTGTTGATTGCAGCGGCCGGGATCATCTTCTTCATCGCAATGATTTTCCTGACGGGTTTCGGCATCATCTTCGGTTTCGCGGCGGTGTTCGGCGCGTGGTACGGTATGTCGTTCCTCAACGTGGAGTACGAATACGTATTCACCAACGGGGATTTGGATATCGACATCATCTACAACCGGGCGCGCCGGAAGCGTTTGTTCTCGGGGCATGTGAACAATTTTGAACTTATGTGCCATGTAGAGGATAATGTCCGTATCGGCGAATTCAATTCGGCGCAGGAAACCAGGGACTATTCCAGCGGTGTGGTCGGCGAAAATACTTATGCCTTCCTCACCACACACAACAGCAAGCGCTTGAAGATCATCTTCGAACCTAATGAAAAATTATTAAAGGCGATAGGAACGGTACTCACCCGCAGGAAATTATTCGTTAAACAATAATCATAAGGTAGGTGCGCCATGCTACACGAACCCCTTCCCGAGGGACTGGCTTTTGACGATGTTTTGATCGTGCCGGAATTTTCGGACGTACAACCCGCCCATGTAGACGTTTCCCTTCGATTGACGCCGGATATCGCCCTGCGCATTCCCTTCATTTCTGCGGGGATGGATACGGTGACCGAAGCGAACATGGCGATCGCGATCGCGCGTTGCGGAGGATTGGGCGTCATCCACCGTCACATGTCCATCGAGGACCAAGCCGGCGAGGTAGACCGCGTCAAGCGCAGCGAGCACGGCGTCATCATCGACCCCTTCTCCCTTTCACCCAACCATTATGTATACGAAGCGGAAAAGCTGATGAACCGCTATCACATCTCCGGCGTACCCATCACCGAGCACGACAAGCTGGTCGGCATCATCACCAACCGCGACCTGCGCTTCGAAAAGGACTACGGAAAAAAGATCTATGAAGTCATGACCAAGGAAAACCTGATCACCGCACCCATTGGTACGACGCTGGAGGAAGCCAAGGAAATCCTCGTGCTCAACAAAGTGGAAAAACTCCCCATCGTGGACAGCGAAGGTAACCTTAAGGGACTAATCACCGTAAAGGATATTAACAAAACCATCAAATACCCCATGTCGGCGAAGGATAACCACGGGCGCTTGCTCGTAGGCGCAGCGGTCGGTATCAAGGACGATTACATGGAGCGCGTACAAACCCTCGTCAAACGTAAGGCTGACGTTATCGTGCTCGAAGTGCTGCACGGCCAAGCGAAAAACGTCCTCACCGCCATACGAAAAATCAAATCCGATTTCCCGCACATCGCCCTCATCGCGGGTAATATCGCAACCGCTTCCGCGGCCAAGGCCCTCATCGAAGCGGGCGCGGACATTATAAAAGTAGGCATCGGTCCCTCCTCCGTCTCCACCAAACGCGTGGTGGCGGGCGTCGGCATCCCGCAAATCAGCGCGCTGCTCGATTGCGCGGCCGTAGCGCGGTCCGCGGGCGTAACGGTCATCGCGGACGGGGGGGTCCGTTATTCCGGCGATATCTCAAAAGCCATCGCAGCGGGCGCATCCGCCTGCATGATGGGCAACCTCCTTGCCGGATGCGAGGAAAGTCCCGGCACAACCGAACTCTTTCAAGGCCGCAAATACAAAACCTACCGCGGCATGGAATCCTCCGCCGACTACGACGAACCCGACTTGTCCGAAGCCGGTTATCCCAGCCCCGCGGGCGTCATCATTTCCAAGGGTGTGGAAGGCCGCATTACCTACAAAGGTCCCGTCGCCGACGTCCTTACCCAACTACTGGGCGGTTTAACTTTAGGCATGAGCTACGCCGGTTGCCGCACGATACAAGAAATGCACGACCAAGCAAAACTCGTACGCGTATCCATGGCCGGCCTGCGCGAAAGCCATCCGCACGACATACAAATTACGCGTGAATCGCCCAATTACAGTATGTTGACGTAAGATCAATAAAAAATCTATCAAAATGCTTGCGTCTTACGCTTATACATGTTAGTATACCCCTCGCGCCGCGGAGTGGAGCAGTTTGGTAGCTCGTTGGGCTCATAACCCAAAGGTCGTTGGTTCAAATCCAGCCTCCGCAATCCAATATAAAAAGGTTCGAAGGGATTTTCCTTCGAACCTTTTTCATAACAAAATATACTCATTTTATACCAACTCGAAAAAATATACCCAGACATACCTATTTTTGCCCAACTACATGTGCATATACATAAAGGCATAAAAATTAAAGTATTCGTTAATTTAAAAATCCCAATATTTAATATATCTTTGTCCTCATCATATGTTATATTGTTCATGCAATCTTAACGAAAGGTGGGCAAGCGCATGGCATTAGGTGTAATTGAAATTCGCAATAGGGCAACGTCTTTTGCTTATGAATGGCGCAATGCTACATCTGAAATGAGCGATGAACAAACATTTTGGAACGAATTTTTTGAAGTGTTTGGCATAAGCCGCAAGCGTACCGCCACATTTCAATACAATGTAAAAAAATTAGGGGAACGCCGTGGGCGCATAGATATGTTTTGGCCGGGCGTACTTTTGATAGAACATAAAAGCGCAGGCGAAAGTTTGGATAAGGCTTTTACCCAAGCACTTGATTATTTTCCGGGCATAGAAGAACACGAATTACCACGGTATATTTTAGTGTGCGATTTTACCCGCTTTCACTTGTATGATTTAATTGAAGGAACAGATATAATTTTTTCATTGGCTGAACTTCCCTCTCAAGTAGAGGTTTTTGGTTTTATGACCGGGGTGGTGTGGACGCCTCCACCTGAAAATGAAAAGGTATCACTTGCCGCAGCAGAAAAAATGGAGAAGCTGTACCAAAAAATGAAATCTATAAATTACACGGGACGCAAGTTGAAGCAATATCTTGTGCGACTGCTGTTCTGCTTGTTTGCCGATGATACCAGTATTTTTTCCAAAAACACATTTCATGAATTAATTGCCGACACCAAAACTGACGGTTCAGATTTGGCACGAACACTTGCAGATTTATTTGAAAGGTTAAACACAGCGGAGAAAGACCGTTTAAAAATTGAGGACAGGCTTTCCGCTTTCCCCTATATAAATGGGGATTTGTTTGCCGAAGTATTGCCTATGGCCGCTTTTGATGCAGAAATGCGCAAGTTATTATTGGAAAGCTGCACCTTTGATTGGGGATTTATCACGCCATCTATTTTCGGAAGTATGTTTCAAGCCGCTATGGATGAAGACGAACGCAGCGAACTAGGTGCGCACTACACGGAAGAATCAAACATATTAAAAGCAATCAATCCGTTATTTATGGATTCGTTAAATGCCGAATTTGAAGAAATAAAAAGCAACGCAAGAAAATTAAAATCCTTCCATGATAAATTGGCAAATCTTCGATTCCTAGACCCTGCTTGTGGAACGGCAAATTTTTTAATTATTGCTTATCGTGAATTGCGCAGATTAGAAGTTAAAATACTGGTAGCCTTGCAAAAAAGAATAACTATTGACGAAGAGGATAAATACCAAGGAATAACCCATGCCGAAGAAGCGTCTAAAATAAACGTTGACCAATTCTATGGTATTGAAGTAGACGAGCTGGCTTGTGAAATAGCGCGCGTGGGTATGTGGTTAATGGATCACCAATGCAACATGGAATTATCAAAAACATTAGGCGAATATTATGTACGGCTGCCACTAACTAAGGCAGCTGTTATTTTTCATGCAAATGCACTGACAACTGACTGGAATGAAGTTTGTCCAGCGCATGAATTAAATTACATATTGGGTAATCCGCCATTTTATGGTGCACGACTGATGACCAAGGAACAAAAAGTCGATTTAGTGTCTGTTGTTGTTGACCCTGCCGGTAACCCTGTAAAGGGTTCCGGCAATTTGGATTTCGTATCTGCTTGGTATTACAAAGCGGCGCAATTGATGTTAAACAACCCGAAAATTCGCGCCGCACTGGTTTCTACAAATTCCATTACGCAAGGTGAACAAACCGCAATTGTTTGGAAAACGCTCATGGAAGAATACAAAATAAAAATTGATTTTGCTTACCGTACCTTCATATGGACGAGTGCAGCGAGGGGTAAAGCTGCTGTTCATTGTGTGATTGTTGGGTTTAGCCTTGAACAATTAATAACAAAACGGCGACTTTTTGAAGATGACATTGAAAAAGATGTTGAAAATATAAACGCATACCTTATATTTGCGCCCGATGTGTTTATTGAAAATCGAAAAAAACCTTTCTGTGATGTACCATTAATGATATTCGGTAATATGCCCAATGACGGCGGTAATTTCTTATTTAACTATGATGAAAAAAACGCATTTATAACACAAGAACCAAACGCAGCGAAGTGGTTCCGTCCATTTGTTGGAAGTTATGAATTTATTAATAATGTAAGTCGCTGGTGCCTTTGGTTGGATGGTATATTGTCTTCAGAATTGCAAAAACTTCCATTGGTCCTTGAACGTGTTAATAATGTTAAACAGCTGCGACAAGATAGCACCCGGGATGCAACAAAGAAACTAGCTGATTATCCCACTCTTTTTGGCGAAGTACGTCGCTTTGAAGGTGACTACTTGCTCATCCCGCGTGTTTCTTCCGAAAACAGAGAATATATCCCCATTGGCTTTTTAACGCAAAAAACAATTGCTTCTGATTCTACAATGATTTTACCGGGTGCAACGCTTTATCATTTTGGCATGCTCACTTCTAATGTGCATATGGCTTGGGTTCGTGCTGTTTGTGGTAGGCTAAAAAGCGATTATCGCTATTCTGCTGGGATTGTATACAACAACTTCCCGTGGCCTACCCCCAACGACAAGCAAAAACAAGCCATTGAAGTTGCCGCAAAAGTTATACTTGAAGTACGTGAGGTTCATTTTGTTCATGGTGAAAATCTAGCCAATATATACACAAACATGCCACCAGACTTGAAGAAGGCACATAACAAGTTGGACTCCGCTGTAAAAACCGCATACGGAAAGGGCTTCGCCAGTGAAGCAGAAAGAGTTGCGGATTTGATGGAGCGGTATCAGTCATTAATAATGGAAAAAAGCTCATGAAATTTGTAAAATTTTGCATTCATAAATTGCAATCCAACCATTCATCGACTTGTATTTTGACGTGTCAAGTGTAAATTTTAGATAGTGCATTATATGGCACAGGAATTATAGATATAGTCCAAGCAAAAGAGACGTTTTCAAGCATTAATTAAACATCTACACAACCTGCGAAAGGAGCTTCACCATGAAAGGACGAATCTACACCACAATATCTTCTGTTGTAAAAAATTTAGGCAAACAAGTAAAAACTTTACAACCTCTCTATGAGGCTATATCTAATTCGCTTGAAGCAAATGCAACCGAAATAACTGTTACATTCCACAAGAATGCATCTCAACTTTTACTTGAAGATGTTTCTGATGATAGAGTAACTGGGTTTAGTATTATGGATAATGGCGATGGATTTACAGAAAAGAATCGAAAAGCATTTTGTGAACTATGGACTGATAACAAAATTTCTCTTGGTTGTAAGGGTAGTGGTAGGTTTACTTGGCTAAGTGTTTTTAGAAACATCCTAGTTGAAAGCGTGATTGCTTCCGAGGGCAAAAAGATAAGTATTCCTTTTTCGTTTGATTTTGAAGAAGAAGATATTAAAATTGAACAAAAAAGTGATATTTCTAATAATGTAACGACCATTACTTTTACAAATATCACTTCAAATTTTAATAAACAGCGAATAGTTGACAACCTAGAAGAGCTATTTGAAAGTGTTAGAGAATACCTTCTTGTAAAGCTGTTTTTATTAAAGAACGATGGAAAGAAGTTTAGAATAACATTTTGCATTGACGGTACTTCTAAACATTTAACTAATGATAACATTCCTGATTTAACATCAAAAACATTTATAATTCAAAGTGATTTATTTACTCCCCCGAAAGAATATAGTTTTATCTTATATTATCATTTTTTTGATGATGCGCAGAATAGTAAAAAAGGGTACTATTGTGCAAACAACAGAGCTGCTCAAGCTATGGGTAGCGGTGAATTAGGATTTTCTGCTTCCTTGCCAAATAGGGATTCTTTTAGAATGCTCTTATGTTCAGACTATTTTGATGACAAGGATAGTGATAGCAGAAATGGTCTTATTGAATTGCTGGTAAATGAGGATAGAAATTTAGTTGTTCCTTTACTGTTTTCGGATATAAGGCCTCGTACAATACGAGAAATGCAAGGAATTATAAAAGAGCGTTATCCTGAAATTGAAGAATTGAATAAAAAAACTATTAAAGAAGCAATTGCAAGAATGCCATATCTTGCATCAATAATAAGAGAAAATGATGAAATAGTTAAAAGTGTTGATTCATTACTGAAAGATGCTTGTATTAAGTTTGCAAAAAAGAAAGAAGCGGTTCAATCTAAATTTAATAATATTTTGAAAAAACAAGATGTAGGGAACGAAGAATTACTAAATTCCGTTAACGAGGTTTCTGACGTCGCTCTAGCAGAACTTGGTGAATATATCCAATATCGAAACAGTATCATAGTAGCATTGCGTAAAGGAATAGAGGACGATTCAAAAAAAGAAGTTTTTTTCACAATTTAATTATGCCGAAACGAATGACTGATGCTTCTTATACAGGTAGGCATTGGTTGAGCAACCTTTGGTTATTAGATGATAAATTTATGACATACTCCTATGTGGCAAGCGACACGACAGTTAAAAAGATTATAGATGATATTGAAGCAAAAAACACCGAAACATATAAAACAAACAACCGACCTGATTTAAGCATTTTCTTTAACAAAATAAATGGAAGTAGAGATTTGATAATGATTGAGCTAAAAGGCTCTCACGCAGATAAAAATGAGAAGGATAAATCTATCTCTGAGCTTCCAAACAATATAAATATTATTCGTCGGAATATTTCCGATGTATGTAAAGTATGGGGATATATTATCACAACCATCGATGATGATTTTACGGCTACAATAGAAAATCAAGATTTCGACAGATTATTTGCATCTGGCGAAGAAAACAAGTTATATCATAGATATTATGATAAATTAAAGGCACATATTTTTGTGCTTGATTTCAATACACTTATTTCTGATGCATCTGCCCGCAATAAAACATTTTTAGATATATTGAAGAGTGAAGTTTAACCCTAAACCCGATGTGAATTTAATGCATAAACGAGGTGACCGTATGATAATTGCAAGTTATAAATATAACCCAATTGACTTTAGCCATATTCTTGGATTACTTGATGACTTAACAACATTTTACAATCTACACAACGAATATATAAACGACAAAACCCAAAGCAAACGTTTCGCCTTAGAAAAGCACGGCGAAGATTTGTTTTTTACCATAAAACACCGTGCGCTTGAAGGAGCAATCACAGGCACAACGGCTCATGAGCTTCGTGAGCATATGGAGGAGTTGCTGTATATTGATTAATTTTGATAAAGGTGATGAATTGCTGAACAAATTTGCAGGTTCGGAAGCAAAAACGACCATTCGGTACGAGAATGAAGTGTACATGATAAAGTACCCCGACCCTATACGTCAAAAGAAGAACCTTCTCAGCTATATGAACAACCAGTATTCGGAACATATCGGCTGTTGCATTTTCCGTGCCTGCGGAATGGAAGCCCAAGAAACTGCTCTTGGGTATTACACAGACTTGAACGGTAAACGGAAAATCGTCGTGGGTTGCAAGGATTTTACGCAAAACGGTGCAACGCTGTATGAATTTGGAAAGTTGGGCAATCAAGTTTTGGTGGAGGGCAAAACCGGCATAACCATCGAAAGCGTAACCGAGGTAATCAACCGAAGCAACATCATCAAAAATAAAGACGAAATATTAGACCGTTTTTGGGATATGTTTGTCGTGGATTGTCTAATCGGTAATTCGGACAGACATTTTGACAACTGGGGTGTGATTGACAATGACGGAGAAATTAAATTTGCCCCTGTGTATGACTGCGGTTCTGCCCTGTCTGCGCTAGTTGATGATGATAAAATGGCACTTCTGTTGACTGATCCCGTGGACTTTAAGAATCAAGAATATAATCGTGTATCATGTTATTATATGAATAACAAAAAGGTTTATTATCACGATATATTTTCCAATCCGCCGGAAGCCTTGGCAAGTGCAATATTGCGAATTGCCCCTAAAATTGACATGGACGAAATACATGGCATTATTGATTCAACACCCTGCATTTCTGATGTTCGCAAGGACTATTTGAAAAAAGCATTGGATTTGCGGTTTAATGAAATTATTATTCCTGCGTTAAAAAGAATTAAACGGTAACCTATATGGAAAGCGCATCCGGGGGATGAAGAAATAAACCCCTATACCCCTTTTCCACACAGGGAAAAAACGTAAACAACGGGCATTCCGAACCTCCGCAAGACTCAAAAACCCTGTGAAATCAAATCTCACAGGGTTTTTGGGGGTTGTAAATTTGATAAATTTAATCGTTTATTTACGATTTCAAACTTATATTTTTGGTAAACAATCACATATTACTGTCGATAATCTTATCCACGGGACCTAAGCCGATGGTGTTTTGTTTTAATGCCTTAAAACCTAAGGTAAGGAGTATGATCATTTCCGTAATGCGCAGGATTGTTTGGCATATGCTGATTACACGGTGCACTTCAACCAAGTTGACGTTTTGATTGAATAAAAACGCGACATTATTAACCAAACCCGTTGAATTATGGAGTAAATGATTTAACAATCCGAGCAACGAAGATAAGACCGCAAACGCGATTACAACGCCCACTGCCCGCACTGCCGCTTTCTTAAGCCACGCGTCTTCTTCCGCAAAGAACACATAAAGAACCGCTAGCACCAACGGCGTCGGCCCGATTAACCCGATAAAATATAACGCTGCCGCAAAAAGACCAACGGATATACCGATTTTTGTTTTTTGCATGTTTATACCTCCCTCCATTGCGGCATTATAGAGGTAGGGGAACATAGCGTCAAGCGTAATGCCCTTATTTGCCCGTCATTTTGTTCTTCATTTGACCCTTTCCAGCATGAGCAGCCGATTGTATCCCGCAATTTTTTTATTGATAATACGCTGCAAAACCCTTTCGGCTTCCGCGTCGGTGAAGGTATACAGCAAACCGGATAAAACATCGATTGCCTTATTCTCTTCTGTAAGGGCCAACGTTAGGGACTTTTCATAGGATAGCCGGGTATTGATTTCCGTTTCGTTCGGCGTAAAGGAGCGATTGAAATACCGAGCCAACATCGCATTATATTGTTCGGTTTGGGCCCTGCATTCCATCGAAAGCGCGGTAAATATCCCTTCTGCTTCCCCGTTTTCGGCGGTTTTGGCCATATGGGTATAAAATATTTGCGCGTTTCGGCTGTTTTGTAACAAACCCTCTATTATAACGGCCGCTTCCAAGGGTATTCCCGTCGATTGGGTTTGCGGTTGAACCGGCGGCAGTGGCGCCGGCGGGGACGGCATCGGTGTCGGTTTCGGTGAAGGTTGCTGCGCCGGTAAATGTCCTTTTTCACGCAGTAATTTCAACGTTTGTTCATCCAACGGTTCGTAGTGCACGCCGTCGGGTAGATTTTTATTGATACGCGAGAATTGCTCCACGGCGCGTTCGGGGGATGGCTTGACTTCCTCCGGTTGAGGTATTTGATTATACGGTATGCGATTTTTTTGCGGTTGTTGCGGTTGGTTCATTTGCGGCATTTGCGGCATTCGTTGCCCCGCCATGTTTACGGAATGAGGGCTTAAAGGATTTTGCCGATGCGCTAAGGGATTAACCGTGCGTTGCCTGCCCTGCGCGGGATTTTTATTTTCCCCTTCCGGTTCCAACGGGAAAAAACGCATGGCGGATTCCCGTTGTTCCGTTTCCTCCGCTGGTTCATATACATACGGCTCCTCGCGTAAGCGCATCATTCGGCGAGCGAAAAGCGGACTCGGCGGCCGGCTCGAAAATGGCATATTGTCCCTCCAATCAAACATATCAAACCCATGATATGAAATCCGATAATTTTTTGTGAAAAAGGTTGACACATCCCCTTCCCTTTCATATAATGCACCGTGCGCGACAAACGGCCCGTTGGTCAAACGGCTAAGACACGGCCCTTTCACGGCTGAGATAAGGGTTCGATTCCCTTACGGGTCAAGCAAAAAGAAACCCGCATACATTTGCGGGTTTTCTCATAAAACGGTGCCATGGCCAAGCGGTAAGGCATTGGACTGCAACTCCATTACCCCCGGTTCAAATCCGGGTGGCACCTGATGCGATCCCCCCCCTCATAACCTTTTACAGGTTTTACGGGGGGTTCGTTTTTCTTTACATTTTATGCAATTAATACTATAATTTCGCGCGGGAGCGTGAACGTCTTGGATAAAATGCTGAAAGTATTGCTGGTAGCGGCGGAAGTGGCACCCTATTCACAATCGGGCGGACTGGGCGACGTCGCAGGATCGCTTCCCAAAGCGCTGCGGACGGCCGGGGTGGACATGCGTGTCGTCTTACCTAAATACAAAACCATCCGACCCGAATTACTCACGGACGCCCACCATGTCGGTAATTTTATGGTACACCTTTCTTGGCGCGCGCAGGAAGCAAATATATTCGCGATAAACGAACACGGCGACGGCGATTCCACTTATTTGATCGAAAACGATTATTATTTCGCCCGCGATACCTTCTACGGGTATGGGGACGACTTCGAACGCTTCGCTTTTTTCTCGAAGGCTGCGATCGAAATGCTGGGGGTTATCGGCTTCCAAGCGGATATTATTCATTTCAACGATTGGCATACAGGCCTCGGACCCACGTATTTACGTGATGTGTACCGGGGCTTTACCTTTTATAAAGACATAAAAAGTATTATCACGATACACAATTTGCATTACCAAGGCGTATTCGGCCGCGATGTCCTTTGGAACGTAGGGCTCAACGACGGTTATTTTACCGGAGGCGATTTGGAATTCTTCGGTAACATCAGCTTCCTGAAAGCGGGTATATTACACGCCGACGCCGTCACTACCGTAAGCAGGACCTACGCGGGTGAAATCCAAACACCCGCCTACGGCTACGGCATGGATGGGCTGCTGCGCAAACGCGGGCAGGAGCATAGCCGCCTGTTCGGCATCACCAACGGCATCGACGATTCGAAATATAACCCCGCAACGGATCCGCGCATTTTCGTGAATTTTACGATCGGGGAAATGGACAAGAAACGCGCCAACAAACACGCTTTGCAACAATATTTAAACCTTCCCGTAGGCAACATGCCCGTTATCAGCATTATTTCGCGCTTGGTGGAGCAAAAGGGATTAGATATCGTCGCCATCATCTTGGAAGAATTGATGAATATGGACATCCAACTCGTCGTATTGGGTACGGGTGAAGGGCGATACGAAAACCTGTTCCGCAATTTCGCCATGCGATATCCGCATAAGGTTTCCGCGTGCATCATGTATGAAGGCACGTTGGCGCAACGGATTTACGCAGGGGCCGATATTTTCCTTATGCCGTCTGTGTACGAGCCATGCGGATTGGGGCAGCTCTTCGCCATGCGCTACGGGACCATCCCCGTCGTACGCAAGACGGGCGGATTAGCCGATACGGTGGAGCATTTCAACCCCGCGACGGGGACGGGTAACGGCTTCGTTTTCGAGGACTTCGTAGCCAGCGGCCTGATGTGGGCAATGCGCGAAGCGTTATCCCTGTACGGTTCTCAGGAATGGGATACATTGGTTAAGAATGCCATGAGCAACGATTTTTCATGGCAAGCCGTCGCCGGTGAATATATCGATATGTATAACCAAGTAAAAGCCCTCTAGTTATCCACGTATAATCCAAACCCCACCCCCATATACATGTCTTTATAGAATATGTATACGGGGGTTTCTTAATGAAGATAAGTAATGGCATAAAAATCGCGGCGGTGTATGCATCGGTATTCCTCGGCGCGGGGTTCGCAAGCGGGCAGGAGCTATTACGTTATTTCGTGGGGTTCGGGCCGTTGGGTGCAGTGGGATTGGTCATAGCGGGCGTGCTGTTCGCGCTCACGGGTTGGTCGGTTCTAGTAATATGCCGCCGCGAAGGGGTCTATACCTACAGCGGTTTAATGAAACATTTACTGGGCAAGCGTTTAGGTATCGCTACGGAATGGTTGGTAGCTGCGTTTTTGTTTTGCCTGTTCGTTGCGATGTTGGCGGGAGCGGGGGCCGTTTCGCGGCAGGCTTTCGGTATACCCTTTACGGTTGGTGCGGGTATCGTGGGCTTGGCCGTATTCCTTGTCCTGCTTTTCGATTTGGACGGCATCGTTAAGATTAATGTTTTCCTTGCGCCGTTGATGATATTTGGCGGCTTCTTTGTGGGTTTGTATTCATTCCTCGCCGCGTCGCGCCCCGCCTTCGCCATGTTCGGCAGCTTGCCTTCGAGCTGGGTTACGGCGGCGGTCGTTTACGCTTCGTACAACCTCGTGACGGGTATACCCGTGCTTGCCGCCACTTCACGGCTTGCGACGAAAAAATCCGACGCCGCGTGGGGCGGGATATTGGGTGGCGGCGTGATCACGCTGCTCGGGCTTTCGCTTGCGTTGCCACTGTTTTTGTATTACACGGATGTGGTCAACATCGAAATCCCTCTTTTATCGATCGTCGTCAACTACGGTACGTTCTTCAGCCTGCTGTACCTCGGCGTTTTGATCAGCGCACTCTTGACCACTGCCGCGTGTAACGGTTTCGCGGTATTGCAATGGCTGCATTCGCATTCCGGCGGACGGCTCAGCAATAAAAAAACAGCCGCCGCATTGTTATGCTTAGCGGGTGTAGGGGCTTCGCACATCGGCTTTTCGCGGATCGTGGCGTATGTATATCCCGTGTTCGGTTTGTTGGGATTGTTTATGATCGTGATTATTTTACTAAACGGGTTGGGAAGAAAAGAGAACTTGAATTCGCAATAAAAACTTGCGCCCCGTTTTAGGCTGTGCTATACTCCCCCTCGCGCGTACGCGAAGTGTGCGAATAGCTCAGCTGGATAGAGCGTCTGACTACGGATCAGAAGGTCGAGGGTTCAAATCCTTTTTCGCACAAACAAACCCCGAGAAATCAACATTCTCGGGGTTTTGTAATTCAAGGAAAAAATGAATTTAACACTATTTAAACACTTGGGTAAGATTGGAAAGACTAGCGAGAAGTTTACTGGTATCGGCATCGGAGAATGGAGCCTCTTTAAGATTATACTTGTCAAGCATATATCCAAAATAAGAATCAATTTCATCAGCCATGTCTTTAAGTGCAGGGTCAATCCCGCGAATGCTTAAAATAAAAAATTGCATTATACCTTGAAGTTGGAAGCGCATCATGGCGGCTTCATCGACATTCATATCTAAAAATGAATTTGTCAATTTGGAAGCTAGCGGCTTAAGGGTATCAATTCCATCGCTAACCATATCATCAACGTTTAATAAATATGTCACGGGAACTTCAAGGGCTTTAGCAATCTTTGTTGCCATTTCAAACTTTGGTTTAATCTTGTCACTTTCGTACTTGCGTAAATAAGAATCACTAATACCACATAAATGGCCTAATGCAGTTTGCGTTAAGCCTTTTTTGGTTCTAGCGAGTTTTATTTTTTCACCGATTGACATACGGAAACCCCCTTTTATACGTGAAGAATAGCACAGAAAAATAAAAAAGTAAAATAGGCCTAAAAGGTATTGACAGGATTATTGTGGTCTATATAATAGCACCATATAAGCACATATTAATGCTGTATGCAAAAGGAGGTGAACCCATGCAAAAGCAGAAAAGATTTATACCTGTGTCCGAATATCAACGTGTCAGCGGTTTAAGTTATAAAACCGTGATGAACATGATACGAACCAATCAAGTGCCGCACATTGTAACCGAAAGCGGCCAGTATCGCATTGACAATCAACCAAACGGCGCAGGTAACATCGAAGTGATGAATATAGTTGAGGAATCGCATCGACTCGTAAAAGCGTTATGCAAGCAATTTAACGTAGCGGTGTAAGAAGGAGGATCGTCATGCAAAAAGAAAGAGAAAAAGTATTGAAAGCATTAAACGAACTAACAGAAGATGAAGCAAAAGAAGTGTTGAAAATGCTAATAAAGTGGATGGAGGAAGGAATGATGGATGGAAAAAAATAAAAGAAAGCCGACCTACCTAAACACCACAGCCATTATGGAACGTTGGGGTTGCGATTACGGAACAGCCCTCGCTTTCATGCATCGAAGAGGAAGTGGAGCAATAAAACCGGCAGGGCGACTCTTAATTAATGAAAGTGAGGTAGAAGAATACGAACAGGCGAAAAGGGTAAGACCTGCGGAAAACCGATATACAGCATCCCCAGCAGGGATGCGGGGAGACCGCAGGCCGAAAGAAGCCTAAAGCAACCGCACTCGTCAAGGTCGCTTCCTTGAACACCCTTTTGCGTTCACCGCGCAGTTAAACGTCCGTCCGTTGGAAGGCCGAAGGGCCGCTAACCGTGAAACCCATTAATAACGCCAACATATTGACAAGCGAAAGCGCGTAGAGTCCAGACCAGTAGCCATGAATAGGGTTTTAGGTGCCGGAACCAGCATAGTTGGGAAAGAAAGCGAAAGGGAGGCTCCGCGGGGAGCCCTTGGGCTCCGTGGAGCCGTCATTTGTTAAGTGGATGGTTATGCGGTTATTTTTGCTTTAACGATGATTCCTATGATTTTGAAGGATAACCACATGGAGCCAACAAACAGACCCCCGCGCGCGCATCCCACGGGCGGGTTCGCGCTCTTTGCGAACTCGGGCGTGCTAGAAAATCTTAAGGAGCGTAGTTTGCTCCTTTAGATTTTCTTGCGGGTACGGCAAGGATGCGCGCGCGGGAATACCGAACGATATCACTTATTCTTTATTAACTTGATTATATGGATACATTACGCCGTTTTACCACTACATGAAAAGAGGTGAATACATGAACGAAACCGAAAAGAAAGTAACCATAACCAAAGTACATAACCCTGTACCCGTTGAAAAATACTGGAAAGCAAGGGTAACGGAAATGAACCATATCGTGGAAATCATGACGATGGCACGTGAACCCATCGGGCAAACATACGTAAAAATGCTACCCAATAATCAATACATGCTTCTTGAAACTGGTGAAATCCGCGATTGTAAAAACAGCGAACATCGTGGGGAGTCAATCCAAAGCACCAAGCGGTCATTGAGGAAAATGAGACAAATCATAAACAACAATTTTACAGGTGCACCGAACGAATTGTTCATAACTCTCACATACGCAGATAACATGACGGACGTAAAGAGGTTGTATCGGGACTTCGAAGTATTCATAAAAAGATTTAAACGAAAATACGAGGATTTCGATTATATAAACATTGTGGAGCCTCAAGGGCGCGGAGCGTGGCATTGTCATGTGTTGCTTAGGTTAAATACTGCGGAAAAAGCATATATCAACAACAATGACGTTATCGCTCCCATGTGGGGCCACGGCTTCACAAAAACGACGAACCTCACGGAAGTGGACAATATCGGGGCATACCTTACGGCGTATTTGTCGGACATGGAAATAACGAACGATACACATGAAGTTGTACTTGAAAATATCGGGAACCATACGACGGTCGTAGAAAAGGTAATTAAGGAAAACGGGCAATCGGTGAAAAAGCGAATCCTAAAAGGCGGTCGCTTGTGCATGTACCCGCCGAGTATGAACCTGTACCGCTGTAGTCGGGGGATAATTAAGCCAGATGTCGAGGTTATGGAATATTGGGAAGCTAAAACGATTGTCGGGAATGTTTCACCCGATTACCAAAAGCAAATTGCGATTGCTGTGAATGACCAACCTATCAACGCTATCACATATGAGCAATATAACCTTAAACGGGTTAAACATAACATAAGGAGCGATAAGGATGGCAAAGAAAACAAACACGATTATTAACGGCTTAAACTACTTCCGTGTGACCGCCACAGTCGGTAAGGATGCCGACGGCATTCCCATCCGCAAGCAATTCTATGGTGAAAGCAAAAAAGAGGCCGAAGCAAAACGGGACGAATACATGGCGAACATTAACAAGGGCCTTGCTGTGAATTATGACAAGGCTTTATTCGGACGGGTATTCAAAGAATGGTTTGAAAACGTCTTAAAGCCATCTGTAACACATTCCACGTACACACGGTATGAAATAGACTATAGGCGCCGAATTGTCGATTGTGGGTTATCACAGATGCGTATGACGGAAATACGTGCGGGTAACATACAAGCGTTATATAATACGCTCATCGAAACAAACACAGCAAAAACGGTTCGTGCTGTCCATAAATTATTAATGCAATTTTTTATATACTGCTTAAAAACGGATGTAATTATAAAGAACCCATTGTATGCTGTTGAATTGCCGAAGGTAGATAATAAAACGAAAATAAATACAGCATTATCGGATGATGATATAAATAAATTACAAAAGGCTGTATATGACAACATAAATAACTTCATATACGTGTTTGCGATATTCAGCGGATTGCGAGAAGGTGAAATCCTCGCTTTAACGCACAAAGACGTAGATTTGGATAGCGGAACAATCCATGTGAATAAATCCGTTAAGTATTTAACCATTGACGGCGTGTATAAACCTGTTTTAAGCAGTACCAAAACAATAAACGGAGTGCGTAATGTTCCAATTTTAGATTCAATCAAGCATCACATGGAAGCGTATAAGAAACATGAAGAGGAAAAACATAATCGGCTTGGGATACCATTTACGCAAGACAATATATTATTTTCATCATGTGTGGGAACATACAGGGATTCACGCAGTCTGTTAAGGATGTTCAATAAAACATGTAAAAAATATGGGGTAGAGAGATATACAATTCATTCACTAAGACATACGTTTTGCACGATTTTAGCAAAGAAAGGCGTACACTTAAAAACGGCATCGGTTTTAATGGGACATAGCGATATAAGTATCACAGCAAGGATATATACGAGTGTAGACGATGCCGAAAAACGTAAAGGCATCGAGCGTTTATCGGAGTATTTCACATGATAAAATTAACACTATTTTAACACACAAGTAAACGATAAGGGGGTAAAAGGATAAAAAGCAAAATCACCAAACCCGCATAAACACAGGCTTTTTAGGGTGTATGACGAACAAAAAAACGCATAAGACGTGTCAGAAGGTCGAGGGTTCAAATCCTTTTTCGCACAATCTTATAACACCCGTATTTCGGCTATTCCGATGTGCGGGTGTTTTTTATTTCCTTCTTAGGCAAACATGCCGCCACCAGCACATTCCCCATCGACAGTGCCGCTGCTATGTAAAAGACGTACTGCGGGCCCCACGCCGCCCAAGCCAACCCGCCCAAGAGTGCGCCAACGATGGAAATTACATGGTCGATGCTCATACCGGTGGAAAGTGTGGGAGAGATTTCCGACGGGTCGAGCGCGATGGTACGGAGGTACAGGGTGCGTATCATGCCTAGCTGCATGGTCATGCGGTCGAAGATGAACAGGATATAAACGAGGATTACGGGTATGCCGACTACGGCAAGCATACCCGACGATAATCCGCCGCTCACCACGCCGAACGCAACATAAATAAAAATGAATGAAAATCCTTCCACAAACATCATCGTCCTTACGCCCCATCGGTCAGCAAGCCGTCCCGCCATCGGGATAAAAAAGATACCCAAAAAGGACCCGATCATACCCAGTATGGCCATCGTATCGGCTTGGCGCAAAAGGATTTCGATCAATACCCATGGTCCGAACACACCCGCGATTTGTTTGTGCGCGCCGTGCAAGGAAGCGAGGATATAATAGAATTTATATTCCCTGCGAAAAAGGAACCTACCCTTACCCGTGTTGATCGGCGGGTCGCCGATGAGTTTACGTATTTTTAATAATATAAATACGACGCCTACGAAGAAAAGCGTGGCGATGAGGAAAATATGTACGACCCTGCCTTCAAAATGGAATATCCCCGAACGGAATCCGAAAAAAATAATGATGCCCACGACGAACGCCGTCGCCGTCCGTACGGAATTGACGACACCGAACTTTTGCCCCGTATTTTCGGAGCCGATGATCTTCAGCGATATACTGTCCTTCAACGGCATGTACAGGTGCATCCCCATCGAATTGACGAACAGAAAAATGAGCATAATCGAAAACGGCGGGGTAAACACACCCAAGAGGACAAGCCCTATGATAGAAAGTATTTGCGCGACGATGGCCAGTCGTATCTCGCCCATAAACGCAAACAATGAGATGATTACCACGGCGATCAAACCGGGGATCTCCCGCGGGAATTCGATGAAACCGCGTTGCGCGGCGGAAACATCATATACCTCGAAATAGAAATTACTGTATAAGCCTTCGGACAGCCCTCCTGCCAGTGCGGTCAACGCGATGGCAATGAGGAGTAATCCGAAGGCTTTTTTTTGCGTTTTTGTATCCATGTAAGCTACCCCTCTGCGACTTTTTTGTGTTTGTCAGCGGTGCGGCGGTGATGCTCCAGCTGCGATTGTACGGCGGGTTTCCCTCGACGGCTCGGCTTGGCGTATGTGCCGTCGGGTTGCATTTCGCGCCGTTTCACGTTGTCGGAGAGGGATAATTCGAGTTGCTCGGCGAGTTCTTCTTGCAAATCGGGGTCTTCTATGGGAAACAAAACCTCCACGCGACGGTCAAGGTTGCGCGGCATCCAGTCCGCGCTGGAAAGGAACGCGCGCCGTCGTTGCGCCGGGCCGAATATATATAACCGATTATGTTCCAAGTAACGGTCCACGATGCTTGAAACGGTTATATTGTCGCTTATACCGGGGCTTCGCGCACGCAAACAGCACATTCCGCGCACCAGCAAGCGGATCCTTACCCCCGCCTGCGAAGCGCGGTACAAGGCTTGGATCATTTCGATGTCGGTCAGCGCGTTCATCTTAGCCATGATTTCGGCGGGGCTGCCCGCTTCCGCATGTGCAATTTCATTTTCGATGAGCCGTAATAACGCAGATCGCAATGTCGAGGGCGCGACGGCGAATTTCTGCCATTCCGTCGTTTTCGTATAACCCGTCAACACGTTAAACAACATGGAAGCATCTTGGCCAAAGGTTTCGCGGCAGGTGAAAAAGCCCGTATCGGTGTAAAGTCTGGCGGTCGATTCGTTATAATTACCTGTGGAAAGGTGCATGTATCGGCGGATGCCGTCGTCCTCACGGCGAACGACGAGACAGCATTTGCAATGCGTTTTAAGTCCGATCAATCCGTATACGACGTGCACGCCCGTCTTCACCAAATGACGTGCCCAGTTGATGTTGTTCTCTTCGTCGAAGCGTGCCTTTACTTCCAACAAAACCGTTACCTGCTTGCCGTTTTCCGCCGCCTGTATCAACGCGTCGATGATCGGCGATTTGCCGCTGATACGGTATAGTGTTTGTTTAATCGCAAGCACACGTTCGTCGTTTGCGGCTTCCTGCACGAATCGCACCACACAATCGAAGTTCATATACGGGTGATGCACCAGCACATCCCTTTTTTTGATAACATCAAACATACATTCATCCGCAGGGAAATCGGGTGAAGGCTTCGGTGAAATCGGCGTATTGCGCAAATAGGCGAAGTCGGGGTTCTGCGCGAAGGGCATCCACGCGGTCAAATCCAACGGGCCGTTGATTTCGAATATTTTTTCAGGCGTTAATCCGAGCGTTTTTACGAGCAGTTCCATCGCGGCTTTGCTCAAACCCTTTTTCGCATTAACGATCTCCACGCGTACGGGGTCGCCCCAACGGCGGTCGCGTATCGAGCGCGCCAGTTCGAGGAGCAGATCGTCCGCCACTTCCTCGTCGATGGATAAATCGGAATTGCGTGTTACTCGGAACAACGCGGTATGTGTCACTTCATACCCCAAAAATAAACGGTCGATATGTGCGAGGATGATTTCCTCCAATAATATATAACGGTGGTGCCCGGGCAGGGTATATATCCGCGGTACGATCGTCGGCACCTGCACCACGGCGTAACGTAAGCCGCCCGTCCGTTCCTCCAAAATACGCCAACGACCGTCCTCGTCATCCCATTCCACGGTACGTACGGGGATGGCGGCGCCGTCCCTGCCCAATTCGATAAACAGGTTTACCGTTCGGTTGTTTAGCGTTGGGAACGGTCGGCTTTGGTCGATGGCCATCGGCGTGAGAATTTGATACAACTCCTCGTGGAAATACGTATCTACGCAGTTACGTTGCTTTTCGTCCAATTGCTGATACGTTAGCAACGTTATGCCTTCCTTTTCCATCGCGGGTAACAGGCTGCGGGTAAAACAATTGTATTGTTTGGCAAGCATAACGCTTACGCGTTTGTGTATGGCGGAAAGCTGCGCCGCAGGGGTAAGCCCCGTTACGTCCGGCCGTTCGCCGTGCCAAAGGGGAGGCACGCGCACCATGAAGAATTCATCCAAATTGGACGCGCTGATGGCCAAAAATTTTAAACGCTCTATCAGGGGATTCGTTTTATCCTGCGCTTCTTCCAACACGCGCTCATTAAATTCCAACCAGCTTTGTTCGCGGTTGAAAAAAAGGCCCGTTTGCTCCATCATGTTTTCCTCACCTTTAAATGCGCCTTAAGCCCGAATACTTCCGAAAAGAATTGTCCTTTTTCGCCGAACGCCCATTGCTCGAGGGCGGCGTTGGATTGCGTATGGACGGTAATAACCAACTCGCCTTCAAACAACTTAGCTTCGATTTGCGAAAATTTTTGCAAATAGCTGCGGTCAAGCGCGTCGGCTAATTTTAATAACGCCGCCAGCTTTGATACGCGTACCTTCTTCCCCCGGTCCAGCGCCGCATAACAAGGGTCATGTTCACCGGGCGTAAGCAGTGAATGGTAACGGCAAATCAATGCGACGATTTCCGTTTCCCCTGCCCCAAGGCCGACGATATCCGACGCCCGCACAATATTGTAGGAATGGATGTGATGATCACGGTTGTTTACGTATTCACCCGCCTCGTGAAGCATGGCGGCGGCGGCCAGCAATTGTTTGTCGCGGTTTCCCAATCCATGGAGTTTCTTTAATTTATCGAATACCGCCAGCGCTTGGTCGCATACTTGGTTACCGTGAGCGATATCGCAATGATAACGTTCCGCCAACAAACGCACCGAGAGCTTCGTACTCTTTGTCAACCATTTTTCAAGCGCGGTAAATCGTTTGGGGTGCAACATATCAAACAGCACCGCATCGCAAGGCAGCATAAGTGACGCGGTCAGCGTTTTCGCCTGCGTCAACGATAAAAGATTTTGCAAAACAGACGCGACAGGCATCAATGAATCGGCTTTTTCAATCGATAAATCAAAGTCGGAAGCGATGCGTTCGGGGGTTTTATACTTAATTTTTTCACACAAATCCAACAAACGTTCCTTCGGCAACGTAAAAAGGGGCGAATGGGAATCCGCCCTCGTCAATTTTGCGATCATATCGATTTCCTGTCCGCACACGATAAAATGCGCGACCCCTTCGGGGATCCCCGTTTTAACCTGCTGTATGAAACCCGTTAAATATTCTTCAAGCAGACGATGGAATTCCCGCGTGTATTCCTGTAATTGCCCGAATAATTCCCATATACGTAAACTGCCGACGGGGATATTCCATTTTCGCGGTATCCTGCCGTCCTTCAACAGGCTTACACCAATGTTACCCGTACCGATGTAAACCATCAATGCGCTTTGCTTAAGGTTTTCATCGGCGTAATGCGAAAGCAATTTATAGATATGGCGCTTTTCATCCGCTTCGTCCATTACCTCCACGGTTACGCCGGTTTTTATTTTGATTTGATCCAAGATATAATTGATATTGGTTGCTTCCCGGGCCGCGGTGCTGGCTACGGTGCGTAACTGCCGTATGCCGTATCCCTTCGCCTCCACTAAAAAATTATTGATGATATCGCAGGCTTTGTCCACTTTGTCAAACCGCATCTTACCCACGTGGAAGGTATCATGACCCAAACTTAACGGGTAATGAAGGCTTTCCAAATATTTTACGCCTTCGCGTTCTCCGTCGGTTAACGCTTGCGCGATGTGCAGGCGCAATTCGTTGGATCCGATGTCGATCACGGCAGCGGTCGGGATCTTCTTGGCTTTATTTAACATAGCTACCCCGCTGCGGTTCTCCTCGGTGGCCGCTTCCGTACGCTTTGCTTCCTGTAAATAGGTTGCCTGTTTTCATTAAGCACCAACGTCGGCGGCGAATTGGATTCGACCGTCTCCCGCGTGACGATACAACGCTCCACCATTCCGTTGGATGGTACATCGAACATGATGTCGGTTAATATCCCTTCCACGATGGCGCGTAGTCCGCGTGCGCCCGTTTCGCGTTCGAGTGCCTTTTGCGCGATGGCACGCAAGGCTTCTTCTTCGAATTCGAGGTAAACGTTGTCCAGTTCCAACAGATATTCGTATTGTTTGGTGAGGGCATTCTTCGGCTGGCTCAGTATTGTGACCAATGCGTCTTCGTCAAGGTTGTTGAGTGTTACGACCACGGGCAAACGGCCGATCATTTCCGGGATAAGCCCGTATTTATGCAAATCTCTCGGTTGCACATATTGAAGTACATCTTCGTTGATTTTTTCGGCTTTCGTTTTTACTTCCGAACCGAAGCCGATAACTTTTTTATTCAAGCGTTGTTCGATGACTTTGTCCAGCCCGCTGAACGCGCCGCCGCAGATGAATAGGATATTCGTCGTATCGATTTGGATAAAATCTTGGTGCGGATGCTTTCGTCCGCCTTGGGGCGGTACGGAAGCCAGCGTACCCTCCAGTATTTTGAGCAACGCTTGTTGCACGCCCTCACCGCTGACATCCCGCGTAATGGAGGGATTGTCCGACTTGCGTGCGATTTTATCCAATTCGTCAATGTAGATGATTCCTTGTTGGGCACGCTCAATATCAAAATCCGCCGCTTGTATTAATTTAAGTAAAATATTTTCTACGTCTTCACCTACGTAACCCGCTTCGGTTAAGCTGGTGGCGTCGGCTATTGCGATGGGTACCTGTAAAAAACGCGCCAGCGATTGCGCGAGTAACGTCTTCCCTACCCCTGTCGGACCGATGAGTAAGACATTACTCTTTTGCACCTCAACGTCCGCGCCGCCCATTTGTTCTGTAGCGATACGCTTGTAATGGTTGTACACCGCCACGCTCAACGCCACTTTGGCTCTGTCTTGGCCGATCACATATTCGTCGAGAAAGGCTTTTATTTCCCTTGGTTTGGGTAAGGAGAACGATTCCGTGAATGCGGGGCTGTCCCCTACTTTTTCATCAATCGTAGCCACGCACAATTCCACGCATTCGTCGCAAATCCACACGCCGGGACCGGCGATGACGAGCCCCACTTCCTCGGGATGTTTTCCGCAGAAGGAGCAACGCCCCCTGTCGTTATCGAACCTTCCGGGCATTATTTTTTACCCCCCGGCATAATAATTTTATCGATGAGGCCGTATTCGAGGGCTTCTTGCGCGGTCATAAAATTGTCACGGTCGGAATCCTGCGTTACCCTTTCGATGGTTTGACCGGCATTTTCGGCAATAATTCGGTTTAATTTTTCCTTTAGCTTAGCCATACGGTCCGCATAGATAAGGAAGTCTGTAGCTTGGCTGCGCCCGATCCCGCCCGTCGGTTGATGGATCATAATTTCGGAATTGGGCAAAGCCGAACGTTTACCCTTCGCGCCGCCCGCCAGTAAAAAAGCTCCCATGCTGGCGGCCATACCTACGCATATAGTAGCCACATCACATTTAATCAGATTCATCGTATCGTAAATAGCCATACCCGCCGTCGTAGAGCCGCCGGGACTGTTGATGTATAAATTAACGTCTTTATCGGGGTCTTCGGATTCCAAGAAAAGTAATTGAGCAATCGTCAGGCTGGCTGTGACCTCCGTTATTTCTTCGCCGATAAAGATGATCCTGTCCTTTAACAGACGGGAATAGATATCGTAGGAACGTTCCCCCCGATTGGTTTGCTCGACGACTATCGGTACAAGTGCCATGTATATATCCTCCTGTTATAACTTCGGAACAAATTGTACCGAAGATCATTTATCACAACTTTATTCAATTTGCAAAAAATGTTATTCCTTGCTTTTTTTGGGTTTTGCTTTTGGCTTTGCTTTGGGTTTTTCTTCGGGCTCCGCGTCGATTACGTCGCCTTCAATAATCGGAAACGGTTCTTCCGTGGCGATTGCTTTTTCCAATACGAAATCCAATGCTTTTTCGTTGCGGAATGATCGCATAAGGTCTGCCTTACGGCGCGGGTTCATGGTTTCGATAAACTTTGTAAGCTCATCATCTTTCATACCCGACATTTCGCCGAACTTTTCCGTGAATTCTTCTATGGTTAGTTCAATATTTTCTTTATCGGCGACCGAACCTAACGCGAGCGAAGAATCTACTTCCAGTTTGGCTTGTCCTTGCCATCCGGCTTTTAGCTGCGCTTCCGTTATACCCGAAAAACGCAAATAATTTTCAAAATCCATGCCTTGCGCTTCTACTTGGCGGCGGTAGCTGTCCAACATATCCTCGACGCGCCCTTTGTACATCACATCCGGGATATTTGCCGTGACCAGCTTAGCCAATTGTTGCATGATATGCGTACGCTTGCTGTTATCAAGGTTAGCTTCTTTATTCTTACGGATTTTTTCGGTGATGTCGGCACGGTATTCCGCCAGCGTATTAAACTCGGAAATATCTTGTGCGAAATCGTCGTCCAGTTCGGGTAATTCCTTCGCCTTCACGTCCACGATTTCCACTTCGAACAAAGCCGCTTTGCCCGCCAAATCGGTATGACCGTAATCCTCGGGGAAGGTCACGTTTACCTTCACGTCGTCACCCGTTTTTGCCCCAATCAACTGTTCTTCAAAGCCCGGTATAAAACGCCCGGAGCCCAGCGTAAGGTCCACCAATTCGCCTTTGCCGCCTTCAAACGGTACGCCGTCCACATAACCGATAAAGTTGATGTTCACGATGTCTTGGAGTTCGGCGGCTTTGTCCACGGAAACCTGACGGGCGTTCTTTTCCTGTTCGGCACGCAACGCGGATTGGATTTCGTCTTCGGTCGGATCCGGCTCCAACATGGGATAGGTAAGGCCGTAATATCCGTCGACCGTGACGGTCGGGCGGGTATATACCTCCGTAAAGAATTGCATGCCCGCGGCTTCGCTTACCTCTCCTAAATTTACATCGGGGCGGTACACGGCATCGATGCCGCTCTTTTCTAGCGCGTAGGTGTACGCGTCTTCCATAATTAAGTTAATGGCGTCTTCGTGGAATACATCCTTGCCGTAATATTGCTCGATGATAACGCGCGGAGCCTTCCCCTTACGAAAACCCGGTATGTTGAAATAACCCTTGTTCTTGTTGTAAACCGTCCGCAGACTTGCCTTAAAGGCCTCCGCGTCCACCTGAACGGTCAGCTTTACTTTGTTCTCTTCCAATTGCTCTTGCGTTACCTGCGTCAAATCCATGTTAATAACGTTCATGCGTTACGCCTCCGACGTTTTGTATAAAATATTTTATTGCAAACCTTTCGGAGTATATCATAGTAAAATTACGATGGGAAGTATCGGACATGGTATAATCAAGCGAAAGGAGCGGATGTTAATGGATTTTTATCCTTTGTTGTTCACACCGATCATTAAGAAGATGATATGGGGGCAGGAAAGTTGGGACATATCCTGCCGCCCGAACGAAATGAGCGTTATTGAAAACGGCCCATACGCGGGGATGGCATTCGACGCGTATCTCGATATGGATCGCACAAAAACCTTGGGGACACGTCTCGCCACTGTGCTGCGTTTCCCGTTATTAATTAAAATAATAACAGCCATCGATACGTTAAGCGTGCAGGTACACCCCGATGACAACTATGTACGCAAGCAAAGCGGCATCGACAATCCATTGTACGATAGCGGTAAAAGTGAAATGTGGTACATCCTGACACCGCCTACGGATGGGAAATTAATTATCGGATTACGCGACGGCGTAACCCGCGAAGCCTTCGCTCAAAACATGAAAAATGAAGGGATAGCGGAAAGCCTTAATTATTTATCCGTAAAAACAGGTGACATGGTCAACATCCCCGCCGGTTTGGTTCATGCCCTTACCCCCGGGACTACACTGGCGGAGATACAACAGAACTCTGACACAACATACCGCATATACGATTACGGGCGTATGGGTGCGGACGGTAAACCGAGGGAGCTGCACATCAACCAAGCGATGGATGTTATCGATTTCGACGGATGTATCCCCAAGGAAGTGACCGATGTTATCACTTGTCCTCATTTCTCCGTCAACAAGTATATATTGGAAGGAACGCGATCGCTGACATCCGACCCCGAAGCATTTGACATACTCATCAACGTATGCGGCGAGGGTTCGGAAACCCCGCTCACCCTAAAATATTCCGGTGGTGAAACGGTATTTCCGCCTCGGCGTTCCGTATTCATTCCGGCGGGATTGGGTGAATATGATTTACTGACGGGTCATCCGGCGGTTTTGTTAAAATGTTCCGTTGCGCACTAAAAAAACATTGGACATTTTAATCAGATTCTGTAATAATCAGCATAATTTTGCAGGAGAGGGATGATTACCTTATGTGGTTCAAGAATTTGAGGATTAAAGCAAAATTAATCCTGAGCTTTGCCGTCGTCATCGCACTTGCCATCGTGTTGGCGGTGTTCGCTTACTTATCGTTGAACACCATTTCCGAAAGCTACCAAAACAAGCTGGAGTATTCGCAGCAGCGCGTGCAGGAAATCTTGCAAATCAGTACTGACGTAATGGATTTACGCAGGCTGAATGCGGTCGTCAGAGCCGACAACGGTAACGTGACCGAGTTGAGCGCGCACAGAAACTACAGCTCAAACATTTACGACGAAATAAACCGCCGTATCGAAACCTATTTGCGCCTAACCAGAAACGACTATGCGTTGACCCCGCAGCAAAGGGACCAGCTCATATCAAAGATGAACAACTTGAACTTTTTACTTTCCGAATACAGGGCCAACCTGCTCGATCGCAATATCGGCTTTGCCATCGCAGGTGACACCGCGGCGATCATCGCCAATAACGCGGCGCAGCAAGCATTGTCCGCCACTCTTGACGAAGCCATAACCGAAATGGAAAATTTCGAAATCGCATTATCCTACGAAATGCGCGACGAAACGGCGACGCAAGCAACCACGTACAGGACGATGTTTGTTGTCATATCCGTTATAATCGTGTTGCTTTCGCTCGTTCTTTCCTTCGTAATAGCGGAAATGATACGCAAGCCGTTAATGCAACTCGTTGATGTGGCGGAAAACGTATCCAAGGGCAACTTGAACGTAAATATCGACACAAAAACACAGGACGAAGTGGGTATGCTTTCGCTCAGCTTCTCCCGCGTGGTGGAAGTTATTAACAACATCGTCCGCGAGTTAGATCTCCTTTCCCAAGCCGATGACGCGGGTAATACCGACGCGAGGATTAATCTTTCGCTGTTTAACGGTGCATATAAATCCGTAGCCACGGACATTAATCGCCTCTACATCGAACTGACGGAAGAAACCATGAGCATATTAAATGTAATCGGCGAGTTCGGCCGCGGTAATTTCGCCGCCGACATACCTAAAAAACCGGGTAAAAAAGCCGCCATGAATACATCCCTCGACGCGGTACGCCACGAAATCAGCTCCATCAGCGACGATATTCAAATGCTGGTGAAAGGTGCCTTGGTGGGCGACCTTACCGTACGGGCAAACGCTACAAAATATATGGGCGAATGGGCGAATATCGTTAAAGGCCTTAACCAACTCATGGAGGAAATTGCCGCACCTATCGCCGAAACAGGCAGCGTGCTGACCCAAGTCGCACAAGGTAGGTTCGACCAACGCATTACCGGTAATTACAAAGGAGAATTCCTCGACCTTAAAAACGCCGTTAACTCAACTATGTCCAACATGGTGTCTTACATCTCCGAAATCTCCGATATCCTCAACGCTTTGGCCAACAACGACCTTAATCAATCCATCAACCGCGAATATGTGGGTGAATTCGCCGCAATCAAAAACGCGATGGTGCACATTATTGACACGCTAAATAAGGTAATCGGTGAAATGTCAACCTCCGCCGAGCAAATCTCCGCGGGCGCCCGGATGATTTCCGACAGCTCGATGGCACTCGCTACGGGCTCAATGACGCAGTCCAACTCCGTAAGCGCGCTTAACAACTCCATCGTACAAATAAACGAAAGCACCGGCCGCAACGCCGACAATGCCAAACACGCCGAAAACCTTTCCGAAGAGTCACGCGAAAATGCCGCCAAGGGCGACGAGGATATGAAGAACATGCTCCAGTCCATGGAAGGCATTAAAGAATCATCCGCTAAAATCACCGCGATCAACAAAACGATCCAGGATATCGCCTTCCAAACCAACCTGCTCGCGCTTAACGCTTCGGTTGAAGCGGCACGCGCCGGTGAACACGGACGCGGCTTTGCCGTCGTAGCCGATGAAGTACGCTCGCTGGCAAACAGGAGCCAAGGCGCGGCAAGGGAAACCACCGTTTTAATCGAGGAATCGATTTCCCGCGTAAACGAAGGCACGAAAACCGCGGAGCAAACCGCCGAGGCGTTGAAGGCAATCGTAAGCAACGTAGCAAAGGTAGCGGATATCATCAAGGGCATTTCCGCAGCGTCCACAGAGCAAGCCGACGCAATCGGCATGGTAACGAAGGAATTGGCGTCGATAACCGATGTAGCGCACCAAACGACCGCGGCGTCCGAAGAAGCGGCGGCGGCGGCACAGGAATTGACCAGCCAATCCGATATGATGCACAGCTTGGCCAGCGTATTTAAAATGAGGAATTAAAGGGGAGGTTATTACATCATGAGAACAGACGGCGGCTACTTCAAGAGAATAAAAAGTTTGTTCCTTCCGTACCAAGCTAACGTGGATGCTATCCACACAGGGATAAACAAGTATGTAGACAAGATTGACATGGAAACAGAACGGTTGGAAAATAGTTATAACAATGACAACATGGCAGAGTTTAACAGCGTGTTGATGAACATCCAACAGATGTTAACAACGGTATGCGCCAAACGGCACGAAGCATACACCGTAACACTTATGCGTTCCTCCAGGAGCGGGAAAAATGAATATTCCAATAAAGTGTTGCAACAAGCCATGGCGGATTTCCTCCTGCTTTCCATTGAAATGCAAAAAGCGCAAAACCTACCCGATTCGGCCTACAAGTCCAACGAAGTAGAAGACGCTGAAGAAGCCGCACGTAACCTAACGGCGATTATCCAATTAATAGACGCGCAGGATTACGACCGGGCCATATCCTTGGCCAGCGATATTTCAAACCGTGGAATAAACCTGATGCAAATCGCCAGCGATTTACAAAAAGGCCATTACACCAACGCGAAGGATAAGGCCACTGTCATGCGGAGCGAATATTCCGACCGCGTATACCGTACGAGTCCAAACGTGAGTACAAAAACCGTACTTGCCGTGGATGACAGGCCCGAAATCCTTACCACCGTCAACGCCGCGCTTTCCGGCCATTATAGGACACTGGGCGCGCCGAGCGGTCGTGTCGCGTTGGATATCACCAGTACGCAAACCATTGGATTGTTCATCCTCGACATCGACATGCCCGAAATGGACGGTTTCCAATTGGCTTCGCAAATCCGCGGAACACGCGACCATAAGGATACGCCCATCATTTTCCTCACAGCCAATTCTTCCCGCGAGCGCATCCAAAAGGCTATACGTTTAGGTATCAGCGATTTCATCGTAAAGCCCGCGTACAACGAAACTTTGCTTTCGAAAGTGAAAAAATATTTGGAATAGGATAAAACCATAACACTTATTTGGGATGCCGCTTTGCAAAACGAAGCGGCATCTTTTTTATTTGTAAAACGCTTCGGCTTGTCATATAATCGTAATATTACCGTTTGAAACGGGGGTGCGGGATATAAAAACGATTTTTATCGTGGATGACAACGATGTCAACCGTATAACGGCCAGAAACGCATTGGACGGTACATACATCCCTTATGCCATACCCTCCGCGGAACAAATGCTTAAGCTGGCGGAAAGAATCACGCCCGATTTAATTTTGCTCGATGTCGAAATGCCTGATATGAATGGTTATGAAGCATTGGAAATCCTTAAACAAAATGAAAAGCTCAGTAAAATCCCCGTCATCTTTCTTACGGGCAAAAACGATCCCGAATCGGAGATGAAGGGTTTTGAATTGGGTGCGGTGGATTTTATTAACAAACCCTTCTCCGCGCCCGTTTTAATTAAACGCATCGAATCCCACCTTGAGAACATACGCCTGATCAACGAAATTAATGATTCCAAAAAGGCTGCGGAAGAAGCCAACATGGCTAAGTCCAAATTCCTCGCTACCATGAGCCACGAAATCCGCACTCCGTTAAACGCCATCATCGGTATCTCCGAAATTGAACTGGAGCGCGAGGATATAAACGGCGATATTAAAAATTCATTTAACCGGATATTCAGTTCCGGACATATGCTCCTTGGGATTATCAATGATATCCTTGACCTGTCCAAGATTGAAACGGGTAAGTTGGAGCTTGTACCCGCAAACTATAAGACAACACATTTGATAAACGACACAATCCACCTCAACGCTATGCGTATTGATGATAAACCCATTGATTTCCGCGTAACTGTGGCGGAGACCCTGCCTCTATACCTTTATGGAGACGAATTGCGTATTAAACAGGTATTGAACAATTTACTTTCCAACGCCATTAAATATACTGATAAAGGAACCGTCACATTTGAAGTGTATTCCCAAGAGCGCGACGATGGGGATATATTCCTTGTATTTACCATAAGCGACACCGGTCAAGGCATGACGCAAGAGCAGTTAAATACGTTGTACGAAGAATATTCGCAATTTAACCGCGACGTTAACCGCGCCACCGAAGGTACGGGGTTGGGGATGAATATCACCAAAAATCTCGTGGATATGATGGACGGTAAAATCATCGGTAAAAGCAAACCCGGCGTGGGGTCTACCTTTACGGTCTACCTGACGCAGAAACCGGTCAGCAATGAAATTCTTGGCGCGGACATAGCTGAAAGTTTGGAAAGTTTTAAGTTCGCCGGGAAGGTGCAGCGCACCAGGATCGACCGCGAATACATGCCTTACGGCCGCGTTTTCGTTATCGATGATGTTGAGGCGAATGTGTTCGTAGCATCCGCATTGCTTAAACCCTACGGCTTACATGTCGATACGGCGGCAAGCGGATACACCGCAGTTAATAAAATCCGTAACGGTTCCGAATACGACATTATATTTATGGACCACATGATGCCGGGAATGGACGGTGTAGAGGCTACGAAGATCATACGCGACATGGGGTACGATAAACCCATCATCGCGTTAACGGCCAACGCCGTCATCGGCCAAATGGAAATATTCATCGAAAACGGCTTTGACGACTTCATTTCAAAACCCATCAACATCCAACAGCTGGACGACATCCTAAACAAACTGATACGTGACAGGAAACCCATCGAAACGGTACGTGCGGCAAGGGCGCAAAAAAAAGCCGATACCCATACCGTAACCGAAAATAGCGTTTCTTCAAAACCATTGGACCTAATCAGAGGGATCGAGGATATACACGCGGACGCCGCGTTGGAGCTTATGGGCGGTAATGCGGACGCCTATGTGCAAACCGTCAGGCTCTTCGCGCGGCTAACCCCCGAAACGTTGGAAAAAACGGATAAATATATCGAAGGGGATGACCTTAAGGCGTTTACCATCGAAATCCACGGCATAAAAGGCGCGATGCGCAACATCGGCGCGAACAAAACGGGAAACCACGCCGCCCGATTGGAAACCGCGGGAATAAGGAACGATATCGGATATATAAAGGAACATTATCCGATTTTCCGAAAGCTGATAAACGTATTGCTTGATGATTTGAAAGAGATATTTACCATAACCGACGCGGGGGAAAAGGAAACAGCCGATTTATCCGCGTTAACGGCAGTTCTTTCAAGGTTAAAGGAATCCTTACAGGAATACGATTGCGTCAGCGTGTTGGAGCTGCTTAAGCCGTATATCGACTTTTCGTACGGCGAAGCCGCGGACGCGCTGTTGCTGGGAATCCGACATGCGCTTGAATCGTTTGATAATAAAAGCGCACTGGAAATCATCAACAAGCTGGAATCCCTGCAGGAAAGCTAAACCACCTTTAACATATGCGCAAAGAAGAATGGTATCCTCGCTTGGGTACCGTTTATTTTTGCTTGCAATAATAATTTGATAGATTTAAGGAAGGGCATGGGGGCCATAACGAGGGGGTTGACTTTCATGAGGTGGCACAGTGCGTTAGTCGTGGCGCACAGATCGTTACAATGGCCGCTGAAATAGACGTTCTTTTTACCGAGGCGTGATACGAGTGATTCCCCCGCTTCCTTGATCGCACATTTGCCCACGACAAGGACGCGTCCTTGGATGGCATCGATGGTTTCATCGGAATGCCCCTTACCCATGACAATGGTGAAGCCACCTTTCCCGCCGTAATCGTACGCCAGTATTTGCAACAGGGTCAGCGGGTTATTTTGGCAACCTTCGCGACAGGTACGTTCGGTGCCTTTGATAATGGTGACGTCCGGCGGGAATTGGGGGTACAAATCCCACGGGAGAGGCTGATTCGGCGGGACGAAATCATCCGCCCCGATAATTTCTATGTCCTCCACGCTTTCCACGCCGTTGCCGTATCCGCGGTCCAAGGCGATTTTTATGTGGCGGGCGTCCTCATCGGGGGTTAAGCCAAAGAGTTTTAATCCCATCAAATCGGCGGCTAATACATTTGTGCTGCCGATAAGCGTTTTAAAAGGAAGAACGCATTTATCTGCGAAAGCCGTTACGGGGTAATGACCGTGGATCGTGCCTTCCACACCCTCGATAAGCGTGAAGTCGGGCCGGATGTGCCCCAACACGTCTGCCAATTTGCTTGCCAAATTATAATTGTGATCGGCGCGGCGGTCGGCGGGCTGGGGGAATGCCCATTGGTTCTTTATGCCCAGCGTGACGCCCGCCATGGAATGGGTCTTGAGTTTGGGTAAATTGATATACAAATTTTCGCTTGCGCGGTCGATGAGGTTACTTGCAACAAATTTTGGGATACGGAAAACGGTTTCGGTATAATCGTTTTCGGCTTCGTTTTTCATTTTATCGTTCTTAAATTTTACTACCTCGTTTTTTTCTTCATCCAGATAAATTTCCCTAACGCCGTATTTCTTACAAACATCGCTGTAACCCGTGAGCGCAAATACCATACGCGTAAAGTTGCTTTGCGTACAGTTTTCGAATAAATAAATATTCCGCGCGCCGTTTTCCTTCCAATATTTGATTACCGCCTCCACCACCTCAACGCGGGTGTGGCTGTAAGGTTTGGAATCGATGGCGTTGGGTTTTATGTAAACGTCACCGCTTGATTTGAGCAGCGCTTTACCGCCCGCCGCGTCTAATATCTCCGCCACGGCGGTGAAGGCTTCTTCTTTCATTTCTTTGGACAGCGGGAGGTATTGCGTAAACGGTTCGGATTGATGGGGGGATTGGAGGCGTTTTACGATAACGGTCGCGGATTTGGCTGACATGGGAAAACCATCCTTTCAATATACGTGTCCGGCAATTGCCATGATGGGGGGATTATACTACAATCAAGTTTATGCGCGATACATTCTTATTCCTGAAAAATCTAAAGGGCAACGCAAAAGTGGCCGTATTGGCACAACCTTTGTGGGGTGTTCCCTTTAATTTGTTTACCCCCTTCGCCACGATTTATATGTTCTACATGGGTGTGACGGATATACAGATCGGGTTGATGCTGGCGATCTCACGTCTCGTACAAGTGGGGTTGGCGTTCTTCGGCGGGGTAGTCACCGATAAATTCGGGCGGAGGCTGACCAACTTCGTGGGCGATTTGATCGGTTGGAGCCTGCCCGCATTGATATGGGCGTTGGCCCGGGATTTCCGCTGGTTTCTGGTCGCCGCCATTGTTAACGGCGTGGTACAGATCACGTCCGTCGCTTGGGAATGCCTGTGGATCGACGACGACGGCGACAACGGCGCGAAGATTACACAGATTTACAACTGGATACATATTTGCGGCGTGTTGGCCGCATTCTTTGTCCCTATTGCGGGCTTCCTGGTGGGGCGTTTCGAGCTTATCCCCGTGGTACGGGGCTTATACGCGTTTGCGGTCGTCAGCATGACGGCGAAGGCGACATTGCTGTACGCTTTTTCACGCGAAACGAAGCGCGGTATGGAGCGTATGGCGGAAACGAAGGGCATACCGTTGATACGCTTGCTGTCGGGTTACCGTGAAGTGTTCGGCACGATCTTCCGTTCCGCCAAAATGCTGCGGGCGTTGGCGTTGCAAGCATTGCAAAACACAACGCTCATGATCGCGTCGACTTTTTTCGCGCTTTACACCACGCAAAACTTAGGTTTAGACGACTCCTTTCTCGCGTATTTTCCTATTTTACGTGCGGTTGTGATGTTGGTTTTCCTGTTCCTGATACAAGGCAGGTTGCTGAAATTTAATCCCCACCGCGTCATGCTGTGCGGTATCGCCGCTTACATAACCGCCAACGCCGTCCTGCTGCTTGCCCCAACCGATAATTGGATATGGATTGCTTTCTATGTATTCGTTGAAGCGTGCGGTGTTGCCTTGCTTATCCCCCGCTTGGGAGCACTCGTTGCCAACGCCATCGAGCCGAAGGAACGGGCGCGCATACGCGGTTTGTTCAACGCGGCGATATTGGCGCTGGTGAGCCCGCTGGCGTTCATCGCCGGATGGTTGTCGGATATGAACCGGCGGCTTCCGTTTGTGCTGAACATCGGGCTGTTCGTGTTGATGCTCGCGTTTACTTGGGCGGATGCGGCGCGGAAAAAAACGAATGAGTTGAAAATATGAAAAATCATTTTAAGTTAATAATAGTCGGGCTAACGTTTATACTATTGGTTGCCGCTTTTTCCGCTTGCGGCAGCCGCACCGTCATTGCCCCCGAATATATAAAACTTACCCCCCAAGAAGCACAGGATTTACTGGCCGAACATGTACTCATCTTGGATGTACGTACGCGGGATGAATTCGAGCAATATTACATCGCAAACGCCGTCCATTTGCCCGTCGATGATATCAAAGACTTTGCGGAACATGTGCTGACAGATAAAAACCAAGTCATATTCGTGTACTGCAGGGCGGGGAACCGAAGCCGTACCGCTGCGATGGCCTTAATCGATATAGGTTACACCTGCGTATACGATATCGGGGGTATTTATGATTGGTTGGGCGAATTGTCTTTCACCATTGGCGGCGGGTAAACTTTTACCGTAAAATACATTATGATTTTAAATCCCATTCAACACCAAGGAGCCGACCATGCCCTTTAAAGTATCCGCACCCTTCTCCCCCACGGGGGACCAACCCGAAGCCATCGCCGCTTTAACCGAAGGCTTTAGGCAAGGCAAGAAATTCCAAACGCTCTTGGGCGTCACCGGTTCGGGCAAGACGTTCACCATGGCACATGTGATACAGGAATTGCAAAAACCCACACTGGTGATGGCACACAACAAGACCCTCGCCGCGCAGCTTTACAGCGAATTTAAGGAATTCTTCCCCGACAACGCGGTCGAATATTTCGTTTCCTATTACGATTACTACCAGCCCGAAGCGTACGTGCCTTCCACGGATTCGTTCATCGAAAAGGATTCATCTGTTAACGAGGAAATCGACCGATTGCGGCACAGCGCGACTTCCGCGCTTTTTGAACGGAAAGACGTAATCATCATCGCCAGCGTGTCGTGCATCTACGGCTTGGGCGACCCGAGCGAATACAAGGAATTAATGCTTTCCCTGCGCACGGGAACGACCCGCGACCGCGATGACATCATGCGCAAGCTGGTGGAGATACAATACAACCGTAACGATTTGAACTTCCAACGCGGCACCTTTCGAGCGAGAGGCGACGTACTGGAAATTTTTTTAGCCAACTCCGCGGACATGGCGATACGGGTAGAATTCTTCGGCGACGAAATCGAGCGTATCTCCGAAGTCCACGCACTGACGGGGGATTTGTACCAATCGCTTAACCATGTGGTGATTTGGCCCGCGTCGCACTTCGTCACCGGCCGCGAACGTTTGGAAATCGCCATCGAACGCATCGAAGCGGAGCTGGCGGACCAGCTTGTGTACCTAAAATCGCAGGACAAGCTGCTGGAAGCGCAGCGGCTCTTGCAACGCACAAAGTATGACATTGAAATGATGCGCGAAATCGGGTTCTGCTCCGGCATCGAAAATTACTCGATGCACCTCGCCGGCCGCGAATACGGCTCGGAGCCGCACACCCTCTTGGATTATTTCCCCGAAGACTTCCTGATTATCGCAGACGAATCGCATGTAAGCATCCCGCAGGTGCGGGGGATGTACGAGGGTGACCGTTCGCGCAAGAATACACTCGTGGAATACGGCTTCCGTTTACCGAGCGCGATGGACAACCGCCCCCTGCGCTTTTCGGAATTTGAAGCACGCATACCGCAAATGCTCTTCGTTTCCGCCACGCCCGCCGCGTACGAAAAAGCGCATACCGAATTGGAAGTGGAGCAGATCATCCGCCCCACGGGTTTGCTTGACCCGCCCGTATTCGTGCGCCCGATACGCGGGCAAATCGACGACTTGATCGGCGAAATCAACGCCGTCGTCGAAAAAAAGCAAAAAGTCCTTGTCACCACGCTAACCAAACGCATGGCTGAGGACCTTACCAATTACTTAAAGGAAACGGGGATACGCGTACGCTACCTCCATTCCGAGGTTATTACGCTGGAACGCCTGGAAATTATCCGTGACCTGCGCATGGACGTTTTCGACGTGCTGGTGGGAATCAACCTCCTGCGCGAAGGTTTGGACCTCCCAGAGGTTTCGCTCGTTGCCATCTTGGACGCGGACAAGGAAGGCTTCCTGCGCTCGGCTACGTCCCTTGTACAAACCATCGGGCGCGCGGCACGCAACGCGGAAGGCCGCGTCATCATGTACGCCGACAACATGACCGATTCCATGACCTACGCCATCGGCGAAACCAACCGCCGCCGCGCCATCCAAGAGGCCTACAACGAAGCCAACGGCATCACGCCGGCAACGATTATTAAAAAGGTGCACGATCGCATCCGCTTAACCGTCGCCGCCGAACCTACGACCGTTACCTTAAAAAAAGACCCCGAATCCATGAACCGCGAGGAACTGACCAAGGCTATTAAAAACATGGAGAAGCAAATGAAGGGCGCAGCCGCGGAATTGCAATTCGAACGTGCGGCGGAGTTAAGGGATGAATTGCTTAATTTGCGGAAGTATTTGTAATTTGATATACGGCACATAATTATAGGCTGATACAATCCGCGCATGATTTTACATATTTAACCCATACTAACCGAATGGATGTGACACGATGCCCATCATCGTTTGGCTTGTATATGCTTTTATTTTCGGCTTGTTGTTCGGTTCGTTCGCCAATGTCGTGATTTATCGCCTTCCGCGCGGGATGAACATCGTGGCGCCGCCTTCGGCGTGTACGGCGTGCGGTAAACGGCTCATGGCTTTCGATTTGATACCGATCGCGAGTTGGCTGACTTTAAAGGGACGTTGTCGGTATTGCGCCGTAAAAGTGAGCATACGTTATCCGCTGGTGGAATTGGCTTGCGGCGTCCTTTTTATGTGCATGGTGTTTTATACGCCGTCGTTGTCCGCGGTTCCGCTCGCTTTTTTGGGGTTTTTGATGGTTTGTGTTATTATGATTGACACAGATACGCGGGAAATCCCGAACGGATTGGTCATCGTCGGGATGCTCGTCGGAATGGCGTGGGTAGTATCGGCACAATTTGTTCCGATGTTGTTCCCCCTTACGCCAACGTGGTATGAAGCGTTATTGGGTATGGTGGTTGGTGCTCTTGCGGCACCGATTATGTCAATTCAAAGGATCGGCATGGGTGTTAAAAAACCGGCGTTGTCCTTTTTTATGACAAACGTGTTTGATTACGCGAAATTGGCGGTTGTGATCGGCTTGTTCATCGGTTGGCAACCGATGGTATGCGTGTTTTTTTTATCGATGATCCTGTTCGCCTCGACGGTATTGGCATTTATCATCAAAAAGAAAAAAACGTATATACCGTTTTCTCCGTTTCTATGTATAAGTGCATTATTCGTGTTGTGGTTCGGGCAATCCCTATTTTCATATATATTTCGATGACGGGTGATGGTATGAGAAAAAACATATGTAAAGCCGTTTGTTTTCTGGTAACACTTGTACTTATGGTCGGGGTATTCCCGCCAATGAAAATCGGCGTTGAGGCAAGGACGGACAGACCCGCCTCCGCGTCGCACCAAATGCGCGGCGTATGGGTGACGTCGGCGTATAATTTGGATTGGCCGTCGCGCCACGGGCTTACCGCCGCGCAAATCCGCGCGGAAATCGATGAGATCCTGACCCGTGCGGCATCCCTCGGACTTACCGCCGTGTTCGTACAAGTACGTCCCGCGGCGGATTCTTTATTTCCGTCGGAAATATTCCCTTGGTCGGCGGCGTTTACGGGTGTGGCGGGTCAGGTACCCGGCTTCTACGAAGTCAGCGGCTTCGACCCGCTGGCATACTGGATCGAACGCGGCCACGCGCTGGGCATTGAAGTACACGCATGGCTTAACCCCTTCCGCGTCACGCATCGCTCCCAACGCATCACCGACCCGCGTGAGCTCCCCGTTAACCATCCCGTACGCCTTAACCCGAACCTTTCAATCGCGCACGACAATTCGCTTTTTTTAGACCCCGGCAACCCCGCCGCGCGTAGGCTCATTGCCGACGGTGTTGCGGAAATCCTGCGCAACTACCCCATGATCGACGGCATCCATTTGGACGATTACTTCTACCCCAGCCGCAACTTCCCCGACGCGGCTACCTTTGCGCGGTACGGCGGCGATTTCGACGACATCCACGATTGGCGACGCGACAATATCAACCGATTGATACAGCTCTTGCAAACAACCGTACGCGAACTCAACCCCCGCGTACGCTGGGGCGTTTCACCCACGGCGATTTGGATGAACGCCGAAAACGACCCGCGCGGCTCGGACACACGCGGGAGCGAATCATATCATAACGCCTACGCCGACACGCGCCGTTGGGTACTGGAAGGCTGGGTCGATTACATCGTACCGCAGATCTATTGGACGATCGGCTTTAACGCGGCATGTTACGACCGCGTATTGACTTGGTGGGAAGGTGTCGTTGAAGGTACGGGTGTGGACCTGTACGTGGGAATGGCACCGTACCGCGAAATAACGCGGAATACCGACGGCCGCTTCGCCCATTGGACGGAAGGCGAAATCCTGCGTCAATTGGAACGCAACAGCCGTTCGGACGTCGTAAACGGGGCGATCTTCTTCCGTGAAGCGCATTTAGGCGGAACGTTGGGCAACCATATCAGGAATTTTTACGGCTCCATTCTTCCCGGCGATTTCCCCGACCGCGTCCCCACCCCGCCCCACGGCGCACCCAGCCGCACCATGACGCGCCTTTCCGTAGCGCAGCCTTTGGGCAACCGCACCGTTGTTAACGCGGCCAATTGGAATTTCTTCGGTACGTCCGTCCCTCACCTACCCTTGCATGTTAACGGCATCGAAGTTACCAACCGTACGGAGGAAGGCTTCTTCAGCATCTTCCTCCCCCTTGTACGCGGTACGAATACGTTTACCTTCACCCAACCCGGCCAATCCGACGTGGTGCGCGTAATCACAAACAACGCACCCACGGTTACCCCTGCGGCTACCATGGAAACCCCTGCCGTCACCAACGTTTTCCCCGCTGCCGACGAATGGGCGCAACGGGGCATGACGGTAACCCTGCGCGCCACCGCTCCCGGGGGTGCGACCGTTACGGCAACCGTCGGTAACCAAACCATCCAAATGACGCAAACGAACGAAAGCCTGATAAGTACGGCCAACCGTATCTATGCGGCTTCTTTTACCGGACAGTTTACGCTTGACACACCCGCCGAAGCCAACGCCATCACCGACTTGGGCCGCGTGACGTACACCGCAACCTTCCGCAACCAACAAATCACCGCAACATCGGCGGCACGCATCCGCCAGCTCGGGCCCGACGCGCCGTTTTTCGCAGAAGTCACCGCCGAGGGTATATGGGGCTTCCCCAACGCGACGGATACGGGCGGTTCGCATTGGATGTACGTACAAAGCCAAACCGACCGCGTAACAGCCATCACGGGTAACTGGACGCGCCTTGCTTCGGGTATATGGGTGCCGGCCTCCGGCGGTTGGACACGCCTTGCTTCGGGTATGTGGGTACCGTCCTCCGGCGTCCGCACCTTCCAAGCCTCCGCCGAAACCTTAAACGAATGGTTCCCGCCGTTGTCTTTGCCCGGCAGGGGAATCCTATCCGAAGGACGTTATATAATCGGTGAAATCGAAGACCGTATTATTTGGAACGCACCTTTTTTCCCGGGCATGTCCGCGGACTTCGACGGCAGCGAACTTATCGTGACGCTCGGTATGCAACGCTACGCCCCGCCGATTTTCCTGCCCATCGGTGAAAGGTTATTTGAAAGTATCCGCATCGGCGAACACCGCGGCGCACCCGCATATTTTATGACCTTGCATGAGGGCGCAATCCTTGAAGGTTTCTATGTAGAATACGATGAATATACAGGTGAGTTGCAACTCGTGTTGCGCAAACGCCGCTCGCTTACACCGGGTAACTTCCCGTTTGCGGGCTTCACCTTTGTGCTGGACGCGGGCCACGGCGGGAATGATTCAGGCGCGTTGGGTGCAATGGGTACGGAACACGCCGAGAAGCACATCGTGATGGATGTGGTATGGCTGCTGGCCGAACGGCTGGAAATGCTGGGTGCGGAAATCATCTTGACACGCGACGGCGACTACCGCGTTGAGTTGGAAGATCGCAACCTCATCAACTTCCGCGCCATGCCCGACATGTTTATCTCCATCCATTCGGATTCCACCGCGGAAACCACCAACGCCGCCAACATCCACGGACTTACCGTGTGGTACCGCAACCCCAACTCCCTGCCCGCCGCGCGGGCGTTCCAACGCTCATTACGGTACCTAAATCCCCTCACCAACCGTGCCAACCAAGTCAACCAGCAAAACTTCCGCGTGTGCCGCCCCGTGTGGACGCCGTCGGTCCTGATGGAGCTCAGTTTTACCAACAATATCAACGACTTCGCGTGGCTGATCGACCCGCGTCGGCAGGTGGACATGGCATGGGGGATCGTTAACGCGGTACTGGGGTATTATCGGTAGGTGTTTAGTATCTCTTCCAATTTTTCCGCGGCCCCTTGGCAATCGAATTCCTCCAAAGCGAATACTGCATGTTCCAATAACGCTTCCCCCTCTTCCCCGAAAGTAAATCGCAGGAGGGGTTTTGCGATATCGAGCGCGGACATGGCGTCATAACCTTCGGCGGCATTTTTCGCGGATTCGATTTTTATCAATAGGGTTGCCGTATCAATCGCTTCCTTTATCGTGGGTGGTTCTTTTTCCAACGCGGCATTTAAATCATCAATAAATTCCATAACTGCTTCCCTAAAATCGGGATAAGTTTCATTACAGAAGTCTTTCCCGTTATTAAGCGCGGCGATTTCCAAGCGGCCTGCCGTAGCGGCGATTTCCACCGCGCCTATGCTCCGCGTAACGCCCTTAAGGCCATGGACCTCGATGGCGAAGCTCTTAAGGTTGCCCGCCGCTAAGTATTCGTCCATCTTTTTCACGGTAATCGGTATCAAGCGGGCAGAAAGCCGCACTGTATCCTCGTACACTTCGTACATCCCCCCTAATAATGCCAACGCGGCAGCCACGTCCAACCCCTCTATTGTACGTAACGCATCGATCAGGAGTGATGCATCCTTCGGGGGAGCATACAAAACGACTGCCTGTAAACGAGCCGCTTCGATGACTTCGGGCGGTTGCTTGTCGCGCACGAATTTATTTAATACTTGGTTAAGCTGGCGCGTGTCGATCGGCTTGGAGATGAATTCGTTGAAACCGTTTTGGAAGAACACATTGGCTTGCCCCGCCAACGCGTTTGCGGTTAATGCGACGATGGGCTCCTTATAACCATGTTCACGCAATTTGATGGTTGCTTCGATACCGTCCATGCCGGGCATCATGTGATCCATAAAAATGATGTCGTATACGTTGCCTTCCATTACCTTATTAATGGCCTCTTCCCCGCTCATCACTTTTTCGATCGTAAGCCCGTACGGTTTCATCAGCCCTTCGGCCACATACAGGTTGGGTTCTATGTCATCCACCACCAGAATGTTACCGTACGGCATGGGTTCGCGTATGATATGGCCCTTTTCCATCCTGCCCATTTGCACCATGCGGAAGTGCTTGATATTCTCCGCTGTTTCCTCGCCCAACACTTCATCGTCCACCGTTTTTTGCGGTAGTTTTATCTCGAAGAACGATCCCTTGCCGTATTCGCTCTCCACACGGACTTCGCCGTCCATCAAGTGTACGAGGCGCTTCGTAATCGCCAAACCCAAACCCGTACCTTCTATGCCGCGGCTCGTTCCTTCCTCAAAGCGCGAATATTCCTCGAACAGCTTTTTCAATTGGGTCTCCGTCATGCCGAGGCCCGTGTCGCGCACACCCAACACAAGCATGACACCGTTTCTTTCCGCCGTGTCATTCGCGAGGGGTTCTGTATTGATGGAGAACGTAACCGTACCCTTATCCGTATACTTAAACGCGTTGGAAAGTACGTTGTTAAGAATTTGTTTGATACGCAGCTCATCGCCGATCAGCTTCGCGGGGATATTCATGTCCGGCAGCACATCGAACGCGATGGGCTTCGAATCGATCCGCATCGCGTTGAGATGCGCGGAATCGCCGATCAACTCCGCCACGTTGTACGGCGCGGAGAGGATGTCCATCTTACCCGCTTCGATCTTCGAAAGGTCCAATATATCGTTGATAATGCCCAACAACAGGTTGCCGGAATTATAAATCTTGTTTAAGCCTTCCAACATATCCTTATCGGTGGAGCTGTTTTCGATGAGGATTTCCGTCACGCCCAATATCGCGTTCATGGGGGTGCGGATTTCGTGACTCATGCTGGCAAGGAAAGACGACTTCGTTTGGTTGGCCATTTCGGCATCGGTGCGTTGCCGCATTAATTCATGTACATGGGTGATGTTTTGCACAACCTCGATAAAACCGGATATTTCACCCTCCAAATCCCGTAATATCTCTACGTCCACTTGGAAGGAGAACCCCCCATGGTCGAAAAACGTTTGCTTTAAACCCCGTTTGGCACGCCCGACGCCGCATTCGGCGGTATTGCATATATGCGTACCCAGCGTATGGCATGGTTGTCCTTCCAATTGCTCCGGCGTCTTATCCGCAAACGCGCCAAGGGCTTTGTTCGCGAACCGCCAATTCATATCCTTATCGGTGGCGGAAACCATCAGGGGTATCGCATCCAATATCGAACGGTACCAATGGGCCATCTCCTCGAACTTACGGCCTTCTTCGTTCAGCTTTTCCATCAGGGCGTTTTGTTCGCGCATGTCGCGCGTGTAGCCTAAGACGATCTCCTGGTCCTTATACATCGAGCGCACGAGCGTGATGTCAGCGGGGATCAACGTGTCCTCGTCGGGCATTTTGTGCATCCAGTCAAAGCGTACGATACCTTCCTCGAAGGCTTGGTACACCAACGCGACCGCTTTTTCGTCGGAGCGCCGTCCGCAGGGTTGGAATTCGGGCGAACAGCTCGTGATAAAACGGTCGATATATTCCTGTTTATCCTTAAAGCCATACAGCTTGACGCCCGCCATATTGCAATCAATGGTGCTCAGATCCTTCGCCCATATCTGCGTGCATAGGGGCGAGGTATCCAGCATCAGCATTGAGCGTTCGTGCGCTTCGTTCATACGGTTGATCATCATGTTCTGGCTGATGGCGTTTGCCATCATCAGGCTGATTGAACGCAGGATCGTGACCTCTTCCGGCTCGAACACGCGCTCCTTGTTCCAATCATCGACGCAAAAATAACCCCAAAATTCGTCGTTCAAATAGAGGGGTAGGATAATCACCGACTTGACGCTGTATTTTTCGAAGAATTCCCGCTCTCTTTCCGACATATTGGAAACGGAGCCGCCCACATATTCCCCGCGCGCGAAGCATTCACCCCATTCGGGGAAGACATTGGCGGAAAGCCTGAAACTGTAGAACGCTTCTTTAAACGGGTCATCCTCCCTGTTAAACCAACCGTATGTATATTGATAAAATAATTCGCCGTCGACGGTCACGTTGCGCCATATATGCACGCGGTCAGCCTCGATGGAGCGGCCTATCAGCTCCATCCCCCTTACCAGCGGGGTCTCGATATCATCCTTGTAATCGGGTACGAGCAGCAACGCGGCGGCGCGGTTAACGGCTTGCATCATTTTGTCCCGCTTTAACCGGTTGGTGATTTCTATCGAATGGTTCATGTGGAACTTACTTCCGTCTTCCAATACGATAAACGTGTCGGTATTACGGTACGAGCGCTTCACCAACGAATTATGCTCGACCCATACGACCGTTCGTGTCGGATCCTTTTCCAATTGATGGCATGCGCAAAAGTCGCATCGTTCATATTGCCCTTCTTGAAAGACCCTATAGCATTTTTTACCGATGACGGTGTCGTCTATGTTAAAATGCCTTTTTATCGATTTGTTGAGGAACAGGATCGTGTCGTCGTCCGGATTGGTTATGTAGATAAAATCGTCAAGGTTATTGATCATTCCGAAGAGGATTTCGGCTGAGAGGATGTTCTTATTATCCATTGGATACCCCCGAATGCATGTATATAATATGAGTATACCCTTTTTGATAAAACCTGCATAGCATAAAAGTGAAGATATAAGCCCGTAAGACAGGCATGGAGGAAACCGAGATGAATATCAAGCCCGCCGACAGGCGTATCAGCCCCGCACAAGCCTACGCATGGATGAATGAACACCCCGAAGCCCTTATTTTGGATGTACGGACGGCGTCCGAATATAACGCGGGACATATCCGAAAAGCCGTTTTATTACCCGTGGACGAAATCGATTATAAAGCGGCCGATGTATGCGGCGACAAGGACGCGTTGATCCTCATCTATTGCCGCAGCGGGGTACGAAGCCAAACGGCGTTGCTGAAAATGCTGTATATGGGATACACCCGCGTATACGATTTCGGCGGTATTATCGACTGGCCGTACGGGCAGGAATAACGGCGAGTATAACGTTATTGACATCACGCGGATTTCCTTTTATATTTCACGAAATGATAAATGGCGGCAGGGGGATATAATGGAGCGTTTGATGCAAAAACCGTTTTACCTTAACGACGAGGATATCCTATGGGTAGGCGACACGCTTGCGGATATGACGGAGGATGAAAAGGTTGCGTTGCTGTTGCTTACGCCCGGGCATACATGGCCGTTTAGGTCAATCGGACGGACAAGCGCAAGCATGGTAAAACCCTTGTTGTCCGAAGGTTATGCCGTTCGCGTCACCCACTTCCCCGGCGACGAAGTGGACGAGCGCGAAAGCCACCTCATCGTCCACATGAATACCCTTTCCTACGAAAAATGGGAAACGACCTTCGGTGCGGGTTACCGTGCGTGCATCGACGCGGGCGCGCACGCCGTATCGGTTTCGCCCATCCTTTTCCCCGCATATTTGGAAGAACTAAACCCCGGCATCACCGAAGAGGACATGCTTCCCGCCACCATGTCATACGATGTCACGACTTTATTACTAAAGGAACGCTTCGCGTTTAACGGCGTGGTGGTGGCTGTAAACGTAGCAAATATAAATATTCCCCGGGCAATTGCCGCGGGGTGCGATATGATTGAAGTCGTAGGAGGCGCGGAAAACGCGAAGATCTGCGTAAAGAAAGGGATCGCCGACGGAACGATCACCCCCGAACGCCTGCGCGACGCATTGGTACGGGTATTGGGATTAAAAGCGGCATTGGGATTGCAATAACCGCTTTACAAACACCATTCCATTTGATACACTGCCCGGGTTGTACAATAACCGCGCGAAACGGGGTTTTAAACGGGTTTCATCCCCTACCCCCTTCGGCGAGTACTTCCAGTATAATATAAGGAGGTTGACATGCAAGCAATCATCGAAACCGGCGGCAAGCAGTACAAGGTAGCCGCGGGCGACACCATCTTCGTGGAAAAATTAAGCGCGGATGTGGGAATGGCCTACACATTCGACAAGGTGCTGAGCCTGATTGACGGTGAGGAAACCGTGTTCGGCAAGCCGCTTGTGGCGGGTGCGAGCGTTTCCGCCACGATCGCGGGCGAAGGCAAAGCCAAGAAAGTCATTATTTACAAGTACAAAGCGAAGAAGGGTTTCCACAAGAAAAAAGGCCACCGCCAACCCTTTACCCGCGTAAAGATCGAAGCCATCAACGCGAAGTGATCGAAGCCGCGATCGGCCGCAACCCGATTGGGCAGGTCGTTTCCTTCGAAGTAAGCAACCACGGCGAAAGCCATGTATGCGCGGCGGTATCCATGTTGGTGATTAACACCGTAAACGGCATCGAAGCGTTGACGCAAGCGGAATTTTCCTGCGACTGTAACGAGGAAGACGGCGGTTACCTCTCCTTTACGCTTAATACGCCGAGGGAAGAACCGCGCGGGCAAATGGCCGGGTTACTGTTGGACGTTATGGTGCTGGGGCTGGAAAGCGCAGCCACCCAACACCCCGACGAATTAATAATGAAAGCGAAGTGATTCCCATGATTACATTAAACCTATCTTTTTTCGCCCACAAGAAGGGCGTAGGCTCCACCCGTAACGGCCGCGATTCCAACGCCAAGAGCTTGGGCGCAAAACGTGCCGACGGCCAATTTGTGTTGGCGGGTAATATCCTGTATACCCAACGCGGCACAAAGATCCATCCCGGCAACAACGTAGGCCGCGGCTCCAACGATAATCTGTTCGCGTTGGCGGACGGTATCGTACGCTTCGAGCGTAAGGGACGGGACAAAAAGCAAGTATCGGTATATCCCCGCACGACGGAAACGGCTTAGTCAAATACCGATAAAACGAATCACATTCGCCGTGATGGCATATATTGCTAATCACGGCGATTTTTTGTATGCTTAACGTCGGGAAACGAAGTAAACGGGCTTCGCATTGGCTTCGTAGTATCGCAAAGCGATCGCACGGAGATCGGATAAGAGGGGATAACCATGCTAATCGTACAAAAATACGGCGGTACATCCGTGGCGAATGCCGAACGCATCCTATGCGTTGCCGAGCATATCGTGGCCTCCTACCGCGCCGGGAATAAAATGGTGGTAGTGCTTTCCGCACAGGGCGATACCACCGACGAATTAATCGCCAAAGCACAGGAAGTCAACCCCGAACCCGGCAAACGCGAATTGGATATGCTTCTCGCCACCGGCGAACAACAAGCCGTCGCGTTGATGGCGCTGGCGATACATAGGCTGGGCGCGCCCGCTCTTTCGCTCAATGCCGTGCAAGTGGGCATTGAAGCCACATCGCTGTACGGTAACGCCCGCATCAAGCGGATAAGGCCCGAACGAATTACGCGGGCGCTGGAGTTAAATAATATCGTCATCGTTGCGGGTTTCCAAGGTGTTAACCGTTACGGTGACGTTACGACGTTGGGGCGGGGCGCGTCGGATACGACGGCGGTCGCTTTATCGGCGGTATTGGGCGCGGACCTGTGCGAGATTTATTCTGACGTGGACGGTATCTATACGGCGGACCCCCGCATCGTACACGGTGCGAGGAAGCTGGCGTCCATCAGCTACGATGAAATGTTGGAACTTGCGTCGATGGGTGCGCAGGTATTGCATAACCGCGCCGTTGAAATGGCGAAAAGGCATCGCGTCAAGCTGGTGCTGCGTTCCGCATGGTATTTTGATATCGAAGGTACAGAAATTAAGGAGGGCTCAACCATGGAAAAATTATTATTCAGCGGATTGGCCATAGACCGCGATGTGGCGCGTGTCAGTATAATGGGCTTGCTTGACAGGCCGGGGGTCGCGTACCATGTTTTTTCGTTATTAGCCACGCAAAAGATTTCCGTGGATATTATCTTACAAACCGCGGGGAGCGGGAAAACGAAGGATATCAACTTTACCGTGCACCAAGCGGATTTGGACGCGACGTTAAAGGTATTGGAAACCAACAAAGAAGCCATCGGCTTCGATACCGTAACGTTTGATACGGGTATGGCCAAGCTCAGCATTATCGGCGCGGGTATGACCACCAACTTCGGTGTGGCGTCGATGATGTTTGAGGCTTTATATGAATGCGGCGTGAACATAAGCATGATTTCGACATCGGAAATAAAGATAACGGTAGTGATCGACGAAAAATACGCCGACAACGCCGCAGTTTGCATCCACGAAAAATTCGCGCAAATCATGAATGAATAAAACGAGGGATTATATATGAAGCCTTTTACCTGCGCCGTCGTAGGCGCGACCGGCATGGTTGGCAAATCATTTTTGCAAATATTGGAAGAACGCAAGCTCCCGATAACGGAATTGCACCTTTTCGCCTCCGCCAAGAGCGCGGGAACAAAAATCATTTATAACGGCGAACCATTAACCGTCAAGGAATTGTCCCCTTCGTCCTTTGACAACGGGATTGATATCGCCTTGTTTGCCGTCAGCAACAGGTTAAGTAAAATCTACGCGCTCATCGCCGCGGAAAAAGGTTGCATCGTAGTGGACAATTCTTCCGCGTGGCGGATGAACCCGATGGTACCGCTCGTCGTCCCCGAGGTAAACAGCGAAGATATAAAAAAACATAAAGGGATTATCGCCAATCCCAACTGCTGCGCCGCACCCGCGGTCGTCGCTTTAAAACCCCTTCACGACGCGTTCGGATTAAAACGCGCGGTCATTTCCACGTACCAATCTGTGTCCGGCGCGGGCGTGGGCGGGTGGAATGATTTGGACGCCACGTTAAAAGGGGAAGCACACGGACACTTCCCCTACCCCATCGCAAATAATCTGATCCCGTTTATCGGGACGTATGGACCCGATGACGGAGGTTATACCGGCGAAGAGCTTAAGCTCATGGCTGAAGTACGTAAAATCCTGCATATACCCGATTTACCCGTCACCGCCACTTGCGTGCGTGTGCCCGTATATGTGGGGCACAGCCTTTCGATTAACGCGGAACTGGAAAAACCGTTTGATATAAAACTTGTACGCAAATTGCTGGCAAACACCCCGGGTATCGTGTTGGACGACAACCCCGCACAAAACCGCTATCCCATGCCCATCACCGCCGCGGGTAACGACGCCGTTCATATCGGGCGGCTTCGAAGTGATGACAGTTGCAATAACGGTTTAAACATGTTTGTCGCGTGCGATAATATCCGCAAAGGTGCCGCCACCAACGCCGTACAAATTGTTGAGCATTTGTTGTTGTCTGCTTAGTTTGATGTAACATATAACGCAAAATTTCCAAGAAACCGGTTAAGTCCTGCCGCGGGGTACGTTTATATCCCCGCGGCTTTTTTTAATTCCTCCGCTTTGTCTGTTCTTTCCCAAGGCAAATCGACGTCCGTACGCCCGAAGTGCCCGTACGCAGCGGTTTGCTTGTAAATCGGCCGACGCAGCTCGAAATGATTGATAATTGCGGCGGGGCGCAGGTCGAAGTGTTCGTTCACCAACGCGGTGATCTTCAAATCGCCGATTTTACCCGTACCTTTGGTGTTGACCAGTACGGAAACGGGTTTCGCCACGCCGATGGCGTAAGCGACCTGTACCTCGCAATGCTTGGCTAATTCCGCGGCTACGATGTTTTTGGCGATATAACGCGCCATGTAACACGCCGAACGGTCTACCTTGGTGGGGTCCTTACCGGAGAACGCGCCGCCGCCGTGGGATGCGTAGCCGCCGTACGTATCCACGATGATTTTACGCCCGGTCAGGCCCGCGTCACCCACCGGCCCGCCGATGACGAAACGCCCCGTGGGATTAATGAAATATTTCGTGTCCCCGTTAAGCATACCTTCGGGGATGATGGGTTTAATCACATGCTCCATCATGTCCTTTTTTATTTGTTCAAGGGTAGCATCCGGGGAATGCTGCGTGGAGAGGACGACGGCCGTTACGCCCGTGGGGCGGTTATGGTCGTCGTACGCCACGGTCACTTGGGTTTTGCCGTCGGGGCGCAGGTATTTGAGCATACCGTTCTTGCGGACTTCGGTCAGGCGGCGCGAAAGCGCGTGGGAAAGCGCGATGGGCAGCGGCATAAGCTCCTTCGTTTCGTCGCAGGCATAACCGAACATCATGCCTTGGTCGCCCGCGCCTGTGTCGTTGTCCCCTTCGCCGCGCGTTTCGAGCGCGTCGTCCACCCCTTGGGCGATGTCCGGCGATTGCTCGGAGAGCGATACGAGCACCGCGCAGGAGTCCGCGTCAAAACCCATGTCCCCACCCGTATAACCGATTTCGCGGATCGTATCACGTACTATTTTCTTAATATCCACGTAACATTCGGTCGTGATTTCGCCCATGACGAGCACGAGCCCCGTGGTGGTCGCCACTTCGCACGCCACGCGCGCATGGGGGTCCTTCGCCAGAATCGCATCGAGTACCGCGTCGGAGATTTGGTCACACATTTTGTCGGGGTGACCTTCGGTTACGGATTCGGATGTAAATAAACGCATTTTAAATTCCTCCTTTTTGTTTTTACAAAAAAATAAGCCCCCTCAGGGCTTTTCTTTTTTACATCTTCCGATTACGATAAAACGTAATCGGGGGAATTAGCACCATGTAACGCGTTCGCCACTGGTTGCCGGGTTTCGCAGGGCCCTGATCCCTCCACCTCTCTGGATGCATATGAAGTTGTCACGCTTATATTATCAAACAACGGATGATTGTCAATAAAAATATTGCAAACATTGCCAAAGCATGTTATCATCACGGGGAATGACGATTCTAACGCGACGGAGTGGGTGCAAACCCACTCTTGTCTTTTACTTATGACCGGAAGGGGATTGCCGCAAATGGCGGAAAGAATACAAATCCTGACCGATTTATTAACCCCGGTGGCGCAAAAAGCCGGGGTGGAGCTGTACGATATCGAAACGGTCAGGGAAGGCGGCGAACGGATACTGCGCCTGTATATCGATAAAGAGGCGGGGGTAGACTTGGAGGATTGCGAACGGGTCAGCCGAGCCGCAGAAGCCGTGCTGGACGAACATGACCCGATACCCGAAACCTATGCGCTGGAGGTCAGCTCCCCGGGGATAGAACGCAAGCTGAACCGGGACGACCATTTTACGCGCTACGTCGGGCACAACATCAAACTCCGTTTGTACGCCCCCATCGAAAACCGAAAGAACTACCGAGGGAAATTGATCGGTTACGAAAACCGTACCATTACCCTCGAGACCGACCCCGACCAACATATACGGCTCCCTCGGGAAGCCGTGGCGGCTTGCAGATTGGCTGTATTCGAGGACTAAGGTAAAATGAGAGGAAGGAATATCCTACATGGTTAACGGCAAGGAACTGATAGCGGCAATCGCGCAAGTCGCGCAGGAGAAGGGTATCGATAAGGAAATCATTTTCGAAGCGATCGAATCGTCGCTGGTTTCGGCTTGCAGGCGGCAATTCGGCCAACAGGCGAACCTGCGCGTGGTCATCGACCGCGAAGACGGCAAGTATATCGTAATCGCGCAAAAGACCGTTTCATCGGAAGTCGAAGACCCGATGTTGCACATATCGCTGGAAGATGCGCGTAAGATAAACGCGCAATACGAGTTGGAAGACTTGGTGGACATCACCGTCACACCCAAGGATTTCGGCCGCATCGCCGCACAAACCGCCAAGCAGGTGGTCGTGCAAAAAATCCGCGAAGCCGAACGTGAGCGCCTGTACAACGAATTTATCACCAAGGAACACGATGTGGTAACCGCGATCGTACAACGCCGTGACCGTCGCAATGTCATCGTCAGCCTTGGCGGGTTGGATGCCACGCTTGCCGCCGGGGAGCAAATGCCGCGCGAACGGTACGAATTCGGTGATCGCATAAAAGTATATGTAATGGAAGTGAAGCAAAGCAGCAAGGGGCCGATGGTGCAGGTCAGCCGTACCCATCCCGATTTACTCCGTCGTTTATTCGAGCAGGAAGTACCGGAAATTTTCGACGGCGTGGTCGAGGTAAAGTCCGTCGCGCGGGAAGCGGGAAGCCGCAGCAAGGTTGCCGTACACACCGTACATCCCCATGTGGACCCTATCGGCTCCTGCGTGGGGCAAGGCGGCCAGCGGGTTAATATTATCAGCGGCGAATTGCGGGGCGAAAAGCTGGATATCATCATGTTTAATCCCGATCCCGCCAAATTTATCGCAGCCGCGCTCAGCCCCAGCAAGGTCGTAACCGTCGCAACCAGCCCTTACGAGCAGGAAGCGCGGGTAATCGTACCCGATCATCAGCTTTCCCTCGCCATCGGTAAGGAGGGGCAAAACGCAAGGCTCGCCGCCCGCCTGACCGGCTGGCGTATTGACATAAAAAGCGAAGCGCAAGCACGCGGCACGGACTTCCTGCAATTCACAAAGCCGGAGTTCGTTGAATCGGAGAAAATCGAAACCGACGCACCGGAAGCCGTCGCCGCCGAAGAAACGTATTACGAGGACGATTATTACGACGACGAAGAATACTACGACGATGAAGAATATTATGATGACGATGAATATTACGACGACGATGAAGATGACGAATATTACGATGACGACGAATATTACGATGAAAGCGAAACCACCGCGCAATGAAGCGAATCCCTCAACGCAAATGCGTCGCCTGCAGGGAAATGCGCGATAAGACCGAATTACTGCGGGTGAGCCTTCCTTCACAGGGCCGCGGCGCTTATATATGCAAAAATTCGGTTTGTATTGAACAAGCCCGTAAAACCAAGGGTTTGGATCGTTCCTTAAAAGGAACGGTCCCGCCGGATATATATGTACAATTAAAGGAATCGGTTTCGTAGGAATACGGAGGTGGCGAATGCCGAAAATTCGTGCAAACGATTTGACCGAGCAATCGGATGTCAGCAATCAAGAAATTAAAGATAGACTTGGGGGTTATGGAAAGACTGTGAACAACCACATGAAAACCACTGAAAATGCAGATGCGGTACGCATCACAAAAGAATTAAAGCCCGCCGCACCGCAGGCGGTTACCGCACCGCAAGCAGAAAGGCCCGCACGCCCGCGCCTTGACGCGGAGGGCAATCCCTTACCGCGCAGGCCAAGGCCGTTGGATGCGGAGGGTAATCCCCTTCCGCGCAGGCCAAGGCCCGTTGACGCGGAGGGTAATCCCTTACCGCCGCGCCCGCGTGTTGACGCGGAAGGCAACCCTTTACCGCGCAGGCCAAGGCCGTTGGATGCGGAGGGTAATCCCTTGCCGCGCAAACCACGCCCGGTCGATGCGGAGGGTAATCCCTTACCGCCAAAGCCGCGCGTTGACGCGGAAGGCAACCCCTTACCGCCGCGGCCGCGTCCCTTGGATGCAAACGGTAATCCCTTGCCGCGCAAGCCAAGGCCGCTGGATGCAAACGGTAACCCCTTGCCGCGACGCCCCAGACCATTGGACGCGGAAGGCAACCCCTTACCGCCGCGGCCCAAGCCGCAAAGCCCTCCCGTTGCCGTCGATCCGCCCCCCACCCTACCTTCAAATATTATACGTCCGCCACGGCCGATTGAAGAAAGACCTGCGAAACCCCCGTTTCGTCATACGGGTATGGCAGGGGACAGACCCCCTCGTCCCGCTCATCCGTCAGGTGCCGCGGGTGATCGTCCTCCGCGTCCCATGAATGACAGACCCCCCCGCCCGACAGGCGCACCGGGCACCCGTCCCCCAATGCGTACGGGAGGTCCCAGCGCGGCGGGGACCCGTCCCCCGGGTATGGGCCGCCCTGCAGGCGCACCGGGAAGCCGCCCCCCAATGGGTGGCACACCCCGTCCCGCAGGTGCGGCGGGTGGTTTCCGTCCCGGCGGCCCGCCGTCACGCGGCGGCGCACCGGGAAGCCGCCCCCCAATGGGTGGCGCACCCCGTCCCGCAGGTGCGGCGGGTGGTTTCCGTTCCGGCGGCCCGCCGTCACGCGGCGGCGCACCCAAACCCATCGGTAAAACCGAACCGAGTAAGGACGACCGCAAAGCCCAATGGAGCCGCGATTCCCAAGCGCGTACAGCCAAAAAAGATAAAAAAGATACCGACCGCAAGGAAAACAAGCAAGGCTTCGACCGTAAATCCCGTACGGGAGCGAAACCGCTAAAGAAAATCATGCCTAACTTCGTTGCCCCCGTGATTACGCAGATTACCGTAGCTACCGAAATCACCGTACGCGATTTGGCGGAAAAATTGCTTAAGTCCAATGCGGATATCATCAAGATCCTTATGCGTAAGGGATTGATGGTTACGGCCAACCAAGTGATTGATTTTGAAACGGCGTCCTTCGTGGCCGCTACCTTTGACGTGTTGGTTGAGGAATACGTGGAAGTCGATATCTTTGAACAAGCGTTTTCTTCCGCGCCCGACATGGAAGATGACCTGATAACACGTCCGCCCGTAGTGGTTGTCATGGGTCACGTTGATCACGGAAAAACTTCCTTGCTTGACGTTATCCGCAATGCCAACGTGCAATCCGGCGAAGCGGGCGGTATCACGCAGCATATAGGCGCGTATTCCACCACGATCAACAACAAAGTGATAACGTTCCTCGACACTCCGGGCCACGAGGCATTTACGGCCATGCGTATGCGCGGCGCGCAGGTTACCGATATCGCGATATTGGTGGTAGCGGCGGATGACGGCGTTATGCCGCAGACCATTGAAGCCATCAACCACGCGAAAGCCGCCGGGGTCGATATCATCGTGGCTATCACCATGATGGACAAAACGAGTGCGAACCCCGACCGTGTTAAGCAGCAGCTTACCGACCATGGTCTGCAGCCCGAGGATTGGGGCGGCGAAACGATTACCGTGCCCGTATCCGCGTTAAAAAAAGAAGGCATCGATACGCTGCTGGAAATGATATTGCTGGTGTCGGAAATGAAGGAGCTTAAGGCAAACCCGAAGAAATCCGCACGCGGCAGTATTATAGAGGCAAAGCTGGACAAAGGCCGCGGCCCGGTTGCCACGGTTTTGGTACAGGAGGGTACGCTTAAAGTGGGCGACCCGGTTGTCGCGGGCGCGTGTTACGGTAAAATCCGTGCGATGGTGGACGGCCACGGCCGTACGGTAAAGGAAGCCGGCCCCTCCACGCCTGTGGAAATTATCGGCCTTGCCGAAGTACCCGCCACAGGTGATATCCTTTATACGGCGGCCAACGAACGCCAAGCCCGCCAACTGTCCGAAACGGTTGTGGCAAAAGGACGCGAAAATCTCATCAAGAGTACGCAAGGTAAGATTTCGCTGGATGATTTGTTCAACCAAATACAAGCGGGGCAGGTTAAAGACCTGAACGTGGTGGTCAAGGGTGACGTACAGGGCTCCGTCGAGGCGTTGCGCGGCAGTTTGGAAAAACTGTCCAACCCGGACGTCCGCGTACGTACGATCCATACGGGCGTCGGCGCGGTTACGGAATCCGACGTTATGCTGGCTTCCGCCTCCAACGCGATTATCATCGCCTTTAACGTACGGCCCGACGCCTCGGCTAAAACCACCGCCGAAACGGAAAACGTTGACATCCGCCAGTACAGCGTCATTTATTCCGCTATCGATGATATCGAAGCCGCCATGAAGGGTATGCTGGACCCCGAATTCCGCGAAGTTGTGCTGGGCAACGCCGAAATCCGCCAAATCTTCAAAGCCAGCGGCGTGGGCACCATCGGCGGTTGTATGGTTTTGGACGGAAAGATTACCCGATCGGCCAAGGTACGTATCATACGCGACGGCCGCGTGATATACGACGGTACGCTCGATACGTTAAAGCGCTTCAAGGACGACGCGCGGGAAGTGGCTGCGGGCTACGAATGCGGTATGCTGTTTAAGAATTATAATGATATCCGTGAAAGCGACAAAGTGGAAGCATACATCATGGAGGAAATACCTCGCTAAGGGTGTTTGAATGAAAGCACGGCAAATCAGGATCAACGAAGAGGTAACGCGCGTTATCGCGAACATTATCCGTTCGGAAATGTCCGATCCACGTATCGGTACGGTTGTGAGCGTGATACGCGCGGAGGTTACCGCGGACTTGAAGTATTGCAAGGTATGGGTAAGCGTACCCGGGGACGAAGCGCGGCAAGGGGAAACGATGGCCGCGCTTACGAAGGCGTCCGGTTTTATCCGTCGGCGCGTCGCGGAAACCGTAAATCTGCGCCATACGCCGGAAATAACGTTTATCTACGACGATTCGATCGCGTACGGGATGCGTATGCGTAAACTGATTGACGAGGCGAATCAATGAACGGTGATAAGATAGCCGGTATTCTGCGTGAATATCGGCGTTTTATTATTGCGGGACATGTTAATCCTGACGGCGACGCCATCGGGGCGTGTATGGCGTTGGCAATGGTGTTGGAAAAGATGAACAAGGAACCCGTCGTGCTGTTGGAAGGGTACCCATTTAAATACGATGTGATACCGGGGAAGCGGTTTTTATGGCGGGAGGGGACGGATACGCCGGAAGCGGATGTTTTTATCGCGTTGGATTGCGGCGACATTGAACGGTTGGAAACGTCCAAGCCTTTTTTTGATCAAACGCCCATCACCATTTGCATCGACCACCATGAAACGAATACGGGTTTCGCGCAATATAATCTGATCGACGTCCACGCTTCCTCCACGTGCGAAATGGTTTACGATTTAATCGAATCCTTGGTGGAGATGGATGCGGATATCGCCGCCGCGCTCTATGCGGGTATGGTAACCGATACGGGGGGCTTCCGCTTCAACGCCTCGACGAAAGCAACCATGGAAAAAGCCGCCCGCTTGATGGATACGGGGATCCGATTTACGGATATATACAACGCGTTATTACACGACCATACCTTCACTTCGTTGAAGGCATTGGGTATAGCATTTGAAAACATGCGCAAATCAACGGATGGGAAAATCGTTTACTCCGGCGTGACACGTGCCGAAATGGATAAAATCAACGCGGTGCCGAGTGATTTGGATGGGGTCGCAAAATACTTGATACGGGTACAGGGTGCGGAGGTTGCGTTTTTTGTGTATGAAGGCGACGCACCGAATGAAGTTAAGGGCGGTTTACGCTCGAACGGTTTGCATGTGGGTAAAGTGGGGACGCGCTGGGGCGGAGGCGGGCATCGGCTGGCGGCGGGGTTTAAAACGAATATCCCCATCGCCGAATTGATACCGCGTTTATTAAAAGATATTGAAGGGGAACTATCCGCGCGTGATTAAACACGGCATTATCAACGTATATAAGGAAAAAGGTTATACTTCGCATGATGTGGCAGCCATCCTCCGTAAGGCGACGGGTACAAAAGCCGGGCACACCGGCACCTTGGACCCCAACGCGCAGGGTGTGTTGCCTGTTTGTTTGGGGCGGGCGACCAAGCTGGCGGATTACATCATGGCGGCGGATAAAACATACGTAGCGGAAGTGGTGCTCGGCGTTACCACCGATACGGGTGACATGACGGGGGAAGTGCAAACGCGCGGGGAAGCAAACATCACCGCTAAAGACTTTGCGGAGACCGTTTCGGGGTTTGTCGGGGAGCAATGGCAAATACCGCCGATGTATTCCGCCGTAAAAATCGGCGGAAAAAAATTATATGAAATGGCACGCAAAGGGGAAACGGTGGAACGTACCCCACGAAAGGTCACGATAAACGATATACGGGTGTTGACACAGGATGAAGCCGCTGACTTAGGGTGTGTCGGGTCGTTTAACAGCCGTTTTTTTATTGAGGTTTCATGTACGAAGGGTACCTATATACGCAGCTTGTGTACGGACATCGGCGCAGCTTTGGGTTTGGGTGCGGCGATGGGGGAATTGACCCGCACCCGAAGCGGACAATTTTCCTTAAAAGACGCGGTAAAAATCAAGGACATAAAAGAAGCGGTCGTAACAGGAAAGTTGCATGATTATGTATTACCCGTGGAGACCGTGCTCCCCTACCCCAAAGCCCATGTAAAAGCGGAAGGGTTGGCGATGGCGTTAAACGGGAATGCGTTGCCGAAGGAATTAATCGAATCCATACCCCCATACATAGACAGGCTTTGGTTGTATTCCCCCGTTTCCGACGGTACAAGCCAACGGCTCATCGGTTTGTTTTCGTTGACATCCGACGGTTGCCGTATACGCGCGGAGATAATGCTGTGAAAATCCTAACCGGACGGGAACTGCCCGAACCGTGCGTGCTTACGGCAGGTAAGTTCGAAAGCATCCATCGTGGGCATCAAGCGTTGATCCATAAAATAACGCGCATAGCGAAGGAAAAAGGTATCGCTTCCGCGGTCGTCGCGTTTACGCCGCATCCTTATCGCGTGTTGGGTAACGCGGAATACAAGCCGTTATTTTCCCGCCGGGAACGCGTTTTTTTGCTGGAACGGCTCGGTGTGGATTACCTGTTGGAGTATCCCTTCGATGAGGCCTTGATTACGCTTGACCCGATCGGGTTTGCCCAAATTATTTTCGAACGGTTAAAGGCCCAAACCGTCGTAATCGGCGAAGGTTACCGTTTCGGCCACAAACGCGCAGGTACGGCGCAAACGTTAAAAACCTTGGCGGAGGGATACGGACGTTCGGTAATCTTATGCGAACCATTGGGGAATGAAACCGAATCCGCACCCGTCAGCACATCCCATATACGTACCCTGCTTAACGGTGAAGGTATTCCGCGCCTAACGGAAGCCGCGGCTTTGATGGGTTTTTCCTTCTTTGCGATGGGTACCGTCAAGCAAGGGCGGCAATTGGGGCGCGAATTGGGTTTCCCCACGCTTAACCTCTACCCGACGGCGGATAAATACCTGCCGCGCTTCGGCGTATACGCCGCACGCACGACGATGGGGGACCGCGTATTTAACGGCATTACCAACATCGGCCTGCGACCGACCGTAAACGCGCGGGAAACCGTCCCCACGATCGAAACGCACCTGTTCGATTTTAACGAAGACGCATACGGACGGGAAATCCGCGTTGAATTCCTGCGTTTTATTCGGGACGAGAAGACATTTACCGATTTAAACGCCCTGCGCGCTCAAATCGCGGAAGATGTACGGGATTACGGGCGGTATTGATTTTAGCGAACGGATGAAGGTCACTTATACGATAATATCCGCTTTCGCCCGTATATTAAATACGCGCAGATATGCCTCTTCCAACGGTATCCACTTTTCGACAAACATCGTAACGGCCTCCGCGCCGTTGCGCCGTTTAATACGTGCGTATTGAACGGCGGGCTGCACATCGGAAAAGACGCGTACATCCATGTAATCCCCCAAAACGGGATGGTGGCTGTACGCGCCTTCGATTATCCGTTGGTTTGATTGCGCGACTCGGCGTACGCCGTTGTAATCCATCGCTTTGCAATCAAATATACGGTATTCAAACCCTTCCCCGCTCCTTAAATACGGCAATACTTCTTGCGCAAACCGTTCATGGTGGACGTTGCCGCCGGGGGTCGCCAAACGATCCGCCGTGCGCAATTCCGCGGGCAGAAAGAAGTCGTCCATATAAATAACCCCCGCCCCGCTTTGCTCGGCAAGCAACGCGGCAATCGTGGACTTGCCCGAACCGCACCTGCCGTCGATGGCGATAATAGAGTCGGGCTTTATCAGCGGAAGCAAATGGGTTAAGCGGGTTTGGATGTCAGGCGGCATGGGGTCCCTTCCGTTTGCCGGAATCTATGAATCATCGTTTATTATATACAAAAAAACACCCCGCACAATCAAACAATATCGCAAGGCGTATGGATCCAAATCATCGATGATATTTCTTAAAATTTGGCTGACGCAAAATATCGTGATATAATCCGTAATCGGTTGTAAACTTATGGAATCAATCAAAGGCGGAAATTATTTTTGAATTATTTGTTCATCGCGGGAATAGGATTTATTTTATTTTTGGCCGTCGGGTTTACCTACATGGGGATGCGTTTATTTTCATGGCTTCGGCTTAAGTTCTCTAAGATGAATAAAACCGCATACACCATCGGCTACATAATCTTTATTTTCTTACCGACCATCGGCATGTTTGTTCCCGCTTGGCTTTGGCCCGTACGTTGGGTGGGTATGTGCTTGTTGGCTTTTTTCGTTTATTTGTCCGTGTTCCAAATCGTTTCGGACTTGATTATCCTTTTCCGAAGGTTGGTAAAAAGACCTTCGTCGGAAACGCTGCGATTCCGCATAAACGGCGTTGCGATATTGCTGGCATTGGTTGTGACCGTCGGGGGATTTATCCACGCGCGGCGCATCGACCATGTGTTTTATGATATCTACACCGACGGCGAAGGCTTACCCGCTCCGCTGACCATCGTGATGATCAGCGATTTGCACTTCGGCGGCTTTAATTCCGAAAGCCGCTTGGCGTATTGGGTGGAGCGCATCAACGCGTTGGAACCCGATATCGTTTGTTTACCCGGGGATATTTTTGACGGCGGCTTTAGGCATATACGCAATCCCGATCTGATCGCGGAACGGCTGCGGGGTATCGAGGCGACTTACGGCGTCTTTGCCGCGTTGGGTAATCACGACGCGGGTAGCGATTTTTATTTAAAAATGGACGTTTTGGAACGCGGCGGCGTACGCGTACTGCGGGAGGAATACATATTAATCGCCGATAATATCGCCTTGGTGGGACGTGATGACGTTGCGCCGATGGGCCACGCGGGGGACGTCACACGGGGTAATATCCCCGATATCATCGCCGATATCGGGGAGGATAAGGTTATCATCGTGATGGACCACAACCCCGTCGGTATCGCGGAGCATGACGGATACGTGGATTTGTTGCTTTGCGGGCATACGCACCGCGGGCAATTGTTCCCCATTAATTTCGTTACGCGTGCGATGTTCGTACAGCATTACGGGTATTACCGAGCAACGGGGAGCCGTACGCAGGTCGTTATTTCTTCCGGTATTAATACTTGGGGGCCGCCCGTACGGGTGGGTACAAGCAACGAAATCGTGCGCATCACCCTACGGTAAAGCGCGGATATTCCCCATTCCTTGACAATACCCTTCCCAATATATATATTCGAATCCGTTCCTATATTATCTTCATTTTATATTAAGGGGTTTTCATCATGTTGGCAACCGAAAAGACAATGGAAAAAATCGTCGCGCTCGCCAAGGGCCGCGGCTTCGTGTTCCCCGGTTCGGAGATTTACGGCGGGTTCGCCAATACGTGGGACTACGGGCCGTTGGGTGTTGAGCTGAAAAATAACGTAAAGCGTTGCTGGTGGAAGAAATTCGTGCAGGAAAGCCCGTACAACGTGGGCTTGGACGCCGCGATATTGATGAACCCCGCCGTATGGAAGGCTTCGGGCCATGTGGATGGTTTTAACGACCCGCTGATGGACTGCCGCGCCTGTAAGGAGCGTTTCCGCGCGGATAAGATCATCGAGGAATATTGCCATGAAAAAGGATTGGACGAAAACCCCGACGGATGGCCTCCGAATAAAATGAAAGCCTTCGTGGACGAACACAAGCTCCCCTGCCCCAAGTGCGGCAAACATGATTTTACGGATATCCGCCAATTTAATATGATGTTCAAGACCTTCGTGGGTGTTACGGAGGACAAGCAAACCACGGCGTATCTGCGGCCCGAAACGGCGCAGGGTATTTTCGTCAACTTTAAAAACGTACAGCGCACCACCCGCCGCAAGATTCCTTTCGGTATTTGCCAAATCGGCCACGCCTTCCGCAATGAGATTACCCCGGGTAACTTTATCTTCCGCACCCGCGAGTTTGAGCAAATGGAGCTTGAATTCTTCTGCGAACCGGGTGAAGATTTGGAATGGTTCGAATATTGGCGAAAATACTGCTGGGATTGGCTGGTAAACTTGGGCGTTTCCGAAGAAAACTTGCGTATGCGCGACCACAATCCCGAACAGCTTTCGCACTATTCCAAGGCTACGACGGATATTGAATACAAATTCCCGTTCGGGTGGGGCGAGTTATGGGGCATTGCCGACCGTACGGATTATGACTTGAAGCAGCACATGGAGCACAGCGGTGAGGACATGCATTACATCGATACGAGCGACAATACAAAGCGTTTCATCCCTTATTGCGTGGAGCCTTCCATCAGCGTTTCGCGCCCGACGCTGGTGCTTTTGTGCGAAGCATACGACGAAGAGGAGCTGGGCACACCCGAAAAACCCGACACGCGTGTGGTGCTGCGCTTCCACCCGGCCATCGCGCCGGTGAAGGCCGCCGTGTTCCCCCTTTCAAAGAAATTGGGCGACGCGTGCCTGCCTATATACCAAGTGCTTTCAAAGCATTTTAATTGCGAATTTGACGATACGGGCTCCATCGGCAAGCGCTACAGGCGGCAGGATGAAATCGGTACGCCGTATTGCATCACGTATGACTTCGAATCGGAAACCGACAACGCCGTCACCATACGGGAAAGAGACAGTATGCTCCAGGAACGTATCCCGATTGTTGAATTGGTTGCGTATCTGACGGACAGGTTGGCGTATTAATGAAAAATCTGCATACGCGTTTCCTTGCTTGGTGCAGGGAAACGGTATCAAAAACGCGGGCAAGGACCCTCTATATATCGGCGGGTGCTTTGCTCGTTTTTGTTGCGGGGATTATCGTAACCGTTATCTTAATTTCGGGGCGGGGCGGAAACGTTCCCGCCGAAAACCCGCTCCAATCGGTTCCGCTTGATTCCGTCGAGGTTACGCCTTTTGTGGAAGTCATACCCGAGCCCGTTATCTATCCCCTTGAGGACGACCCCGATGAACTTTATTCCGACCCCCCCGCCGAACCCGAGCCCGAACCGGACCCCGGCCCGCCGGGTTTACTGACGGGCTTACCCATACATGAAGGGTATGTTAACCGACGCCCCATTGCCGTAGTGGTCAACAATATCTTCGCCGCGCATCCGCAAAGCGGTATTTCGTCCGCCGATGTGGTATACGAGGTGCTGACCGAAGGTAACATCACGCGGCTCATCGCGGTGTTCCAAACGGAGATACCCGACAAGATCGGCCCCGTACGCTCCACGCGCAATTATTTCGCGGGGTTGGCGATGAATCATGACGCCATTTTCGTGCACCACGGCGGCACGTGACAGGGGTACGACCGCATCCGGGAGCTGCGGGCAGACCATTTGGACGGCATGGATTTGGAAGGCAGGGTGTTTTGGCGTGACCGCACCTTTCCCGCGTGGACGGGTTTAACGGGGCAACGCGCGCAGGAGCACAGCTCCTATACGGGATGGGAACGCATGTCCGCTTACATCGAGGCGCACGGTATACGCGATACCGTAAGTGAAGAAGAGGGATTCGGTTTTCGTTTCGGTGAAATACCTAACGAAATCGAACCGTCGGGTATCGCCGAAACCGTCGCCATTCCCTTTTCACCGGAATATGCACGCAGCTTCGCCTTCCATGCGGAATACGGCGTTTATTCGGTGCATAACCGCCGCGGCGCACATATCGACGCCGAGACGGAAGGCGGACCCGTATTCGTCGCGAATATCCTGGTGAAGATCACGTCGATGCGTGTGTTCGATACGCGTGCGGGTTACCGCAACGTGGATACCGTCGGCTCGGGCGAAGGTTTTTTAGCTACGGGCGGGAAATATTTCCCCGTACGGTGGGAAAAGGATTCCCATGTTGACCCCCTGCGTTGGTATTTCCTGTGCGGTACGCCCATCGTACTTACGCCGGGTAATACATGGATATGCATATTACAGGATACGGCAAAGGCGGTGTTCGGATAATGCGCAGGATCATACGCGTTTCGCTGGCGATAACGCTGTTGCTTTTATTTGCGTCTTGCGGACGGGACGAAATTGAAACCTATGGGGGAACGCCTTACGAAGCGGAACCCCTAATAACCGCAACACCCGAACCCACCCCAACACCCGCTCCGACCCCTACGCCTTCCCCCACTCCTACAACCACGCCAACGCCCACACCAACACCCGAACCCACCCCGGAACCCACGCCCGACCCGACGCCAACCCCACAACCCACACCGGAACCCACCGCGACCCCAACCCCCGGAGCGACCGCCGCTTCGGGTATCCGCATCCCCATACTTATGTACCATTCGTCCTCGGAGGACCCGCCTGATTCGTCGCTGCCGGAGCTGTACGTACGGCCTTCGGCGTTCGAAAGGCAAATGCTGCACCTTATCGAAAACGGCTTCACCTTCGTCACGTTTTGCGATTGGGATTACCTGTACCGTATCGATAAACCCGTGATGGTCACCTTCGACGACGGCTACCGCACCAACTACCGCGATATCTTCCCGCTGTTAAAGCAATACGATATAAAGATGACAATTTTCCTCACATGGCAGAACATCGGCCCGTACGGTATTACGCAGGATATGATACGTGAAATGCACGATTCGGGTTTGGTCGTATTTGAAGCGCACACGATGACCCACCCGGACCTGACGACCGTCAACGCGCAGCGTTTGCGCCACGAAATGGCGGAAACCAACCGTTTAATCGAGGAACTCACGGGAAGAGCGCCGATTGCGCTGGCGTACCCCGGCGGGCGTTTTAACGCGGACGTGATCGCGATGACGCGGGAGCATTACCGCTTCGGGCTTCGGGCTGACTTGGGTATGCACAACACCGCGTTCAGCGATTTCGAAATGCGCCGCATCCGCGTAAGCCGTTCCACGGGATTGGCGTCATTTATCGAATCGGTTTCGTAGCGAATGGCGGCGAAGGCACGGCTGTTGCTTATCGAAGACGACGCCGTGATCGCGGCGGGTTTGGTTTATGCCCTTGAAAATGAGGGCTATTTTGTTACCCATATACGGGATCTGGCTTCGTCCCAATGTAAGTTGAAGTCGCATACATATGATTTGGCCGTCATCGACATCGGCCTGCCCGACGGTACGGGCTTCGAACTGGTGGGCACGCTTAAGGAAGCGGGCGTGTCCATGCTTTTCCTTACGGCGGTGGATGACGAGGGTAATATCGTACGCGCCTTTGAAGGCGGCGCGGAGGACTATGTGACCAAGCCGTTTCGGCTGGGGGAATTGATGGCGCGGATCAAGGCAGTACTGCGCCGACGCAGCGGCTTGGGTGATTTGTCAACGTTGGGCAGGGTTACGATAAACACAAACGAAGGAAAAGCCTACGTCGGCGATACCCCATTGGACTTAACCGCTCTCGAATATCGACTGCTCCTCGTCTTTGCCAACCACAAGGGGCAATTATTGACGCGCGGGCAAATATTAAACCTGTTGTGGGACTCCGCAGGGGTTTTTGTGGAGGATAATACGCTGACGGTATATGTGAAGCGCCTGCGCGAAAAGTTGGGCGAAAATGCCCACATCGAAACCGTACGCGGCGCGGGGTATCGGGCCAATGCTCATCAGTAAAAAGGAAATCGAACGCCTTTCCGCCGACGTACGCCGTATAATCGACGGGCAAAGTGTCGATTTACGCGACAACCTCGAAGGCCGGCTTTCAATCCTAAAAAATGACATACATACCCTCGCCGGAAGCCTGAACGAACAGGCAAGCAACCTGCAAAGGGAAAAATCCGCCATGGCCGAAACCCTCGCGGATATTTCGCATCAACTAAAGACGCCGCTTACGGCAATGATGGTAATGACGGAATTGCTGGAGAACGCGCCGCCCGATAAAGCCGCGGAATTTATCCAAAACCTTAAGCGGGGGCTTGCGCAAACGGGTTGGCTGGTTAACGCCTTATTAAAGATGGCGAAGCTGGAATCGGGGAGCGTCGTATTTTCACGCACGGAGGTTACCGCGGGGGAATTATTGGAGCTTGCCTTGCAACCCTTGCAAATATTGCTGGATATTAAAGACCAACGGGTGGAATGGGCAAACGGTACGCCTTACGGTGAAGTCCGCTTTTTGTGCGACAAAAACTGGACGGCGGAAGCGTTAACCAATATTATCAAGAACGCCTCCGAACATTCCCCCGAGGGCAGCACCATCACAGTTGACGCGGGGGCTAACCCCTTGTGTAAATGGCTGTCCGTCACCGACACGGGCAAGGGTATTCCCTATACCGAAATCAAGGGTTTGTTCCAACGCTTTGGGGGTACGTTTAAAAAGCAGGGTACGGGCATCGGTTTACCGCTTGCGTTGGCGATCCTGCGCGGGCAAAACGGTGATATCGAAGTGGATGGGGGTAGTCCAAGCGACGGTAAAGGCGCGTCGTTTATGTTGAGGTTCTTTGTATGAAGCGGGACAGCAAGGACGTCAGCGAATTAAAGCATAAAATTCGCAAGCTCAAGCAATTTGAAATTACCGTACGCGCCCGGCATAACATCGCAAGCGGCATCCCCTTGGCGTGGGATAAATTCTTCAAAAAGCTGTACCCGTTGGAAAAATTGGCGCTTTTGGGTAAAGAGGAATATACGGAAATCGTTAACGCTTTCTTCGCCCGCGTATACTACGAAATCTATACATACAGCGGTATCATCGCCGCGACGGTATATGACCCTGCGCTCCTTTCGAAGCTCGGCCTTTCCCCCGTCGCCGACGAAGCCGCCGTAAAGAAACGCTTCCGCGAGTTGGCGAAGGAGCACCACCCCGACGCGGGCGGAAATGCGGATAAGTTCATCGAACTGATGAAAGCGTATAAAGAATTAAAATAATCATTTTACATAATTTTAGTCACCGTACAGTCACATTCGCTTTTTATACTCTCCTTATCACCCGCGGACGCGGGTAAACAAAGGGGAATTTTTATGGGAATTTTAAAGGTAAAGGGCTTGACCAAAACCTACGGCACGGCTGACGCGCATGTTACGGCGTTGGGCGGGGTATCGTTTGCGGTGGAAAAGGGAAGTTTTACGGCGATCGTGGGCGCTTCGGGCAGCGGCAAATCGACGCTTTTGCATTTGCTGGGCGGGGTGGACAGACCGACCTCGGGTTCGGTGCAGGTGGACGGGCAAAACATTTTCGAAATGAACGAATCCAACCTCGCTATTTTCCGCAGACGCAATATGGGGATCGTTTACCAATTTTATAACCTCGTGCCGACGCTCACCGCCGAGGAAAATATCATGCTGCCGTATTTGCTGGACGGGCGAAAACCCGACGCCGCCATGCTGAAGGAGTTGCTGGAAACCATCGGCCTTACCGACCGCGCGGGGCATTTGCCCGGCGAGCTTTCCGGCGGGCAACAGCAGCGCGTTTCGATCGCGCGGGCGTTGATTAACAGCCCCGCGGTGATTTTAGCCGACGAACCGACGGGTAACCTCGACTCCAAATCCGGCCGCGAGGTCATCGATTTGCTAAAGTTCGCCAACAAACGCTACAGCCAAACGCTCCTGCTCATTACCCACGATGAAAAAATCGCGTTGCAAGCCGACCGCATTATCACCCTCAGCGACGGACAGATTTTAAGGGATGAGAGGGTACGTTCATGAAACTGACGGCAAGGTTGGCGTACAGCCAAATCACCGCCAACCGAAAGCGCACGGTTTGGACGCTTTTGGGCATCGTATTGTCCGTTTCGATGATTACCGCCGTGTACGGCTTCGCGGCAGGCGGGCTTGACGCGATGCATATGCTTGCGGGTGAAATGCGGGCGGAATATTACACCATGATTTATATCATCGGCGCGGTGTTGAGCGCGATTATCTTCGCGTCGTCGGTAATCGTTATGACCAACGCCTTCCGCGTAAGCGCGGGGCAGCGCATGTCCCAATTCGGGATATTAAAGAGCGTGGGCGCGACGAGCAGGCAAATTTCGCAAACGATTGTATACGAAGGTATTTGGCTTTCGACCATCGGTATACCCGCGGGGGTTATGGTTGGTTTGCTGGTGCAGTACATCGGGGTACGGATCGCTAACGTTTTCCTGGTGGAAATTAACGTCATGGAATCGAACCCGCTGATATTCGGTTTCATCGTCGCGTGGCAAGCGATACTCGCCGCGGTTTTGGTTGGGTTCTTTACGGTATTTATCTCCGCGTGGCTCCCCGCGCGTAAAGCGGCACGCCTTTCCGCCATTGACGCGATCCGTAAGGAAAGCGGCACGAAGGTAAAAACCGCCCGCAAAAATACGGGGCGGCTCGTGTCGAGGTTGTTCGGTTTCGAAGGCGCGCTGGCGGCGAAGTCGCTCATGCGGAGCAAACGGAACTTCCGCGCCACCGTCGTATCGCTGACCATCAGTATCGTGATGTTCGTCGGCGCCAGCAGCTTCGGCACGCACCTTAATCGCATGGCGCGTTTGGTGCTTCCTACGGTGGACGCGGATGTTATCGGCGATTTCTTCAGCCAGCAGGATCATGTTAGTGTTTTCGATGAAGCGGGCGAAACCGTGGACAGTTATGTACATTATCTACCGTTGGAATACGCCGTCGCCGAGCAAATCACCGCCCGCCTGCGGGAATTCCCGGGGGCGTCGGTCATTGGTGTGGGTTCAAACGTTTCCCGCACGCGCGTTACGGGTACGGTCCTGCCGACGGGTATGGAAACAAGCGCCCTGCGCCAACGGATTGACCCGGAAAACTTACGGGAATCCTTATACCTTTCCTTCGCGTTGGTCAGCGTAGACGCGTTATTGTACGCCGAGTTGTGCCGCCGCGCGGGCGTACCCCACGGCTCGAATATCCTGATCAATTACATGCGCTGGCGCGACGAGGACCGATGGGTGGAATTCGCGCCCTTTAACTTCGACTACCAAACCGTAGGAGTCATGAGCGGCAACGATATCATCGAAGTCCCCCTGCACGGTGAATTACGCGGCGACGTTATCCCGGGCGAGGTCCTGTATGCGGGCAGGTATATGGCTATCGCCGTCGTGCCGGAGCTGGACGCGAAGAGCTACCATTGGTTCGCGCAGACCGACGATCCCGGGGCGTTTACGTCCTTCATGTTCGACGTCATCTTTGAACACCTTACGGACACGCGGGGTATAAGCGTCGGCGTACGTATGCCTTCCTCCGAGCAGAGCCGTGACCGCGCCGTCATACGGCTGGTCATGGTCTTCACCTACGGCTTCGTGGGGATGCTGACGCTTATCGGCTTGACCAACGTTATCAGCACGATCTCCACCAATGTGCGTTCACGTTCACGTGAATTCGCCGTATTGCAAAGCGTGGGCATGACCCACGGCGGGCTCAACCGTATGCTCAACTTGGAAAGTATTCTGTGTTCGTTTAAATCCCTCGTTTACGGCATCCCGTTGGGCATTGCGGCTTCGTATTTTATATATTGGGGTGTTATACAAGCGGTGGATTTTGATTATGTTTTTCCGGTCGCGGCTATTTTGCAATGCGTGCTGGCGGTATTTATCATTACGTGGGTGACCATGCGCTACGCGGCGGCACGGCTGCGCGGCGGCAGCTTGGTGGACAGCATCAGGGAAACATAATCCTGCATGAAAACGGCACCCATGAGTTTGCTTGGGTGCCGTTTATCTTGCATATACGGTTATGCAGTCGGATTATTTGAAGTCCTCTTCGAAATCGGCTTCGTCGGCTTCCGCTTCGCAGGGGTTTTCGTCGTAGATTTCCACGCGTGAGGTGAGTACACCCGCGTAGAAAAGCACCGCCAGTACGGTATATACGCGCTTCTTGCATACTTTGCCGTCCGCTTTTGCCTTCGAACGTAGCACCGTAAACAATATCGCAAGCAGTAGCGAAACCGCTTTGGCGATGATCGTGCCGATCACGCTTTTTTTATTGGCGCAGGTAAAACCGAAAACCGACGCCACTTTGCACATCATTTCCTTTTGTTGTTCGTTCATGTCAAACCTCCCGCGTTTGGAATATTTACCATTTGATTCTAACATAACCGGAAATAAAAAAACAATATTTTGAAATATATTATAATCTTTAAAATGCGGCGCATGATGCAGTTTGCGGAACAATTTTTAGATTTTGAAATTGTGTCGGTACTGCCGACACAATTAAGCTGGTCGCATTTTACAGAAATTTTACCGTTAAAAACACAAGAAGCAAAAATGTTTTATATAAACGAAACCGCCCGTGGATTTTTAAGCACAAGGCAGTTACGGAAGATGATTAACCGCAAAGCCTTTGAGCGAAAAGAAATTGCCGACACGCAAATCACATCCGCATCGCCTATCCCTGTCGGCACATTCAAAGACCCGTATCTTTTTGATGTGCTTGGCATTAAAGATGAATACATGGAAGCAGATGTAGAGGAAGCAATCTTGCGCGAGCTTGAAAAGTTCATTTTAGAATTTGGCAAGGGCTTCACTTTCGTTGAACGGCAGAAGCGAATGATTATTGACGGGCGCGATAAAAAATTAGATTTGCTTTTTTATAACAGGGATTTAAAACGGCTTGTTGCTGTTGAACTAAAATACGGACGCTTTGACGCTCGTGACAGCGGGCAGTTAAAATTATATTTAGGTTGGCTTGATAAATACGAACGGCGCGAGGGTGAAAATGCTCCAATCGGTTTGATACTCTGCTCCGACAGTGGGCGCGAAGAAATCGAACTTTTAAAATTAGACCGCGACGGTATTATGGTAGCGGAATACTGGACAGCCCTGCCGCCGAAAGCGGAGTTTGAACAAAAAATCCAAACAATACTTTCCGAAACCCGTGAGCGGTTAGCACAGCGGAATTTACTTCTGCCGGGGGAATAAGATATGACAGCGAAACGCATCATGCGGCGAAGATTATGAACATCATATATCTTGTTTTTGTTTTCTTGGTTTGCGTCTGCTTTAATTCCGTTCATCAGGCGGTTTTTGTGTTCCCTTTGGGATAAACCATTTCATGCTTCGGCGGCCTGTTTTGTTTTAATCGAATAAATCAAGCAACGAATATCGGCCATATTCTAAGACTCAGTCAATGTATTTGTAAAAATTACCGTGTTATATTAACGCAGCAGCAAACGACCGAGGCAGCCGATAGCCAAGGGCGGGTTTTGCCATCCCGGGAAGGGACCTTCGGGCACCGAAACCGGGCGCACCGCACCACGCCGGCATCCCTCGATAAACGCTGCACCCCGTTTTACCCGCACCACTGCCAAACCCGCGGAAAGGGGCAGCGTATCCGGCCAAGAGCTCAGCCGGGTATGCCACCCATGTCGCGACACCTTCCAACGGTAAGGCAACCAAGCCCTCATGAGGCAGAATCAACACATCGGGTTCCCGGGACCCGTTAATGACAAAATGAGATAACCAACGGTAACCAAATCAACGCGCCGTATATAACCTAACGCGGTTAAGGTCGGGTTTTATGCGGCGCGTTATTTTCGTGCGCAATATGAAAGCGAGGTAAGGGATGATATACGGTTATTGCCGCGTAAGCACATCGGAGCAAAACGAAGCAAGGCAAATGGACGCGTTGGCCGGATTGGGTATACCGACCTCCCGTATATACGCGGACAAGCAATCGGGCAAGGATTTTAAGCGTCCCGCATGGCTTGCGTTGGTTGACCGTCTGACAACGGGTGACTTGGTATTCGTCCATTCCATAGATCGCTTGGGGCGCGACTACGAGGAAATCCAACACTGGTGGCGTGTGCTCACCAAGGAGCGCAACATCGACATCGCCGTCATATCCACACCCTTATTGGACACACGGCGCGAGAAGAACCTCGTCGGCACGTTCCTGTCCGATATCGTGTTACAGATCCTGTCCTTCGTGGCGGAAAACGAACGCGAGAACATACATAAGCGGCAAGCCGAAGGTATCGCCGCGGCCAAGGCGCGGGGTGTCAGCTTCGGCCGTCCGGTCAAACCCCCTCCGGATAACTTCGCGAAGATAGTCAAGTTATGGGAGCGGAGGAGGATCACGTTTGGGGATGCGTTGGCACAGACGGGGCTTAAGCAGGCAACGTTCTATAACCGGCTGCGGGAGCTGCGCGCGGGGAAGAAGAGGTAGAGGGTAACTCTAAAAACGTCCCCCGTAAACATGGGGACGACGATTGAGTCATTAAACTGTGCTTTGGGGTGGAATTGAATGAAGGAGGGTTGTTAAAAGCCTTTACTTTGTAGGGGTCCGCATGTAGTGAGAGCAAATCTTAAACTACAAAAAGGTGTACATTTTTGTAGCGTGTCTGTAAGGAGTATGCCACGAGTTTTGAAAAAATGCAATAACCAATTTTACGCGGTTTTACTGCGTTTCCGCAATAGTCATATTTTACCGTAATAAAAATTCTAACCGGATTTTATGCATAAAACATCCGATAGGACCTTTATAGAAATGTACACTTTTTTGTAATTGTTCACCACCCGGATATGGCAATTAATACCATACAATTAAATTAATTTAAGCGAGGAAAACGAATATGAAAAACATAATTAAGAGAATCCCTGTTTTAACGTTGGTAGTTTTAATTGTATTAATATTATCTTTTCTTGCCGACATGGATTATATCGGTGTGCTTGTTGGCATCGTTTTTTCTTTGTTTTCCTTGAAACATATGCCATTTATATATGAAGAACTTAAAAATGCAACAGGACATAACATAACAGACAAAGGAATGCAATTTGAATCATTAATTAAAGCAGCCGGTGCTAAGATTATATTGGCTTCCTTTGTATATTCGATTTTGCAACAATTTTTGAGCTCTCGTGTAAAGAATCTATTAATGCATGAATGCTTATCTGATTTTATTATCAATATAATAGCAAATGTCATTTTTATGTTTATTTCTTTGATTTTTACAGTAGTTATTTTTTTATTCATCATGTTTATATATAAAAGAAAAAAAGGTAAATGGTTTACCGGATTTAACAAATAGATAAAAGGAGTGTACGGTATGAAAAACGTAATCTTTGCATTAATGGTTTTATTGGTGGTTTTATTAATGTCATCCTGCGGAAGTAATAACGTTAACAGCAATACTTCCCCGCCATCAACTGCTAACACCCCCGCGCCATCACCCAATGTACCTGCGGGTAACAATAATTTGGATACCGGTTTATCCACCCCCGCACCCACACCCACACCAATGTCAACACCGGAACCAACGCCATCCCCGACACCGGAACCGGAATATTTAAGATTATTTTCACACGAATATGTAACGGTAGAAATCCTCCGAGAAAAATATCCTGAAATGGATCGTCGGTGGGATTGTTGGTATGCCATGGGGTTCTTACCCGGAGAAAGCGGAATTGCCATAACCGGATATAATGGAAGTGCTTCTGTTGTACAAATACCCGATACAATCGGCGGTGTGCCTGTTATTTTTATTTCTGAAACAACTTTTGAAATCGGACCGGATATTGAAATAATTATTCCCGAAACAGTAAAAGCCTTTTTTTGGGGTGGAGGAGGCAAAGTTGCATCTATTGACCGCTGGGAGAGAGCTCCCTCTACACCGGATGTAACGAGATATAGACTATATATACCTAATGGTGTAACGCATATATTGAACATAACATCATTAAGCAAGCAAACAAGGCAAAATATACCATCGGTTATATTTCCGCCTACCGTAAGGGTTATAACTGCCAATGCTTTTCAAGATTTCTTTATTGATGATATCAGTATTATACCCGATAGTGTCAGGAGTATTGGTGCGGATGCGTTTCGTGATACGCAATGGATGGATAGGATGTTTTATAGACCCAACCAATTGTTTGATGTTTTTTATGTAGGAAACGTGGCGCAAAGATGGGGTAACAGTGTAACCAGTCCAAACCCGTTTAATATTCCTAATACTGTAGATATAAGGGCAGGAACAACCGGAATTGCGGAAGCTACGTTTGACAGAAGAACAGCTCCAACTAATGTTAATATTCCTGATGGGGTTACCCATATAGGAGCTACCGCGTTTTTCGATACACGTATTACACAAATTAACCTTCCCGAAAGCATTGTTTTTATCGGACACGCCGCATTTGCGAGTTCACGGATTAATCAAATAAATATTCCGAAAGGCGTTGTACGAATAAACACCAATGCATTTAGCAGCACTTATTTAACAACTGTAAATATACCCCAAGGCGTAACATATATTGGAGCCGGCGCGTTTAATAACATAAATACATTAACAAATTTAACTATCCCCGACAGTGTAACTTATATCGGCGACTGGGCATTTGGCGGAGCTTCACGCCTTACCGATTTAATCATACCCAACAGCGTGACACACATCGGAGATGGAGTATTTTTCGGTGCAACTTCCTTAACCAATTTAGTAATCCCCGATAGTGTGATCCATATCGGAGAAAGAGCATTTTTAAGTGCAACTTCCTTAACCAATTTAGTAATCCCCGATAGTGTGACCCATATCGGAGAAAGAGCATTTTCCGATGCCAGGTCCTTAACCGATTTAGTCATATCCAACAGCGTGACGCACATCGGAGATGGCGCGTTTGGCGGTGCAACTTCCTTAACCAATTTAGTCATATCCAACAGCGTGACGCACATCGGAGATGGCGCCTTTGGCGGTGCAACTTCCTTAACCAATTTAATCATCCCCAACAGCGTTACGCACATCGGAGATGGCGCGTTTGCCCATGCAACTTCCTTAACCAATTTAGTAATCCCCGACAGCGTTACGCACATCGGAAATGGCGCGTTTGTAAATGCTTCATCCCTAACTGATTTAATTATACCCAACAGCGTTACGCACATCGGAGATGAAGTATTTTTCTTTGCACCTTCCTTAACCAATTTAGTAATCCCCAACAGCGTGACGCACATCGGAAATGGTGCGTTTAGAAGTGCAACTTCCTTAACCAATTTAGTAATCCCCAACAGCGTGACGCACATCGGAAATGGTGCGTTTGCCCGTGCAACTTCCTTAACCAATTTAGTAATCCCCAACAGCGTTACGCACATCGGAGATGGCGCGTTTCGTGATACAAATCTACCGGAAGAAACAAGGCAAAAAATATTGGCGATTAATCGACGGGCTTTTGATTGATAAATTTTATTCCCGCGCTTGTTTTTTTGTACAGTTTATGCGTGTGGTGTACATAAACGAGCTGGATTCCTACGCCGAAGCGCGCGGATTAAACACCAAGCAAATGCTGGCAAATTATCAAAACATCCCCAACAACATAATACGCGCCATCGTGGACGCCAACGGTACCCGAAAGGATTTTATCGCCGAGCGCATCCTGTCACGCAAACCCAAAACCGTAGGTATCTACCGCCTTACCACGAAATCCGGTTCCGACAACTTCCGACAGTCCTCCGTACAGGGGATTATGAAGCGCATCAAGGCAAAGGGTGTGGATGTCATCATTTTCGAACCCGCTTGCAAGGATGCGAGCTTTTTTAATTCCCCGGTCATTCCCGATTTCGATGAATTCAAAAAAGCGGCTGACGTTATCGTCGCCAACCGCTATGATTCATCTTTGGATGATGTGCGGGACAAGGTATATACCCGCGATTTGTATATGAGGGATTAGATACCGCGACAACCGGTGCGGATACACGTTTCGTCAGTGCATTCAACGATAAAAGAATTACCTATGTCTTCGTAAATTAAAGGCTGTCCACAACGTGGGCAGGGTATTGATTCGCCAAAATCGGCAATCCTCGTAGCGGCATCAATTAAAGCGAATGCTTCATCTCTTGTCGGTTTACTCCTCGTTTTGCTGATAGTCGCTACCATGCAAAACCTCCTCAACGCTCCGATCATTCATCACAAGCAAATTAAATCTTCAACCAACCTTACCTCCTCCGCGCCAACAACGTTAGCATCCCGAACCCCATCGCCGCGCCGCCGACGAACCCCCCAAGGTGTGCGGCGTTTCCGATATTGGGCATGGTAAAGCCCATGATGACGCCGATCACCAGCCATATCAGCATGTAACGCCAGCTGAGGGTCTCGATTTCCAATCGGGTAAGGCGCGTGAATACGAGCACCGACCCCATCAAACCGTATACCGCGCCCGAAGCACCCGCCGATACGACCATCAAATCCCGCAGGTATGCGTTTGCGATACAAAACAGCGAACCTAAAATACCCGACAGGAAATAAACCGTAAGGAACGCGACGCGCCCGAAATACCGTTCCACACGCGTGCCGATGATGATCAGCCCCATTGTGTTGGCGAGGAAGTGCATCCAACCGTAATGCACGAACATAGCCGTCACCAAACGCCACCATTCCCCGTCGTATAAAACCGCGGGGTAGAAATTGGCCCCGAAACGGTATGCCGTATACGTGTTGAGCGGGTCACCCGTCGCGTACATGGCGGCCAGCACGATTGCGTTGACGGCAATGATCACGTAGACACACAGGGCATGGTTGTATTTCGGGTACATGGGGAAGTTGAGGTAGCGGATACGTGTGAGCAAGGAATGTTTGCGGGGACTCGGTTTTTTGATGGGGACGATATTCGGGTGCGTTGGGGGAGGTTTGCCCGTCAGCAGCGACTCCGCCGCGGATACGGCGTCGAACGGCTCTACCGGCGCATTCGCTTCTTCGTAGGCCCTCTTCGCCAATGCCCGTAAGCCGAAAAGCTCGGCGGGTTGGCCCGAAGGTACGGTGATCTTGCCGTTCGACATATTAATGCGCCAGAATATACTGTACACAGGTTGCCCCTCGTAGGGTTCGAGCAAGGTTTCGGGGACGGCGGCGGTATCGATCGCAGCGCCCGGTTCGGCCATCAGGTATACCAACGCGATGCTTCGTACCTTTCCCAGCAGGTTTTCGGCTTGCATACGCTTTTCGGCGTCTTTTTCCAACAAGGCCCGCCAATCGGCTCTGGAGGTATCACACACGGTTATATAAAGGAACGTCGTCTCACGTTCCGTTTTTTGCAAGTTAAAGTACGTGGCCTCCGACGGGGACGGCGCATCCGCGCCCATCAGTCGGAACCCCTCGGCCAAGCCCATACGGTGGAAATGCGAAGCGAAGCGTGCATACATACGTTTTATCCCCTTGCGCGGTAATTGTGATATAATATTACAATATTGTTTCCAACTATGCCATAAAATCGTTGGGGTGCGCGTGAACGCTGCGGAAATGTACGACCGCGTCTTTGACGTATATAAAAAAACCTTCGGAAAGCAATTGGGTTACGCCGCCGTCGTAAGCCTTATGTCCGGCATGGCTTTGGGGTTTGTCCTGCTGGGGGCAGTGTTCGTGACCGCGTTCCTGTCATCCTTCGGGCTTGCCTTTTCGGGTGTGTTTATGGCGGCCGTATTGGCGTTGGTGGTGATCCCCATGATCATCGTATGGCAGGCTGCCGCCTCAACGGGGGCGATATTGTTTTCGCGCCAAGCGTTTTTGGATGAAGAAATCAAATTGCCTACGTATGACTTGTTCCGTGTCATCGGCAGGGCGGTGAGCGCGTTGTTTGCCCAAGTTGTATTGGCCATCCCTTACATTGCGGTTGTCGGCGGCTTCGTTTTCCTTCTTTTCCGCAATGTGCCGATCATCGATTATTTATGGTTGTCGCGCGTATACGCGGCTTCCCTCATCGTCCTGCTGACCGTATGCGTCGCGGGCTTTTTTATTTACATGCACGTATTTTCGTTGGCGATCGCCGTAGCGGTCAACGAGCGTGTATTGTTCTTTGACGCGGTGCGCCGTTCCTTTGCTCTAATCAAATACGATTTTTGGCTGTTGTTCGGCTTGCGCGTGTTGTGGCTCGTGATGGTTTTTGTGTTGGCCGCGTCCGCGCAGGGTTTGCTGACATTGCTGCCCATTTTGGCGGGGACACTCACCGCGGGGAGCGGGGTATCCGTACCGTTATTATTATTGCTCCAATTATTCACGGGTTTGCTCTCCGTCGTAATCGCTTTTGCCATGGCTCCGTTGGATGGGATTTTTACCGCGGTTATTTATCATAACCAACGCGCCAAGTACGGGGATTCATGCGATGGCGTTTAATGACGCGTTGCACGAGGTACTGGAAACCCGCCGTTACGACCGTCTGATGGGGCGCACCCGCAACTTGCGTGAAATGATTGCCGATTTTATCGACCGCCATGTCACGGCGTTGTTGGAAAGGTTAAACATCGCTTTCCCGCAGGGGGACGGCGACGCGGATTTGATACCTTTGTTATTCGCCGTAATCGGCGGCGTATTGTTGGCGGTCGGGGTGATCGTGTTTGTCCGTACACTCATACGCGGGCGGAAACCCAAAATCCATACGCTGCTTGATTTATTCGGGGAGTTGGCGGGCAAGGATTTAACCGTGGCGGATTTATTGGCCATGTCCGACAACGCAAGCGACCGCCGCCTGTCCGTCCGCTACCGATACATCGCCGCGCTTTTGGCTTTGGATGAAGGGAATGTTATACGGATCACCCCTTCGGCCACAAACGCGTTGATTTTGCGGGAATTGAAAAAACACCACCCCGCATTAACGCAACCCTTTACGGTAATGGCCGATACGTTCCATTTGTCGTGGTTCGGTAATAAGGATATAAACGACGGTGATTTTTCGTTTTTTTGCGCGGCGGGGGACAAGCTGACAGGTATTGAACGTGGCTAAACGGGGTAAAACGATTATACTGGTTATCATCGTGACGGCGGCGGCGATTTTTGCCTTCGTCGAGGGTGATGACGGCAGCGGGCCCGCTTACGCGCCGTACAATACGGGGGAAATAGGGACGAGCCTTTTCTACGATACCTTACGCCGTATGGGTTATCCGGTCGGCGTCGGTTATGCGCCCCTTACGCGTGAGAGCGATACGCGGTACGCTTATATCCTTATCCAACCCTATAATCCCTATATCACTGCGGAAATGGCGGAGGACATGATCGATTGGGTTAAGGGCGGCGGACGGTTGGTATTCATGCACAACACCGACCCTACGGTGTTCGACAGGCTCCTTGTCGAAACACCCTGCCGTTACGTCGGTGAATACCGTTATTATGACATAGGCACGGGATCGATCGTTACCGGGCGGTCGCAACCCCTCACCAACCGTTCGTTGCTTGCCGACCCCACCAACGCCGAACGATTGCACGGCATCCTGACATTATGGCAAGCGGAGCGCATCGTCTTCCCCGTCTATTACCACGGCGTACACCCGCCGGAAACGATGTTTTCGAACCTGCCGCTAATCATACGTCTGGTGATTATCCAACTGGGTATCGCCACGCTTGCGCTCTTGTGGCATTCGGGTATACGCTTCGGCAAACCCGTACCCGCATACGAGGAAACGGAACGCGAAGAAAACGAGCACATCCGCGCTTTGGCGCGCTTATATACCAAAACGGAAAGGAACAATCGGAATGATAAAAACATTGACCGATAATATTAAGAACCAAATCAACGCATACGTACTCAACCAAGAAACCATGACCGAACTGTCACTGGTCGCGATGTTCGCGGGGGGGCACGTATTGCTGGAGGGCGTACCCGGGCTGGCTAAAACGCTTTGGGTAAAATCCCTCGCGCGGGTATTGGACGTGGGTTGCAAACGCGTACAGTTTACCTCCGACCTTATGCCGTCCGACATACTGGGCACAAAGGTCTATAACCAACAGTCGAGTGTATTCGAGTTAAAGAAAGGGCCGCTTTTCACGCAGATCCTCCTTGCGGACGAAATCAACCGCACCCCGCCCAAGACGCAGTCCGCTTTGCTGGAGGCGATGGAGGAACGCGCGATCACGATCGACGGGGAAACGCATACGCTTACCGAACCCTTCTTTGTGATGGCCACGCAAAACCCCATCGAATACGAAGGGACCTATCCCCTGCCCGAAGCGTTGACCGACCGCTTTATGATGAAGGTCGTGCTCACCTACCCCGGCGTTGCGGCGGAAAAGCAATTGCTGCAAATGTACCACCAAGGTTTTGACGCGACGCTTTTATCGGAAACAAGCCTGCGACCCGCGGCAAACGCACGCGACATCGCCGAGGCACGGCGTGAAGTCCAAGCCGTGACTGTGGAGGACGGGTTGTTTAACTATATCGTAAGCGTGGTGGAAACCACACGCCGCATGGGTGCGGTGCAATACGGCGCAAGCCCGCGCGGCAGCGTCGCGTTGCTGCTCGCGTCAAAGACGTACGCAGCCATGCAGGGGCGCGATTTTGTGATACCCGATGATGTACGCTTCCTCGCGGCACCCGTGCTGCGGCACCGCGTTATATTAAAGCCCGAAGCGGAAATCGAAGGCATTACCCCCGACGGTATAATCGATACGATCTTGGGTCAGGTAAAGGCACCGCGGTGAGCGTAACGAAACGCGTACCCGCCCTGTTTCTGTTCGGGGCGTTCCTGACGGCTGCGGCTTATCCGTTGGGGTGGCATTTGTACGCGTTCCTTTCCGTTAATTTTTGGCTGGCGGGGTTTTATATCCTTGATGTAATCCTCACCCCGAAAGCGGATGCCCTTACCGTAAGCCGATCGGGTAATCCCACGGAACCCTTGCACCTGTACTTTATGGCCGAAAACGAATTATCCTTTACCGTACGCAACCATTCCCGCCATCATTTATGGGTACAGGCATTGGCCGGCATGGGTGACGCGGGACGTTTTTTTAACGTCGTCTCATCGCGTATGGCGCATTTCCTCGCCCCGGGGGAAGAAAAACCGTTTTCCTGTACGGCGGTACCCGCCAAGCGGGGGCTGTTTACGTTCGAACGGATTTATATCAGGTACCGCGGGGTATTGGGGTTTTGCGTGAAGCATATGTCCCTTCCCTACCCGTTGGAGACCAAGGTTTTCCCCAACATACGCGACTTGTCGAAGTTCCGCTTGATGACGCAGCGGAACCGATTGCTCCCCAAGGGGGAGAAAACGATCCCCCAACACGGCGTCGGTACGGAGTTCGAGAGCCTGCGCGCCTACGTGGAGGGTGACGATTACCGTAAGATCAATTGGCCCGCCACCGCGCGCGAGGGGAGGTTCATGGTCAATCAATACCAAATCGAACGCAACCAACCCGTATATATCCTGTTGGACACCGCGCGCCCCATGAGCTACAGCGTAAACGGGTACAGGAAATTGGATTACGCGATCAACGCCGCGCTTATCCTGTGCGATATCGTTGACCGTCAGGGTGACCAATCGGGGCTGATGGCTTTCGACGCGAAAATTTCCGCCCACGTTAAGCCGGGTAAGGGTGCGGGGCATCGTAATCTTTTGATGGAGACCCTATACCGCATCGAAGGGAACCGACTGACCGCCGACTACGAAGGGGCCTTCCGTACGCTGTGCGAACGCCAAAAACGCCGCAGTTTGGTATTTATCTTCACCGACTTTGAAATATTGGAGGAAGCGGAGGAATTGATCGCCAACATCGCCATCCTCAAAAAGCGCCATATGCCCATCGTCGTCTTTATGGCCAACGAGGGGTTAAACGCTTTGGCCGAAGCCCCGGCGAACGGGCGGCGCGAACGGATCCTGCGGGATACGGCGATCGAGTTCCAAGCCGAACGCAAAAAAATCTTCAGCCAACTTAACGCCATGCGTATCCCCAACATAGAAAGCACCGCCGACCGTTTCGCCGTTTCGGCGGCTAACCGATACTTACGAATCGTAAAAAGGTGAATATGAAAACGATTACGGTCATCACCCCCGCCAACATTGAAGTGGAGTACCGCTTGGCCGGGGTCGGGTCGCGGCTCGCGGCTTTTATCATCGACTATTTAATACAAATGCTGGTTTTACTTTTGGCGGGCTGTATTATCCTGTTGGGGTTTGACCGTTGGTTTTTGGGCAATGTATACCCGAGCGGTACGGCGTTGGGCGCGGTGCTCATCGTTTTCTTCGCCGTACATTTCGGCTATTTTATTTTATTCGAATCGGTCATGCACGGCCGATCCCCGGGTAAAAAGCTGTTCGGTCTGCGTGCCATCCGCGAAAACGGGGAACCGCTGCAATTATCGAATATCGTGATCCGTTGTTTGTTTCGTTCATCGGTGGACATGCTGTACGTCGGGCTGTTTACGATTATGTTTTCCGAGCGGCACAAACGCCTCGGCGATATGGCGGCGGGTACGGTCGTAATAAGCGAACATTATACGAGGAGTGATCCATCATCGCTATTTTAATGGACGGCAACACATTGGCTAAACAGGTACGCATCGGCGTCAGGAAGCAAACCGCCTTGCTGCCCGAACCACCCGGTTTGGCGGTGATACAAGTGGGTGAAAACCCCGCTTCCATGGTGTATGTCAACAATAAGCGCAGGGACTGCGAACGTTGCGGCATCGTCAGTTACGCACACCACTTGGACGAAGATGCAGGCCAAGCAAAATTACTTGAATTGATCCGATTCCTTAACGGTGAACCCCATATCCACGGGATATTGGTGCAGCTTCCCTTACCCAAGGGGTACGGCTCGGACGCAATCATCCAAGCCATTTCACCCGAAAAGGATGTTGACGCATTCCACGCGCTCACCGTGGGTAAGTTGTATCTAAACAGCGGACCCGCATTCGAGCCTTGCACCCCGGCGGGTGTGATCGCCCTCCTCGACCGTTACGAAATCGATCTGCGGGGTAAACATTGCGTGGTGGTCGGACGTTCGAACATCGTAGGCAAACCTATGGGTACGATGCTGTTGCACCGAAACGCGACCGTCACCATTTGCCACGGGTCTACGGTGGATTTGCCTTCGTTTACCCGCCAAGCGGATGTTTTGATCAGCGCGGTAGGCAAATCGGGGTTAATCACCGCCGATATGGTAAAACCCGGCGCGGTCGTGGTTGACGTGGGTATAAACCGTATCGACGATAAGATTTGCGGGGACGTGGACTTCGATGAAGTGGAAAAAGTCGCTTCCTATATAACACCCGTGCCCGGCGGTGTCGGCCCCATGACGCGTGCCATGCTGATGACAAATACACTTAAGGCCGCCCAAAAATACTTCATGAGGGGAAAATAGTTATGGAAATCCTTACGGATTATTTAAGGTCGCGTTGCGCTGCGGCGTTATGCGGCCCGAATATCGTCCCCGAAATGGTCGCTTATGCCGCCAACCTAGACATCGTAGCCAAGTCATACCCCGACATTGCCCGGGCAATCATCCGCGAGTTGTTGGACCAGCGCGCTTATTTGAAGCTCATCGCCAGCGAAAATTATTGTTCCTACGCCGTACAGGCCGCGATGGGTAACCTGCTCACCGACAAATACGCCGAAGGTTTCGTGGGTAAGCGTTTCTATGCGGGGTGCGATAACATAGACGATATCGAGCGGCGTGCCTGCGAAGAAGCGAAGAAATTATTCGGCGCGGAACACGCCTATGTACAACCGCATTCCGGCGCGGACGCGAACCTTGTCGCGTTTTGGGCGATATTGCGGCATAAGGTGCAGACCCCCGCGTTGGAAAGACTCGGTCATACGAATCTCTTAAATATTTCCGATATCGAATGGAATGAAATCCGCAACGCGTTGGGTAACCAAAGGATCATGGGGTTGGATTTGTATTCCGGCGGCCATTTGACGCACGGGTATCGGCATAATATTTCAGGCCAAATGTTTGACGTACATTTTTACCACGTAGATATTGAAACGGGTTTGTTGGATTACGACCGGTTGCGCAGGCAATTAAACGAAGTAAAACCCCTCATCCTCCTTGCGGGCTTCAGCGCGTATTCGCGCAATTTGGATTTCGAACGCCTGCGCGGAATGGCTGACGAGGTGGGCGCGGTACTTATGGTGGATATGGCGCACTTCGCGGGCTTGGTGGCGGGTAAGGCCCTTACGGGCAGGTATAACCCCATCCCTTACGCCGATATCGTGACCACCACCACGCACAAAACCCTTCGCGGCCCGCGCGGCGGTATGGTATTGTGTACGCGGGAATACGCCGAATACGTGGATAAAGGTTGCCCGCACGTATTGGGCGGCCCCCTGCCCCAAGTGATGGCGGCGAAGGCCGTCGCGTTCGAAGAGGCCAACCGTCCCGAGTTCCGATCCTACGCGAACCGCGTCATCGAAAACGCGCACACCTTGGCCGAAGCCCTCATCTCTCGCGGCGTAAACGTGCCAACGGGCGGGACGGATAACCACCTCGTATTGGTAAACCTTGACCGTACAGGCATCACCGGCACCCAAGCCGAAAACGCCCTGCGCGAATGCGGGCTTACGTTAAACCGTAATACCATCCCCGGCGATAAAAACGGCCCGTGGATAACCAGCGGCCTTCGTTTGGGTACACCTGCGCTGACGACATTGGGGATGGGTACGGACGAAATGGGGGAAATCGCGGATATCATCGCCGACGCGCTTCTTGCCGTCAAACCCAAATTGAAAAAAAACGGCGATCCGACCAAAACGGAATACCATTTGGATGCCGACGTGAAAAAACGCTCGCTCGAGCGCGTGCGGCGGTTGCTCGACCGATACGTACTCTACCCCGAATTGGACGGGGTGTTCCTATCACGATACCTGTAAAGAGGGAGAATTATAAACTATAAACCGGCACGGACGCCGCGTAAAATGTTTGCATCCGTCGGCAAGGATATGTTACAATGAAGTTGCAATAAAAACGGTAGTGACCGTGAGGTGTTGGCGCACCCCACGGCGAGTGTAGGGATTATGGACATCACCTAACACACACGGGTTTACGCCCGCCACTACGCAATCAAGATTCTAACATTGATTTACCCGTGTTTCAATGATTCTCTTCGGTTCGTTGGCGCGGTGTTCGGCTTTGTTGGGGTTTGGTTGTGGACAGGTTGGCAGCAAGCGCGTATTTGATTTATCTTAGATGATTCAAGGTGTGTAGGTGATGGCAGTTTTCTGCCGTCCTTGCACACCTTTTTGTTTACCGGCCGGCCACGGGGAAACATGGAATCTATGTTTCCCTCGTGGGGGTGCTGTGATGCGGTACATATTCTATAAATTGGGATAAATAATTTATTAATATTATGATATCAATCATTTTCATAATAAATATTTTTTCAATAACAGCAATGCTGTTTGCATTCAAAAAGCATGCCAAAGTCCGTGGTTTGTATAATAAAAATACACGTTATTCCCTTGATGAATTATATATCCATAAAGAAATGATGAAATTGTTGATTTTCGTTGGCGTGTCGGGAGGGCTTTTATTTTGGGGCTTTATAATCGGTTTAACCATCAGCGTTTATTCAATGGATTTTCAACGGTTACTATATAGCTTTCAAATAAGTTCGGCGTTGGCGTTTTTACCAAGCTCTTTGGGATTACTAAGAATGTATCAATTAAGAATCAATAAAAATAAAAAATAAAGGAGATGAAACACATGCCACCAACGCAACAAATGCAAAACGATCACAGTGTGTACGGAGGATTTTTTTGTTCTTCCGACGAGCGACAAATCGCCTCTATCGGTACGGGGTACCTAGCCAACTATGTTTCCGGCGGGGGCGGTAAAAGTGCGGGGGCAACGCTGACGAACCGGCGCGTGTATTTCAGCGGCAATGTGTTCGCGCGTAACGCGAACGGGAGGTTTGTGTCGGTAAGCCGCAGGCAAATCGTCAATACGCGCGACATAACCGGAACGGGGTATGATTTTTACAAACCCCTGTACTTAATTTTTTGGGCCGTTTTATCGGTGATTGCATCGGTCATCGGTTTCTCGGTGGGTTACACAAACGATGACGGATTTATGTTTTTAGGTTTTTTGGGTATTATATTTTTCACCGTTTTCATCATCAGGTACTTTATCAAACGTAAAACCCTGTTCTCCATCGAATACGCGGGTGGTAATATAGCTTTCGACGTCCAATGGATACAAAAGCATGAACAGGATGATTTTGTCCGTAATATCCATTTGGCGAAGGACAAATTGTTCAGCACGGCGGCGGCAGACCAAGGGTATACGCAAACCATGAATACGACGGCAGACCAAGTGTATGAACAAGCCGTGAGCACGGTTGCCGAGGCCGTTCCCCCGGTTGCTTGCCCCCATTGCGGAGTGAACACAGACCAAAACTCGGGGAAACGTTATTGCATAGGGTGCGGAGGAAAATTGGGTGGGTAATAACCCGCTCATAATCACCCCCGAAGATATAATCATACGCGGCAGGTACTATACGGTTTCCAATGGATTCCTCACGAAGGCTGACGGTGAAGTCGTCATTAAACGTAAAAACCTGCTTTCGGCTGACTGGGTGAAGCGGCGTTCCAAGAGAGCCATGTACGGGGTATTGATTTTGGGTTCTTTGCTCATCGCTTTGTTGTCTTACATCCAATCCAACTTCTTCACGGTGGAAACCGATTTGCAGAGTATGTACGGTGTATTTACGGATGTTATCGATATCACCCGGCACGGGCGCGACAGCGAATTTATTCAATCAATACGGGGCTTCATAACGACTGTCATGGTACTTACCGGTATCGTCACCCTCGCGGGGGCGGGATATGTTTTTTCGGGACGGCAATACGCCGAAATCACGACCATGCACGGAATATACCGAATCGAAGCAAAGCGCGGCGACATAAACGTGAGGAATGCAGTTCTTTCATTAAGAGGGTAGTCTTTAAAGATTTATATGACCCCTCGGGTTTTTACAAAAACCCAATATGGATATTTATGATATAATCCTTTGGCAATCGTGGGTCGGCTTGCTTCACACCTTTTTATCCGCAAGTTGGGATGGAAGGGAGGTGAACGCACATGGATACTTTTAACTTCGTGGATTTGTACGCATTTTTACAAACCGCTCTGGGAATGGTTTTAGCCTTTATGGGTGGTAGGCGATCAATGAAGCGTAACGAAAAGAGCCGCACCCCGGGTAAGGTCAACGGCTCTAATGCAACAACTGATTAAGTCGTGAAGCCAAGCCGAAAACGGTTGTTCTTCACAGCAGGTCGCGGTTCGTGCCGTGACCTGCTTTTATTATATCCAAAACATAAAAAAATGCAATATCCTTTTACGGGCAACGCCTTGTTTTTAACGGATTTCCTTTACAAAAGCCCATCAACTTTTGCAAGGAAGGGATTTCACGTAATTGCGGGGTTTTCCAGTAGAGCGCGGTGAAATATTCCCGCCACAAGGTAAAGTCGGGGAATTTCGCATAGTGGGCTGCGGATTTATTTTTGATTTGCCACGGTTTCAGCCCCGCGAAATGCACGCCCTTTAATATATCGAGCCGTGGATACCCGCCGATGGACGCGTACCGGATGTCAACGTTTGTCCACGCTCCCGACCACATAAGTGTGGCGAGCTGCATTTCCGGCCACGGGAAGCGTTTTATCCTTTCCTTGATTTCCGGCGGTTGTATGTAGGTCGCCGCATCGTCATAGGTTTGCTGCGATGGTTCAAGTACCCACAGCCCCGCGTTGACGCCCATGTTCGTATCGTCGCCGTCCACGCGGTCGGTGATTTCCTTGGGGATACGCGCGCCGTGCGGGCATATCGGTTCGTACAAATCGTGCCAGCTCCACCGTTCACCCGCCCCGGCACCCGTATAACATTCCTCCTTGCGCTCCATGATGATACCCGCGGGTGCAGGCAATAAAAATAACGCGTCGTACCCTTCAATTGGCAGTACGTCCGCGTCCAGTAAAACAATCTTATTATATCCTTCAAGCCGTAGCGCTTCAAACCGGGTCATCAATATATTCCTGTCTTTTCGCCCTTCCTTTACGGCGCTCTTGGTACGCACCTCGCTAATTAACAACACCCTGTCGTACACGCAACTAAGCGCACCCCGCGCGCGATCCGATACATCCGCCGTCACCAAGCACACCCGATCATACGTCGATTGCAACTTGAGCGCATGTCCCAATACCAACGCCCCGGGTAAATATCCGTCACCGCGCATGAGGAACGTTACATAAGCGTACCGCAACGCGTTAGCTTAACACCCAAACATTCAAATACCGCCGCCCAAACCGCAGCGCTTCCTGGTGGCAATACATATACAAATCGATCTTATCCCCGATTATCGCCCCGCCCGTATCCGCGGCAATGGCGAAGCCGTAGCCTTCCACGTAGAGGTGCGTACCCAGCGGGATAACATCACGGTCAACGGCCACGATGCCGTGCTCCACTTGCCGCCCGGAAGCGGTGATACCGTGCCATGGGTCGCCGGGGTTTTTGCCCGTACAGATTACGCACGCGCAATATGCCGTGGCTTGCATACGTATACGCCTGTTGAAATGGAAATCAGGTGCGCTCGTATTGGCCAATGCGCCGAGGGTAGCGGTGCCGATGTCATAAATGGCGTAAACCGGTTCGGCGATCACGACGGTGTCCGTGATGGTCCGACTGTTTTCTTCCCCGCCGATGTATACGACATTGACGGTTATCTCATGTTCGCCCGACATACCGTGTTGGCGTATGTGCGTACGCCCCGTACGTACCGAATCCGTATGGTTTTCGATGATTTGGTAGGGTACCTCCACGATTTCGGTATAGTAGCGGGTCTTCCACGAAGAAAAATGCAGCACGTCTTCGGATTCGATCCTTCTCGTCAGGTCATTCGCGTAGAGGAAGGGTACCTCATATGTATCCTGCATGTATAACAGGATATCCTCCACCGTCGTGCCGTAACGCATCACCCATGGGGTGGGCGGGCCGGAATCGGCGACCACATCGAAACGTACCGCCCGATTTACCCTAATGTCCATACCGTCATACAGCGGCGACTCCATCGGATAATTGATACGGTCCAAGCCTTCGGTAGCGATACCTATATCGTTAAACAGTTCCCCGACGGATTGCGCAGCCGATTCGTAACGGTACGAATACCCCGAATCATAGACCGTCACCGCGGGAAATTGCTCGTTTTCGGCGGTGAAGTCGAAGGCGACAAGGGGTAGAAATATGATAGCGGTCAAGGCGAAACCCAAAATTGCGGCGACGGCCTTTATCCTGTGCATGATTCACTTCCCTTCGGAAATCGAAGGGATGGTAACATTTGCTTAATAATTTTGCAACAATTATAAATCGCAATTTAACAACTTAAACGACAGAAAAACGTTAAAACGGCGCGTTTATCATACCTTTTTCGGTGATAAACGCCGTAATCAGTTCACCCGGGGTCACATCGAACGAAGGGTTAAAAACTTTTACGCCGAGCGGTGCCATCGGCTTTGTATACCACAGGTCGGTGATTTCCGCAGGGTCCCTTTCCTCTATAACGATATCCGCGCCCGTGGATGTATCCCTGTCAATCGTGGAAAAGGGTGCGCATACGTAAAAGGGGATATTAAAACGCTTAGCGAGGATTGCGACGCCGTGCGTACCGATCTTATTTGCCGTATCTCCGTTGGCAGCCACACGGTCGCACCCGACGAATACCGCGTCCACCCATCCGTTCGCCATCACCGTTGCCGCCATGTTGTCGCAAATCAACGTGACGTCCACACCCGCCCGTTGCAACTCGAATGCGGTGAGGCGCGCGCCTTGCAATACGGGGCGCGTTTCGTCCGCGTATACACGCAGGCGCACCCCCCTTTCGTGCGCGTAATAAATCGGCGCGAGTGCCGTACCGTAACCCGTCGTGGCCAAAGCCCCCGCGTTGCAATGGGTTAATATACCCATATCGGGTTTGATCAATGCCGCGCCGTGTTCGCCGATCCGTTTATTCGTTTCGATGTCTTTGTCTTTTATCTGTTCGCAGCATGAATGCAGGATGTGTACAAGCTCGGATGCGTTCTTTGCTTTTTGGTTTCGGACCGCTTCCGACATTTCCCTCAGGGCCCATCGCAAATTGACCGCCGTCGGGCGCGAAAGCGACAGGTACACGCCCGCCCGTTCCAACTCCGTAAGGAAACCGCCGACTTCGGGTCGATTTGACTGAACGTATCTCTTCATATGGATATATATACCCATCGCCGCAGCCACGCCGATGGCGGGTGCGCCGCGTACTTTTAATTCCTTGATGGCGTCGTATACCTGTTCCAACGTGGTGAGGGGGATGTATTTGACCTCGCCGGGCAACAGGCTTTGGTCCAATATAACGAGTGCCGAGTGCGCGTCGTCTAAGAAAAGCGTTTCCGGGGGAAAATTCATAAGCCTCTCCTTACTTGCGGTTTATGATGAAAAATGGTACGCTTCGCCGATAGTATATCATTTTATTGTCAAATGATAGGTTGTGGAAGTTTTGTTATTCACGTCGGCGTATTTTTTGATATTCCTTTTAATTCTATTCGCCTTATACCAATTTTCCCCGCAAAGGTTTCGTTGGGTAACGTTGCTGTTGGGTTCAATGGCATTCTATGCTTTTTCGGGGCCTGTTTTCTTGCTGTACATATTGACGACGATTGCCGTCACCTACGTCTGCACGATGGGGATGCGCCGTGTATGGGCGCGATGCGGCCAACTTTCCGAATCGACCGAGGACAAGCAACAACGCAAGCAATATAAAGCGGACGCCAAAGCCGTAAGCAAACGGTGGTTGGTTTCCGCTTTATTGATCGTGTTGGGACTCCTCGCGATGGTGAAGTATACGGATTTCGTGATACAGAACACAAACTCGATACTGAGCGCGTTACGGGTAGAGCGTTCCTTCGGTTTCATGCGCTTTGCGCTGCCGATGGGAATTTCGTTTTACACTTTCCAAACGGTTGGTTACTTGGTGGACGTCCACCGCCAAAAATCGATGCCGCTGACCAACCCGTTTAAGCTCGCGCTCTTCGTTTCCTTTTTCCCGCAAGTGATACAGGGGCCTATCAGCCGATTCGAAACGCTTTCACAAACCCTTTACAACGGCGAACCGCTCAGCCGCCCCCGTTTATCGCGCGGCGGTATGCGCGTATTGTGGGGTTTCTTCAAGAAGCTGGTCATCGCCGATCGGTTGTGGCCCGCGTTAGCCGTATTGACCGCCGCACCCGAGGATTTTATGGGTGCGTATTATTTGCTTTCCATCGGTCTGTACGCGGTCATCCTGTTCATGGACTTTACCGGAGGGATTGATATCGCTATCGGCGCGGCGGAGATGTTTGGCGTTAAGCTGCCCGAAAACTTCAACAGGCCCTTCTATTCGCGGTCGATACAGGAATATTGGACGCGTTGGCACATCACGATGTACATGTGGTTCAAGGATTACCTCTTTTATCCCATGACGCTGTCGAAGGGGATGCTGCGTGCCACCAAATTTGCCCGCAAGACGTTGGGCGACGGGTTGGGTAAGCGGTTGCCCGTGCATGTTTCGCTGTTGTTCGTGTGGTTCCTGACGGGTTTGTGGCACGGCTCCACGTGGAACTTTATCGCATGGGGGCTGGCCAACGGCATCGTAATCATGGTCGCGCAGGAAATGACGCCGCTTAAGAGCCGCTTCCACACATACTTCACGGGCGCGAAAACCAACCGCCTGTTTATCGCCGCGCAAATCTTTTGGACGTTTTGGCTGATGAACATGATCCGTTCGTTCGATATTTACGCGGGTGTACGCAATACCTTCCGCATGATGGCTTCGATCGTCACCGATTTTGGTTTAAGCGGCTTCCTCGCGCGGGGCGTGTCGGAGTTAACGTTGTACCCTTCCGATTATTTCGCGGCGGGTGCGGGTTTGTTCGTCGTGTTTTGGGTCAGCTACCTCAGCCGTAACGGCACGGACTTCCGCGACAGGCTTGCAAGCGATTTCCGTTGGCCCGCGCGGTACGCGGTTATCGGCGTTATCCTGTTTATGACGATCGTGTTGGGCGCGTACGGCCACGGTTACGACCCGCGCCAATTCATCTATAATCAATTTTAAAGTGAAAGGGCTTGAAGATGCGCCTGACCATTGTTAAAATAACGGTTGCGATTGCGGCTTTCGCGCTGGTTTTCTTCGCTTTGCAACGCTTGCTCGTACCCAAGTACGCCACGCAAACGCTGGAAGGTAACCTGATACGCGAATATTACCGCTCGGGCTTCGACCACGACGTCATTTTCCTCGGCGATTGCGAGGTATACCATAATTTTTCGCCCGTCACGTTGTGGGAAGAATTCGGCATAACGTCGTTTATCCGCGGCACGCCTCAGCAATTGATATGGAAGTCCTATTATTTGTTGGAAGACGTCCTGCGCTTCGAAACGCCGCGCGTCGTGGTATACAACGTTTTATCCATGCAATACGGCGAACCGCAGAACGAAGCCTATAACCGCCTAACCCTTGACGGAATGCGTTGGGGGCTACCCAAGATACGCGCGATCAACGCCTCCATGACCGACGAAGAGGATTGGTTGTCGTATATTTTTCCGCTGTTCCGCTTTAAGGAGCGTTGGCGGGACATCGGCGCGGAGGATTTCCGTTATTTCTTTCGCCGCCCGCAAGTGTCGGTCAACGGTTTTATGATACGCAGTGAGGTCGTACCCGCCGAATGGATACCCGAATTACCCCCCCGCGGCAATTACCGCTTCGGCGACAAGGCATACGAATACTTGGGGAAGATGGCACAACTCACCGCCGCCCACGGCATCGAATTGGTACTGGTCAAAGCCCCTACCCTCTTCCCGCCGTGGCCCACGCAATGGGACGCACAAATCGTTAACTTCGCCGAAGAACACGGTTTACTGTATATCAACTTCCTCAGCCATATTGACGAAATCGGCTTGGATTTTAATTACCACACCTTCAGCGAGGGGCGGGACTTGAATGTGTTCGGCGCGGAGCTGTTGGCGCGTTACTTTGGTGAAATCTTACAAGATAGTTTTGGACTGCCCGATCGGCGCGGCGAAACAAAAACCGCCGAACATTGGAACGAATTGACCGCCCTGTACCGTCGCGCGATAACGCGCCAACTGGCTGAAATCGAACGCTACGGCTCCGTACGGAGCTTCCATATCGAATAGACCGAACAAGCAAAAAAACACGTTGGAGGATGACCATGAACCGATCACGTATGTTTTTCCTGCTGTCCCTTTTATTATGCGTATTTATGCTTTCTTCCTGTGATTCCCCGGCAAACGGGCAAGTTTCACCATCACCCGCACCCGGTGAGGACTCCCCCGACCCGACGCAAAACCAACCGCATGAAACCGCAAGCGTTCCCACGCCCGACGGTTTTTATTTCGTTTTCCGCGGTAATACCGTCCGCTTGGACGCGGATATCGATGACGTACTCGCCGCGTTGGGTACGCCGCAAAGCACCTTTGATTTACCCAGTTGCGCATTCGAAGGCATCGACCGTTTTTTCCTGTTCCCGGGGATGCAGCTGCAAACCTACCCCATCGGCGGACGGGACCGCGTACATACGATTATGTTTACGGACGACAGCGTAACGACAGTCAACGGCATTTATTTGGGGTCTACATTGGATCAAGTATTCGCGGCGTACGGGCATGAATACGATTATTCCTACGGCATGTATACCTTTACGCGGGGCAAGACGATGCTGCGCTTTAACGTCAATGACAGTGAAGTGCAAACGATTTTGTACGAATTGATTACCGATTGATACCGAAGGGGTAATAACGTTGAAAAACATATACCGACTGTGCATCGTCGTATTCCTGCTGGTGTGCGGCGTAGTGGTAACGGCCTTATTATGGCCGCCCAAATTCGAATATGAATTGCGCCCCGTCGTAACCGTCGCGGGGTATTCCGTCAACGCAAACGCCTTCCTTGCCGAAACCGAATACATGGCCGGCGTCAGCGCTTACCATTTGGGGGAGGCGTCCTTTCCCGCACCCGAAATGCCCGGGCGGCACAACATTCCCATTACTCTATGGCGGGATTCGAAGTTTTTGGAAGTTACGGCTGTCTTATACATATTACAACCGGTGGAGTCCCTCAGCGTTGAATGGGGCAGCGGTACCGCTTTCGGCTCGTCGGGTTTAAACGTCGACCTTAGAAACTTCGTCGCAAACGCAAGTGAAATCCCGCGCGGGTTGCTTGATTTATCCCATATCAATTTTTCGTCGTTTAGGGGTGAACTCCCCGTGGGCGAGCATATAATAACCCTTTCCGTAGTCGGTTTCGGGGTTTCCTTCGATACCGTATTAAAAGTCGTCGACACCACACCCCCAACGATCGTTACGCGCGATGTAACGATGCAAATGGGCCGCGAAATCACAACAGACGACCTTGTCGTATCCGTATTCGACCTTTCCCCCATCGAATCACTCGAAATCGTGGCGCAGCCCGATATCTTTACCCCCGGCGAACACATCACGGAGGTTCGCGCGACGGACATCCACGGTAACGCGGCGATTTATCCTGCCGTCGTGACGCTCCTGCCCAACACCGTACCGCCCGTTTTTTACGGTGTGCGCGATATTAAGGTGATGCTGGGCGAACCGATTCGCTTCCGCGCGGGGGTATCGGCGGAGGACGCTTTCGGCCGCTCCGTTCCCTTCGAAATCGACGCGAGCCATATCAACATCCACGAACTCGGCATTTTTCCCGCTACGTACACCGCCACCGACGCATGGGGTTTGGAAACCTACGTAACGGTCAACGTCCATATACTAAACGTCGATCCCGAAGCCGTTATCGAAATGGTGGACGATTTATTACCGCAAATCCTCCGCGGGGCAACGACGCAAGTGGAACAAGCGCGCGCCATACACAATTGGATCGGCGACAACATTTCCTTCGCGGCGGCTGTCGGAATGGATTCGGCATACGAGGCCGCATACCACGGATTGCTTCACAGGCAAGGCAATTGCTTTGTGTTTTACGGCCTCAGCGAGCTTCTGCTGACCCGCGCGGGTATACCCAATATCCGCATTGACCGTATACCCGAAACAACCAACCCGACGCGGCATCGATGGAATCTGATCAATCCCGACGGTTTGGGTTGGTATCATTTCGACGCAACTTCCAACCGTATACTGACCCGCAACGAACGATTTATGTTCACCAACTCGCAAGCGGCGGAATATACGCAACGGTTCGCACAGCAAGGCGTGGTTGACTTTTATACCTTTAACCCCGCTTTGTACCCGATGATTACCCCATGACGCTGGGTATCGCAGGCGGGATGGGCGTACAAGCGACCGCGCTTTTTTACGAAAAGCTGATCAGCTTGCAAAAGGTTGGCGTTGAGCAGGATTATATCGACGTACTGATATACAGCAAATCCTCCATCCCCGACCGTACGGCGTTTATCACCGGCAAAAGTGACCAAAATCCCTACCCCGAATTGATCCGCGCGATAGAAACCCTGCGGAGGGCGAATGCTTCATGTATCGCCGTCCCCTGCGTAACTTCACATTATTTCCTTAAGGACATGATGGAGGATTATTGCGTTCCCATATTCAATATGTTAAAGGAAATGGCGCGGTACGTTTCCGACGCGGGGTATAAAAAAATCGGTTTGCTCGCTACGGTGGGTACGTTGCACGGAAGGTTCTTCCATACCGCGCTGGCCGAATGCGGTATCGAAACGGTCGAACCCAAACCCACCGACCAAGCCGCGCTTATGGAATATATCTACGCGATCAAAAAGGGCCAACCCTCCGACCCCGCCGTATTACGGGGTTTTGCCGACGTTTTGTTATCGCAAGGCGCTGAAGCGGCGATACTGGGGTGCACGGAACTAAGCGTAGCCGTGAAGGGTTACGATAACGGTTACATCGACGCGCTGGACGTTTTGGCGCGGGCCGCATTAAAATATATAAAGGGATGATGATACTTGATCAACATACTCGAATACTTGGAAAATACCGTATTAAAATCCCCCGACAAACCCGCCTTCATCGGTGAAAAAAGTACGCTGACGTTTTCACAGCTGCACGAAAAGGCCCGCGCCGTGGGAAGCGGCTTACACAAACTCGGTATATACAACAAACCCGTCGCCGTTTTTATGGAAAAAAGCGCGGATATGGTCGCGGCGTTTTTCGGCGTCGTTAACGGCGGGTGCTATTACGTACCCCTTGACGCGGAAATGCCCGCGTACCGCATCAAACAAATATTAGAAACCGTAAACCCACCGATTGTCATTTGCGACCATTCATCGGAAGGTTTATTGGCCGAATGGGGCTTGCTTAACGGAGCCCTGCATTTTACGCAAATCGCCGCACATCCCATCGACGATGACGCGTTGCGATCCATCCGACTTAAATCCATCGACACCGACCCTGTGTACGTCGTATTCACTTCAGGCTCCACGGGTGTACCCAAAGGCGTGACCGCTTGCCACCGTTCGGTCATCGACTATATCGAGAACCTTTCCACGGTGTTGGAAATCAACGCGGATACGGTATTCGGCAACCAGTCACCCCTTTATCTGGACGCCTGCCTCAAGGAATTGATCCCCACAATAAAATTCGGTGCGACGACGTATTTTATACCCAAGTCCTTGTTTATGTTCCCCGTCAAGCTCATTGAATGCATCAATGAAAATAATGTAAACACGATTTGCTGGGTCGCTTCCGCGCTTGGCCTCGTCGCGGGATTGGGTGCGCTGGACAAAGCTACGCCGCATAATTTACGAACCGTCGCTTTCGGCAGCGAGGTATTCGCCGTCAAGCACCTTAATCAATGGCGCAAAGCCGTACCCCATGCGCAATTCATCCATCTTTACGGCCCAACGGAGGCCACGGGTATGTCCCTCTTCCATAAAATCGACCGCGCATATGAAGAAAACGAAAGTATACCCATCGGCCGCCCGTTTACCAATACAGGCATCCTTTTGCTCGACGATGATGGGAACGAACCCGCCGACGGCCAACCGGGCGAAATTTGCATACGCGGCACCTGCCTGTGTTTGGGTTATTACAACGACCCCGAACGTACAACCGCCGCTTTTGTGCAAAATCCACGGTCCCCCTTCGCCGACCCTATGTACAAAACGGGTGACTTGGCTTACCTCGGCGGCGACGGGAATTATTACTTCGTCGCGCGTAAGGATCATCAGATCAAACACATGGGCTACCGTATAGAACTGACCGAAATCGAATGGGTGGCGGCGCGTTTGCCCGGGGTGCAAATGGCGTGCGCGGTGTTCGACAACGACGTGAGCCGTATTATCCTTTATTGCATGGTGGAGGAAGGCACGGCTAAACCGACCGTACAAACCGGGCTTAAAAACGAACTGCCGCGTTACATGCAACCCCACACGGTTATCATCCTACCCACGCTCCCCCAAACGCCGGGTGGTAAAATCGACCGCGTAAAGTTGCTGGCGATGTATAAAGAAGAAAGGAAATCATAAATATGTTATTGGAAATCCTGCAGGAGCTGCACCCCGAAATTGACTACGCCGCGCACACCACACTCATCGACGACCGCGTCATCGATTCGTACGACATCATTTTCCTCGTGGGCGAAATCGCAGATAAGTTGGACGTGGAAATCCCCGCCGACGAGCTCACGCCCGAAAATTTTAATTCCTACGCGGCATTAAACGCGCTTGTCGAACGATTGGGTTAAACCGCGATTGACATATTATTTTTTAACGTTTATACTGTATCAAGCATTATCCCTTTAACACAAATACAGCTTGGTGTCGGGAGTTGACCGTATGTATCCGATGGAACAGCATTTTAAGAACCTCCTGTTCGATTTCTACGGCGCATTGCTGACCGAGCACCAACGCACCTGCTTCACTTTATACCACGCAGAGGATAATTCCTTGGCCGAAATCGGCGACGCACTCGACATCACCCCCCAAGCCGTGTCCGACATGCTCAAACGCACAACGAAAAAGCTGGAGCGCTACGAAGAAAAGCTGGGGTTGGTGCAACGCTTCATGATTTCCGCCGATACGGCAGACTACATGCGCAAACTCATCGAAACCGTCGCCGAACCCACCCGCACGAAAATGTTGCAAACGCTTGAAGCTCTGATCAAAACATAGGGGATTCATATGGCATTCCAAAACCTGGGCGAAAAATTACAAAATATATTTAAGGTGCTGCGCGGCAAGGGTCGCCTTACGGAAAAGGACGTGCGCGACGCAATGCGCGAAGTACGTTTGGCTTTACTCGAAGCCGACGTCAACTTCCGCGTGGTTAAGGATTTCGTCAATACGCTCACCGAAAAAGCCGTCGGCCAAGTCGTACACGAAGCCATTAACCCCGGCCAACAGGTGGTTAAACTGGTCGAGCTTGAACTGATTGAGCTATTGGGCTCGACGCAAAGCAAGCTGACCTTTTCAAATAAATCCCCGAGCGTATACATGATGGTGGGCCTGCAGGGCGCGGGCAAGACGACGAGCTCCGCCAAGCTCGCGGGGCAGCTCCGCAAGCAGGGCAAGCGTCCGCTTTTAGTAGCGTGCGACATTTACCGCCCCGCCGCCATCAAGCAATTACAAGTATTCGCCAAAGCCTACGACCTCCCCGTGTTCGAAATGGGCGACAAGGTTGACCCGGTCGTTATCGCGGAAAAAGGTGTGGAGCACGCCCGCCAAAACGGCAACGACGTCGTATTCATCGACACCGCCGGACGCCTCCACATAGACGATGCGCTGATGGACGAACTGGCCCGCATCAAGCAAAAGCTCCACCCCCAGGAGATCCTGCTTGTGGTTGACGCTCTAACCGGGCAAGACGCGGTCAACGTAGCGCAAACCTTCAACGAAAAATTGGGCATAGACGGCATCATCGTATCCAAGCTGGACTCCGACACACGCGGCGGCGCGGTCTTGTCGGTTAAAGCGGTAACGGGCAAGCCCGTTAAATACGTCAGCATGGGCGAAAAAATCGACGACATGGAACCCTTCCATCCCGACCGCATGGCGGGGCGCATCTTAGGTATGGGCGACGTGCTTTCCCTCATCGACAAGGCCCAGCAAGCCTTCGACGACAAGCAAGCCGCGGAACTTGAACAAAAAATGCGCGGCGGTTCCCTCACGCTGGACGATTACCTGCAGCAAATGCAGCAAATCAAAAAGATGGGCTCCCTTAAGGACATCATGGGTATGATCCCGGGCATGGGCTCCATGGGCATCAACGAAGCCGACATCGACGAAAAAGCCCTCGTCTACGTCGAAGCCATCATCCAATCCATGACCAAAAAGGAACGCTCCAACCCCGAAATCCTCAACGGCTCGCGCAAGCGGCGTATCGCGGCTGGCAGCGGGCGCACAATCCAGGAAGTCAACCGCTTGCTCAAGCAATTCGACCAAATGAAAACCATGATGAAGCAAATGACCGGCGGCATGTTCGGCGGTAAAAAAGGTAAAGGCTTAAAGGGTATGATGGGCAAATTGCCCTTTTTATCATAAAAATAGGGCAACCGCCCGGAAATTATAAGAGGTGTAAGACATGGTAAAAATCCGCTTAAAAAGAATGGGTGCGAAGAAAGCTCCCTTCTACCGCATCGTCGTAGCCGACGCCCGCACCCAACGCGACGGCAAGAACCTGGCCGAAATCGGCATCTACGACCCCACGAAGGAACCCACCGTCCTAAAGGTTGACCTCGAGGCCGCCAAGCAATGGATCGCCAACGGCGCGCAGCCCACCGACAGGGTCCGCGACCTGTTAAAGAAAGCCGAAGCATAGGGTGAACCCATGAAAGAATTACTCATCACCATCGCCAAGAACCTCGTCGAACATCCCGACAAGCTGGAAGTCATCGAGGAGCAATCCGGCGGCATGACCACCCTCAAACTCAAGGTCGCCCCCGAGGACATGGGCAAGGTCATCGGCAAACAAGGCCGCATCGCGCGGTCCATCCGCACCGTAATCAAAGCTGCCGCCATCCATGAAAATATCAGGGTTAACGTGGAGATTGTGCAGTAAAACAAGTATACTCAACTTCGTGTCGATTTGACACGAAGTTAAAATGGGGATATAGCTCAGATGGGAGAGCGTACGGTTCGCATCCGTAAGGTCGAGAGTTCGAATCTCTTTATCTCCAATCAATGACTTAAATTAAACTATGGAGGTTAACTATGCGTTTTATCGCAACCGTATCAATTCATAAAGAAGATGAATGGTATATTGCCAAATGCTTAGAAAATAACGTTGCCTCACATGGAAAATCCATCGAAGAAGCATTGGCATATTTAAAGGAAGCCTTGGAACTTTACTTTGAGGATGAAGAAATACCAACCGCGGAACCACGTTTTTTTACATCCTTGGAGATTGCTGTTTAATGGGTTCAAAATATCCTGTTGCCAAAGCGTCCGAAGTTGTGAGAGCCCTTGAACGGTTGGGTTTTGTATTTAAATCAAAAAGCGGAAGCCATGCCAAATACATAAAAGTTTCGAAGAACAAACCAAAAAGAACCGTTATTGTACCCATGCACGCCGATGTACCCAAAGGAACACTACAAAGCATTTTGGAACAAGCGGATATACCCCTTGATGAATTTATGTTGAATTTATAAAATATTTTAATAAATCCGAAAACAGGTGACATCATCGTCGGAACATATAAATGACACCGAAGTTGAACAGGCCCAAATACTATGGCTCAAAATAACGAGCCTTTCCAAACCATGCAATATCTAATATACTTTGCAAATACGAACCCTTTCCAAAGGTTCTTTATTAGGAAAGTGTTCGCGGTGGAACTCCCTATAAAACAGTTTGGCGGTCATAGCCGATAAACTGTTTTTTTGTTTCGTTGAAGGTGATTTCGGGGTATGTTAGAATTAAAGCATAAATCGAACCAGGGGGTTGTATATGAAAAAAAGTAAATTTGATAAATTCATAGATTGGGTTATAAAAAAATGCGATGTAGTTATTGAAGCTAATGCCATTGCTGTAGCTGAAGCCGAACAAAAAAAAGCAACCCAAATCGAACAAGATGAAGCGATTGAAAATGATGATAGTTCATTAACAACGGCTGTTGCTATTATTGATACAATTTATTCAATGAAGTGATGATTTGAGGGAGGTTACAGCGATGCAAGTATGTGATGTTTGCGGGAAGCCTATGGTTGAACGGAACGGCCCGCGAAATAAATTTTGGGGTTGTTCAACTTTCCCAAAATGCAAAAATACAAAACAAGTCGATGTTAAATCAATTATCTTTTCTGCGAATGATGACGAATATTTTGAAGAATTAAAAGACATCATACTCGGCGAAGAACAGCAGGCAGTCTATGAAATAATGAACGCATCACGAAATAACATTTTTGTAACAGGTAAAGCAGGAACGGGTAAATCCGTACTTCTTAAATATTTTGTGTCAAACACCTCAAAAAAGGTAATCGTGCTTGCCCCAACGGGTGTTGCGGCTATGCGGGTTGGCGGGCAAACGATACATTCACGGTTTGCATTTACACATACCTTTCTCAATCCTGATGATGTTGTAAAACCGGATCCAGCAACAAAATATATTTTAGAAAACCTGGATGCACTTGTTATTGATGAAATCTCTATGGTGCGCGCAGATTTAATGGAGTGTATTAATCGAAAATTTCAACTGGCATTGGAAAATAACAAACCCTTTGGCGGGAAACAAATAATTTTATTCGGCGATTTGTATCAACTTCCGCCGGTTACAGTAAACGGGGAAATCAAACGATACTTGGACGACAACAATTATGACGGCGAATTTTTCTTTTATGCTCCTTCGGTAAAAATGATTGAGCTTAAAATTTTAGAACTTGAACATATATACCGTCAGGAAGAAGCGGTGTTTCAAAAAATGCTCAACGAAGTAAGGGTCGGTCAGGTTTCCGAAGAAACATTGGCAAAATTTAATGAACGATGTAACGCGCCCACCCCGGACGAAGCCACGCTAACCATTGCAACAAAAAATTCCCGGGTCAGCGAAATAAATCAACAACGGTTAGATGAATTGCCGAGCGAAGAATTTTGCTATAAATCAACGTATACAGGCGATTTCAAACAATTATCAAACGCGGTTGATAAAGATTTACGGTTGAAGGTCGGCGCACAAGTTGTTTTGTTGAGAAACGACAATCTAAAACAAAAACGTTGGGTAAACGGCACAATCGCAAAAGTGGCTGAACTTTCAAAAGACGCAATCAAAATCGAGGTCAGAGGGGTTGTCCATGATATTTTACCGGTTGGATGGTCTACTTGTGAATATTATTACGACGAAAAAACGTGCAGCATAAAAAAGGAAATTGTTGCGGAACTTATGCAATACCCGCTTCGCTTGGCATGGGCATTAACAATTCATAAATCACAAGGGCAAACATATGATTCTGTAATCGTTGACTTGGGCGACGGTGCATTTGTGTATGGTCAAGCGTATGTGGCACTTAGCAGGTGTGAAAGCCGTGAAAAACTATATTTAAACAAACCCTTAAAGATTTCAGATATAATTGTGGATAATAAAGTAACGGATTTTATAAACAAGCACAAGGTTTCAATATTGAAATTATTATTACAAACACTAGCATAAACGAGAGGTCTCGAATGCGAAAAACTGTTTTAATTTCTTGTTCCAAACTAAAACGTACATACCCTTGCGAAGCGCGTTTACTTTATGATGCAAGCAGCTTATTTAACAAGTCATTATTATATGCGAAAACAATATCCGATGAAATTTTTGTGTTGTCGGCGAAGTATGGACTCGTATCATTAGATAAACAAATTGAACCTTATGATGAAACATTGAAGGATAAAACATCTGTGCAATCATCGGTTTGGGGGCATTTGGTGGCTCGTCAACTTGCAGAGCGATTTGACATACAACGCACTGTATTTGTAATTCTTGCGGGCAAAGATTATTACCAACCATTACAAGCACATCTCCCCCAAATCATTCTCCCACTTCTCGGGTTGTCAATGGGGAACAGGTTGGCAAAACTCGATGCCCTTATTAATCAAAGTGCATCCATAAAACCAAATTCGATATGCATCCGACTACATGCATTATTTAATAAGTTGCCAAGATATTATTGGGATACCATCGACAATATTGGTTTCGATAACGGTATCTATATTTTGTTTGAAGTCGGTGAAAAATATCACGGCATGGACAGGATTGTTCGCATTGGAACACACAGGAGCAATGGACGGCTCCGTCGAAGACTTAAAGACCATTTTATTAGTGAAAATAAGGACGGGAGCATTTTTAGAAAAAATATCGGCAAGGCAATCCTCAATAAAAATAATCATATGTACCTTCGCGCGTGGAGCGTTGATACAAGCAAACCCGAAAATATTATTCGGTTAGGTGATGAATATAACCCGGCACTTCAAAAAAAGATTGAAGAAAGCGTTACCGAGTATATACGTAATAACTTTTCTTTTGTGTGTTTTCCTGTCCCTACCGAGCAGGAACGGTTGCGTTTGGAAGAAGGTATGATTGCCACGCTTAACAAAACGCCGGATTTTAACGCAAGTATTGAATGGCGCGGGAAATATAGCACCGAGCATGAAATTTTTCAAAGCGGGTTGTGGCTGAAGCAAGGACTTGACGCTATGACGCTTTTGGAAAATGAATATATAGAAATTGAAATATTGTGTACCGGCAAGATGCCTGATCGTATTATTTCATCGTATCCAAAAAATGTTCGCGAAAATATTCCCGTTCAACGTCAATCCATGAACACACATATTATGGGAACAAACGCGATCTCGGATTTTCTTATGGAGAAGTTGAACGATGCCAAATCAACAGAGCAGATATCGATTACCATTAAAAGCGGCGACATACATAGAGAGCTTGGACTTATTTCAAGAATGCCAACTGTATGCCAAGCGATGAGAAAAATAATGAAAGGTAACGATGTTATTCATTACCAACCACCTAAAGGGAACGGGGCTACACTAGAGATTGAATATTTTTTATAGCAAACCGCAGATATACAAAAAATTTTATTAAAAAGGATAAAAATTATAGACGCTTGCGAAGCACATGGTACTAATTTTTTAAGATTAATAATATGGGTTATTTTTAACGGATAATTCCGTTAAATCACTTTATTGCTGCGGAACATACGAAGTTGTATACTGAACGAGTGAAAACTTTTGAAGGGGGTTAAAAATGTTAACGAAAATAACCAACCCTGAGTTATTGACGACGAGGGAAGCTGAAAAAAAATATCCAGCAAAACATTTTTATATGCACATTACTGAAGAAGTAGACCCTACCGGGCAAAGAGATAAAGGCTATGTGTTGTACACAGCAGATAAGGCATTTGAACTTCATGACGTACCACACGAGGAAATAAATAAAAAACGTATAGCCATATGGTATGGTAACAACGTGGAAGAAGCCAAAGGTTTGGGGGATGTTATTTACCATGGAGCGCGATAAATTTACGGTCGATTTTACAAAACATGGCAGAGCATTCCTGCGCTTGGATATTAAACCGGAATATGACTCGACTATGCGGCCTGTAAGGATGAAGGTTGACACCGGTGCGGATTTTACAACATTATCGAAAATTACGTTGGCTTCACTCGGTTATGATAATTATTGGATACAAAAAAATGCCATTACGGGTAAAAAATATAACCTTTCAACTGCTGCCGGTGATGAAGAGGAAGTCGGTTTAATTCAATTACCGGTGGTAAATCTTTTGCAATACGAAGCATTTAATTGGCCGTTCCGCGTTATTTTATCAAAGGAACGTGATTTTCGTAATTTATTGGGGCGTGATTTACTCGCGGGTTTTGATTATACTTTTCGTAACAGTTCATGGCAATTTGAAATAAGCCGAATTGGAAAATTTACACCCATTTATGAGTTTATTAAAGGGCAAAGCATAAACGAAGTAATTATATAATTAACCCATACCCCAAGGAGGCAACCCCATGCTCTTAATCAAAAACGGCAAGGTCTTCACTATGGAAGGACCCGCACAAGACGGTTGTGACATACTTATCAAGGACGGCAAAATCGTACAAATCGGTGGGGGTCTGTCCGCTGACGGCGCGAACGTTATCGATGCTTCGGGTAAGTTCGTTTTCCCGGGGCTTATCGACGCCCACACCCACTTGGGGTTGTCGGGTGCCTCGGTACGTTGGGAAGGAAACGACCATAACGAAACCAGCGACGCCATCACCCCGCACATGCGTTCAATCGACGGCATCAACGCCTTTGACGAAACCTTTGCCGACACGATACAGATGGGGGTTACCTGCGTGGCTACGTCGCCCGGGTCCGCCAATGTGATCGGCGGTCAAATTACCGCGATGAAAACCGGCGGATCGTACATCACCGACGAATTGGTGATCAAGGCCCCTATTGCCATCAAATGCGCCTTGGGTGAAAATCCGAAGAACGCGCACGGCCAATCAAAAAAGAACGCGCCCATCACCCGCATGGCAACCGCCGCGCTTTTTCGTGAAACATTCATCAAGGCCAAGGAATATATGGTTAAAATGGAAAAAAACGCGGACGACAAGAAGCCCGAATACAATATGAAATACGAAGCGCTCATCCCCGTAATCAAAAAGGAAATCCCGATACATATCCATGCTCATCAAGCGAATGACATACTTACCGCCATTCGCTTAAAGAATGAGCTGGATATCCGCATGGTAATTATCCACGCTTCCGACGGGCATTTGGTGGCGGACGCCATCAAGCAATCCGGTTGTCCGACCATTATCGGCCCCACGTTGACCCACAAATCCAAGCCCGAAGTGAAGAACAAAACCTGGGAAACCGTCAACATCCTTAACCAAGCGGGAATCCTGACCTGCATCACCACCGACCATCCGGTGATCCCCTTGCAGCATTTGAACCTGTGTGCAGCGCTGGCCGTACAAGCCGGTATGGACCGTATGGAAGCCTTGAAATGCATTACCATTTATGCCGCGCAGGTCATGTGTCTGGATGACAGGGTGGGTTCGCTGGTTGTGGGCAAAGACGGCGATGTCAGCATTTGGGACGGGTGCCCGCTGGATGCCACCGGCCATGTGACCCACACGATCATTGAAGGTAAGGTTGTTTATCAACGATAAGTTATATAGTTTAAAGCAAAGGACATCCTTTTTTTCATACTCCGGTGCCATTGTAGTATAAGTGGTTTTTATTTGTGTGCTTCATCACACACCCTCGAAAGAGACATAAGAGGATAATAAACGAAATGCGTTAAACCATTCCTTGCAACAAAGAAGGGAAGTGTATACAATGATACGGATAGACAATGCGTTTAATTTATTGCGTTGAAGGGATTGAAACCATTGTTAAGAACAATTCGCGCAAAACTTTTGTTCCCCATCCTGTGCGCCATAATTCTGGGCAGCTTGACTATAGGGTTTATCAGTTACCGTGTGGCTTCCGACATCGTAATCGGCGCATTTGAAGAAGACGGGCTGCGCTCCGCAAGCAACTTGCGTGAATATGTTGATATGGTCATAAGCAAAGCGGAATTGGACCTGTCAGCGCTTTCTGTCGCTCCGTCCGTCAGGTATCTTCTGCGGGGTGACGAAGCCTCCGAAGAATTAGTGGAAGGTTATATAATGGCTCTTGTAGACCAACACGGTATATACAACAGCATTACCATTTTAGACACCGGCGGAATTATCGTGGCAAGCACTTCCGGCAGTACGGGCGGGGACAGGTCAGACAGGGAATATTTCCAAGACAGCATGAACGGGAATTTCCATGTATCGGGGGTTGAATTAAGCCGCCAAACGGGGCGACTTGCCACTTTTATTTCTATCCCCGTGCGTGACCCGGCTGACAGTTCTATCATCGGCGTGGCATTGACCGTAATAAGGCTTGAAGAGCTCAACTCCCGTTATGTCGTTCCCGTCAACTTACTGGGTGATCACGGGTATGCGATGGTGGTGTCGGGTATTGGCGAAATAATCGCACACAGGGACGAAGATATGATTTTTGCCCCCGGTGATGAAGACAGAAAAGAAACCGATGGGATGGTTCCCGAAAAAATGTTGGCGTATCTTTTAAGTATAAACGAAGGCGGGAGCGGCGTTGCGTTTAATACATCAATAGATGGGGTAGATTTTAGGGCATTTGCGGAGCTCAGCCATTATACCGATTGGTACGCCATCGTTATAAGCCCGGTTAGCGAGTTTAACGGGGCGGCAAATGCGTTAGCCCGGACAATAACCATACTTGTTATCGCCGTTATCTTGTTTATAACGGTAATCATATGGATTTCCGTCAGTGGGGTGACCAAAGCACTGAGTATTACAATACAATATGCTGGCGATGTTGCGCACGGGGAACTGGGCACACCCCTTGCCGTACAACGCGATGATGAAGTCGGGGTATTGGCAGATTCCCTGCGCGATATGGTGGGGAAACTAAAAAACATGATTGAAATAGCCGAGTTAAAATCCGCCGAAGCTGAAGCGGCGGCGGCTACGATTATGGCGGGAATTAATTACGCCAGCAAAATTCAAGGCGACCTTCTTCCTAAAAACGCCGCTTTTGATAAGGCATTTTCGGATTACGCCATTCAATGGAAGCCACGGGATATCGTAGGTGGTGATATTTTTTGGCTTAAAAATTTTGAAGCGGGAACCGTCTTGTGTGTATGTGACTGCACCGGCCACGGTGCCCCCGGTGCGATGCTGACCATGCTCGTTGTGTCCGCGTTTGAGGATATGGTCAATGAAAGCAACTGTCACGACACCGCAGGTATTATATTTAACCTTGAGCAAAGGCTTGTAAGAGGGTTTGGCGTGGAAGCGTCTGAAAAAGGAAAAGCCGGCGCAGATATACATGACGGTTGTGACCTTGTGGTTTTATTTGTTAACAACGATGGGAACATCCGTCTTTCATCCGCCAACATGCCTGTCTTTACCTGTGACGGTAAATCGGTTAAACACATCAAAGGGCAGCGATTGTATGTTGGCGAGGGTTTGATAAACGACAAGGAAGATATCGTAACGTTATATATTCCCGCCGACCCCACCCTTACATTCCATATCGCTTCCGATGGACTCTTTGACCAACCCGGAGATGACGGAAGGTCAATTCCTTTTGGTTATGACCGATTTAAAAGAATCATTTTGGAAAACTACGGTGAAAGCCAAGACGTTATTTCCGAAAAAATATGGTCCGCGTTCGAACTTTACCGGGGTACGGAGCCGAGGGTGGACGATTTTGAATTGATTACCTTTAAGCCGTAAGGAGGCAGGACGGATTTGGACATATTCGAGCATGAACAACAAATACACGATGACGCTTTAAAACGTGCCGCGGAAGCCTATAAAAGTGTACCCGTTGAGGATTATGAAGCTCTTGCGAAGCAATACGGAAAATTATTGAAACAGCTTCGCAGGGCTACCAAATTTGCCGATAAAACATCTATCGGGCTGCACGAAAGCAATTTGGATTTGGAAGATAAGGTTCATTATGACGCGCTGACCGGTATTTACAATCGGCGATATATGGAGGAAAGCCTCCAGCGAATCGTAAAGTCATCGGTTCGTTCCGGAAAGGTTTTAAGCATCCTTCTGTTAGATGTGGATTATTTTAAAAAATACAATGATTTCTACGGACACGGTATGGGGGACGATTGTCTCAAAGCCATCGCCAAGGCTCTTTCCGGCACGGTAATGCGTGCAGACGACTTTGCGGCGCGGTATGGCGGAGAAGAATTTATCGTTGTACTGCCGGAAACCGATGAAGCGGGTGCGGAGCTTGTCGGCAATTTATTGCTCGAAAGCGTACGGGGCCTCTGCTTACTCCACGAAAAAAGCGATATTGAAAATCATGTCACCATATCCATCGGGTCTACCACGGTCCACCCCATGCGCGGCGAAAAATACACAGATTACATCAAGCTCGCGGATGAAGCGTTGTATTTATCAAAGCAAAATGGACGTAACCGATACACATACAAAGAATACAACAAAAAAACGGAAGGGGTCGTGCAATGAAAATTAATATGCTCGAATATAACAAAATGTTGATTAACAACAATATCTCCATCATCTACAGCGGTCCGTTGTGGGCTGAAGGTATTGACGGGATGGCGGAGTTCATCCAAAGGCGGCTTGACAAAGATGAATTGACGTTGAGCGCATCCCAGTCCGTATTTTCCGTATTCGTAGAACAATTGAACAATATGTTAATGTATTCGGTTAATAAAGAGCAACCCGAAAATACGGATAAACCTCATACAGAAGCGTCAAAGGGCATTTTTCTGATGGGCAAGCATGATCATTCGTATTTTTTGCAAACGGGTAACTACATGAAAACAAGCAGTGTGGAACTCCTGAAAAGTCGGATTGACCATTTGAACACCCTTGATAAGCAACAGCTTCGGCAATTTTTTAAAGAACAAAGGAAAATTGAGGATAATAACCCCGAAAGCAAAGGCGGGGGTATAGGGCTTATCGAAGTGGCGCGGCGGGCTACATCTAAAATTGACTATGATTTTATACCATGTGAAGATGGCATAACGTACTTCACTATGTATGTAACCATATAGGGGGTAACGAATATGGCATTTTACTTGGAAAAGGAAAAAACTACCTCAACGCCCTATCTTTTGCTGGACGAAGAAAAAGGTTATATGAAACTGGAGGGCAGAAGCTTCCATGAAGGCGTAACGGAATTTTTTAAGGAAATCTTCGATTGGCTGGATGTCTACCTCACGACAGATTTCGGTGAGTTTACATTTGATTTTGAAATGAACTATTTCAACAGTTCCACTTCAAAGTTGTTACATAACATGCTGATGAAGATGGACAGGTATGTTACCGACAAAAATAAGATTGTGGTCAATTGGATTACGACGGAAGACAATGACATCATCATCGAATGCGGCGAGGACTTTCAAGAGGAAATCGAGGATTTGACGTTTAACATGGTTATTAGGTAGGTATATACGGATTACAATCCCGTCAACCCCGTATTTTCGATCCCTTTGATAAATTGCCGTTGCACGACTAGGTATAACGCCAACAAGGGCGTGATCGCAATCAGCGTTCCGCTCATGCGATAGGCTTCGGTTAAGCGGAGAGCCTCCATGCCGCCTTCCTGCGCGCCGCCGCTGCCACCCATCGTGGCGAAGCGGTCGAACAGGCTGGAGAAACGGCCCAACTGGCCGGGTATCAAATCAAGCCCCCGCCCGAGGAAGGTACTGGTGACGAAGGTTTCGTTCCAGTTCCACACAAAGGAGAAGAGGAATACGACGAGGAGCGTCGTCACGCTGAGCTTAAGGATGACATGGTAAAAGGTTTGCAACGCGCTCGCGCCGTCGATGGCCGCCGCTTCATCCAGTGCGGGGGGGATCATCAACGTAAAGTTGTAGAAGATGAGGATCAATATCGCCGAAAAGACCCCTTGCCCGCCCAAAGCCATCGCCGTCTGCGGCCATATGGTACCGAACATTTGGATACCGGAAATGTCCTGTATGCCGAAAGCCATCAATGTACGCGGGATCAGTATGACGGGTGTGGGGATGATAAACGATACGATAATCATAAAGAACCAAAACTTTTTGAAGGGGAATTCGAAACGCGCCAACGCGTAACCCGTGGTGGCGGATACCAATGTTTGGCTGACGGCCAAAAGACCCGAGAACCAAATGGAATTCCACATCGTGGTGCGGGGGTTAAGCACCGTCCACGCCGTTTGAAAATTGCCGAACGACAGGGACGAAGGCACCCAATTAACCACGGGGTTGATCACGTCGTCACGGCTCATGACCGAAAGCGTAACCATGCGCAGCAGGGGATACATAAATTGGTAACTGATGAGGATCAATACGATATAGACCGCCAAATTGATGTAGTTAACGCGGCGTAAGCGGTTTAATATCGGCCGTACCCGATTGATCGCGTTTTCCGGTCTTTTCATATCCTTCACCTCCTGTCGGCCCATGTCCGTTGACGGAGCTTGACCGCCACGTTCGATTCCTTCGGTTCTTTCAGCAAAACGTACACGAAGCCGATCAAGACCAATACCACCGCCGAATATACCCACGCGAACGCGCTGCCCAAACCCAGCCCCGCGTGGGTTTCGTTTATAGCGTCGTGTATCATGGGCAATACGGGGTTGAGGGTATAACCCGCCAGTTGCACCACGGTGAGGATAAAACCGACCATGATCGTGGGCTTTAGGATGGGTACGGTAATCTTCCACAGGATTTGCCAATTGCTTGCCGAATCGATACGTGCGGCCTCCAGTATGCCCGTATCGATTTTTTGCAAGCCGCTGATGAAAAGGATGATGGGGATACCCGTAAACCACAGCACCACGGAATAATTTTCGAACAGGAATACCAACGCGTTCGCCAACCACGGCGCGAATTGGTACACCATGTTATACAGCGTCATGGTTTCGATCCCGACGGAGGTGAGCCCGCCCGATGTCATGAGTTGGTGCATGACCGGTCCGCTCATGACGATTACGGGCAGGAAAAAGAGCGCGCGGAAAACCCCGCGGCCTTTTATATTGCGGTTTAACAACAGCGCTAACATAAACGAAATGACTACGATGGCGGGTGCATAGGCGGCTTGCATCACCATAAAGGCGATCAGGTTGGTAACGAAATACGGATTACCCAAAAACGCCGTATTGTAATTGGCCGCCCCCGCGAAGGTTTGCTCCCAACCCGCGACCGTGCGCTGTACGTTAAAAAAACTCAAATAGAAGGTATTAAAGAACGGCCACGCCGTAAGCAATAAAAACCCGATAATCCACGGCGCCATAAACGCGTAACCCACCAGCGCATGTCTTTTGGTTTGATAGCCTCGTTTCTTTTTCATGGGAACAACCTCGCGCTTTGGGGCGGTACGTGTATGCCCTTATGTTCAAACGGCTGTTGCGTGTAGTTGATGACGACTTCCACGCCGGTTTCGTAGCGGTTAAGGATTACGCCGTTTTGGAGCACACGGCGGTCGATCCATTCCAAACCCATCGTATGGGAAAGGATCGGCGACATTTGATTGTACACATTTAAAATAATATCGCGGTAGATGGCGTATTCCGTGGAATAATAGTTGAGTGAGTTGGTGTTGCCGAGGTAATGCGCGGGGCGGTACGTCACCACAAAGGACGGGAATACGTTGTAATCGATCATCCGCAGGATGTCCGCTTGGGTATAGAACGAAAAGTTGGCGTACGGCGCATAGACTTCCATCGTATTGTGCAGCACCAACTGCAAAAACGGGACGGTATCCGTGGAGATCATGAATTGCGTATTAAATACCGGAGCTTGTAAAAAACGATGCGTATACTCCCACAAGTATTGGTTGGGTGAATGGGCGTTGACGGGTACGGGGGAGTTTGCGAAGGCGTTGCGTATGATATCGATGGTTTCGGTCGGGCATGTCGCGTCCCGCCTTCCCCAATGGCTGACGAGGTTGTTTGTTATCCCGCTGACCGTGTGGGAAACCGCGCCCGTGTTAACGGCGCGCCGCGTCTGTTGCGCAAGCCAATCCGCGCTCCTCGCGGGCCGCGCGAAGGAGATTTCGTTAACGGGAAGGAACGGTTCGAAGCTGTCCCACGCACGCAAGCCCCAACGATTTCGATGGAAGGCTTGGTTGCGCGGGATGTTCATTTGTAAGCGATTGATGTGCAGGTAGTCCTGCGCGAAGCTGATATCCGTCCCGAGGGCGTTCATTTCGTCAAAGAAATTCCTGAAATTGCGGCGCGTACCGATGTTTCGGTTAAAGCTGATCCTTGCGGGGTGGCCCGCGGTGATACCTCCGTTTTGGAAGCCCAGTAAACCGCCGTTGAGGGAACCGATGCCGCTTGCGAGCATGTCGCGCACGATGTATTCCGCTTGGTCAACCGTGGTTGCGATGACGTTCGATGTACCCAACACGCTGCGCCGCACGTCCGACATGATAAAATCAAGCCACAGGGGCATCGTACCGTTTTGTACGTTTGCGGGGGTTATGATACCTTCGCCGATCAAATGCGTACGGTACGCACGCGCCATACCGACGTGGCCGGCGTCCTCCCCGTGCAGGAATTGGTATGTTATCGAGATATCGTATTCCCGCCGCTCGGGGAACAAACGGAAGAACCCTTCCCCGCTGCGGTTATATACTTGGAAGATCCGCGCGTTCTTCACAAAGCGCGGGTACACAAAGTTGTAATGCGTCATGTTGCGCTCGGGGTACATGGTGATTTCCAAATATTCGGCGCCTTTGTTCGCCCACGCGACGAAGGCTTGCTGTTCGTGCCCTTGCGTCACGCCGAATACGGGCATCAACGGATGCGGACGCTCCACGGCCCCTACTTCGTCGTTGGAGAAGAACATAGCATCGGCGGGGTTTTCGCCATAGACATGACCCGTATAATAGCTCAGCTGCACGGTATTTTCTTGGAAGCGCATCAGCGCGCCGCTGCCGTCGGGTACGAAGGCGTAACCCGGCACCATATAATCCGGTTCGGGGTCGCCGAAGGTATTCGCTTCAAAGTCGAAGTGGCGGCGCATCCCCCCGCTCGCGCCGAGGAAGGGCGTGATCAATATCGCGTTCATGCGGTCCACACCCGTACCCGTAATTTCATGGGCGTATATTTCGTAGGTAATGCCCGTATCGCTCAAATAAATATGCAGCGGGATAAATATATCCGGTGCGGGCGCGGCGAACTGCACGTCCAAACGGAAATGGTGCGGCGCGAGCTGCATCAGCGTGGAGTTTCCGCTGTTGTCGTGCGCCGCCGACGAGACCATCGTGGTCGTGTATGCCAACTCAAAATATTGGATCGTTAACAGGCTGTTGGCCATCGCCGTCCATATGGCGTTGAGCCTTTGCTGTAAGGGGACGGCCGCCAAGCGCAGTTCCTCGTCCGTTCGCGCCCATAACACGGCGTCCTCGATGTCGCGGTTAAAGGGTACATCCAACCCCGTACGCCATACGAACCGCCCCAACGCGCAACGGACCATAATAATGTCCCTGTCGCCGCGGTAATAGTAACGCAAATCCCCGAATTGCCCGAGGAACGCGTACCCCTCCTGCGTTATATCCTCGAACACCGCTGCGGCGGGAGGCATACGGGTGTCGCGGTTGGTGGGGATGAAGTCGGCCATTACGGCCACCGGCAATAACACCGCGATTAAAACGGCGGTTATCACCCATTTTTTAGTACATACCCGTAACATGCGCATACACCTCCCGTACGATGGATTCGATAAATTCCCTGACCTCGTTAAGCAAAATGGACAGGTTAAACAATACGACCACGGCGATCACCATAAAACACGCGGTGACGATAAGGCTCAGCAACGTTTGCTTAAAGCCGTAATTATGTATTTCCTGAAAGCCCAGCCACAACACCGAAACCGTATAGGCAATACCGAAGAACATGGCGAAATGGAGCAGGAACAGTTCATTTTGCGTAATTACGTGGGAAAGCGCCGTTACGCCGAAAAGCGTTATCGTCATGGGGAACATACCGTAGCTCACCAATTTGAAGATATCCACGATGCCGCCCTCGCCGTCATATATCGACGTCACCAAATAATTGCTGATGATAAACAAGATAAATAACCCGAAAAACCCGCCGATGACGACGATGAAATCCATATCCACGACTTCCGCGAATTGCACTAAAAATCCGCGGGATGTTTGGTAAGCCATGTATGCCGTAAATAACAGGATAAAATGGAAAACCGCCCCACCCGTCGAGCCCTTTTCCTTCAGCTTTATATAATAATAGCTGTCGATGGGGTGCCGTGCGACGCTAAACGCAAAAAAAGCGGGCTTAAGGAAAGGTGCGTCCATCACCTTCGTTTTTATACCCCCCCATGCGCCTGCGATCACGCGCCTCCTGTCGAGGTGGCGTACCGCCGAAAGCGTAAGAAATAAACCCGCCACGATGAATAATACGTACGTCAGGTTATCCATCAGCCATTGGTTGCGTACCTCCCAAAAAGCGGTGCTGTAATAATCCCTGTGCCCGCCAAGGTAAAAGGATTCCATCGCTTGCGCGAAGTTTTCCTGATGCAGCTGCGCGCGTCCCATACCCGTATGGGCGAGTACGCTCATTTGGTTGTGGCGCAGCACCTCTTCCCATACGACGGCCGATTCCTCGTACAGTCCCGCGTTAAACAACGTGATCGCTTCGAATACCGAACGCGTATATTCCGTGGGCCTGAAGCTCTGCAGGAAATTGCTTTGATCATCCAACACCCAAATATCCCCGGCGGACGACACCGCAAGCGCCGTAACGCTGCGGAACAACCCCGCGATGTCCGTATCCAATAAGTGCCCCGCGCCGAAATAGAAGATCATTTCCCCCCGGTTGGTGAATACGTATATCCAACCGTCGGGGGTAACCGTATAGATGAACCCCCTCGCGTCCACGCAAAGGTCGATGTGCTGCAGGCCCCAAATGATCATATCGTCGAAGGTATCGCGACCGGCCATATCGTGCCGCTTGAGCCCGTCACCCGTAAAGTTGCCCATAGGCAGTATCGAAACCGAATACACCACGCCGCGGTTATCGACGGTAACGTTGGAGAACGTACCCGGCAAGCGGTCGTGGCGTGCGTTGCGCTGGCGCTCGGTAAAGAAGATATCCTGCAGCATTTGTATAAACGTGCGTGTGGTACGGTTCGCGGCGAAGAAACCGAGGAACTCGCCGCCGTTTGACAATTGGATAACGCCGTCATATACCCCTTCGCCTACGATGAACATATTACCGCGCAAGTCAACCGCGATCCGATTGGGCGAGAAGGGCGTATCCGCGAAAGCCATCGCCGTCGGCGTATAATGGGAACGGATGTGTTCACCCGTAAGCGCGCACAGGATAAACACCGCGTTCGCCCGCGCGTCGGCGACGTACAGCCAATCCTCCGCCGTAACGAATACCCCGCGCGGCGATTGGAAGCCTTCGAATTCGATGATGTTATGTATTTCCTCCGTACGCGCATCGAAAACGATGACGCGGCGGTTGCCCGTGTCGGCTATGTATAATAAATCATGGTTTCCGAACACCATACCCGTGGGTTGGTTCATACCCAGTGTCGTGATATTCCTGTAAGGCAGGTAGGCGTCTTGGGTACGCACCAACCACCCGCGACGGTTAAACGCGAAAGTCATGGTGGTATTGGGGCCTGTGGCGAACAAGGTTATGGGTGAGCCGAACGCAAACAAAGCCGCCAGTATACAGGCTAAAAATATTTTCATCCGTACCCTCTTATCGGATATCCCCATCGGTTCACCTCCTTGTTTTTGCCCGTTATTTAATCCCCGAATGGCTCATGGTACTCATTACCCTCGATTGCATGGCGATAAAAATGACCAGATTCGGCACAAACATAATCACCCCCGCGGCCGCACCCACACCCGCCATAACCGGATTGCCGCCGATTGCCAAATTACCCAAATAAAACGCAAACGTCCGCAGCGTATCGTCCTCGACAAACATCGTAGACGATTCCATCGCGCCCCACACCGCTTGGAAGGTGAGGATCGTCACCGTTGCCAGCGCGGGTTTTATCAACGGGAACACGATGCGCCACATCACTTTGATTTCCCCCGCGCCGTCCATCCGCGCGGCTTCGATAAGCTCGTCGGGTACTTGGTCCACAAACTGCTTGACGAGGAACAACCCCACCGGCATCGCGAGGAACGGGATGATATGCGCCAGGAAATTATTGTTAAGGCCCGAACCCACGATAACCAAGTAGCGCGGTATACCCACCGCGGCGGGTACGAACATGAGCGCGGCTTGATTCAACTTTAGCAAGCCGTTTTTTATCTTGAATTTCTTTTTGCTTAAGCCGTATGCCGTCATCGCCGTGATGATAATCGTAAGGAAACACGTAACCGCCGTAACGATGACCGTGTTTACCAAAAAGCGGCTCATGGGTACGCCCGTACCCGAAGCCACGCGCATGATATGCCTGAAATTAGCCAAGGTCGGACGCTCCACGATAAACGTCGGCGGAAAGCGGAACAATTCATCAATGGGTTTAAACGCTTGGCTGACGATAAACACCACGGGTAATACCATAAACAACGAAATGGGGATCAGTATCAAATAAAATTTTAACTGCGACCGATGGAAGCGCGACGGGTTGATTTTTGTCCCTTGGAAGCCTGAGTTAAGCATTAGGATTCACGCTCCCCGAAGAATTTGTACGCCAGTTTCGAAAACACCCACACCATACATAAAAGCACGACCGAAACGGCGGCGGCGTACCCCATTTCGTAACGGATGAAAGCGAAGTCCTCTATGTGGTTGGTGATCAATTGCCCCGCGTATTGGGGTGTGGGGTTTGCGCCGCTCAGGGCGACGCCGATCCCGCCCGCGTTAAACGCGCCGACGATGGCCATAACCGCGCCGAAGAGCATTTGCGGCTTAACCGACGGTATCGTGATGTAGATAATTTCTTGGAAACGGTTGCGTATGCCGTCGATGTACGCGGCTTCGTACAATTCTTCATTGATGTTGAGGATACCCGCCAACATCGCCAAGAAGCCAAGCCCCATCGCGCTCCATAACGAAACCAACAGCATGACCCACATGATATGGTCGGCGGATTGCAGGAACTGGATGGGCTGGTCGATCAAATCCCAGTTAAGCAGCATCGCGTTGACGAAGCCGTACTGGTTACCGGAAAAGATCGTCACCCACAACGTCCCCACGAAAACGCCCGGCGCAAGTGACGGCATAAACAGGCAAAGCGCGAAGACCGTACGCGGCACCTTTTGGATCTGCGCCAATATCCACGCCATGATGAACGAAATCACGTACCCGCCCGGCCCCACGATGATCGCGAATTGCAACGTATTGGGCAACACGTTGCGGAAAAATATCCCGTCCTGCGTTAATAACGCGATGTAATTGTTTAATCCCGCGAAGGTCGGCATTTGCACCAAATCGAAGTACGTGAAGCTCAAAAAAATCGCGATAGCCGTGGGGATGGCGATAAACATCGAAAACAGGATGCCGTACGGAAGCAACAGGAAAAGGGCGTGCATCCCGTCACCCATCGTACGGACGCGGTCGCCGTATGATTTACGTTGCTTTACATAGGGCGTCGTTTTAATCATGGCCGCCGCGCCCTTTCGATTTGCTCGATGACCCAATCCAATTCACGTACGGTATACGGCCGGATTTGATTCCCGTAGGAATCAAGGAACCCGAATTCAGTCATCTTACGGGTAAACTCCCGATTGATTTCGATAACGCGCAGGTCGATGGCCGCTTGCGCGGGTGTACCGTCCATGACCATGGTATTCCATATGTCGGAGAGCATACGTTCGAGGATGTATTGGCCGGGGCTTCGGGGTACGTCGCGCAGCCAATTCATGGACCCCAGCAAAACCTCACGATGGTGAGATTCGATGGGTACCTCCGCCAATGCCTCCAGATTGGATGAAAGCCAAAGGATATTATGGTTGGCGAACAGCGAAAAGGCGAAATCGCGTTGAATTTCCGCCGACAGATACCATTTGAGGAATTCCCACGCGTCATCGGCTTTGTCGGTATTGTTAAAAATCATCGAGCCGTTTCCGTTGGCGATAAACCACCGCGCGATGCTTCCGTCGTCTTGCTGCGTACCGGGGAACGGGGCGATATCCCATTGACCCAAGAGCTCCGGCGCGGCGTTTATTAAAAGCATGTATGTGGCGGGGTCCAAAATGGCGACGGGATTTTGACCGAACCGGAAAGCGTTAAACAACGCGGGTACCTGCGCGTCCAGCGCAAAAGTCGAGAATAAATCGCCGAGGAACGTAATCGCACGCACCGCTTCGGGTTCGTTGATCGCCGTCGATAACCCGTCGGGGTTAAACAACGAACCCCCGTGTTGGTAGATAAGCGGTGAGGTTTGGAAGAACCATTTGTACCCGACACCCGACGCGACGGGCTTATAAAAACTCATGTCAAAGCGTTGCAGCTCCGCTTGCATGGCGGCTACGTCCATCCATGTGTCCGGAGGGGGGATCCCCAATGAATTGAGGATATCTGTACGGTACACCGTAGCGGCGAAGTTAATCGTTTCGGGTATGGCGTAAACCGAATCATTAAATATATACGGCACCATCGCGCCCGGCACAAGGTTACCCATAAACCCCCAAAAATCGTCGAACACCGTCAGGTCATATAACGCACCGCGCGCGCCCATCTCGAAGGGCATATGCGCGGGTACGCCCAACGCCACGTCGGGATTGGTACCCGCGGCACGCGCCATGATCAAACGGTACACATCGGGCATCACGCTCAGGTTTACCTGTATACCCGTCTGCGGCGTAAAGCGTGTGTCCACCAAGCGTTGCAGGATATCCACATGCAGGTAGGAATAGTTGAGCCATACGTTTAACGCGTCGTCGCGGTTCCTTACGAGGAACTTATCGGAGGTATACGTAGCCAACAGGTGTTGCATACCCGCCCAAAACGCTTCGTGTATGGGTGCGCGTTCGCGCGGCAGGTCATACGCGCGGCCTATATGGATATTATTGATTGCGGCCCCTACATCCACGAGGTTGTCCATCGCCATACCCGTCAAATGCAGGATCGATGCCTCCACCTCCACGCCCGTACCGTTAAGGGCGGAAATACGCAGGGGTAATTCGTCGGGGCGTTCCAGCAGTGTATCCAATAACGAAATGGCGCCGACCATATGGTTCGCCACACCCGAATTATTCCCGCGCGGGCTGTGCTTTACCAATTGGCTGACCATATCGCGGAAAATCGTATGGTACGCGAACAGGTAATCCTCGGTTTCGGGGATATACCGCGTAAAACGCCACGTACGGTTGCGGTCGATTTCGCGGCCCGTTACGCGCCGTATTTCCAAGCTGAAGTGGTTGATGTGGTCGATCAACAAACGCATTTGGCGGAATTGTTCGGCGTAGGGGGCAAGCTCCGTACGTACGGAGATTTCGTTGGTCCCGGCTTTTAAGTAAAAATACAGGGGTTCGCCTTCGCTGTCGGTTAACGTATGGTTGCGCCAGCGCGAATCCCTGTAAGGCATGAGCGGGAAAGATGCGGCTTCGGCGAACGGGATTTCCCCGTTTACGCGGACGGTGATGAAGGTCGGCATGTCGTCGTGTTCCGTTACGGCATGGAGCGTAAACGCGTAATACCCATCCCGCGGAACGTCCAACGTAAAGAACACCTCGCTGCCCGCATTCGATATATTGAGGTTATTAATGCGCCGGTCCACAGGGTGGAAGGGGTACAGCACAGCGTTTCGCGTGCCTGCCAATTGTACGAAGGGTGAATTCTTGTGCGTATTATGTATGGCGTTGAGGGTGATCAAACCCGTATAGGCCGATGAGGACGGCGGTCGGTACGCGGGCAAAACCCGTTCGGAACGGACGGTAAGCTCGTTCACCCATACCAAACGGGAGGTCGTGTTATGTATTTCGATCGTATTTTCCCCCGCTTTTAATTTGAAAAGCAGGGGTGTATCGCTGATATACCCTTTGTCGTACAGTTCCACCGAATGGCGGCCATGCACCTGTACTTGCGGCGGGACGGTTTCATCCCCGAAACGGTTTAACGGGAAATCCTTGGTTTCGTCCCGCCAAAAAACAGGCAGCACAACAGAGGAAGCCTCCTCGAAAGGACGCTCGCCGTTGACGGTCACCCCAACGATGATATCGTTGAACGTCTGCGGCAACGAATAGGAAAGTACAAGGTAATATAAACCTTCATACGGTACGTCAACGGTGAAGGCTTCGGTTTCGCCGCTCCCCAGTATGAATTCCCCGTTGTTTGCCGTTTGTTCGAACGGCGGTGTTTTACCCCTCAAATGCGCGTGGGCGTCCAAAAAGTCCATATACCCGAAGCGCGGGTTGGGTAAGGAAGCGCGGAGCAAGTAAATTGCCGCATCCACTTCGGCACGGGTGGGCGGCGTGATGTCCACGGGGCTTTGATACAGGAGGAATATCGCCCCCGTTGTTGTAAGTACCGCCACGATTAAAACTTGTATGACCGTCTTTACCTTCATTAACCGCACCCTCTATGTATATGTAGAAGGGGCGAAGGACAACATCCCCCGCCCCTTTTTTTTAATTGATTTTATCTTCCGCCGCGTTGCTGTACGGGGTAGAAGCGTTCAAGCGCGACGTAGAAGTTGGCCCATGCGTTGTCGAAGCGTTGGTTAAACGCCACGTCCCAATCCGGAAGACGGGAAAGGACCATATCCAACCAATGGGGGTCGGCTTCCCCTGCCCCGGTTACATCCTCCGCGTATTTGCGGTTCCATTCGTAGGTGATGTCGCGGCGCGAGCCTTCATGCTCGTATGACCACGGCACTACCTTGTCGGGGTTGGCTATGATGTCGCCCCTGTTCCATACTTCCAACACATAGTGGAAGCCGGGCATTACGCCGGGGTCCCTGAAGCGTTCGCGGCCGCCTTGGTACCAATACTCCATTTGCTCGTAGAAGGCTACGCCCGTGACGAACGGGAAGGAGTCGTTCATCGAGGGCGCCATGTTGCCGTCGTCGTTGAACAATTGGTTGGCGCGGGCACGCCATGCGCGGGTATCGCCGTTCATAAACTTAACAAATTCCCATGCAATGGCTAAGCGGTTATACTCCGCGGCGTTAAGATTGGGGTTGCCGTCGTCCATGGCATAGTTACGGATGGCCATGGGGTCAAGCACCATACCCACATGCACACCCATCGTAGCGGTGGAGGGACGGGGGTAGATATCCCAATCAAACCCGGCGTGGAACCAATGGTCGGGATTGGGGTTGGCGAAGTCGCCCATAAACCACGGGTCGCCTACATGCGCGAGCAAACGCCCTTGCTGGAACCAACGCGGTCCCCACCACCAATCCATAAACTCGTCGGCTACGTTGCCCATGTTGCGTTGCGGCCATACGGTCGATGCGACCGCGCGGGGCATCATGGCCAACAAATCACGTGTGGCTTGCGAATTTAAGCGTACGTGCGGTTCGTTGGGTTCGCGGTTAAGCAATTGGTAATGAAAGTCACGCGTGCCGGAATCGATCAGCAGCCACGGGGGTGAATCCGCGCCGTACCACTCGTTGGGGCTGTGGTTGCCGATAAAGCGGAAATATTCCTCGATCGTCCATTGGGGTCTGGGCATATCAAGGTTTTGCGCGTTTGCCAAGGAACGGTTGACGAACACGCCCCACGGCACCAAGTACTGGGGCACGGCAAACTGACGCCCGCCGATATTCATCAGGTCCATGATGGCGGGGTTAAACGCTTTGTATATCGGGTCGTCCTCGAAAATGGTGAGGTCGGCTACGATACCCCTTTCGATGTCCGACATAAGGTCATGTACGGCGAAGATATCGGGGTAATGGCCGAATTCCATTTCGAAGTTTAACCGGTATTGGTCCCAAGAGATATCATTATCGTTGGGTCCGTCCGCCCGCGCATATACGTTGACGGCAATATTGGGGTACATCCTGTTGAATTCACGCGCCGTAGCGATAACGGCGGCTTCGTTTTGCCCCATGATGTCCTCGGCGGCGATGTATACGCGGCCTACGTCACGCAGGAACGTACCGCTGCCTGACCACATAAACACGGTGATTTCACCGGCGGTATCCGCGGGCAGGGCCATGATCCCGTCCGTACCCAGCAATGAGATGGGGTCTACCGGTTCCGCTTCGCGCCGCCCGCAGGCCGCCAACATAAGTACCGCTGCCAATACCACAAGCAGCAAGGCTTTAAATCGCATGATGGAATTCCTCCTTTATTTTTACATCCATGTTTAGGCGATATTACCATAGCGGGTAGATTTTTACAATAGTTTTTGGTCAATTGTACCCCATATATATGATAATATCCTGTACGAATATACATGGTACAATGCTTTATATCATTGTACGTTAGTCAATCCGTGTGGTAGAATTTGCTAATCAATTAAATCGGTGATCCCTTATGAAAATATTCGTCTTATTGTTGGTTTTGATATTTTCCGCCGCCGCCTGCGGGCGCGGGCACAATGAGGAGGAAATTAAAAATATGGACGCAACCGATCCGACCAACGGCCAAGCCGCGCCGCAAATTACCCGCGAACCGACGAACCCCGCAACAATACGCAAGCAGAAGGGCTACGGGCCGGTGTCAGCTAACTACCGCGTACAAATCACCTCCCCCGTAAGCGTGTACATCACCACCGGCGACGAACGCCTTATGTTCGCGAAAGCGGAAAGCCCGACCGTTAAACGTGCGGCGGACTTCGCTGCTTCCCCCAACAACATCCGATTGGATTACGAACAAGGTTTCCAAGTGATCGACGGCTTCGGCGGATCGCTTACGGATTCATCCGCGTATTTAATGAAGGAATACCTTTCCGAAGAAGCGCTGGACGAACTGATGCACCGCCTGTTTTGCCATGAGCGGGGCATCGGGCTTTCGTACCTGCGCCAAACCATCGGCGCAAGTGACTTCGCGCGGGAGATGTACTCCTATTCGATGAGCTACGACCCCGCGTTGGAAAATTTTTCGATCGATTACGACCGCGAACACATCATCCCCCTATTAAAAAAAGCCTTGGAAATCAACCCAAGGCTTTCCGTTATGGCGTCGCCGTGGAGCCCGCCCGCTTGGATGAAAACGAGCGGCTCAATGATCGGCGGTCAGCTTCGGCACGAGCGGTTCGACGATTATGCCCGTTATCTGATCCTGTTCCTGCAGGCGTACCACGACGAAGGGATCCCTATCCGCGCCGTCACCCCGCAGAACGAACCGTTGCACGTACCGCCCGATTACCCCGGCTGCGGCATGAGCGCGGTATTCCAAGCGGAATTTATCAACCGTTCGCTGGGACCCATGCTGCGCAAATATTTCCCCAATATCAGCCTGTTGGTGTACGACCATAACTGGGACGTGCCCGAATTCCCCCTTACGGTACTTGAACGTGCCGGTCAATGGGTGGACGGTGTGGCGTGGCACCATTACGGCGGCAACGTTTCGGCGCAGAACCGTGTGTTCGATCAATTCCCCGTGGAGCAGCACTTCACCGAAGGCGCGGGCGGCGAATGGGTGCCGGGGTTTGAAACGGCGTTCTTCGAGTTCGTGCGCAACGGTATCGGTGTTCTCCGCAACCACGGCAAGTCATATATTTTATGGAATGTAGCGTTGGACGAAAACAACGGCCCGTTTATCCCCGCACCCGAACGGCGAAGCACCGTACGCGGCATCGTGCAGATCGACACCCGTACAAACGGCATCACGTACAACCTCGAATATTACGCGTTGGCGCATTTCTCGAAATACATCGTGCCGGGCGCGATACGCATCCATTCCAACCAACATCAAGGCATCGAAACCGTAGCCGCCGTCAACCCGGACGGTACGACCACGGTAGTCGTATGGAACGCAAACAGGCAGGACAGGGATATCCAAATAACGGCAGGGGAGTACGCTTTCCAATATAACCTCCCCGCGAGGAGCGTGGCGACTTTTATGTTTGAAACGAACGCGGCACATGATTACGGCAAAAACGATTCCGAGCAATGGCGCTTGGTATGGAGCGACGAATTCGACGGCGATGCCTTGGATTTGAGCGTGTGGGAAGTCATGAGCGGAACGGGCGCACAATACGGTCTCACGGGTTGGGGTAACGACGAAGCGCAATATTATCACGCGGACAACGTAACCGTTGCGGACGGGATGCTGCGCATCGAAGCCCGACGCGAAAACCGTTCAAGCCCCACAGAAGGCCGAAGGAGCTACACCTCGGGGCGGATACGTTCCACGGGTACGCCGGGTGTCGGCGAAGGTTTTTCCGTCCAATACGGACGCGTGGAGGCACGCATCAAGCTGCCCGCGGGCAACGGCATGTGGCCCGCGTTTTGGATGCTTCCCACCGATTCCCCCTACGGCGGATGGCCGATGGGCGGCGAAATTGATATCATGGAAGCGATGGGGCGTTTCCCCGGGCGCAGTTCGTCGGCGATCCATTTCGGCACGGCATGGCCGGGCAATACGTATACCTACAATGTCCACAACTTCCCCGAGGGGCAATCGATCACCGACTTTAACGTCTACGCCGTGGAATGGGAACCGGGGCGGATACGCTTTTACGTAAACGACACTTTAACGTGGACGCAAACCCGGTGGTGGAGCCGCCACCCCGACGAAGAAGCCAATTTCCCCTTCCCCGCACCCTTCGACCAACCCTTCCACATCCTGTTGAACCTTGCCGTAGGCGGCGGCTTCGACCCGCAAGGCTCGCAGAACATGAACACCTTCGACTTCCCCGCGGTTATGTATGTGGATTATGTACGGGTGTATGAAGCGATACGCCCGGCGGGAACGATCGAATAATATGAAAATCAAAACCTTCAATAATAATACCATGAGGCAAAATATCTACCTATGTTACGACGCCCCTTCTACCGGAGGTGTGTTGATTGACGCCGGATGCGGCGAAGCGGATATACAGGCGTTAACCGCTTTTATTCAAGAAAACAATATCGCGGTTAAGGCGATCCTGCTTACCCACGGCCATTTCGACCATATCGTTGCGGCGGAGGAATTGAAACGCCTGTTTTTCGTGCCGCTCTATTGCCACGTTAATGAAATGGAAATAGTTGAAGACCCTGCTGTCAACCTATCCGCTTTGCGCGGTACGAGCATTGCAACAGCGGCCGACGGAACATTAAACGATGGGGATGTCTTCTCCCTCGGCGGTACAACGCTGCGGGTGATACACACCCCCGGCCATACGCCGGGCGGGGTGTGCTATTACGATAAAGCCGACGGCAACTTGTTTACGGGCGATACGTTGTTCAGGCAGTCCGTCGGGCGTACGGACTTACCCGCGGGTGACTATAACCAATTAATCAATAGCATAAAAGATAAACTCCTTCCTTTACCCGACGGTGTTAACGTTTATCCCGGCCACGGGCCGAGTACCACCATCGGGCATGAAAGGCATCATAATCCTTTTATCGGTATAAACAGTGGGTTCCTTCTATATTAAAAAAGGGGGGTCGGCGATGTTAAGCCTTCCACCGTACGGGTGTGCCGGGCGGTTACAATAATATTTGACATAAACGGGTATGCTTTATATAATAAAAACGGCTCTTATCTGAGAGGAGCCGATTCGTGACTTGGATGTTACATTAAATCAGAACCGTCCCTACTTCGAATAGGGGCGGTTCTCCCTTTTCTTCGGTAAACTACGTATTTGGCAAGCGTTGTAACGATAACTTTGACGAATGCCTTTATCGTAATCTCGATTAAAGAAAGAGCCAAACTGCTCATGCTCTCACCTCCTTTCCCAATTACCGTAATGAAAGAAAGGCATTTGCACGAACCGACCCCCTACAAGAGCCGTCATCGATATCATAACATGATTCGACAATATGCGCTACACAATTCGAAATAAATTTCACGGAACATAAAACCGGCGATCGTTAGCCTTTGGTTTTGGCCTTCCTCGGCGGACGCCGTTCGATGAAGCGTAACGAAAAGAGCCGCCCAATCTCTGACAAGAACAGCGGCCCTAATACCGTAACAAAATAGGTCGTGGAGCTTGCCGGAAGCGGCTGTTCTCCACCACAGGTCACGGTTCTCGCCGTGGCCTGTTTTTATTATATCTGTTTTGGCAAAAAAATCAACATCATTTTCACATAATACATATTGAAAAAACAAATCTTTTTGTCCTGTCGGAAAGTGGCGATTCGTGGGTTTGTTGACGTTACGATGTGATGTATAATGCCCGGGCAGTCGTGGGACGGCTTGCTTCACGCCTTTTTCATTCCGCAAGCATTTGGGGATGGAAAGGAGGTGATAGCTATGGATACTTTTAACTTCGTGGATTTATACGGATTTTTACAAACCGCTCTTGGAATGGTTTTGGCCTTCCTCGGCGGACGCCGTTCGATGAAGCGT
>WRDO01000001.1 GCA_009779755.1 Defluviitaleaceae bacterium | reverse complement strand
TTGAACTTCCTCAGTACATGCGCTCGCTTCAACTGCTTCCCGCTCATCGCGATTCTCGTCTCCTTCATACGAGACATTTTCTCACAATTTTTATTACGGGACTTTATCTCATGTTAATCACATAAACAATTAACGATACGTGACAATCACATAATTCTGCGCTATCATACGTACAATAAACGCAACGAAAGGAGCGATTGCATGTCTGTCTTGGCAAATAAAAAAATCGCCGTCCTGGGCGACCGCGACGGCATACCCGGCCCCGCCATCGAAGCCTGTTTGGCGACGGTGGAAGGCGCGGAAGTGGTTTTCTCCACAACGGAGTGCTTCGTCTGAACCAGCGCGGGTGCCATGGACTTGGAAAATCAAGCGAGGATCAAGGAACTGTTCGACAAATACGGCAAGGACGATTTGGTCGTATTGTTGGGCGGGGCCGAAGCGGAAGCCAGCGGCTTGGCCGCCGAAACGGTTTCCACGGGTGATCCTACCTTTGCAGGTCCGTTGGCCGGAGTCCCGTTGGGACTTAAGGCGTACCACATTGTGGAAGTGAAAGACGAAATCGACCCGAACGTATACGAAGAGCAAATCGCCATGATGGAAATGGTCATCGACGTGGACGCCATCATGCAGGAAGTAGCGACCTATAGGGGGGCATAGCGCGTATGAGGATTGTGCACTACCTTAACCAATTCTACGCGGGTGTGGGCGGCGAGGATAAGGCCGACCATCCGCCCGAGAAACGCGACGGCTTCGCAGGCCCGGGCATGGCGATCAACGCCGCGCTCGGGGGAACGGGCGAAATCGTCGGGACGGTTTTCTGCGGGGACGGTTACTTTAACGAAAACCTTGAGGAAGCGTCCGAAAAGGTGCTGGCGATGATAAAATCGTATGCGCCCGACATCGTGGTGGTGGGCCCGGGCTTTAACGCGGGGCGTTACGGCATGGCGTGCGGTATGGTGGCGAAATTGGCGGACGAAAACCTGCATATCCCCGTGGTGGGCGGTCTTTACGCCGAAAACCCCGGCTTGGAGATATACAAGCGCCACGCTTATTTCGTGCCGGTGGGGGACTCCGCCGCTTCCATGCGCAAAGCCGTACCCGATATGGTTGCGGTGATAAAAAAAATTATCGCACGCGAGGAAGTCACCGAAGGTTTCTTCGAAAAAGGATTGCGTAAAAATTATTTTTCACCCGTGCGGGGTAGCCGCCGCGCCGTGGATATGTTATTGAAGAAAATCGCGGGGGAAAAATTCGTGACCGAATATCCCATGCCCGTGTTCGACCGTGTTACGCCGCCCGCGGCGGTTAAGGATATGCGTACCGCGCGGATTGCCTTGGTTTCCTCCGGCGGGCCCGTACCGAAGGGTAACCCCGACCGTATCGAATCCTCCAGCGCGTCGAAGTTCGGACGGTATTCGCTGGCGGATATCACGGATTTTACGCCCGAGAACGGCGAAACCGCCCACGGCGGGTACGACCCCGTGTACGCAAACCTTGACTTGGATCGCGTACTGCCCGTGGATGTGGTGAAGGAGCTCGTAGCCGCGGGCGAAATCGGCTCCCTGCACGATTATTGGTATGCAACCGTCGGCAACGGCACCAGCGTAGCCAATTCGAAGAAATTCGCCGCGGACATCGCGCTGAGGTTAAAAGAGGATAACGTTTCGTGCGTCATCCTCACTTCCACCTGAGGGACCTGTACGCGTTGCGGTGCAACGATGGTGAAGGAAATCGAAAGAGCGGGCATCCCTGTAGCCCATATGTGTACGGTGGTACCCATATCCGTGACCGTAGGCGCGAACCGTATCGTGCCGACGGTGGCGATACCCTATCCACTGGGTGACCCGAATTTGCCGCCGGGGGATGAAAAGGAACTTCGGCACAAATTGGTCCGAAGTGCGTTGAAGGCTTTGTGTACGGAAGTGGAAGAACAAACGGTGTTTTAGCCGGAAGGTGACGCAATGCCTTTGGACGGAACGACCCTGCCGTGCGACGCGTTGAATCGGAACGCGCGTTTGTCGGCGGATGTATTAATAAAATAACGTAATCGGAAAAAGACGAGATTGTACCGGCTGTTCACGCGGGCGGTATGGGTTATCGTCTTTTTTACGTGTAATGCTTCCGAGATTGTTGGGAAAGGGGATAGTTGGCCCGCTTGGAGTTAACGGGTTCGGGTGGGAGCAAGGGGATTCCGCTCACTTGAAGGCGAAGTCGTTCGCCGGAATCCCCTTGCTCCCACCCGATTCGAATATCCGGGACGCGCTGCGCCGGAAGTCGCTTTTTTCATTTTTTGCAAACTATACGCCTCTCATTGCTAGTAGGGGTGATGGACGAATTACGTTCTTGCGGAAATTTTAATTTATCTTTTTAGGAGGAGAAAATGAAAAAACTTATAATAATCGCGTTGGTGCTAACGCTGGTATTTATCTTCACCGCTTGCGGCGGCGGTGACACGGCACCACTTGCGAATAACACAACCTCGCCGGCGCAAAGTGAAAGTCCCCCGCTTGTTTCGGATAATAACAGCGATAAAACGACGCCGGATGATAATGACAACCGTTTCAATTCTTCAAACGCAACTCAAGAAGAACGTGATATGGCAGGTTATGTTCTTAGAATTGATGAGCAGAACGGCGACGTATTTATCATATGGGAAAACCCAAAAACAAGATGTGATACGATCGAGATTTTACGCTGCACGAGATTTGACGGCGGCAACATTGAGGTTATTGCTTCTTTCCCCGATAACAACCCCGAAAAGCACCAAATGTATATTGATAAAGGTGCAGCAGGGAAAGGTTATTATTACGCTGTTCGCGGCAAGAAAGAACTTGTCGGCACAGGCGTCCCGACAGAAGCAAGGACATATATCGGAGCCCCAAGAAATGTACGGTGGTATACGGGAGCGGATGGCGGCTATTTACGGTTGGACATACCTTCACTTATGACACATGGGGACGAAGGCGGTATCGTTAATATGATGATTCGGTTTAACAATGACGGTCATGTGTTGAAAACCCCTTATGACTTTACCTTATGGGAACGGGCTCCATTCGATGACTTGGTTGGTCAAAATCTTTACAGCATGACAGATAACAAGTTAAAGGTGTGGGACTATCTGATTATCCCGTACGGCAATCCCGGGCATCTGCATTATCTTGTAAATTTTGACGAGGGGAAACTCGAATACGGTGAAGTGCTGCTCAGCGATGTGCCTTTAGATTATATCGACGGCATGAATAATAATTTTATTTATACCATTGACCATAGATTCACGGTATATTAGCTTTGGGAGGTTTTTAACAATGAAAAAACGCATAACAATCGCGTTGGTGCTAACGCTGGTATTCACTCTCACCGCTTGCGGCGGCGGTGACACGACACCACTCGCGAACAACACGCCATCACCAACGCAAAGCGAAAGCCCCGCACCGCCCACACCGGACAACGGCGGCGGCACAGATAACGGCAGCAGCCCCGTCGAACTCCCGCCGGATATAATGGGTGGCGGCAACGACCCATACACGGCATACAACAACGCCACCGAACAGCAGAAAGCATTGAGCGGTTATACCCGTATGAATTATATTGACGAAAAAAGCGGCGACTCGGTTATCTTTTTCAATCAATTTTTTAATGACGGATATGACGGTATTGCCGTATTGCGCGGGACAAATAAAAATAATTTAAACGTTCACGAAATATTGCCCAAAAGCGGTTTTGACTACATGGGGAGGGGTACCACCATTATCGAACGGCTGTATATCGACAGCGGTGCGGTGGGGAACGGATATTATTACGCGATTGTCGGCGTTACGGGTGGTGTTACGGGTGTCCCGGAAGAGGGTTATATCAGGCAATTTTGGCCGATTGATTATTACCGGATGTATAGGAATGACAGCGGTTATGTGAGGGTTCGATGGGAATCCGTTGAACGGTCCATGGAAACGCATATCCCAAGTTACCGGGCTATCGAGGTTTTCGACAAAGACGGGCATTTCAGGTTTTACGCGGATAGCGGCAGCCCTAATTATATGGGCGAAGTCCACGGCAGGGATTGGATGGCCCAAAGCTCGGTCAACGAGCAAGGCCCCGAAATGGATTTTAGGTATATCCTGTTTGACATGAGCGACACGATGTTTGAATTCTTCGGTGTGTTCGACCTTCATTGGAGTACGCCGTCCGAATTTCCGGCTTGGCCGCCGGGTTTATACATGTTCACAATATATTAAATGAAGGAGGAAATGAAAATAAAGAAACCGATAATATTATCCATCGCGCTGATGTTGGCGCTCACCCTCGCCGCTTGCGGTAGCGGCGGTACGACGCCACCCGCGAACAACAACCCAACGAGTACGCCCGCGAGCAACACGCCGAATGGCGGCAGGAGTGATTCAAGCCCGCCCGTTTCGGATAACGGCAGCGGTATAAGCGATAATGATGAATACACCGCATACGACAACGCCACCGAGCAGCAAAGGAATTGGGGCAGCAGGATTTTCGCCGGTATGGCGGAAGAACAGGGCGGAGATGTTATCATCACGTTTTATCAACGGAGTACGGATACGGAATACGATTACATTGCTGTTCTGCGGGGCAGCAGCAGAAACACGCTAAGCGTACACGCGGTTTTACCCAAAGAAAACCGTTTCGGTTACGATAAAAGATTATTCGTTGACAGCGGTGCGGCAGGGAACGGGTATTATTATGCGGTTGTCGGAGCGACGGACAGTATAACGGGCGTTCCTTCGCTTTCTTGGATACAACAGCCCATGGTTACAGACCAATACCGATGGTATAAAGGCGTGGACGGTTATGTCAATATACATATGCCCTCTATAACGCCGGAATCGGTAAACGGGGAAGGTATTTTCGTGTACAACGCCGACGGGTATTTGCGGTTTACCGTGGAAAGCGGGCATTTCAACTGGAGCGGTGTAATTCACGGCAGGGATTGGCAATATTTATGCATCCTTCCTTTGTATTTAACTTATCCTAATGTCGGACACACCGAACCGCTTAATATCTTGTTTGATTACAGTGAAACATCGTTTGAATTTTTCGGCGTGTTTGATTTCTACAGTGGAAACCCGTCGCCATACGCGCCTTGCGAACCTGCTTTGTATTCGTTTACAAGTTATTAAAAAGAGAGTGGGGAAACCACAATGAAAAACTAATTGATAATACCATACTCTTTGCGGCCTGCAGTTGACACAAGATATAGTGGACTTCATAATGCGCGGTGGAGGAGGGTGCGGGATATGAAGAGCCAATTGAAATCGATCAATTTCAAGTTTGTTTTGTTCTTTGTCATTTTCGTTGCGGCGATATTTTCCATTATCGTCATGACATCCGTCCAACAAACGCGGCAGATTACCTCCACTATGGTGGAGATCGTGGGGATGCCGATATTGAGCCGCGCTTCCTACCACATAGACGGGGACAAGTTTGAACGGCTGGCAAAGACCTTGGATGCCGAAGACCCCTTTTATATCGAGACGCAAAGGGTGTTCCGCCAATTAAGGGAAGAATCGCAGGTATTTTTTTTGTATGCGATGGCCCCATACGATGAAAACGTACATATTTTTATTTTTGACGGGGAGGACCCCGAAAGCGACTTTTTTTCCGCATTGGGGGATTCGGAGGATATCACCGATTACGACAGGGCTTATATGCTCGTTTTTGAGACGGGGGAACCCCAGTTCGTTCCCAGCGTGCATTATTCCGATTGGGGGCACTTGGTTTCGGCTTATATGCCCATATTCAATTCAAACGGAGCCGTCGTGGGGCTTATCGGCGTAGACTTCGACGGGTCGGGCATCCATAACACGATTTCCTCAAGCATACGCATCTATGTGATTTTCGCCGTTATATTTATCGTAATCGGCTTCTTCATCTATTCATTTTTATTAAAGGACATTATCAACCAAAATAAGAATTTGGAAATTGCGTCCAACGCGAAGAGTGAATTCCTGGCTACCATGTCCCACGAGATACGAACGCCGCTTAACGCGATTATCGGGATTACGCAAATCCAAATGCAAGAGGATTTGCCCAAGGAATACGCGAACGCGCTGGAAAAAATCGGAAGCTCCGGCAACGTTTTGCTCAGGATTATCAACGATATCTTGGATATGTCCAAGATCGAAACGGGTAAACTTGCGTTAAATCCCGTAAGGTACGACACACCTAGCCTGATCGGCGATGCGGTGCAGCTCAACATCGTACGCATCGGGTCAAAACCGATAAAGTTTTTGTTGGACATTGATGAAAACCTGCCCGGTTACCTGTACGGCGATGACCTGCGTATCAAACAAATCCTCAACAATCTGCTTTCCAACGCAATCAAGTACACCGAATTCGGCCATGTGAAGCTCTCGGTCAGCCATACGCCGGAGGGCGAAGGCGCCATGCTTTGCTTTGCCGTGGAAGACACGGGTCAGGGTATGAAGCAAGAGGATAAAGATCAATTATTTTCGAGATATCTGCGCTTTAATACCCGAGCCAACCGAAACAACGAAGGTACGGGTTTGGGCCTGACGATCACAAAGAAATTGGTTGACATGATGGGCGGCACCATCCGCGTGGAAAGCGAATACGGAAAAGGCAGTACGATTACGGTGACCGTCAGGCAAAAAACGGTGGATTGTTCACCCATCGGTGCGGAGCTTGCCAAGAATCTGGGTAATTTTACGTTCCTTGACGAGCGGTACAGCGCGAAACAGCAAATCACCCGCGAACCCATGCCCTACGGAAAGGTGTTGGTCGTGGACGATGTGGAAACGAACCTGTACGTCGCCGAAGGGCTTTTATCACCGTATAAATTAAATATAGAAACCGCCGAAAGCGGTTTTGCGGTACTTGATAAGATAAACAGCGGTAAGTCTTATGACATCATTTTTATGGACCACATGATGCCGCAAATGGACGGTATGGAAACCACGCAAAAGCTCCGTGAAATGGGTTACGTCAACCCCATTGTGGCGTTGACGGCGAATGCGCTCGTGGGTAATGACGAGATATTTATGAAAAACGGTTTCGACGGTTTTATCGCCAAACCGATCGACGTACGGCGCCTCAACCATACCCTCAATAATTTTATCCGTGACCGGCACCCGGAGGAAGCGGAAAAATACACACCGGAACTCTCGACGGAATCCATCGAAATCAGCCCCAAGGTTAAAAAGATATTTATCAACGATGCGCGTAAGGCGATTGCCACCCTGCGGGAAACCATCGAAAACGCGGATTTGTCCCTGTATACCACCACCGCCCACGCCATGAAGTCGGCATTGGCAAACGTGCATGAGCTTGCGGCTTCCAAACAGGCAAGCGCGTTGGAACGCGCCGGGGTAAAAAGGGACGGGGACTTTATCGTCGGGAACACGGAAGCATTTATCAAAACACTTGAGGGTTTGATTGAAGCGTTTAAACCGGCGGAAGTAAAGCATACGGATGATGGGGAGATAAACGAGGATACGGCATATTTAAAGGTCCAATTGGAACTTGTCAAGGCCGCCTGCGAGGATTATGACATCCGCGCCGCATACGCCGCTCTCGACCGCTTAAATGAAAAACCTTGGAAAGCCGAAACCTTGGAAGCCATTGAGAAGATTCGGAGCGAGCTTCAATTGAACAGTGACTTTGATAAAGCGGCGGCGATAACGGCGAGTATATTATAAGAAGGTGAAGCAATGCCTTTGGACGGGGCAACCCTTTCGTGCGTCGTACATGAGCTTGAAAACACGCTTATCGGCGGGCGTATCGATAAAATCACGCAACCCGAGCAGGACGAAATCATCATAGCCATACGGGCGGGCGGAGCCAATCATCGGCTCCTTTTTACGGCGAATGCCGCCGCGCCAAGGGTACACCTAACCGCGCAAACCAAAGCTGCTCCATTAACCGCTCCGTTATTTTGCATGGTACTGCGCAAGCATTTAAGCGGGGGGCGATTGTTATCGGTACGGCAGCCCGATTTCGAACGCATCGCGGTATTTGAAATCGAAAGCCGTAATGAAATGGGTGACATGGCGCGCAAGACTTTGTTAATCGAAATTATGGGTAAGCACAGTAATTTGATTTTAACTGATCAAAGTGGGAAAGTTATTGATGCGATTAAGCATGTTTCTCCTTCGATGAGCGCGGTACGGACTGTATTGCCCGGGGTGAAATATGAAACGCCGCCGGGTAAGGGGAAAAAGAGCCCGCTTGGGGTTAACGGGTTCGGGTGGGAGCAAGGGGATTCCGCTCACTTGAAGGCAAAATCGCTCGCCGGAATCCCCTTGCTCCCACCCGATTCGTCTGTCCGGGACGCGCTTTTTAGTGCTTTTAACGGCGTTAGCCCGCTGCTCGCGGGGGAGATATGCGCGCGGGCCGGGGTGCATCCCGAAACACCCGCAGGCAATTTATCCGATGGGCAATATATGCGTTTGGAAGATGCTTTTGCTTTGATATTCAATAAAGTGAAGGACGGGGATTTTTCCCCGCATATTTATTATGATGATAAGGGCAAGGCTGTTGATATTACGCCTTGGCCTTTTTTATTGTATGCGAATTATACAGGCGAATCTTTTGATTCCCCATCGGTGATGTTGGAACGTTTTTACTTGAAACGCGACGGGGACAATCGGTTGATGCAAAAGACGGCTGATTTGCGAAAGGTGATTGGGACGTTGTTGGAACGTTGCCGTAAAAAATCTTTTGCGCATGAAAAATCGCTGACGGAGACGGAAAACCGCGATTGTTTGCGTATAATGGGGGAGTTGTTGACGGCTTACCTGCACAGGGTGGAGCGCGGGATGAAGGTATTTACGGTTGAGAATTTTTATGACGGGAATACGTTGATTGAGATTCCGCTCGATTCCACGCTTACGCCCGCGGAAAACGCGCAGCGTTATTTTAAGCAATATAATAAACAAAAACGTGCGAGCGTTGCGCTGCGGGGGCAGATGGAACAAAACGAAGCCGATATCGAATATTTGGAAAGTGTGGGGGCTTCGTTGCAGAATTCGGCAAGCGAGGAGGACGTCGCCGAAATCCGCGCGGAATTGGCGGAGCAGGGCTTCGTTAAACGCCGCGTTGAAAAGGGACGGCAAAAACAACGCCCTTCAAAGCCCTTGCATTACAAATCCTCCGACGGGTATGATATATATGTAGGGAAAAACAACACGCAAAACGACCAATTGACGCGGGCCGCCCACACATCGGACATATGGCTGCATACAAAGGATATCGCCGGGTCGCATGTAATATTAATGGTGCGGGGGGCGGAAGTACCCGAACGGACGTTGTCGGAAGCGGCTAACTTAGCGGCTTACCACAGCCGTGCGCGCGAAGGGAGCAACGTACCCGTGGATTACGTCGCGCGCAAGCATGTACGCAAGCCCGCCGGAGCCAAACCGGGTTATGTTATTTACGATCACCACAAGACGGTTTATGTAACGCCGAAAGAACCGAACACACTTCGGGAGGGTCGTATATGATTACCATGCAGGATTCCTTGGGTGCGGTTAATATTCCGACGCACGCGTATTACGGCATCAACACCCGACGCGCGTTGGAAAATTTTCCGATCACCAATTATCAACTTCATCCCGAGCTCATCAAGTCCCTTGCCATGGTGAAGAAAGCCGCCGCATTCGCAAACGAACGTGACTTGGAGGCTAAGGCACCGGGCATCTTTAAGCACATCGTCAACGCATGTGATTCGATTATCAACGGCTCGTACCACGAGCATTTTGTGGTGGACCCCATACAGGGCGGCGCGGGTACCTCGCTTAACATGAACGCGAACGAGGTCATCGCCAACATTGCGCTCGTTGAGATGGGTCATGAGAAACATTCCCATGAAATCGTACATCCCAACGACCATGTAAACATGTCCCAATCCACCAACGACGTGATCCCCACCGCCGCGCGGATTTGCATTCGCAAGCTGTTAGACGAGTTATTGACCACCATGGCTATGATGTGTACCGTTTTCCGCGAAAAATCCGACGAATTCGACGAAATCGTAAAGATGGGGCGCACCCACTTGCAAGACGCCGTACCCATCCGCTTGGGGCAAGAGTTCGACGCTTACCGCCGCGTCATCGAACGTGATATCGCCCGGATCAACAATACGGGCAATTATTTGTTTGAAATAAACCTTGGCGCCACCGCCGTCGGCACGGCCCTTAATGCCAACCCCCGCTATATCAGGGAAGTCATCGAGCACCTGCGCGAAATCTCCGACATCCCCAACCTGCGCCGCTGCGAATCGCTGGTGGACGGCACGCAGAATACCGATTGCTTCACCGAGGTATCCGCCGCGTTAAAGATATGCGCGGTCAACATGTCCAAGATCGCCAACGACCTGCGCTTGATGGCATCCGGCCCCCATTGCGGCTTGGGCGAAATCACGTTGGAAAAACTCCAGCCGGGTTCGTCCATCATGCCCGAAAAGGTGAATCCCATCATCCCCGAATTGATCAACCAAGTGGCTTTCCAAGTCATCGGCAATGACCTGACCGTTTCGCTCGCCTCCGAGGCGGGCCAGTTCGAGCTTAACGTCATGCAGCCCGTATTGGTTTATAACCTCATCCAATCCGTGGGTATGATGAACAACGCCTTCCGAGTATTCGGCGAACGTTGCGTGTCCCGCATCCGCCTAACCAAGCGCAATATCGCACGCATCAAGGAAAACGTGGACAACAGCCCCATCATCGCCACAGCGCTCGCCCCTTACATCGGTTACGAACGCGCCGGGGCGATAGCAAGGATCGCTTTATCCGAAAATACAACCGCGCTGGATATTTGTTTGACGGACGATACGCTTATGAAACGCTTGGGTGGGGAGGAAACGATCCGTAAAATCCTCGACCCGGACAGCATGACGCGTATGGGCGAACGCTTAGAGGGAGAGGAAGACGCATGAACGAATCCGCAAAGATAAAAAAGTTAACCCATAGATATAATACAAACAGGATAATCTGTATTTCGGACATCCACGGCGAATTGGATTTATTCAAGCGGCTGTTGGAAAAGATTAACTACCGCGCGGGCGAGACGCTCTTCATCCTCGGCGATTTGTACACCAAAGGCAGCCAAGGCCCCGAAACCCTCAAGTTCCTGATGGAACTGGATAAAAATGAAAACGTCTATATGCTGCGCGGCAACTGCGATTGGTTGGAGGACTTCCTTTCCCCGCAGGAGGCGTTATGGCTGGAAGCCCTGCCCGACATCATCGAAACGGATGAATACATATTCGTCCATTCGGGTTTGGAGTTTACCGACCTCGCATTACACAAGCCCGCAACGGTAAAAAAATACGACGGTTTTTTGGAAACCGCGCCCGCCTTCGAAGAATGGCTTTTCAGTAAATGGTTGGTCGTCGGGCATTGGCCCGTAGCCATGTACTGCCACGGCATCCCCTGCTCCAACCCCATCATAGACGAAAAACGCAAAATCATTTCAATTGACGGCGGTCATTGCAACAAACCCGACGGTCAGCTAAACGCCTTCATCATCGAAAACAACAAATTCTCCTTCGAATCCGTGGACAAGCACCCCACCCAACGCATCGATAAACCGCAGGAAGCCTCCGGCGGTAACCTCTCCATTACATGGCTCGACCGATTCGTGGAACTCGCGGAGGACGGCGAAAAGCTGTGCCGCGTCAAGCACCTAAAGACCGGCACCATCTTAACCGTACCCAAATCGCAGGTGTGGACGGAGGACCAAAACCGCACCGCCATTTGCGACATGGCCACCGACTACCACCTGCCCGTATCGGCGGGCGACACCGTAAGCGTCGTCGAAGCCTTCCCCGACCGTATCTTCGCCAAGAAGGACGGCATATCGGGGTGGATTAAACTATAACCCAAAAGGAGCATGAACCATGATCGCACCATTTTTCCACATCCACGGCGGAAAATGCGCCGAAGCCATCGAAACGTATAAAAAAGCCTTCGCAGCCGAGGTACACCACATCTCCTACTACCGCGAAAGCCCCGAGTTTAACCCCGAAACCGAAAACGGCGACCTGATCATGCACGCCTCCGTAACCCTCCTGAACAGCCGCACCGACATGTGCGACGACGACGGTTCAAACCCCATTTCCGGCAACAACCTAGCCCTAAGCGCCTACTACAACACCCCCGAAGACCTGCGCCGCGGCTTCGAAGCCCTAAAAGAAGGCGCAACCATTGAAGAAGAACCCGGCCTCCAATTCTGGTCAACCCTTTACGCCCGCCTAATCGACAAATACGGCATAATGTGGCACCTGATGGTAAAAGAAAACCTTTAATCTTTTAATCCCTTAACCAAAAAAGACGTAATTAAAAAAGCCCCGCAGGGATAAAATTTTCACGAAGGCGACTTTCACAGAGCCTTCGAGAAAATTTTCATCCCGAGAGGGGCGTTTTACATACACTCCAAATTTCCTTAGTACTTTATCTTTTTTATTTTTCCTAGATAGCGTTGTGCGTAAACACAGCAATCGAGCACGTAGGTAGAAGTGTCACGTATTGCACGCGACTTAAAACCTTTAATTTCAAGCATTTTCCATAATCCCAAAGGTACGGCGATATATTCAAATATGCGTATAAGGGTTTTTTATTTATTGTGACATTGGACAAGGTGTCCGTCAGACTTCCAACCAATTTTTCCAATCGTTTGTTAATTCGCATTGGTACATATCAATAATGTATGCGCGGCTTTTTGAATATAAATGGGAATCGAAATCCAGCAACAATGCATATGTGTGACTGTTCATAAATTCACGAAACGCATCATCAAGGGCAATGTCTTTTAATTTGGCTACATGGTTTACAATGGCTTGTGTATGTGAATTTATGGCAAATTTAGCTTTGCCTGTATTCATGGCAGTATCTCCACCTTTTTTATGGAAATGGTACGCGCTGCGTCAGGCGTACCAAAATAAACCTGTATGGGCAGATTATCAGGCTCTAGGTTTCGCAGGAGTGTCGCTCTTGCGTCATGGCTTCCTACTTCGCCATATAGTCCGTCACGGTATGCGTCAAGGCAAGTAGCCGTATCATCGTCGGCAGTCGGCCCAATTACAATGTCGTAGTCATGCGGCTTTCCCCTGCTTTCACGGTTGGTGATTACAAAGTCCACCCATTCAAGGTCAGGTACAGGGAAGTATTTTACGTGGAAATGAGGAATGTTTAACATGGATGTATTCACAGATAACGTGTATATCCGTGATTGTATGTGACTATGCGGGCGACCTGTCCGTTCCAAGCGTATAATGGTATCTCTTTTTACCAGCCGTGCAAATGATGCGGCATGGCTGTTTTTTATAGCGGCATAAAATCCTTTGCCGAAATCTTTGTACGGTTTCCCTTTAGATACATCGATGGAAGTAAATTCTGAAATAGTTCCGTGGTAAAGTATATCCGGTATTTTTATTATCACAAGACACCGCCTTGCTCTTTAATAAATCCCTCCACTTCCTCGATTGTTCCCATATCACCGTTAAGATGAAATAAATCGTAGCCCTCACGTAGAAACGAAAGTATATTGAATTTTTCGTCCAGCTTTAAAAATTCTATTGGTTCGATATGCCATCGATTCAATAATTTGTGGACGATACTTACTTGAAAAAATGTTTTATGGTCTATGGTAACGCTTTTCATTATTTTGCGCTCCTTTTGGGGTTAGCGTATAAGGTCATTTTTACATATTATCGGAGTTAGGGCAACAACCCCCAATCGACCGTCACCCTTCGATGCAACGCGAAGGCTATGTCGGCGTTGGAGTTTGCTCATAAAACTGTGTATCACATGGCAGCCGCGCATCCCGCAGAATCCGGTAAATCGTAGAACGGCTTAATTCCGTTTGCGCTACGATGTCAACTATTCGGATACCCTTTTCGTATAGCGTAAGCACCGTTAGCGATTTTGCGTTGCGCTTCGATGGCCTACCGCCGTAGCGACCCCGCGCTTTTGCCGCTCTTAAACCTTGTTTCGTCCTTTCCGAAATTAACGCGACCTCAAACTCCGCAAGTCCCGCAAAAATAGCGAATAAAAGTTTTCCCATCGCATTGGAAGCGGTTGAATCCAGCCACGATTCGCTGAGGCTTTTTACCCCCGCTCCTTTTTCCTCGATTTGCTTTACGATTTCATACAGGTCTTTGACGCTGCGTCCCAATCGTGTCAGAGAAGGGATAACCACGATGTCCCCCGACTTCAAAGCGGACAACATACGATTGAGTTCCGGGCGGTCACGTCGCTTACCGGATACCTTTTCCGCATATATGTTGCGCTCGTCAACGCCTGCCGATATAAGTTGGTCGATGTATTTATCCAATGTTTGGTCAACCGTCGAAACACGGCAATACCCTACGGTCATGTTGTTTTACCTCACTCATATGATTGTTAAACGGATTATCCCTCGGTGCCGTTACAGCATTCGCGTTGCATCGAGGGGTGACGGTCGATTGGAGGTTGGTTGGGGAACTTTCTTGTGTCATAAACGTGCCAAATCCTTGTTTGAATTTGGCACGTTACTTGACACATTTTTTCCGTTAAAAACCCTAATGTTGTGTGTGTACCACACACAGGTTCATAAACGAATGTTTTTGGAACGATTTAGGCAACCGCCGATTTTTTCTCTGCGTCCCACACTAAACCCCGATAAAACGATGTGGTTTTATGCCAATGAATGAATAGCATCGGATACAATCGAAAAGCCTTGCATATCATCCAACTTAAGATGATAAATCATTTCGCAAAAGCTCTTTAATCCCTGTGCGTTCATTGTGTATGACGTTCCGCACATATCCGAACGGCGCAATACAATCGCATCGCCGTAATACTGTTCCTCTTCACACAAAGAGTTTTCGCTTACGCTGCCGTTGCCGATGATGCGTATTGCGTTCATTGCTTCTTCAAAAGCGTAAGTGGGTTCATTCTCATTCAATACGCCGAAATACGTCGAAACGGCGAGCGTATACACAGCGTTCCTTAAGCGTTGAATTGCGAAGTAGTCCTTGTCGTCAACACGTGTATTGTAGAATAGCTCCGTTATTTTATTCGTGAATACACGCACAAAATCCTTGTTTGTTTCAATACGGTACCGACCGTGTATGAGGAACTCATTGAAACCGACATCATCTTCATCTTCAAAGAATCCCAACAATGACCGTTCGGCCCAAGTCGGTTCTGTCAAATGTTGTGTGTGGCTTACACACATCAAGGCATTTTCGATGGATGTCGTTCCGGTTTTTCTACCGATTTCCGTTAGGTATTGCATGAGGTAAACAGCAGCCAGTGATTTCATTTCGCTGTTGATGTCAATGCTTTCTTGGAAAGATTCTTGGACAAGCGAATGAGCGGAGTTTTCCGTCAGGCTTCTGAATAAATCATCGCAATCATGATAATGGCGGTTATAAACGGTACCGGAATAAATCGCGCACTCAAAATTGGCTTGCGGCGATTTCGGTTTTGTGCCGACGATTCGTTCCTTCAACGCGTCAAATCGTATTCCCAAGCCGTTAAAAGCATTGCAGGAATCCTTGAAAAACACTAACAAGTTTTCCACGGTGAAAACTTGCTTTGATGTTTTCCTGATGAAGTCAATCAATTCTTGCTCCGCTGCGGCGTATTGTGTTTCTAATTTAGCCAGCTCGGCTTTTCGCTCCGTTTCGGTGCGTTCATTTTTGCATACCCTGTTGTCACCGATTTGTAACTTGATGATTGCTTTCGCGGCGTTTTCCAAAACGCCAAAAATGTCTTGTTTACGCATTAAAAATGCCTCCTTTTAGGTTTGAATAAAAAAAGTGTGTTTGAAAATCACGTACTTTTTTCGGTTCCACCTTGAAGATAGGCAATAAATGTAGTAGTATTTACATTGTACTCACCTTCGGGTGGGTCCCGCGTAGGAAGCGATGTATCTTTGGTCGGATGGGTCGCTTCCTATTTTTGTTCATTTAGGCTTCCGTGTTCCCTATGGATTCCACGACGGATAACTTCGGCTTTGGATGCGCCTATAAAATTAACGCACTCTTCGAGCTTTTTTTTTGTTTTTTTATCCAATCGAACCTTCAGCGTGTAATCCTTCGGGTTGTCAGTTGGTCGCCCTATTTTTTTGTCACCCACTAAAACACCTCCTTTTGTGGGTCGGTTTTTACCATAACCCGGTTCCCATAAAATGTCAAGTCTTCTAATTACACAGCCAAATCCACACCATTCTTTCCCACCACCATTCAGCATGGTTTTATACTTGTGCTTTTCAAGCCTTTGGGTGGTTAGTTTATGGGATTCGGGTTTTGTAAAACGTCAGTATCCGCGTCTTAAAAACGATTGTATTTTTAAGGTTATTTACAAGCCGCAGGAGAGCTTCTTCACATCGGGCGCATAAATACCCTTCACAAACTACGAAATGCGATACGCAACCTTCAGGGGTTATCCTGCGGCTTATTCTTCGGCAATCCTCACGATGAATTACGAGCTGATATTTTTTTGGTAAAATACCATGCGCGACGTATGAAACCCATATGATGTTGAGTAGTTTGTGGCTTTCCGCTCCCTCTTCAGAAACCCCATTGGTTACGGGGAAGCGTTTCGAGTGGCGTTTTTGATATTGTTAATCCGTGGAAGGTGACCTACACTTCCTGACCGCTTAATTAAATAAAATTCCTTAGACGCTTCAAGGATTTAGAGATTCCGTACCTAGGAAATCCAGCCTATGAAATCCAGCATAAGCAAACGCCACTAAGTTTGAGTCAACTTAAAGCACAAGGCTTAAAATGGTCGTTTGATAGAAAGCTAATAAAACCAATGAATTTCTATGTTTCATGCCTTTCTTAGTCTCCGGATTCCGAGTACATCATATCATTTAGGGCAAAAAAAGTTCAAAGAAATACGGTGAAGGACACGAATGAAGAACTCTCGAAATGATACGAAAATACACTACCCTAGACACACAGATTTTTAAGAAGTTATTTATGTAGACTGGGATAATTTGAATGGAAGTTATTTTTTGTGTGCCCAATTTTATGGTTACTCAAAAGATTGAGTTATAACTTTACATTATCATACAGTTGCAGTAACATAACCGTGAACCAAATTACGAAAGGATGGTGACATCAAATGGAAAAACATGGTCTTGTTCAAAAAGCCCATTGCGATAGGTTACTCCGTAACGAAGAAATAGTGAATGATTATAAATCCGGCGTTGGAATTCAACGGCTGGCACAAAAATTTTCTTTATCAACCCCATCAATCCGTAAGGTACTTTATAATGCATATGTATACAAGGGATTAGCGGGAAGCCAGGAAAGAATCGCCAATTATCACCAATCCCAACGAAATGAACGAAGAAGTTTAACGAATCATGTTAAAACAAAATCGGGTAAAAATACGCGGGTTAATTTAATTGATTTACGTACAGTTTCCGGAATGACGCAACAAGAGGTTTCTGATAAAATTGGTATATCGAGGTCATATTATGCTCGTATTGAAAACGGTAGCGCGAAAACCATAAACGAAGGTGTGTGGGCAAAAATCGAATCTTTATTTTCATTGCCCACCGGATATAAACCCATTAAAGAGGTAGTTAAACGCAATACGAAAAAAAACAGCGATGACAGAATCAACAAATGTTGTTATGGCTATGTTAAAATATGGAATAACATAAGATGCTCAAACCCCAAAAGTAAAGCGAAATTTAAAATAATTTCTTTTTTAACATATGCTATTTTATATGAGGGTTGGGCATATATTGTCGTAAAGCAAGAACCAAAAAAACGACAGCTTAAAATAAAGAGCAACGTACGCGGAAGCACTGAAATAATAGGGAAATATAAAAATCGTCCTGATGAATTTCCGCTGCACGATGTAATTACGATATGCAATAATTATGACTTGCCTTATACAGATGAATACCCTTTTATAATTGAATATGAACCTCGCGAAGATATAGAAGAAGTTGAACCTACACAAAATGAAGACCAACTGGATATTTACAATGGAATGAGTAAAACATTTACTTGGAATTACAATGTCACACCTGAATTTATTTGAATGTACAAACACACCCCTTTACTTTTTATTGGGCGGTGTAAATAATTTTTTGTAAAAAGAAATCTTCCACGATAATAATAGTTAAATTATAACACTTGGTCGAAGTCAAGGGAAAGAGGAAGATTTTTGGGAATGATATTCCCTGAAAAACGCTCCGACCTTGACTTTGTTCGTTAGGAGGAGAATAGGAGCAGGGCCTTGTGAAGCGCACATTACCGCAAAGCCCTTGTCTATGCTTTTTTTACAATCGACCTTCAAAGGTGATAGAAAGCTCACCGTATATCTGGCCCCAATTCCGTATTTTAGTTGTCCATTTTTTATTGATGTTGCGGGTAGCCAGGAACAGGGTTTTTTCAAGGCCTCGTCAGACGGAAAAACGGGACGTCCGGCATTGATTCGGCGGTATTGGCTGTTAAGGCTTTCAATGGCATTTGTGGTGTAGAGTGCCCGTCGTACCTTGGCCGAAAACTTGAAAATCGGGCAGATTACATCCCAGTTGTCCGCCCAGCGTTTCATGGCATTGGGGTAGATTTTGTCCCACTTGGACGTGACTTTCGTTTTCCGCATATAAACGGGGATAAATAATTCAGTGAACTATATATAATGCTCCATGCCATTTTTTATCGTAATAAACGCCATCCGTTGGTGTTGTGACCTTCGATGGGGTGAGATGTAACCACCGTTCCATCAGCGCGAAGACCAACAACAGTTTGTGGACCGGAGTTTTCCCATTCACGCCAATTATTAGTGCTTTCCATAAGTGTCGGATGAATGGCAATGGACACAATATTTCGCCATTTTCTGCTATTAAAAATTTCGTTTAATTCTGAACTTGTAGAAACTACTCTTCCATTTGCTTGTAACCCAACAACAAGTCCCCAACTACCTGCATCAAGGGCAACAATGTTTTGCCAACTCCTAATGGGGGATGCCCCCCCGCTGTCAGACCCACTAATTAATACTCTTCCATCAGCCCGAAGCCCAAGTGTGTTATTATCAGTTGTAATAATATAAATAATATCCTGCCAACCGTTAATTCCATGCCATGCGTTATCATTAAATCCGGTTGCTACGACGGTTCCGTTTCTTCGCAAACCGACAGCATGTCCAAATCCTACCGAAATATCAATAATATCATTCCAATCATCAAAGTTATAATGCTTCAAATTTTCATACCAACCAATTGCTATAACTGTCCCATCTGTTTGCACACCAACTGTAAATTCGCTGCCTGTTCCAACAGCAACGATGTTTCGCCAATTACCAACATTAATTTCACCGTAGCGTCCATATTCAGAACCAATTCTTCTACCTATAACGGTTCCGTCTTTTCGTAACCCAATGAAGTGAGAACCTTTCGTACTAATTGCGGGAATTGCGGCAATGTTTTGCAAATCGCTTAAATAATTATCCAAAAGCCACTGCGCGTAAACTCCGGTTGCTACAACCGTTCCGTCAGCTTGTATTCCTACAGTGGTGCCCCATGCCGGAGCAACAAGAACATTTCTCATTTGTGTTATATCTATGGAATTAAACCGAATACGATTAAATAAATTAAATCCGTTAATTATAATAATGACCAATAAAACAATGCCTGCAACGCCTATACCTAGTGATTTATACGTTTTAATAAGTCTAACGTTTTCCAATGACTCTCGTTCTTTTTCTTTTTTACTAAGTTCATCATAATATTTAATTAAATCATCTTCCAACATGTTCAATCGTTGTTTCATTTCATCGTTTGCAATGAGCTTTAACTGTTTATATAACAACGTTGTTTCCCATTGATTAGTACATGTCGCTAGATTATCAAGGCTGTTACATTTGCATATATCCAATAATTGCTGGATATACATTTCTACGATGTCGGTTTTTCGGGTTTCACATTGCGCCAACAGCGCATCAACGGTGACATTTCCCCGGAGAGGTTCAAGCATTAAAATAACCGTAGCCGGATTCGCAACGGTTGATAATAATTTTTTTGCATCGTATAAAATACGGTTATTTCGTACGGTATCAACATATCCATTTAGCGTTACTTTGTACGTATTATTTGCAAATCGTATCGCCCGATGGAACAAAGAACTATCTTGCCAATCGGGGATATGTTCAGCTAATAATTTTTCATCTATAAGTTTATGTTCCACCAATAATTGTCCAATGTATGCTTGCGCATTTTCAGGGTCAACGTTTAATATTTGGTCAAGCAATACACTTGCTTTATCAAATTCCCCATATGAAATTTCAAGAAAGGCGCGTTTGGTATAACTGGATACATCAATAGGCATATTAACTCCCGCTTTCTGTATTTACCGTGTGATATTCCGCATGGTATGTGAAATGCGTTTGTTTTAGCGGAAAATTCCATCTATACGTTGAATCGCGTCACCACACCGCGAACAAAAATTGGTAAATATGGTGGAACTGTTTCTGCATATTGGGTTGCCGCAATCGGGTGTAATACCCAGCGTTTCACCAATGCAAAATACACCCAATGCACTCATACCTAATAATGCAGCTACAGCGACAAGCAAGAATAAAAAAATATTTCGCCCTACTTTAGATTTCACATGGGGTTGAGCAACATGAATATATTGTGGGTTTGGCGACGGGACTGCATAAGGGGACGGAGGGGGGGTATATGCCGGAGAAGAAGCATACGGTTGAACCAACTGCACGGGGTTTGCTTGGGGAGGTGTTTGGGGTATCGGCGTTGGTATTGATATTGGTGGTGGTACTGACGGAATGGTTTGTTCCTCCGTCGTTTCAGCACCCGGAACTATACTCAGCAAACGTTGTTTTTCCAAATCGCAATTTGCACAATTTCTTAAGGCACCATCATTTTTAACGCCACACGCACATAGCCATGTTCTTTTGGCAATTGATGACATGTAAATCTCTCCCTTATTAATTTATTTTAAATTAATACGAATCGTCATAATTCCAATAATCAAAATAATCCTCGTCATTGCCACCAAATTGTTCAACAAGCCATTGTCCATCAAAAGGGCGTGTAATTATGATAGGGGAATTCCAATTTCGTGTTCGGATGTTGATTGATGGTTGTATGGGTCGCTCAACCATAAGATGAAATGGGGTAGGTGCCGGTTCAAATCTTACGAATGCCCTATCTATATTTAACCATATAGTACCACCGCGACCGCCGACATCAACCCGTCGTTGGTCAGTATACATAATACGATTTTGACCGGAATTTAATATTTCTCCAGTACGCGTTCTTGCAACTAGAAAAGTTACATGAGTATCCACTCTATTAACACCTTGGTTGCGGTGTTCTTCACGTCGATTTTGGCCAGGTTGATTTGGGTACGTAAAGTGTGTGTCCCTCCGTAGGAATTCTGTTGCAATCCAAACCATTTCTATATTATTCCATTGACTAACATTATCGAGGCTATATTCATGGTGCTGATTCAACTGTTGATAACTCACTGTACCGTTCCTGTGAATAACAACAACAAGATTCCTGTTTATGTCAAAATCCAATACATCATATATTGTGTATGTTTCTCGATAATCTTCAACGAGCAGTACATTATTATTATCCAGTGCCGCATATATAAAGAAAAAATCATTGGGGTCGCCAATCATTTCGATGCGTATAATATTCGATAAAGAACGTATATCATTTCTTCCGTTGAACGTATCCACCGTACCATCTTGATTTAACCAATACAATGAAGAATTATGAAAATCAAAGTATGATGCTTGTATCCAAGATGAATCCTTTGGCAAAATATGTAATTGCTTGGGGTTAATGGATTCCAGAAAAAATGTAAATAGTTCTTTTATTATTCTTTCGGGAATATAAGTTGTCGTAATTCTTTCGCTGGCTAACAGGTTGAATCCCATTTCCCAATCACCTGAAGCTGCGTGTGATAATGCACGCTCAGCTATTAAGGCATTGTTTATTCGGTCATCAAGTTGCGTCATTAAACTATTAGTTAAGTTTTCACGGGATGTAGGGCTTCCACGCCATACGAACTCTCCAAGATATGCTATTGATTGAGACCGTTCGTACCAATCCGGTCCGGAAAGATGGTTTCGTAAATAATCATTATACATTCGCCTTGCAAGGTCATAATCGCCTTGGCGAAATGCCTCCCGATAAAGGTCAAGATATTGGGCGGCACTTTCGTGGCGGCGTTCGTGCTGCTGGGGTATAACTATCCAAATCACCAAACCAATAATAATTATGATTGGAGTGACAATCGTGATTATCAGGTTTCTTTTTTTTCTCGTTGATTCATTTTTAGCAATTAATATATTTCGTGTGACGGTATCTTGTGCTAGCCGTTCATTATTTAATTTATTTACTTCGTTGACAATAGCGGTCAGTTTTTGCTTCATTTCGATGTCAGCAATGTGCATTATTTGATTAAACAGGGGAGTTGTTTCCCACCCGCTTGTACATTGCGCCAACCCATCTAATGATTTGCATTTCGATGTGTCCAACAATTGCTGTATATACATTTGCATTAAATTATTATCACGCGTTTTGCACAATGCCAATAATTTTTCGGCTGTTTCATTCCCACGAAGGGGTTCGAGCAACATAATTATCGCTGAAGGATTGACAGCGGTTAAAAACATTTCTTTGGCTTTATGTATAATTAGGTTAACATGTGCGGTTTCGGCGTATTCTTCCAGTATGGCTTTGTAAGTATCGTCAGCAAATCGAACGGCACGCTGGAACAATGAATTATCTTGCCAATGATTGATATGTTCGGCTAGTTGTTCTTCATTTGTTAACCTTTGTTCTGCAAGTAATTGTCCGATATATGCTCGGGCATTTTCCGGTTGCAAATTAAGTACTTGGTCAAATAATTGGCTGGCTTTGTTAAAATCTTTATTTTCCATGAGCAGTAATGCACGTTTATACATAGAATCAACGTCTGTAGATTGTGGTTCAAGGGTAGGTTTAGAAATAAACATTGTAGTAGATTCAATTACAGAATGTTCATCAAGGGTTTTTATTGTTAATGTCGGTTCAACGTTTGCCGTATCAACCACTTTAATCGCACCGCAACCCGAACAAAATTTTGCACCTTCCAATTCAGGATATTTTGTTCCGCATTTTGAACAAAACATATATACCTCCCAACAATCATATACTTGCAACTTCTGTAGGTTTTGACAGAAGTATCAAAAAATAATAAACCCTCCCAAATATTTTTCTATTTGCTATATATGGAATATATTGGATGGTTTTTGTTCGTTTTTTATTGTTCATATGATAATAACAAAGTATTTTTCAATATTTTCGTTGACAGGTATTACTTCATACTGGTACAGTACCAATATTAACCTACGAACTGTCAAAACCTACACAATATGCAAGCCTTTATTTCTTTAACTGTACCCTATACTCCCGCAAGCGTCGGTAAAATGTAGTTTCGGAAAGTTCTGTTTGTTTCAACAATTCTTCAAAACGCAATTCCCCGCGTTCCCATTTTTTAACCAACCCAACAAAATTTTCCGGCGGGTTTATGACAGGTCTGCCGAATTTTACGCCGCGCATCCGTGCCGCACGGATACCTTCCGCTTGCCTTTCGCGGATGTTGACACGTTCGTTTTCTGCACAAAAAGCCAACAATTGCAATACCACATCAGCCAAAAACGTCCCCATTAAATCCCTTCCCCGCCGTGTGTCTAGTAAAGGCATATTAACAACGGCGATATCAATCCCCTTCTCCTTTGTAAGTACGCGCCACCAGTGTTGGATTTCTTCGTAGTTACGCCCCAATCGGTCAATGGAATGGACGTAAAGTAAATCACCCGACGTAAGCCGCTCCGCTAAGGACAGCCACGCCGGGCGTATAAAATCCTTCCCCGATTGTTTATCCGTAAAAATATGTTCCGGCGAAATATTGTGTTCCTTCAACGCTAAGAGTTGCCGGTCTTCGTTTTGTTCTTTGCTTGATACGCGAACGTAGCCGTATTCCATGTGAAACCCTCCTTGTGTTTTATATAAGACAAACACAAGAAGCACGACATCAAAAATAGGTATTTATGAAAGTATAAAGAACGTAAAGACAGAATAATAAATACATTTGGTTTGTTCGTAAAAATATTTTTATGAACTTTTTGGGGATAAGTTATATATTCTGTTGCGCGTTATTTCAATACACTTTTGGTCAATATCCGCGCCGATAAAACGACGCGATTTATTTATTGCCGCTACCGCGGTCGTCCCCCCGCCCACGAAAGGGTCGAGGATGACCTGCCCCGGGTCGGTGAATCGCTCCACCAATTGGGTGAAGGCTTCCACGCTTTGCCCCCATTCGTGGTAGTCCTTGTCGTCTTTCATCGGCGGCGCGTGGATAAGGTCACTTACCAAATCGCCGTTATATCTCCCCTTCGTCAACCAAAATATAGGTTTGATATGAGATGAAACCTTCAGCCAGTGCAGAGGTGCAGCCGTCCGTGTCGTAATAAAGCATAACATCCAATGAAATAACAAGGCTGAATCGTTTAAGGTTTCCACCACTTTGGGGAAGTGCGCACCGCCACCCATACATAATAGCGAACCGCCGGGTTTTAACACGCGAGCAGCCAAATGGGAAAGATGGCGGTAGAGGGGTATGTATTTAAGAGCATAGGGTGGGTCGGTGATGATTACGTCTACGCTTTCATCGGGTATTTCGGGCAAACCCCCTTGGATATCGGCACATAAAAGTTTGCAATCTGCTTCAGACAATGGGATTGCAACATTCTTCCTTATGGCCTTGCTTTCTTGGTTTATCTTGGCTCTGGTGTATGCGGGGTTGCTCCAATCTTCTTTTTGCATACGTTCCACTACTTGCGGTTGGGTGAGTATTCGTTTGGCTTTTTCGTTGGGGTTATACACAGATACCGGGCGACCGCGTGAGGTTCCGTCCGCGCTTCGGCGTTCGTCGATTTTCGGAATCTCTGAATTTGCTTCCATTTTACGACGCACAGTATTTACGGTTTTGTCCGTAACGCCCAACATCTTCGCTATAAATAGATTGGAATATTCGGGTGTTTTCTTTAATTGCTCGCCGATAAAAATGCGGCGTTGTTTTTGCGACAGTTGGCGACGCATCATATTAACCGCTTGCGCGTGGGCGAGTTTTTCCTCTTCGTTTAACCCGGCGCGAACTACACGCGGATAATCAACGATTCCCAGTTCTTGACACGCTTTTAGTCTATGGTGTCCGTCCAACACATTTCCATGCTCGTCAAACTCGATGGCAACCAAAACGCCGTTGGCTTTGATGTCCGCTTTAAGGGCGTTGTATTCCTTCGGCGATAACGGCGGCATTATTTGGTATGGGTGCAAAATACACCTCCAGAAAATTGTGTTAATAAAATGTAGCATATGGCGTTGTTTGGCACAATGGGTTGTATTTTCCCTCACGACCCAACCGTCATCAAGTGTGCTTACTCCAATAACCTTCAAACACTATTGGAGGTACGTATGCACATTCATTTTAAAGGTGTACATTACGAAACAACCGGCAACCAAGTATTTGGAAAAAGGAAACATGCTTTACCCTGTAACGCGAACGAACACCACCCGAATACTGTAAACCATAACGGTTTAGCGACGGTGACGGAAATGGAACACGAAGCGTTACAAAAAACCATAATTATAGGCATTATTAAAAGCCTATATACCCGGCAATTACTGACACAAAAACAAATGGAACAGGCTATCAAGGATTGCGCGGAAAAGAAAAAACCGCCGATAAAATAATTATTAATTTGAGGTTTACTTTAACAAGCCGCATCTTAAGTGTAAACTACGTTGGCAAAAATATTACCCTGGTTAATAGAAGGGAGAAAAAAAATGGACAAACTTCGCGTGACCGCATATTGTCGTGTATCCACCGACAAGGATGACCAACTCAATTCATTGGCGAATCAGGAAAAATACTTCATATCACGCATCAACGAACAACCGGAATGGGAATACGTCCCTTTATACATTGACGAAGGCTTGTCGGGTACATCAACTAAAAAGCGGGTAAATTTTAATAAGATGATAACAGACGCACACAAAGGGCTTTTCGATATTATCCTGACGAAGGAAGTCAGCCGCTTCGCCCGCAATACGGTCGATACCTTGCAACATACGCGAGCACTAAAGGAAATTGGCATAAGCGTTATTTTTACGTCAGACAACATTGATTCCCGCGATGGCGACGGTGAACTCCGATTGGCCATCATGGCCAGTATAGCGCAAGACGAAAGCCGCCGCACTTCCGAACGCGTAAAATTCGGGCACAAGCGAAGCATGGAAAACGGCGTTATCTTCGGGCAAAAAATGCTTGGGTATGACCGGGAAGGAAAAGGGCGCAACGCAAAATTAATTATCAACAAAAGCGAAGCTGAATCCGTGCGTATTATTTTCAAAAAGTATTTGGTTGAAGGAAAAGGTTTAACCGCCATCGCAAGGGAATTAGAAGCTGAGCATATCCAAACCGGGTACGGAAAACAAACATGGGACGCTACTTCCGTTCAACGCATTTTATCGAATGAAAAATATGCGGGTGATTTAACGCAAGGGAAGTTCCATACCCCGAATTATCTATCGCAAGATACGAAGCGTAATAAAAACAAAGACACATATATCGTCAGGCAAAATACGCATCCCCCCATTATCGACCGCGACACCTTCGACAAAACCCAACAGGAATTGGCGCGTCGCAGTACAAATAAAAAATCAGGTTCAAGGCATACTTCGCGTTATCCTTTTTCGGGAAAACTTGTGTGCGGTTTGTGCGGTTCTATATTTATTAACCGTAATACCCGCACCTCCGATAAAAATAAAAAAGAGGTGAAACGCTGGCGTTGCGCCAAGTCGTTTAAGTACGGCGCGGATGAAACCAAAGGCGGTTGCCCCGCTAAAATGGTACGCCAAGAAATACTTGAAGAAGCCTTCCTTACCGCTCTTAACGATATGGTGCAATACAAGGACGAATTAATTAAGGAATCAATGAATATTGTCATGGGTGTGTTAGACACCGAACAAATCCGAAGTGACCAAGAAAACATCCAAAAAAAGATTGCGAAATTGGAAAACCGTATCAAGCGGCTGATTGATTTGCGATTGGACGGTGAAATAACAAAGGAAGAAATGCAAACACAAAAAAAACCGCTTGACGGGCAAATCACCGTGTTAAATAACCAATTGATACAACTGGACAAAACCGCTGAACAGGTAACCGAACGCGAAACATTCATTGACACCATTAAAACACATATTTCCGGCATTGTAAAAGCGGAAACCTTCGACGGCGAAACCGTGAAAGAAACGTTGGAAAAAATAATCATCCACGATAAAGCTACTTTCGACGTGTATTTTAAGGGTTGCGGAAAGGAATCCCTCCGCGTGTGTTCAAGCGATGACGGGGGTATTTGCCCTCACGCCACCAAAACAGAAGGACTTGAAAATCACAGTTTTTTTGTGAGTTCCTCTTCCGCGTGCAATATGTCTTGCAAACAGGGATAACACAAATAGCGCCAAGCGGGTTGCCCCAGAAGAAACCTTCCTCGTTCCCGCGGATGCCCATCGGTGTCATGGTGTCGCAACATGCTGAGCCTACGGGGCAAGCCGGGGGTGCGCCGATGTCGCAAAGCAAACGTACGCAATTACAGTCCGCGCTCAAGAGTACGCCCGTAAAGCCATTGCCCGACAAACCGCCCGAAGTGGTGAAGATCGTCACTGTTTGGCCGATGTGACGGAACATGCTCTCTACCAAGCAGTCAAGATGGTGTCCCATGGTAAACCTCCTTAAATAGTTAGGGATTGTACATTTCCTATTGCATTGTATGGGGCTTGGGAAAAATGGTTACACAATCCTTCGTGTAATAAAACAGATGGCAATAAACTTTTCGTATAAATTGACTTTTACCATTGCTACGGTAAAAATAGCGTGCTATTCTTGTGGGGTGTGTAAAAATCTGTACGGTAATTTTAACGAATTTAAGCAGCACATCCGGGAGGATTCATATGGGGGACAAAACAACGATAAAGGGTGCGATTCCCACATACATGCGTGACGCCTTCATCGCCAACGGCGTGCCGGCGGATGATTTGCTCTTCGCTATCCATACCGACATGTCGCCGGACGGGGACTTCGCCGACGCTTACATAAGCGTGGATAAAAATAACCTATATATCTTGTACGGTGAGGAACGCGTCGTTAAGATCGAAGGCGCGCGCCGCATCGTTTCCGAATACGTCACAAGGGAACTGGTGACCCATCCCTTGCGGTATCTTAACGGCTTAAGCACGCAAACGCTCCTTTCCACCTGCCGCTTGATTAACGACCCCGATAAAAAGGAAGAAAACCCCGAAGCGGATAAAAAAGGCGATTCCGACGGAGAAAGCAATAAAAACAAAGCCTCCGGTAAGGAAACGTTGATCCTCCTCTTTTCTTTAGGCTGCCAAGGCTTTGTGGACCGCTTGTTAAAGGTCATCCGAAATATAAAAAAAGGCGACGACCCGCTCTTGGAAGTAAGGGAGCAGGACGAACTTTTCTGCCCCAAATGCGGTACGCGTTACCCCGAGCCCGAGCGTAAGCTGTGCCCCAAATGCACCGATAAGATGTCAATTTTTATGCGGCTGATGGGTTTTTTCAAATATTATAAGAAAAAAGTCGCCATCGTCAGCGTCACCATGCTGGCCGTCACCATTCTTTCGATATTGGCGCCTTACGTAAGCACGCGCCTGTTAATCGACGAGGTTCTCCACCCCGATGGCCAATGGTATCGGATGGTGGGTTATATCGTGCTGGCCATCATGGCGATGCGTATCGTCACCACGTCCTTTAATATCCTGTACCAATATGTTTTGGCGCGCACCATGCCGTGGATGATCTACGATTTGCAAATGCGTATCTTCGAAGCGATGCAGCGGTTGAGCGTGTCCTTTTACACCTCTAAACGTACGGGCGCGTTAATGAACAGGGTGAGCCGCGACGCACGTAATATCTATTGGTTCTTCGTGGACGGCTTGCCGTTTATCGTGATCAACGTCGCTATGTTCTTGGGTATCTTCGGCGTTATGCTTTGGATGGAATGGCGGCTGGCGTTGATTTGCATCACGATCATCCCTTTCGCAGCGTTAATGTTCCGTATGTTGCGTCAGCTTTTCGGGCGTATATGGCATAAGCAATGGACGATTAATTCCCAAATGAACAATATGGTATCCGACGCGGTCAACGGCCAACGCGTGATCAAAGCCTTCGCCCGCGAAGGGGAGGAAACGCGCCGATTTAACGTGATGGGCGACAAACACGCCGCCGTGGACGTCGCCGGGCAAAACCTCGCTTGGACGGCTTTCCCCATGATTTACCTGTTTATGTTTATGGGGCAGGTGGCGGTTACCGCGCTCGGCGGCATGATGGTTATCCGCGGCGAAATCTCATTGGGTGTGCTTATGGCTTTCCTTATGTACTTGGGGATGCTCTACGGCCCGTTGGAATTCCTTTCCACCGTCAGCAACTGGTGGGCAAGGTGCGTGGATTCCGCCCAGCGCGTATTCGAAGTGGTCGATACAAAAGCCGAAATCGAGGAACCCGAAAATCCTATAATTATTAAAGACCTTAAAGGCGAAATTGAGCTTAACGAGGTATGGTTCCAATACGACCCGGCGACCCCGGTGCTTAAGGGTATGACGCTTAACGTACCCGCCGGCAAGACGTTGGGTATCGTGGGCAAAACCGGCACGGGCAAGTCAACCATGGCGAACCTGATCGCCCGCTTGTACGACACCACCGAGGGCACGATCAAAGTGGACGGCGTTAACGTACGCGATATGTCGCTGGCGCAATTACGCTCCTCCATCGGCATCGTTTCGCAGGATATATACCTGTTTATCGGTTCCATCGTGGAGAATATCCGCTACGCGCGCCCCGACGCCACAATCGAGGAAGTGATTTGGGCGGCGAAGATGGCCAGCGCCCATGACTTTATCGTCGCCCTCCCCGATGCCTACGAAACACGTGTGGGCGCGGGCGGCCAAGACCTTTCCGGCGGCGAAAAGCAACGCCTTTCCATTGCGCGGACGATCATACAAAACCCCAAGATATTAATCTTGGACGAAGCCACCGCCGCCATGGACACCGAAACAGAAGGCAAAATACAAAACGCGCTCAACCAATTACAAACCGGCCGCACCACGATCGCGATCGCGCACAGGCTCTCCACTTTAAAGGACGCGGAAAATCTGGCGGTCATTTTGGACGGCAAGGTCGTGGAAACCGGTACGCACGAGGAATTGATGCGCAAAAAAGGCGAATATCACAAGCTGTACTCCATACAAATGGAAGGCTTGAAAGTAATTTCAATGGAATAAGGGGGAGGCAAATATGTCTGCGATCAACACCCAAATGGACTTAGGGATACTGGACGTCAAGGATCTGACGTTCTACACCGCCGAAGGCGGCTTCACGGGGCTTAAGTATAAGAGCGAGGATTATAAGCACATCGTCCTGCGGCGTATCATGCCCATCGAACACCCCGACGAATACATCAGCGTCGCCGACCACGAAAATAAGGAAATCGGCATCCTGCGCGACGTTTCCGCTCTTGCGCCCAACCAGCGCGAAGTCGTGCAGACGGAACTCGACAACCGCTATTATTCGCCGCACGTAATCGATGTGCTGAGCGTAAAGGATAAACTGGGTTACGTCTATATGGAAATGAAGCTCAAAAATATGCAGGGCCGTATATACGACAAGAGCTGCGCCATCAAGGACGTAAGCCGCAACATCCGTACCCTGCCCAATAATTCGGTGCTTATCTTCGACGTGGACGGTAACCGCTATACCATCCCGCAAATTAAGGACATGAACAAACAAAGCCAAAAAAGATTGGACGCGTACCTGTTCTAGTTACAGAGTGCTGTGTGCCGGTGGCACGCGTTTGGCACGCGAAGCTGGAGGACATATATTATGAAGCAATTCGTATTCGAATACGACCTTAGCATGGACATGAACCCCCTCAACGGTCAACTGATCTTCGCCGAGGACGGGAGCATTTCCTCGGTTACCGAAGAGAAGGAGCTCTTCCGTTTCTTCGCTTCGGAAATCAAGGAAGCCGTGGTGAAAGCCGGGGTAGGTTGCGGGCTTCTCTTCGTCAAAGCGGAGGGTAAGGACGACCGCATCCTGTGCCGCTTTACTATGACGGGGCTCAAGCAAGCCGGGGAATTTTGCAAAATCGTCAACTTCTTTATCAACAGCGGAACGGCGGCTTTCCCGGAAAAGGAAGAAAAACGCGTATGCGATTCCTGCGGGCGGCCAATGATGTCCGAAATCAACGTCTGCGTATTTTGTTATTCCAAGCTGGGCGTAATGAAGCGCGCCCTCAGCTTCGCAAAGCCGTACGTCAGGCAAATCACCATTTCGCAAGTAGCCGGGATAATCCCGCGCCTTATGTTCCTCATTTCCCCGTTGTTTATACGCCATTTGGTTAATGCCCATTTGGAGCCGCGTATCGGTACGTGGGGGCAAATCCTCTTGATCGCGGCGGGTATGCTGGCGGTGCGCGTCATCGGCGATGTATTGGTCATCATCACGGCCCGTATCTTTAACCGCGCAACCATTGCCGTGACCAACGACTTGCGCGTACACGCCTATTCCAAGTTGCAAAGCCACTCCATGTCCCTGTTCGCCAAGCGCACGCCGGGCGACTTGATACGGCGAATTATGGACGACACAAGCACGATCAACGAATTCGTGACCGACTTGGGGCGTTGGGTCATCGATATGTTCTTCAACTTCGGCATCGCGTTCGCGATCTTATTATTCATTAACTGGCAGTTGGCGATTTTGGTATTCATACCCGTGCCGATCGTTATATTCCTGCTGCGCCGTTTTTGGGGCATGATGATGGCGAGGTTCGAGCGGCAATGGCGGCAAGGTTCGCGTTGCAATTCGATTTTGCATGACATTATCAAGGGCATCCGAACGGTTAAGGCTTTCGGCAACGAAAAGCAGGAAATCGATAAGTTCTCCAAAGCCAACCGCCGCCTTGCCGATATCGGCGAAAACAACGAGGTGCTTTGGTCGTTACTGTTCCCGCCCATCGGCTTTGTGATGGGTATGGGCGAATTCATTATCCTCTTCGTAGGCGGATGGATGGTGCTTAACGGCAATTGGTGGATTCTTTCCGGCGATATGCAAATCGGTGACTTGATGATCTTCACCATGTACTTGGGCGTTATCTACGGGCCGTTGCGCTGGATGGTACACTTCCCGCGATGGCTGGCGAACACGACCACCAGCTTGGTTAAGGTATTTGAGGTTTTGGATGACGAATCGGAGCTTAAACCCGTCGCTTCCCCGATTAATGTGCCCATTTCGGGCAATGTGGATTTTAACGGCGTATTCTTCGGATACAAATCCTACGAACCCGTGTTAAAGAACATCACCGTGGACATCAAACCCGGCGAAATGATCGGCCTTGTGGGTAAATCCGGTGTGGGCAAATCCACTTTGATTAACCTCGCCATGCGCTTGTACGACCCCAACACGGGTAGGATTACGATTAACAATACCGACCTGCGCGACATGGATTCCGACCACCTGCACGAAAGTATGGGCGTGGTGTTCCAAGACAGCTTCCTGTTTGCGGGCAGCTTCTACGACAACATTGTGTACGGCAAACCCGACGCGACCTTCGAGGAGGTCATCGCCGCTTGCAAGGTGGCCAACGCGCACGATTTTATCACGCAAACCTCCGACGGTTACAATACGCACATCGGCGAAGGCGGACAGACCCTCTCCGGCGGCGAACGCCAACGCCTCTCCATCGCACGCGCAATCATCAAGAACCCCGACATACTAATATTGGACGAAGCCACCAGCTCCCTCGACGTGGAAACCGAAGCGTCGATCCAAGAAAGCCTGAATCGCATCACCCAAGGCCGCACGACCATCGCGATCGCGCACCGCCTGTCCACTCTGCGCAACGCGGATAGGTTGATTGTGTTGTCCGAAGGCGGCGTGGAGGAAGTGGGCACGCATATGGAATTACTAAAGAAAAAAGGCATGTATTATAACCTGGTGATGGCGCAGCGGCAGAACAGCAGGAAGCAGGAAGAGGAACAAAAACCGGAGGGGAAATAACAATGGACTCATTACAACTCATCAAAGACTTATCCTGCGCGTTCGGGCCGTCAGGCTTCGAGGAGGACGTACACGCCGCCGCGCAAAAATACATCCCGCCGGGGTACGAAACCTCGCGGGATCATCTTCTTAATTTATACATACAAAAGCCGATACACGACGAAAGCAAGCCCACCGTTTTGATCGAAGCCCACTCCGATGAAATCGGCCTGATCGTGCAAGCCGTAAAGTCAAACGGCACAATGTCTTTCCTTCCGTTAGGCGGTTGGATTCCCGCGACGCTTTCGGCACAGCGCGTGTGCGTACGCAATTGTGACGGCCAATTGATTTCGGGTGTGATCGCCGCCAAGATGCACCACTTCGGCGGCGCGGAGGAACCGCCGCTTAAACTGGACGGGATGGTCATCGACATCGGTGCGAAATCCAAGGAAGAAGTCGTTGAAAAATATAAGATAACCCCCGGTTGCCCCGTCGTTCCGCATTCCGTATTCGAACAGCAAGGCGATACGCTTATCGCCAAGGCCTTCGACGACCGTTTGGGCTGTGCCGCCGTGTTGGAAGTGTTGGACGCATTAAAGGCTTCGGATTTATCCGTTAATTTGGTTGGGGCTTTTTCCTCCCAAGAGGAAGTCGGCATCCGCGGGGCAAAAACCGTAGCCAACCGCGTCAAACCCGACCTCGCCATTTGCTTCGAGGGCGCACCCGCTGATGATACGCTTGTGGATGGGCAGCTCGTCCAAACCGCGATGGGCAAAGGCCCGATGCTGCGCCATATCGACGGGGGTATGATCACCAACCCACGTTTGTTGCGCTTTGCGCTGGATATCGCCGCCCGTGAAAATATTCCCGTACAGGAAGCCGTACGCAGCCGCGGCTCGACCAACGGCTCGTGGTACCATGTGGCGGGTTTGGGTATTCCCACACTTGTTATTTCGGTCCCCGTACGTTACGCCCACAGCCCCCATTCGATGACGGCGGCGGCGGATTACAAGCAATGCGTAAAGCTGGCGGAGGCGGTAGTTAAGGCGCTGGATAATAATGTGATCCGATCATTGTAAAAAATATATCAATTTTTATAAAAGAACCGTTTGCGATGAACGGTTCTTTATTTATTCTCGAACATATGGCGAAGAAAGTTCAAGTTATATGAACATTTGTTTGCAATTTGTTTACGGCTGTGTTACACTCGCAAAAACCGCAGGAAAGGATGCTGAAAATGAGCGATAATCTAACTTCGAAGCAACAGATGATCTTGGAATTCTTAAAAACGGAAATTAAACAAAACGGCTACCCCCCTACTGTACGTGAGATATGCGACGCGGTAAATCTGAGCTCCACCTCCACGGTACATGCCCATTTGGAAACGCTGGAACGTAAAGGTTACATCCGCCGTTCCCCCGCCAAAAACCGCGCGACCGAAATTCTTGAGGAGGATTTTTACCAAAGCGCACGCGAATTGGTTAACGTCCCCATCGTGGGGCGTGTGGCCGCGGGCGTGCCGATCCTCGCCGACGAAAATATCGAGGACACCTTCCCCATCCCCATCGACTACGTAAAAAACGATACCTGTTTTATGTTGCATGTTAAGGGCGACAGCATGATGGAAGAAGGTATTTTGGACGGCGACCTCGTGCTGGTACGCCAACAGCAGGACGCAACCAACGGCGACATCGTCATTGCCCTGCTGGGTGAGGACGCCACGGTCAAGACCTTCTCCCGCGACGGCGACTACGTGTGCCTGACCCCCGCCAACGCTGCTTTTGCGCCGATCAAAACGAAGGAATGCAGTATACTGGGCAAAGTGATCGGGTTGTATCGCAGGTACTAAAAACGTTATAAATAAGCATAAAATAGGATACTATCCTATGTGTACGCCCCGGGTGAGGGATGCTCCCGATGAAATCCCCCACCCGGGGCGTACTATGAAAGAAGTGATGTATTTTGTCTTTTCTTTTCCTTTTTATCAAAGGTACCGCGGTTGGTGCGGCCAATGTCATGCCCGGTATCAGCGGCGCAACGTTGGCGGTTATTTTTCGGGTATATGACAGGCTAATTACGGCGATCAACGGGTTATTTAAGGATTTGAAGGGTTCGCTGAGCTTTTTGGTACCCTTCGGGTTGGGTATGGTATTGGGTATCGTAGCCGTCGGTTCGGTGATCAGCATTTTGATAGGGAGGTTTTCGTTCCAATCGGCGGGGTTTATCGCCGGGTTGATGGCGGGGAGCATCCCTTTTTTACATGGTCAAGCGAAGGAAAAAGGAACCTCGGAGAATAAATCAAACAGTTTTGTGATGTATTATCTCGTTGCCGCGGTTGCCGCATTAACCATCGCCGTGCTTTCCGTAGTCGTACCCACGCCGGAGTTTTATATCGAAGGGTCGTTCGGCTTCGGTGCGATGGCGTTATTGTTCTCCGGCGGCTTGCTGGCCGCGGCGGCCATGGTCGTACCCGGCGTCAGCGGCGCGATGGTGCTGATTTTGCTGGGGATTTACCCGTTGGCGATGGACACGATCAACCTCATACGCGAATACGTCGCCACACCGTTTTCGTTTGGATTACTCCCGCCGATCCTGCAGGTCGTAATCCCCATCGGCTTGGGGGTTATCCCGGGGATTCTACTAGCCGGTAAATGCATTGCGTTGCTGTTGGAAAAATATTTTGTTTTTACTTATTTTGTTATCATCGGTTTGGTGCTGGGAACGATCTTCGTGTTGTTCGCCGATGAGCGTACGTATCAGAGCGGGGATGTCACCGCGCTTTCCGCAGTTGCGGCGGCAGCGGCTTTAATCATTGGTTTGCTTCTTGCGTTGAAATTGGGACGAAATAAAAAAACTCCGTCCCCTCATCCTTCGAGCCACGACACAGAGGAATGTGACGCGCGCTGAACGATATTACGCGCCGTTTTTTCCTTAAACCATTCGTATAAAAATGATAAAGGAGCGTGAAGAATGTATTTATTTCATTATTATGAAAAAAGAAGAAAACCTTTTTTGAACTTGTCGGATTTGACTGATGAGGAATCAATACGGCTCCACACAAAACTTGCAAGTGAAAACCCCAATTTTGCTAAACGTGACGATAACGGCAGGTATATGCTTCATCGCCGTATCGTCGAGGAACGTGCTTATGCCGCTTTCATTAAAAAGGGAGGCAAACCGCAACGGAAAGCCCCCCACTATATGATATTGGATACGAAAGCATGGGAACATTGCGAATGGTTCCTTGATTTCGGCGTAGTAAAAATCCCGTTTGAAGAATTTGACAATGATACCGTTTCCTTCACTTACGGCGATTCGTTCCCCACGTTTAAACCTATTTTCGACGAAGCACCGGAATATGAACTGTATACTTACGATGAAATAACAAACGTTATAAAAAACCGGGGTATTCCTCTGCGCTTCGTTGAAGACAGGCCGTGGTACGAACCATCCTATATCGAGGCACAGGTATGGAGTGATGAAATAATAAACAATTACCGCTAACCGGCGGTATAGGGCGGCATCAGTTTCACATCAATACACAATATCCTCAAACAGCACCGACAAACGCCGCTTAAATTCATCCAGCAACGGACGCGCCACCTCCCGCATTTGGGGATGGGATGCCGCGTCCGTTCTTAATTTAAAGAAATGCCGCCACGAACGCAGGTTCATGGTGACGATAATCTCCGTTTTTAAACTATTGGGCAGGATGCTCCGCGCTTCCTCCGGTGTTGCGCCGAGGGTAAGCAGCTCCATGTAAGCGTCCTCGATTTTCTGCATCGTTTCGCGCCATACACGGTATTTGTCCCCGTCCTCTTCCCAAAAATACGGACGAATGAACGTCAGTTCATTGCCGAACTTGTCCTTCGCGTAGTTGCAATAACGCGTACTTTCCTGCGAATAGCTGGCGATGCGGTGCCGTACGATTTCGTGCGTGACGCCGCGGTCGCAAATGATCTTAACCGTGGCCTTATCATGCTCGATGACGGATTCGTGCCCGCGTTTTAGTATCCGCTTAACGAACGCCGCGGCGGAATCCTCGGTGATCAAGTCCTCGCTTTTATAACACGTACGCCCCGCGCGTTCGATGTTCTTCAGGATTTCCGTACCGTCCATGGGGCCGATGATTTCGAATGATGGGGGGATGATTTTCATATAAGCCTCCGTTTATAGGCGTGCCGCCGTTTTATTGTAGCGGTGCAGCATCGTAACCACTTGCTCACGCGTAACCGTCCCGCGCGGGTTGGTGCCGTCGGTGATGCCGTTGGTCCTCGCCCATTCCCATGCCTCCCGCGCGAAGCTCGAAGGGACGTCATTAGCGTCTGCGGGGACGGGTAGCGGGTTCGGAAGGGGTTCTCGCTGCTCACGGGAGCCGCCCAACCTCCATATAATTTCATCGAAGGGGAATTGCGCGCCGGGGCAATTGGGCTTCGACTTGGGTGTGATTTCGTTATGGCCGACGATGTGCTGCCGTGTGAGGGGGATTTCGACTCCAAAGGACCGCTTCACTTCTTCACGGATAAATTTGATGAGTGCGACTGTCGCATCCAATTGCTCGGGGGTTAATGCGCCGCCCGTTTCGGAATGACGCCCTTCGTGTTCAATGCTGACGGTATAATTATTGGCGTTTGCATTTCGATCCCGTACCGTTTGCAAGGTGGAAAACCCGTGCCATATGTTGCTTGATGGGGTTCCGCCGGTGCCGTTACCCCACGCGGTGTCCCCGATCTCCACCATTTGGGTGACGCGTCCGTCCCTCGCCACGATATAATGCGTGGATGCCTTCGACTCGGGGTTGGTCAGCCACGATACCGCCCCCGAAAAACTGCCTTCGGTGATGTGGCATACGATCATGTCGGGTTTATGGCGGCCTTGACGGCCCTTTGTGATGTTGGGGCTCATTCTTTTTGTGATATTCATGCAAATCCCCCGTGTTAGAATCCTTCCAGTAAATACAAATACTTTTTCGGGAACAACGCGTTCAGCGCATTTATATCCCCGCGGATTACCGTATCGCTCCGATACCGCGCTTCGGAGGCGTCGATATAACCCGTGGTGAGCTGCGCCAGCGTGGTCACATGGGTCTCCATGTCGATGTCGGCGACTTGTACACATGTCGCGGTCAAATTACCGTTTTCCCATTCCAAGCGATACGTTCCGCTGTTGGCCGGCCAAAAATCGTCGTTGACCTTTATGTGCACGCGACCGCTCCCCGCGGGAACGCTTTGCATGGCGAGCGCGGCGGGCACGTCCACGATGCGGTTCATACCCGCGGCGTTTATCCGCCACTCCACGTCGTACGGGTCGGGCAGGATTGCTTGGATGTTGAGCCCGTAAGGTACGCTCCACTTCACCGCGCGGTATTCCGAGCCCATCTTGCCGAAAAAGCCGAACGCCGCGTACAACCCTTCAGGCGATGTCCAGCACAATTCGCGTATCTTGATCGCGTTGCCGCCGTCATCAAGGCTGTTCTTTTCTGCTTCATACAGCAAATAAGCGTTGGGTGTCCCGTCCGCTCCGTAATTCAAGTACGTGAATTGCGATTTCATGTACGGGTCGCGGTTGAGCATCCATTTCCAGTTCCCTTCGTCGCGTACGACGGCGAGGTTGCGGCCGCGCGTAAACGTTTCGTATATACGGGCATACGGTTCGCAGCCGTCATCGGGTTCATGGGGTACGAATTGCTTGGGATACGGGAACTTCTCGAATTGTTCGATGGGAATCCTCGCGTTGCGGCGGGCGTAGCAATGTTCGTAGCCGAATTTGCGATAATATTCGAACGAAAAGGGGTACAGGAACGAATAAACCTGCCCCTCCTCCCGCATCGCTTCGAACACGGGGGTATTGATCTTCTTGATCAAACCTCTGCCGCGTGCTTCGGGCAGGGTAACGACCGCGCCGATGCCGCCCATCTTCACTTCGTGGCCGTTCATACGGATCACGTAGGGGTTGACCGTCAAAGCGGAGAGCATTTTCCCGTTTTCGAACGCGGCGAATACGGGTGCGCCTTTCCTGCCGCCATAATCGGGTTTTTGTTCCTCCGGCGGATTACGCAATTCCTCGCGGATATCCCGCCTGCGGATATCGAGGAAGCATATTTGGCATATCGCGTCGTATTGAATACGTTCCTCGGGCGTTATTCTGCGGATTTCCATGATCAATCCCCCTATGCCTTCTCTTTTCTCTTCTTCATCATAAACCAAGTCGAACCCGACAAAAGAACCGACGAATACGCGCCGAACAACAAGCCGACGATGATCGGCAGCGTAAAATCGCGTATGCTGGCTACGCCGATAACGTACAACGCGCCCACCGCAAGGAATGTCGATACCGTGGAGAACAACGTACGCCGCAACGTTTGCGTCACGCTTGTGTTGATGAGCAGACGCTGCCCTGCTTTGGGCATACGCCCGCGGTTTTCACGCACGCGGTCGAATACGATGATCGTGGCGTTGATGGAATAACCAAGGGTAGTCAACATAACGGCGATGAACGCGTAATTAAGCGGGATACGCAATATCGCGTACACGCACATCACCACCAGCGCGTCGTGCAATTGTGCCAGCACCGCGCTGGAACCCGTACGTATATCACGGAAGCGGATGGATATATAGATCAGCATCGCCAGACTGGCCACGCCGATCGCCAAAAAGGCCGAACGCTGCATTTCCGCGCTTACGGCCGCCGACACGTCGGAATAAGTGAACGCCTCTTGCGATATTTTATACATACCGCTTATTTGGTTAATTAATTCCGCACGTACCGCCGGCGTGGTTTGCGGGATACGAACCATCACTTGGTTGGTGTTTAATATCGGTTGTACCTGCGGCGCGGAAACACCCGTCACGCGGCGTACGATGTCTTCGATCTCCGCGTTTTCGAAGGAATTGCCGCCTTCCATGTCCACAATGAACTGGGTACCGCCCGAAAATTCCACGTCCAAATTAAACCAACCGTTACCCCGCGCGGAATGGATGAACATAAACGCGAGCCCGACCGCCAATACCCCCGCCGAAAAGGCGAAATACCATTTACGCCGTTCGACGATCTTGATGGGTTCGGGTTCATCCGGCGGGTTTTCGCCGTCATTATTTTTCTTCTTCCAAAACGGCAGCTTCCTGTCCTTAAAATGCTTCGCCTTAATTACGCCCAAGTTCATCAGACAAATGGTCAAGACACGCGTAACCAGCAAGCAAGTGAACATGGATACAAGGATACCGATGATCAAAATCTGCGCGAAGCCCATGATCGGCCCCGTACCCAGCCAAAAGAGTACCGTGCCCGCGATCAGCGTCGTAACGTTTGAATCGACGACGGCGGGCAATGCCCTCCGATACCCCACACGTACGGCGGAACGGAGCGTTTTGCCCGCGGCCACTTCCTCGCGTATGCGTTCGAAGATGACGACGTTCGCATCCACCGCCATGCCGATCGACAAGATGATACCGGCGATAGCGGGAAGGGAAAGCGTTATCTTGAACGCGCTCAGCACCAGCAATACAAGGATTACATAAATAACCAACGCCCAGTCGGCGCAAAGACCCATATTGCGGTACACGAACGCCATGAAAATAAGTACCAAGGCAAGGCCGATAATACCCGCGATGATACTCGTCTCCAACGCGTCGATACCCAAACGCGCCCCGATATGGTTTTCGCTGATAACTTCCAAGCGGAAGGGCAGCGCGCCCTGTTGGATGAATTCAGCCAATTCCCTCGCGCTTTCACGGGTAAAATGGCCGGAGATATGCCCGCTGCCGCCTTCGATCGCTTGGTTGACGACGGGTGAGCTCTTAACCTCACCGTCAAGCGCGATCGCGATGCGCCGCCCGATATTGGCGCGGGTCGCATCCGCAAATATCCTCGCGCCTTGCGCGGTAAGGGTGAATTCGACCACGTATTCCATCCTGCCGCCGGGTTGCTGCAACGTACCCACGGTGGCGCGGGATACTTCCGACCCGGTCATCAACACGTTACCCAATATAAGCTGGCCGAATTCGTCGTCGCCCCATACCTCGTGGAAGGTGAGCATCGCCGTGCGGCCTATCGCGGCTACGGCGGCGGCGGTGTCGTCCACTCCGGGTATTTCAACGCGGATGCGGCGGTTGCCTTCCAACGTAGCGGTTGCCTCGGTGTAGCCGCGGGAGTCCAGTCGGTTGCGCAACAGGTTGGTCGCAGCGTTCATATCCTCCGAAGATGGGAATATTTCGTCGGCTTCGTATAAGATACTCACCCCGCCGCGCAGGTCGAGCCCTTGGCGGATGTCGCCGATGCCGTCGAACCGCCGCTCCCCGACCGTCAGCCCGAAAGCCGACAACAAACCCAAACCCACCGTCGCGATAAAAATCAAAGACAGAATTAACGCACTTTTGCCTTTCATGTTAAGCATACTTCCTTTTCGATTTTATGGTTTAACCTTATGTATTGTACAACCTTCCGCTATTTTCCACAATCAAATGTGGATAAATGATATTTCTCCATAAATTTCCATAAATCTATTGCAATGGTAATTATTACCTGTTATACTTCCATTAAATGGTTATTAATGCCAAGAACGCGGCGCGTCCTATGACAAAAAAAGCCGCAATATCCCAAGGAGGATTCAAAATGGAAAAGAAAATCAGCGTGTTAATGGCGGACGACAACCGTGAATTCTGCGACGCCATCATCAACTATCTCGGGAAGCAATCGGACCTTGAGATCGTCGGCGTGGCGTACGACGGTATGGATGCCTACGCGAAGATCCAATCTTTAAAGCCCGACATCGCCATCATAGACGGCGTGATGCCCAAGCTCGACGGGCTCGGCGTATTGGAAAAGCTGAACCTCTGCAACGAAACCCAAGGCTACGCGCCGATCTGCATCATCCTTTCCGCCATCACGCAGGACAAAATCACGCAAAAAGCGATCGAATTGGGGGCTGAGTACTACATAGCGAAGCCCTTTGACTTGGAATCGCTGGTAACCCGTATCCGCCAACTCAAAACGCAAATAAAAAACCCCTTAAAAGGGGTGGACGCACGGAGCCTGAAAAACCGCGCCGTAAACTTGGAAACGAAGGTGACCGGCATCCTGCATGAAATCGGCGTACCCGCACACATCCGCGGCTACCATTACATGCGCGAAGCCATCATGATGGCGGTGGACGATATCGACGTGCTTAATTACATCACGAAGGAGCTGTATCCCACCATCGCGAAGAAGTGCAACACCACGCCCTCCCGCGTGGAGCGGGCGATACGCCACGCGATCGAGGTCGCGTGGAGCCGCGGCAAAGTGGACGTGATCGACAGCCTGTTCGGGTATACGATATCGAACCATAAAGGTAAACCGACCAATTCGGAATTTATCGCGCTGATAGCGGACCGTTTGCGCTTGGAACAAAAGGCAAGCTAAAAAAAGCATCCGAAAAACTTGACAATCGGGTTTTCTGTTCATATACTTTCGGTTGCCATAGACAGCAGGTATTTTTATGATGTAAACCCTGCCGAGGCGTGGAAGTTTATATATCGCTTTTTTTGATGCGCGTATAAGCCCCGTGACTATGGTTTAGTCCGGGGCTTTTATTATGCCCCGAGAAAGGAGTGAAATATGACCAATTTGGAAAAGAATCGTGTCGCCAAGGACGTCGTCGTCAAGGAAATACGCGGAAAGCTGGACCGTGCCAAGTCCATCGTGCTGGTTAACGCACGCGGGTTAACCGTCGAACAGGATACGCTTTTACGTAAGACGCTGCGCCAAGCCGGCGGCATCGATTACAAGGTGTACAAGAATACCATGATTTCGCGCGCCATCGAAGGCACAAACTTTGCCGGGCTCGACGAATACTTGGCAGGACCCACGGCGGCGGCTTTTTCGTATGAGGACGCGACGGCGGCGGCGGCACAAGTCAGTAAACACCTGAAAGCCATGCCTAAGCTGGAATTTAAGGCGTGCGCCATCGACGGCACCGTATACGACGCGGCGGCTACCAAGGAAATCGCCGAAATCCCGCCAAGGGAAGTATTGCTGTCTCGCCTGCTCGGCTCGTTTAAGTCCCCCATGGCAAGTTTCGCGCGGGTGGTGAACGCCATCGCCGAAGAAAAGGGCAGCGGCAAACCCTCGCCCGAACCCGAATCAACGGAAGCAGCATAATTAAAAAAGGAGAAATCAACCATGGCAAAATTAGCAATCGCGGATATCATCGAAGCCATCAAGGAGCTTTCGGTGCTGGAGCTTAACGAACTCGTTAAGGCCGCAGAAGAAGAATTCGGCGTATCCGCCGCCGCAGGCGTTATGATGGCCGGACCCGCAGCGGGCCCCGCCGCCGAAGTAGAGGAAAAGACCGAATTCGACGTAGAGCTTACCGAAGTCGGCGCCGAAAAGATCAAGGTTATCAAGGTAGTACGTGAAATCACCGGTTTGGGCTTAAAGGAAGCGAAAGAACTCGTTGACTCCGCACCCAAGATGGTAAAGGAAGCGTTACCGAAGGCGGAAGCCGAGGAAATCGCGAAGAAGCTCGGCGAAGCAGGCGCGAAAGCCACATTGAAGTAGAGGGAGGAACCATACAATGGCTCATAAGTATGTATATATGTTCAAGGAAGGCAACAAGGACATGAAAAACCTGCTGGGCGGCAAGGGCGCGAACCTTTGCGAAATGATCAAGCTCGGCATCCCCGTACCCAACGGCTTTATCGTGTCCACCGAAGCCTGCACCCACTACAACAAGCACGGTAAGGTGATCGACGGCGATATTAAGGCGCAGATCGACGCCTGTGTTGTGCAACTGGAAGAAATCACCGGGAAAAAATTCGGCGACGCAAAGAACCCGCTTTTGGTGGGCGTACGCTCCGGCGCGAGGGTATCCCTCCCGGGTATGATGGACACCGTCCTTAACCTGGGTATCAACGACGAAGCTGCCGAAGGGCTTGCCGCGCTTGCGGGCGGGCGCTTCGCGTACGACTCCTACCGCCGTTTTATCATGATGTTCGCGGACGTCGTCATCGGCGTATCTAAACACAAATTCGAACACGACTTGGCGGAATACAAGGAAGCGAAGGGCTACAAGGAAGACACCGAGCTCACCGAAGCCGACTGGCGCGAAGTAGTAGAGCGGTTCAAGAAAATCTACCGCGACGACCAAGGCAAGGACTTTCCCTCCGACGCGAAGGAACAACTCTACGCCGCCATCGCCGCCGTATTCGAATCATGGGACAACGAACGCGCCTTCGTATACCGCCGCCTTAACGACATCCCCTACGAATGGGGTACCGCCGTCAACGTACAGCAAATGGTATTCGGCAACTTGGGCGACACCTCCGGCACGGGCGTGGTATTCAGCCGCAACGCCGCCAACGGCGTGGACGAAATGTACGGCGAATTCCTCATGAACGCCCAAGGCGAGGACGTGGTAGCCGGCGTTCGCACCCCCGAGAACTTCACCAAGCTGGAAGCGATAAATAAACAAGCCTACGACGAGTTCCTCGTCCACGCCAAACACCTTGAAAAACATTACAAATACGTGCAGGACATGGAGTTTACCATCGAAAACGGCAAGCTGTTCGTATTACAAACGCGTAACGGCAAATGCACCGCCCACGCCGCGTTGAAGTTCGCCGTGGATATGGTGAACGAAGGTATCCTGACGGTTGACGAAGCGTTGCTTTCCGTGGACCCCAAGGCGCTTGACCAACTCCTGCACCCCATGTTCGACGAAGCCTCCCTCAAAGCCGCCAAGAAAATCGGCTCCGGCTTACCCGCCAGCCCCGGCGCGGCGGTAGGACAGGTATATTTCGAAGCCGCTGACGCCGTCGAGGCCCACGCCCGCGGCGAAGCCGTCATCCTCGTCCGCTCGGAAACCTCCCCCGACGACATTATGGGCATGGTCGTTTCGAAGGCGTTCCTCACGGCTAAGGGCGGTACGTCCTCCCACGCCGCGCTCGTAGCGCGCCAAATGGGCTGTTGCTGCATTTGCGGCTGCGAAGAAATCCGCTTTAACGCCGACGGCAAGTCCTTTACGCTGGGCGGGGAAACAATTAAGGAAGGCGACTTCATCTCCCTTAACGGTACCACAGGCAATATCTACGTCGGCAAAATCAAGACCGTTGAAGTCAAGACCGACACGGGCGATTTCGGTACGCTCATGAGCTGGGCGGAAGGGGTAAAGGGCGCGGTAGGCGTACGCACAAACGCCGACGCCCCCGCCGACGCGCAAAAAGCCCTTGGCTTCGGCGCCATCGGCATCGGCTTGACCCGTACCGAACACATGTTCTTCGAAGCGGACAGGTTGCCCAAGGTACGCAAGATGATCCTTGCGGAAACCGAAGTCGAACGCCGCGCCGCACTCGACGAGCTGCTCCCCTTGCAAAAAGGCGATTTCAAAGGCATCTACGAAGTGATGGGCGACAAACCCGTTACCATCCGTCTGCTTGACCCGCCGTTGCATGAATTCATGCCCCAAAGGGAAGAGGACTTCGCACAGGTGGCGAAGGATTTGGGCAAATCCGTGGAGGAAGTCAAGCAAAAAGCCGCTTCCCTGCACGAGCTTAACCCCATGATGGGCCACCGCGGCTGCCGCCTCACCGTTTCCTACCCGGAAATCGGTGAAATGCAAACCCGCGCCATCATCGAGGCCGCCATCGAAGTCAAGAAGGAAAAAGGCTTCGACATCAAGCCCGAAATCATGATCCCCCTCGTGGGCGACGTGAAGGAAACGAAGTTCGTACGCGACATCATCGACCGCGTGGCGAAGGACCTCGTAGCCAAGGCCGGCATCACCCTTGACTATTCCGTGGGCACCATGATCGAAATCCCCCGCGCCTGCGTACTCGCCGACCGAATCGCCAGCGAAGCGGGCAGCGAATTCTTCTCCTTCGGTACCAACGACCTGACCCAAATGACCTACGGCATCTCCCGCGACGACGCAGGGACCATCCTCAAGGATTACATCGAAAACGTAATCTACGAAGGCGACCCCTTTGCAAAGCTGGACACAGCGGGCGTAGGCGAACTCATGCGCATGGCTGTAGAAAAGGGACGCAAAGCGAACCCCAACCTCAAGATCGGCATCTGCGGCGAACACGGCGGCGACCCGTCGTCAATCGCGTTCTGCGCATCGATCGGGCTCGACTACGTTTCCTGCTCACCGTTCCGCGTGCCGATCGCAAGATTGGCTGCCGCGCAATGTGCGATCAGGGCGAAAAAGTAAGATTAGAAGATTCGAATCAAAAGATTAAAGATTAAACAAAAAATAAAACCATGGGGCGCTGCCCCACACCCCGCGAGTTTTTAAAAAGCTCGACCAAAACTTTATTATTAAGAAGCCCGCGTCCGCGGGCTTCTTGCGTGGTGAAGGATATATATTTTACGTCCACTCTACATCGAAGCCCAAGCCCCGTATAAAACTTTCAAAAGAACTTTCGAAGTTCCTGCGGGCGGATTCGATTGTCCTTTCGTTGACCATTCTTGCTTCCATTTCCGCTTCCAGCTCCCTTTGGGCTTCAAATACCTGATTAAGTATGTTTTGGTTAAAGGACACCAACGGGTTGGAACGGATGCGGTCCACCAAATCAAAATTCCTTACCGTCGATTCCGCAACAATTCGGATGGATGACCGTTGGATATACACGATGTTATCCTCTACGCGCATATTTATGGACTCCAAGTCGTTAACACCAAGGCGGATAATAGAATCGAACTCCAGTATCAACGTAATTTCCCCGGGATTGGCGAAGCCCCTCGGGATTACGGTTTTCCTTGCTTGGTTGCGGGATTCGATTTCCAAGGTGGTTATACGAAACATATCGGTTATAAAGCCGCGCAAGATTTGTAATTCTTCCTCGCCGGTTTGCGTTTCATTTTCCTTCATCGTAAGGGCAAATTCCGCATCGTTCCTAAAATTCATGTCATCATCGAATTGCGGGGTAGCATCCAGTATCGCCAGCACACCCTCATAATCGTTAATAATAAATAATTCGTTTATACGCCTAATCATGTCACTACGGAAAATACCGTGTTCGGCATCCCTGCGCAATGCGTTTGCTTCGGGGAAGTCGTCCAAATAATTAAGCAGCTTGATTGCGCTGGCGTACCGGTTGTTTTGGATGGCGTTACCGACTTCCGAGCGGAGTAATTCGATTTCCGCTTGCTCCCTGTCATATGCGTCATCGTCATCGACATTGCCGCCGTTGTTGACGCCGCATCCGGCAAGTAAAAGCATAATCGTAACGATTACGGCTGATAAGTACATATTTTTCACGCGGGTTCCTCCTATTCCCATATAACGGTTAAACCGACGCCGTTGCTGACCGCTTCGAACGCCGCCATAAAGTTGCGCCTTGCGGTTTCCCTGTTCCTTTCGTTATTCAACCTTTGCGCGGCGGTTTCTTCATAACCCTTTTGCGCAGCAAAGATTTCATCGACAATGGCTTGTGTGCGCCTCACCATGGGATTGCTTTTAAATTCATTGGTCCGCCGAAAGTTCCTTACCGATGCCGATAGGACGTCGATGTTAATGCTAGACGCCTCCACGAATAAAATGTCGCCTATCCTGCGCATCCGTATACGGTCAGCGTCCCGCACCCCGAACAACACGGTAGAATCGTATTGCAAAATAAACGTGATGGTTCCGGGGTTTACGAAGCCGCCGGGGACGATGGTTAAAACGGATAAGTTGCTTGTTTCAATCTCCAACGTAATTGTGTTGAACACATCCTTGAAAATTTCATCAAGCACGTCAATGCTGACCGCTTGGATGCCGGGTTCGGTAAACAAAATATTCCGCACAAAGCCGAAAATGTTGTAACCGACAGAAAACACAAAGATAATCAAGACAGATATCCCGATGAAGAATACCAATTTAAACTTCGCGCCCAGCGCGTGCTTTAATGCGTTTAACATCTTCAATTTGACCATACCTTCCTATGTAGTCTAGGTTACAACTCCCACGGGGCGAAAGACGGTTTGCCTCCCGCCCGCGGGGCTGCGAAAAATAAAAAGTGTGTAGGGACGGCAGAAACCTGCCATCACCTACACACTTTGGATAATCCAAATATTAAACAAACCTTAGCCGTTAAACCACGAAAACACAACCGAAGCAAATCATATGCCTCATTGATACAGGCAAAAATCAATGCTAAACTGTAAATACGTGGTGGCAGGCGCAAGCCTGTGTGTGTTAGGCGATGTACGAGATCCCTACACTTCGCCGTGGGGTGTTTCCAGCACCGCACGGTCACTACGTTTTTTGTTGCGCATTTATTTTATCATAGTAAAATCTAAAAGTGCAAATTTTCATCCATAGAAAACAAATGCGGACCTATTAGATCCGAAGTTAAAACGAATATACAAAAAACCGGGATGCCAACACACCAGATACCAGTGGGGCGGGGGCGGGCGGATGTTCCATAAGCCGCGCCTACGTAATCGGACGATGAACGGCGAACGGGCGCGTTATGTGGTTGGCATCGGGTGCTTGTCAACCGATGCAACCACTTCGCGCACGGAGCCGTTCATCGTCCGATTACGTTCAGCGCGGCGTTGGAACATCCGCCCGCCCCCGCCCCACGGAACAGGATCAAGTAAGACAACCCCTAAGGGTACCATGTATTAACTTCGCTACGTTCGCTTTATTACCCCCGTTTACATATAGGTATACGAATTTCCGTACAGCACTGCCCGTCGTCCCGCCAATCGGAATGGGCGCGTTCGTCGTGGTATTCGTAGTCAACCCGGGTGCCATCATATTCATATTCGGATTGCGGCAACCAATCATCCAACACATATTTCCATGTATCTTGTAAAACGGCGAGTTGTTTTTCGTCCCCCGCCAACGGGGTTGTGAAAACGGCGTATAGTCCGCCGGGTATTTCATGCCGGTACGTGCCCGGGCGCTGCGGGACGGCAAAGTCGCTTTTATCCACGCCAACGCCGATCATGTACGTAAAACAATCGTGTTCTTCGTCCACGTCCAGACACAGGATGACTTCGCAATGGTGAAAATTTGTGTGCGTGTGGAACAAAGTGGACAACTCCGCGGCGTAGTCCTTCTTCGCTGTGTCATAAAAGCCCGGTAAGTTCGCAATACTTTTGATGTCCGGCATCCTGTGCCGCGAAGCATACCCGATAACGGAAAACGGGGTAAGTTCTTTGATTTCAACTTGCATTTTTATTCCTCCATGTTTGATTTTTACGTTATAAACCGTCGCCTTTACGGGCGGGGACGCGGTGATATGCAATCGGTACAACGAAGACGGATAACCAAAATGCTTTTTAAACGCCTTGGTGAATCCCGCGTGGGTTTCGAATCCGTAATCCATCGCCGCGTTAATTATCTTTTCGCCCCGTGACAAGTCATACAACGCATATTCCAATTTGCGCCGGGTTACATAATGATTGAACGGCGTCCCGATCAATTCGATAAACACCCTGCGGAAATGATACAGGGAATAATTGGCCATGCGCGCAAATTCATCGGCTTGGATGTTTTCCGTAATCCTCTTGTCGATTTCATCAAGAACCGATTGAATGATTGGCCCATACTCCATGATTTCATCTCCCTGCGCTTGGTTGAAATAATTTTACCACGGGAAAATCGGTCCGCTTTTCCCGTTTGGCTGTAATTAAGGCTGTAATTAAGGCTGTAATTATATTAAAGTTGACAAATACATACCCAATGCATACGCTTACGCGGGGGGTATGTATATGAACAAACGCATTACATACAAACGCCGGATGGCGTTGATCTTTATCCTGACCGTGGCGTTTACCGTTTTCCCCGGCGTGGCGGTTCTCGCCGCGTCCCCCGCCGATGAACCGCCGATGATTTATGTCGGCACCGTTTATGTAGAGTACACGGGCTTTGCCATCCTCCCCGACCCAAACAAACCGAATCACTTCGCTTTGGCTGTACGCCCGATTGCGGAAGCCGCCGGTTATACCGTAACGGGTTCGCGCGGCGGCGCGGTATTACGCGCGTGGGATGCGGAAATCCATTTATGGACGAACGTGGACGCTTACGTCCGTATGTACCCGAACGGAAATGAAAACCGGCACGCGTTGGCGGACGCACCGTTTGCGTACAACGGCCGGTTATATTTAAACGCCGACACGCTGGCTGAAATGCTGGGCTTTGTTTTGATTAAAACGCATGATAACGCGGGGGAAAGTGTTTGGCATTTTGTTTATCCGAACGCAGCCGTTGAAGCACGTTACCGTCATAACGGTTTAGTCTTCCAATCCTTTACGGCGCAACATGGCGGCGGTTTTATCTACGGGCAAAACCGCGAACCCATACGCGGGATGCGAGTCGGCAGCCGCGGCAACGGAGGGGACCACGGATGCGGACCGTTTGCGGTATATAACGCGCTGCGTTACTTGGGCAATGAAAGTGTAACCCCGGCAAGCGTGATCCGTTTCTTAGAGTATAATAGCGGCATGAATTTAGGCGGCCTCGCGGGTACCAACCCCGAAGCGCTGGTCCGATACATACGCCGTGCGGGGTTCGGCGCGGACATCCTGTACCGTCCGGAAGAAACGGACAAACAAATCCAAGCCGCCGACGCCGCGATCCTTTTATACGGGCGCGTACGCGGCGGTTTCTTCGTCCATTATGTGATGGTGCGTTACGAAGCGGGTGAAAGCGGGCCCGGCAGTTTTTACGTTTACAACGAATTCGGCGGCGATACACGGCCGCGCGTTTATGATTCCATGGATGCGCTCGTTGCCGAAAGGGGATACCGAATAACCGCGTTGATAACCGTTAATTAATTTATACCGCTCTATCCTGAAAATAATAAGCGATGTTTTTCGCGTGGTCGGCCACGCGTTCGAGGTCGGAGACCATACCCACAAAAGCGACACCCCCGCGGGGATCGCTTTTTTCCGTTTTGTGGCGTTTTATGTGGTTTTCGGTATAGAGCTTGTCGAGGGCGTTGACGGTGTCCTCGAGGTCGAAGATTTTTTGCAAGTGTTCGTCCGAGGGGTTATCAAAGGCTTGGAGCGTGAGCGAAAGCATTTGTACCACGTCGTTACCCATGGTGGAGAGCTCCTCCAAGGCGATGGGGGAAAGGCGGGGCTTGTGCTTCTTTTTGGTGCGGACATTGTATTTGGCGATATTTTCGGCGTGGGCCGCGATACGTTCGAAGTCGGAAGCGATGTAAAGGAGCGTGGAAAGGCGCTTCATATCGGCGGCGGATTCGATGTGCTCCATTTCCATGAGCATGGAGGTAATCTGCTTGTTAAGGTATTTGATGGACGAATCGCCTTCGATAACACCGGCTTTTTTTTCTTCGTCGCCCGACAAAAACGCCTCGATGGCGAGCTCCAGGTTGATGAGGGCCATCGTGCCCATGCGTTTGAGCTCGTTATAGGCTTGTTCGATGGCGACGGTAGGCGTCGCCGTGCTGTCGGACTTGATGTAGACGAGGTGCTTCGCGTCCACCCACTGGGTGCGCTTCGGGATAAACGTATACATAAGCGCGGCGAGGTGTTTGACGAAGGGTAAAAAGGCCGCGGTCAACGCCAGCTTAAATGCGGTGTAGAACATGGCGACCTGCGTCGCGCCCGAATGCCATGTGCGGGTAAAGAATTCCGGTATACCGGGTGCGGCGGAAATCAAAGTGCCGAAGATAACCACGCCGATGGATATGTAAAGGAGATTGGCCAAAGCCGCGCGTTTCGATTCGCGTTTGCCGGCGAAGGACGCGATCAAAGCGGTGATAGTCGTACCCGCGCTGATACCCAACACGAGGTAAGCGGCTGTGGTAAAATCAATATCCACGCCCTGTACGTACAGCGTTACGAGGATACCCGTCGCGGCCGTTGAGCTTTGGATGATGGCGGTAAAGGTGAAGCCCGCGAGTATAGCGAGGAAAGGATTTTTGAAAGTGTACAGCATAGCTTGGAAACCTTCCGTATTGGCGAACATTCGCAAGGGTCCGCCCATCACGGAAAGGCCGAAGAACAAAACACCCACGCCCAGTAAGATAAAACCGAAATCCTTTACCGTCTTGCGTTTCGCAAACAGATAAGTAATGATCCCGAAGAAGATAAACATGGGTGCGAAGGCCGTGATACCCGGGAAGCTGAACAAATGCGCCGTCATGGTCGTGCCGATGTGCGCGCCCATGATCAACGTAATCGCCTGCGATAATGTCATAAGGCCCGAATTGATGAAGCCGACGGCCATAACGGACGTCGCCGTGGAACTTTGTATGATAACCGTGACGACCGCACCGACGGCCACCCCCAAGAAACGGTTGGAAGTGGCCTTTTCGATTACGATGCGCATACGGTTGCCGGCGAGCTCCTCAAGGCCGTCCATCATCATTTTCATGCCGTAGAGGAACAGGCCGAGGCCGCCGAAGATTAAAAAGATATTGGTTACGAGGTCGTTCATTCCCGTTTATCCTCTGTGATTAATTTCGCCTTCCGCTCCGCCCTGTATTGCTGGATGAAGGGATATACGATGGCGGCTACCGCCAAGATCAGGAATATCAACGCCAGCGGGCGGGTATAGAAACCGGCCGCACCGTCACGCATGATGGCGCGGCGGAAGTTCATTTCCATGATGCGCCCCAATACGACACCCAGCACCACGGGCGCAACCGGGTAACCGAACCGTTTAAATATCCAGCCGATCAGCCCAAAAGCGATACATACACCCACGTCAAACATGGAATTACGGATGGCGAAGCTGCCGATAATCGTAAACAGGAAAATAAAGGTATAGAGGATGGGTTTCTTCACGTTGGTCGTACGTACCCATACACGCAGGCCCGCCCAGCCGATGAACAATACGAACGTGCTTGCGATAAACATGGACGCGAACATGCCGTATACGAGCGTGGGTTGGTCGCGGAACATTTCCGGCCCGGGGTTGATCCCGTGTATCATCAACGCGCTCATCAATACGGCTACCGTCGGCGCGCCGGGTATACCCAACGCAAGCATGGGTACAAGGGAACCCCCTGTGTTCGCGCTGTCGGATGCGCCCGACGCCGCCACGCCTTCTGGTGCGCCCTTGCCGAAGTTGGCGGAATTTTTACTCACACGTTTCTCCAAGTCATACGCAAGGAACGACGCGATCGCCGAACCCGCGCCCGGCAGGATACCTACCAGCGTACCCACGACGCTGGCGCGCAGCATTTCCCACTTTAGCTTCCAATAATACAGGAGCTTGGGGTAGGTATAGGTATGCTTTTCGTGTTTCTGATCGCTTGTCTTATAGTTTTCCAAATTGTGAAAGAGCTCGCCCAGCGCAAAGAGGCCGATAAGGATCGGCATCAAGTGGAACCCGTCGAACAAGCGGATCAGGCCGAACGTATACCGCTGCGTACCCAGCAAGGGGTCCGTACCCATCGTGTTGAGCAAAAGACCGAAAAGCACCGCGATAAGCGCTTTCTGCCAATGCTTTCCGCCCAAGGTCGCCACGGACGCCAAACCCAGCACGCACAACGCGAAATATTCCGCCGACCAGAAGTTAAGCGCCCAACGCGCCATGGGCGTCGCAAAAAGCACCAACACCAAGGTACCGAAAATGCCGCCTACAAAGGAAGACCACAGCAGGATACCCAAAGCCTCCCCGCCGCGCCCCGATTTGGCCATGGGATAACCGTCGAACAACGTAGGCACCGACGACGGCGTACCGGGCGTGTTGATCGTCACCGCGGGGATACAGCCGGAATAGTTGCCGCCCTTGTAGCAGCCCAATAACAAAGCCATGCCGTACAGCGGGTTCATGGTGAAGGTGAACGGGAGCAACAAAGCTACCGCCATGGAAGTGGAAATTCCGGGGATCGTCCCCAAAACAATACCCACGGCGACGCCGATAAAAATCATTAACAGGGGCATGAAACCCATCATGAGGACCGTGCCGTCGAACAAATTACGCAATAGTTCCATCAGGCAAACCCCCTCATGATATTCGTGATAATGCTGCCTACGGGCAACCGCACGTTCAAAAGCTGCGCGAATACAAAATACGTGAACACGACCCAGCCCGCCGGTACGGCGATCAACTCGACCTTACTGCGGCAACCCAATATCCACATGAGCACCACGATAAACAAAGCCGACGAAATATAATAGCCGATGTAATTGAAAAGGCCCACGCTGATCACCAGTGCCGTCAGCACGATGCCGACCATCTTAAGGTTACCCCATTTTGGGTCGGGGTCGTTTTTACCGCGGATGATGGGGATCAACGTCAATATCACCGTAGGAATCAACGCATAAACCCACAAACGGGGGATGGTATACGAGGGCGGCATGTTACCCGTAAAGATCGAACGCCCCGGGAAGGTAAACGATATCAAATAAAAGACGATCCCCACCCATGTGATGGCGGCCAACACCATTAATTGGCCCCGAAAGGGATGTATCTTCTTAAACGGGACGGTTAACAAAAACACCGCGCCCAAGAAAACCGCAAGCAACACGAATTGCCATGGCCAAGCTAAACCGGCCAGCCAGCGTCCCATCGTAACCATGCGATCAGTCCAATATCCCTAAATAACGCGACCAATACAACGTCGTATCGATCGTATCCTGAATGATCGCGCGGAATTCCTCGGTGAACACCGCCGTGGGAGCGATCGCGTTGCCCGCGTTGTATTCGATCCATTCGGGATTGCGGCTTACTTGTGTCACGAGGTTTTGGAACCATTCGATCATTTCGGGGGGTGTGCCTTTGCGCACGGCGTAACCGCGCCACATATGCATGTCATTAAGCTGAGGGAAGCCGAGCTCCGCGAAGGTGGGGGAATCCTCGAATCCGGGCATACGCTCGGGGGATGCGATCGCGGCTACCCACAGATCACGGCCCGACGTATCGAAGGGATTACCCATTTGTACGTGGGCTTCGCCGCCCAATACGGCCGCCGCACCCAAGGGGCCGGATTCGAACGGCATGGCCATGCCTTCTACGCCCGTAGCCTGCCATATCAATAATGCCTCAAAATGTTTGTTGCCGCCTAATACGGGTACGGCCCAAATCTGCTCGCCGCCCATTTCGCGGGCTTGGTTCAACACGCCATTAAAGTCCATGCCCGCGTTTTTGGCTTCGTTGGTGATAATGACGGCTGCGGGGTCACGTTGGATCTTGGCAATCCAATGATAACCGTCGATGTAATGGTTTAAGTCCCAACCCTGCGCTACGGCGGTGTTTACGTTGGACATCGCCGCACCGAAGATCGTATATCCGTCCGCCGGGCGTCCCAGCACTTCGTCGGAAGCGATGCGGGTACCGCCGCCGGCCATGTTTTCCACGATGATCGTCGCATCCGTATATTGGCGCGCGATATCGATGAACAAGCGGGTGGCTACGTCCATACCGCCGCCGGGCGCCACATGGGTAACGATGGTGATGGGTTGGGCGTAGGGACTCCACGCGCCGGATACCGTATCATCGTCCCTGTTGCAAGCGGCCAACACAAGCGTTAATGCCGCCGTTAATATGATTAAACCCATTATTTTTTTCATTGTAACCTTCCTCCTTATGGATTGAAACCTTATACGCGCGCGCGGGGCTTCGATAGCAATTCGTAAGCCATGCCGTGGCGCAAACCGCGGTCGCTTACGGTTAATTCGTCCGCGTTTAAACGGGTTAATATCGCTTTTAATATACAGGCTCCGGCTAAGATAACATCCGCCCGTCGGGGTTGCAAACCCGTGACGGCCTTACGTTCCTCAAGCGTCTTCGCGCTGTAGTCGGCGATTTGCGCTTCCACATCGGCGCGGGTCAATTTTGACCCTTGGATGATGTCGGGGTCGTATTTTTCCATCTTATGCTTGACCGCGCCCATGCTCGTCACCGTACCGCCGATGCCGACGAGCTTGGACGGCGAACCTTCCAAACCGCCGTCGGCTAAATCATCCATGATTTCCGCCAACGCGTTTTCCACGCTTTCGGGCGTTACGGGATCTGACGTGAAATGCTTTTCCGTGATGCGAATCGCACCGAGGTCGATGGAAAAGCGTTTCTTGATTTCATCCCCTTCGCCGAACACGAATTCCGTACTGCCTCCGCCCGTGTCGAACACGGCCACGCCGCCGTCACCGACCGCACCCAAACCGGACAGCACCGCCATGTACGACAGTCGCGCTTCCTCTTCGCCGGGGATGACGGACAACGTTATGTCGGCGGTATCCTTTACCCGCCGAATAAAATCCGCGGTATTCCCCGCGTTGCGCAAAGCCATCGTACCCACGCAGCGGATTTCGTCCGCGCCTGCGTCGCGCGCTTTGTTTGCGAAAACAGATATGGCGGCAATGTTACGCTCCATCGCTTCGGGGGAAATGACACCCGTTTCGCGCAGGCCTTCACCCAAACGGGCGATGTCGTTTTCGTCGGCGATCGTTTTTAACGTACCGTCGGTATTTAATCCGCCGAGGATATATTTGATCGAGTTGGAACCTACGTCTATGACCGCAACGGTCCTCGCTTCGTCCATAACTATACCCCCAACCCGACGGCGGTCTTCATGGCATTGATGTAGTTGATGTTTTCGAATCCGTCCGCGCCCAACTCGCGTACGGTGGAGATAACCAACGCGGGGTCGGTATGCTCCACGCATATCGTCCGCATGGGTACGCCGTTAAATTTGGTTTCGGCGATCTCCACGGTTGTGCCGTTGATCTTATAGGCGTGGCGTTCCTTCTCCACGTCCACTACGCGGAGGGTATCGCAGGGGATGATCATTTCCTCGAGGAATTGCTCGAAAGTATACGCATCCCGCTTAAAGAAAGGGGCTTGCGTTTTGAAGAATACGCGGAACAACCGTTCCAGCGCGTCGACACCGATGGGGAAGCCTTCCTTCATCGCCGGGTACCATTGCTCCAGCTTGTCGGCGTTGATTTCCTTCAGTGACTTTACGTCCACCAGGTCGTAGCGGATCTTCACGTTTTCGTCGCTTACCTTGGAAAGGATGTACTTCTCTTGGCTGGATTTCGTGCCTTCGTTGGTATATTGCCTGATCTTTTCCTCCGCTGCGCCGAAGTCTTGGCCGAAGGTACGCCATTCCCAGCGGGGTATGATAACCGTTGACATGTAATTTCCCCTTTCTTCATTATAATGCATTACGGTTCCCGTAACCGAACTGTAATATAGTTTGTAAATATAGGCAATAAACGATGTTTTGTGGAATCCACAAGGTAAATGTTGTGGACCAAAATCGACAATCAAATGATATAATTATTTGTAAAATAATGTTACATAAAGGTTGTGGCGGGATGTACATGGATTATTTCCGATACTTCGAGGAAGTGGCACGTGCGATGAGCTTCACCAAGGCATCGAAGAACCTGCACATTTCGCAGCAAGCCTTAAGCGAATACATCAAACGCATGGAGCAGCACTTCGACATCGCGCTTTTTAACCGTAAGCCTACATTACACCTTACCCACGCCGGGGAACTGTTGCGCGAATACATAAGCCAATCCGTCTACCGCGAAGAACAGTTGCTCGCCGATTTCAGCCGCATCCGTACGCGGCAGGTGGGGCGTATCCGTTTGGGCATTACGCCCACACGCGCGCCGATCTTTTTTCCGCTTATCTTCACGCGGTTTAATAAGATGCACCCCGCGGTCGAGCTTTCGCTGCGCGAGGACCACACGCAGTTCCTCGTGAAGGACTTGGCCGAAGGGAAGATCGATTTCGTCATCGCACTCGAAAATACGGGCGTACAATTGAGCCGCACCGTCACGACCACCACCCTGCTACAAGACCGTAAGCTCTACTTTCTTGCGGCGAAACCGCTTCTGCTCAACGCCGGCTTTCCGCCGCGGCGCATCCCCCATGCCGTGTCCCGCGGGGTCGCACTGGAGCAAATCAAACAAATACCCATCATCCTAAAACCCGGTATTTCCCGCATCCACGACCAAGTATTCCAGGAATATCAAAAACGGAAAATTAAACCCAAAATCGTCATCGAATCCAGCCATGTATTCCCGCTCCTGCCCTTGTGCGCGGCGGGTAACGCGGGCGCGTTCGTTTCCCATACCATCCTGCGCTACATAACCGAACACTATCCGCACATCATGGATCGGATGTTGGCCTTACCCGTCAATAACCTGCCGATCAACTGCGATGTCGCCCTCATGTATTGCGGCGGTGTGCCGATGTCGGTGCATTTTGAGGATTTTATGCTTGTTACGAAGGAAGTGTTTGCGGCGTATTGATGTGAACGGGTTTTTGTTATGGCTCCGAGCGACGGCGCGGAGGGATGTGACGCGCGCTTAGCAAAATCGGATGATGAGCGGAGCCGATCATCATCCGATTTTGCAGGCACGCTTACACATCCCTCCGCGCCGTCTTGCGGCGTTAACGGGGGGGGGGAGTATGTTATGAATATTGCAAAACAAATAAAATAATTGTAAAATTTTAGAAAATAATATATTGATATGAAATGAATTACTTACGTACATATAATTTTGAGAGGATGAAAAATATGCAAGAATTATTAAAGATGGTACAGGAATTAAATCAATGGTTTGGATTTTTTGGCATTGACAGTCCGCTTGAAAGTGCAGCCACGGTAGTATGCGTAATAATGATTGTCATTGGTTTTGTGCAAGCATTTTTCGGGTTTAGGATTTTTAAGTTGCAATTAGCGGTTAGTGCGTTTTTTGCGGGTATAATAATTGGCATGATATTAGGTACGGTTATATTGGGTGAATGGCAATTTGGTATTTTATTTGGTTTTGTGAGCGGCACTATACTTGCCATCGTATCATATAAATTGTATACGATGGCGTTATTTATTGGTGTTTTCGGGATTATTTCATTGGTATCATTGTTTGCATCGATTGTGATGTCTAATGAAGCCATTCTGATTTTGGGAATATTTTTAGGAATAATCGGCGGTATTGTTGCTTTAGTAATAAATAAAATGGCAATAATTATTACCACTGCTATCGCCGGTGGGATTTTGGTTTTTCAAGGTACAGTACCTCTTGAAGGTATTGAGCAAGGGGTAGCTGTTTTATTAGGTGTCGCTATTGGTGTGGGGGGTGCGTTTTTTCAATATTATAAAGGACCAAAGGAACTACATTTAAAAGAAAAAAATATTAACTTGATAAACCGTGAAAGTGCTATTATTAATATATTACGACTTCATAAAGAAAAGATTCTTTTAATCGTAGGCTTCGGTTATATTATTTTTGTTATCGTAATGATTTTCAATGTAACAATGACATTGGTAGAAGTTGGACTTTTTGTAATTTTATCAATATTATATTTATTAATATTTTTTTGGATATATTTAAAACAGCGTAAACACAATCACTCTAAAAATCACTTAAATATAACGGTATTGAAATGTATATGCGGATACGAATTTAATGAAGATGTGAAATTTTGTCCGCATTGTGGCAATCCGCCACCCGTAAGGGAAGATAAGTTATTAACTCCGCCCGATTCTTCGGTCGGTTTAATTTTTAAAGACAGTAAAGTGAAAGAAGAGCAAAAAATAAAAACAGCGTTTAAAGGGAACCATCTTGTTTTTTTCATCATTACTATTATTACGATTATTTGGAATGTAATGATTTTTGAGGATACATTAGGTTATTTACGCATTTTTGGTGGCCATGTAAGAAGCATAAACATACAAAGTCAAATAATATTAGAATATTTGATATTTACATTACCTACTTACATTATATTAGTGACAATGTTCTTATTCCGACGTAAACGTCGTCAAAATATACGAGGTTCGTTAGCTAATTGGAAATTATCCGATATCATCATATATTTCGTTAACTATGTTGTTTTATTGGGTGTTATAAGCTGGGCTTGGTCATTAGATGGCCGTGGAAATTTAGATTTAACGGGTTTAATTATTTCTTTACTTTCTATTTCTTTTTTACTTTTGTCAATTATATTATGGGTTATAAAATTAAGTAAAAGGACAAAATTACAATATTTTTCCCAAGACATAGCAATGCCGTCAGAACATTTTTGTTCTTGCGGTCGTATATTTAAATCCGGTGAAATATTCTGCTCGGGTTGTGGCAATCCATTTAAAACAAAAGAACCCGCTCTAAACGAAGCCACTCCGGTGGAAGCCACACCAGAAGATGAAACCATGCCGTTAGAAGAAATTAAGCCGCAATCTTGTACTTGTGGATATACAATACAAGAAGGACAGCGTTTTTGTCCTGATTGCGGAACAGAAAATCCCATCATAAAATTATAAACTCATTGGGGACTACGAAATAACAAACAATCTTTTCCCGATATTCCCGCAAGACGGCGCAGCCTGATGCGAAAGCGCGCCTACGAAATCGGGCGGTAAGCGGCGAACGGGCGCGTTATGTGGTTGGCGTCGGGTGCTTGCAACCGAAGCAACCACTTCGCGCACGGAGCCGCTTACCGCCCGATTTCGTTAAGTGCGCTTTCGCATCAGGCCGCGCCGTCGTCCGAAGCCACGGCGCAAACCCGTTCACTTCAACAACAAATCCATCAACCCTCCATAACCTCAAACACAAAAGACATATAATTCTTCCCGTCGTCAGGTTGGGGGTAATCGATGGATTTAATCTTTGCCTTCCCGCCCAATGCGATCTTAAGGTTTTGGAACGCCGCGCCCGCCGCACAACCGTAATGAGAAGGGGGTTTGATTTTCTTAACCTTGGCGGTGCGGTATTGCAAACAGTGGCAACCGCAATACGCGGTCACCGTGCCGTCCGGATTGAGTTCGGTTTTGTAGATATGTTCATTTTGGTTGAGCTGCTTGATCTTTTCCGCCAGCGGCTTACCCACGAGTTGTTCCGCCATAAATTTTACTTGGCGCCCCGTTTCGCCGCCGGTGCAACTCCCGCCGACCTCCCACAATAAAAGGCGCTGCTCCTCGGTGAGCAACGCCTCCATACGTTGTACGAAATTTATTTCCCTTTCATTGTCGTTTTGCGCTTCCATTGCATGTTCCAATGCGTTTACCGCGTCCTCGGGGAAAGCGTTCGATTTCTTTTTCGCAGCCTTCAGCATTTCCTTTAACCGCATACATACCGCTCCTTTGATTCGTTTGCGGTAATCATATGCGATTAAAATAGACAACTGCATGTCATATTATGATTATTTTTGCTTATCGAGCCATTCCATCGCCGCGTCGGCGACGGCCTTCAGGTTATCCGGTACGAAGGGTGTGGGTAATCCCGCGTCGGTAATCAGCTCCACGAAGGTCTTTGTCCCCGCAAAGCCCACCAAACGGCGGTACTTGGCCCATGACGCGTCTTTATCGCTTTGGCTTTCCGCCCAGAAGGAAAGGGCCATGATCTGCGCCAAGCAGTAGTCTATATAATAGAAGGGCGTCGAATAAATATGCCCCTGCGACTGCCAACGGCGGCCCTCGTTGTAGAACGGGACGTCGGCCATATCCAGCCACGGGCGGTATTTCGCCTCCAGCTCCAGCCACAGCGCGTTGCGTTCGGCGGGAGCCATGTCGGGCTTTTCGTATATATGGTGTTGGAATTCATCCACCATGGTCCCGTAAGGGATAAACGTCAAGGCATTCCCCAAATGGGATTCGTAATATTTTTTCGTCGCGTCACCGAAGAAGCCCTCCATCCACGGCCACGTGAAGAATTCCATCGCCATGGAATGGATTTCGGCGGTTTCGCTGGAATAACGGCGCAGAGCGGAGGGGTAGATATCCTGCGCTAAATAACCCGCGAAAGCGTGACCCGCCTCGTGGGTCAGCACGTCGATATCCCCCGACGTACCGTTAAAGTTGGCGAAGATGAAAGGCGATTTGTACTTGGGAATGTAATGGCAATAACCGCCCGCCGCTTTACCCGGGCGCGTCAGTACGTCGAAGAGTTCGTTCTCCATCATGAAGTCGATGAAGGCCGCCGTTTCGTCCGACAATTCGTGGTACATCTTTTTCCCGTGCGTAAAGATATCCTCGGGTGTACCCACGGGTTTTGCGTTGCCTTCGAGGTATTCGATCATGTCGTCGTAAATCTTCAACCCGTCCACGCCGATACGTTTGGCTTGCGCGTCCTTCAAGCGCTTCGCCACCGGTACGATATACTTGATGACCCCCTCGCGGAATTTGGCCACCTGCGCGGCGTCGTAGCAATTGCGCTGCATACGGTAGTAACCCACTTGGGTAAATTTTTCATGCCCCAGTTTGTTGGCGATGCGGGTACGTACCTTTACCAATTCGCCGAAAAGGTCATCGAATTTTTCCGCGCGCGCCATGTACCAGTCGGATGCGGCCATCATAGCGGCCTTACGGATACCTTGGTCGGGGTTTTCGTAGTAGGGGCGTATTTCCGCCAAGGTCAGGGTCTTACCGTCGAATTCGATCTGCGCGGAGGCGATCAGTTTTTGGTATTCGCTCTTCAGCTTATTTTCCTCTTGCAAATCGGGTACGATTTCGGGACAGAAGGTTTTTAACGCGATTTCCGCGTTGTCGAACAGGAGCGTCCCCCACGCTTTCTCCATGTCCGCCCGGTAGGGCGAATCCAGTAACGCTTGTGTGTAGGCTTGTGTCAAGGGTTGCAACTTGGGCACCATTTCGTCGTAGTAGGCCTTTTCCGCGTCGTAGAAGGTATCCGTCGTGTCCAGCGTGTTGCGTACGTAGCCGATGACGTACATCGAAAAGAATTCCTTGTTCGCATCGTCGTACGCCTTGTACGCGGCGAAGGCTTCCTCGGCGCTTGCGGCGGCCTTAAAGCGTTGCAACAGTTCCTGCATTTGTGCCTGCACATCCTCGAATGCAGGGCGGGTGTAGGGCATTTGGGAAAATTTCATATTCCACTTCCTTTCTGTTATGTTCCGTAGTACAACGCGACTTTGCCCCGTTTGCGGGTTTCGTTCATGTCGATGACGCGCTGGTTGGTTGAACCGCGGAATTTGAGCCCGATTTCCCTTTTTTCATGTATATACGGCCCGTCGATCAAGTAGTCCGTATGGCTGAGCAGGGCTTGTATGTCCGCATCGTCGCGTTCGGCGAGTTCTTCGTAGGTGTAACCGGTAAAATTGCAAACGTCCCATCCGATGCGTTTGGCTTCGATGGCGATCTGCGCGAATTCGCCCGCTTGCAGGAACGGTTCCCCGCCGGAAAAAGTAACGCCCCGAATGCGCTTGCGCCCGGGGCCCGGTTTCTTGATCATTCGGATGATTTCACGCACGGTATATTCCTGCCCGCCGTCCAACGGCCAGCTTTCAGGGTTGTGGCAATACGCGCACGCGCTCAAACAGCCCTGCGCGAAAATAACCACGCGCAACCCCGGCCCGTCTACGATGCTTTCGTACGTAAAGCCCGATAACCTCATCTAAACTTCATGCTTCTCTCTGCTTTTTTCCTCCGCTTTTTTGGAATCGTTAAACCTGTCCAGCGTAGAAAGGTATCCGGTTATGCGCCGTACGCGGCTGATGTTGGTTGAGCCGCAACGGGTGCATTCCTCTTCGTTAAGCAAACCGCTTTGCCCGCATTCCTTGCAAATGTCCACGGGGAAGTTGATGGCGGTATAACCCATGTCGGCTTCGCCCATCGCCCGTAATAAATCCTCAAAGACCTCGATATTCGTATCCGGCGCGCTGGCCAGCTCCACGTAGGAGATATGGCCCGCGTTGCAATATTTGTGATAAGGCCCTTCCGTGGCGATCTTTTCGAGTGCAGTGATTTTATATTCCACGGGTACGTGGAAGGAGTTGGTGTACCATTCCTTATCGGTGATCCCCTTCAGCGACCCGAACTTCTCCCTGTCGGAGCGGATGAGGCGGCCTACCGTCTCTTCGGCGGGGGTCGCCAGCAAAGTGATATTCATGCCGTGTTTTTGCCCCGCCTCGTCGCAACGGCGGCGCATGTGGCTGATAATCGAAATCCCCAACGCTTGGGAGCCCGGATTTTCCCCGTGGTGTTTTCCGGTAAGGGCGACAAGGCATTCCGCCAGCCCCACGAAACCTACGCTCAGCGTACCGTGCTTCGCCGCGGGTTCGATGGCGTCGTCGTTTTCCAGCTTTTCGCTTTCATAATAAATCTTTTGCCCCATCAGGAAGGGGAAATCCCTTACCTTCAGGTTCCTTTGCAAATCCCAACGCGTTAATAATTGTTGGATCGTAAAGTCCAGCATTTCATCCAATCTGCGCCAAAAGTCGGGCATGTCCTGCTTTGCGCGGATGCCCAAACGCGGGAGGTTAATCGTGGAGAAACTGAGGTTGCCGCGCCCGTCGGTTACGGCTTCGCCGTTGATATTGGCGATGACGCGCGTACGGCAGCCCATGTAACCCACTTCCTCACCGCCGAAGGTGGAGTTGAAGCTGGAATCCTGGAATGAAAACGTCGGCATTATACGCTTGCATGCCACCTTCATGGCAAGTTGGAATAAATCGTAGTTGGTGTCCTCGGGGTCAAAGTTGATCCCGTCCTTGATCTTAAAGCAGATATTGGGGAACATCGGCGTTTCGCCGCGCCCGAGGCCGCGTTCGTACGCCTTTAAGAAACATTCGGTGATCATACGCCCGCCGCGGCTTGTGTCCGTACCCAAGTTGATGCTGGAGAACGGCACCTGCGCGCCCGCGCGGGAGTGCATGGTATTTAAGTTATAAATAAAGCCTTCCATGGCTTGGAACGTTTCGTCATAGGTGCGATTTTTAATCAACGCCTCCATGTCACCCTCGTGGCCGGACAGCTTAAGCGCGTGCAGGGCGGCGCGCAATTGCCTTTCCTGCCGCGCGAACTCCACCTCCACGAAGTGCGCGAGATCGCGGTCGAAGAAGGCGAAACTTTGCCCGCCGTGCATGTCGTTTTGGTTGGATTGCAGGATAATCGCCGCCAAAGCCGCCGCCGTGCGGATGCTCTTCGGCGTTTTAATGTAACCGTGCCCGTTGGAGAAGCCGTCCCGCAGCATCCGCCCGAGGGGAATCTGTACGCAGGTAAGGGTCTTACCGTACCATGCGAGGTCGTGGATGTGTATATCCGCTTCCTGATGGGCTTGCGCCTGTTCGGTGGGAAGAACCCGGTTGAGGTAATAATTTTTACTGGCGGCTTCGGAGATTTGCAATACCTTCGCGGATGGGGAGTGACCGACGTTGGCGTTCGAACGGCTGGTTTCCCTCACGATTTCCGCCACGGCGTCCATCAGCTCGCTCCGCGCCTCGCGTATGTGCGTACGTTTGTTACGGTACAGGATATACGCCTTGGCCGCCTTGGAAAACCCGCCTTCGATCAGCACGATTTCCACAAGGTCTTGCACGTTTTCCACGGAGAAAGGCTCGTTCCCGTATTCGGAATCGAGCTTTTTTAATACTTCCAGCGTTAATGTGATGGGCAGAAGCCTGTCCGTCCCCGCTTCGCCGTTGATGGCTTCGAAGACCTTTTCGATACAGGCGGTGATCTTGTGCTGGTCGAACTGTACTTGGCGATTGTCCCTTTTTAGTATGTAACGCATTTTTTACCCATCCCTTAAACGCAATTTTTTGGCGACAACTCGATTATAATCTTTGGTGTATGGGACGTCAAACGCAAAGTTCAACGTTATCCCATCGGATTCGGGTTATTTATTTCTGTTGATTAATTTTAGATAACCTTCATATCGCATCGGGTGTATTCCCTTCCCTATTTGCGCCTTAACCATACAATCCTCCGTTTTATCGTAATCCGCGTGCAGGCAATCGTTAAAGCGGCATTGCCCCATGAAAGGTGAAAATTCCTTAAAATAGGAGGCTATTGCCCGCACGGGAACGGCTTCGATTTCCAATGACGAAAACCCGGGGGTATCGACGACAAATCCGCTTGCCGGGGATTCCCCCAAAAGTAAAATCTCCGCGGCGCGTGTGGTGTGTTTGCCGCGTTTTAATTTTGCGCTGATTTCTCCTACCTCCCGTTCGGCATGGGGCAGCAACGCGTTGATCAAACTTGACTTACCTACGCCCGACGGACCGGCGAAAACGGTTAATTTACCCTTCATCACTTCACGCAGCCCGTTTATCCCCGCGATATCCCCGCGGGAAGTGAATACCAAGGGGTATCCGGCCGTTTGATACGGTACGAGCATGGGGATCATACCCTCGGAAGGCTGCCGTAGCAGGTCACATTTATTGACGCATATCACCGCATCGATACCCGCGTGCGCCGCAAGCACTAAAAATCGGTCAAGCAGTCCCGCGTTAAAATCGGGTTGCTTGACCGACATGGTAATGATCACTTGATCCACATTAGCCACCGCGGGCCTTGTCAGTTCGTTGACGCGGTCTTTGATGCGTACAATGGTAGCGGTTAACGTTTGTTCGTCCTCTATGAGGATTTCCACTTTGTCCCCCGTCAGCGGGGTTATCTTTTTATTGCGGAATATACCGCGTGCCGTACAAGAATGGTAGCCTTCATCGGTTAATACTGTGTACAAACCGCCGACGCCCTTCGTTATCAGGCCGTTTTTATTCATCAAACGCGAAGATTTGCCTCGCCATCGATATTACGTTTTCGTCCCCGTCCAGGAAGTAAATGGAGAATACCTCCTCGCCGTTGCCGGTCAATTCGATTCCTCTCTGTTGCAAGCCCAAATCGGCTTGCGTCAAAAGGAGCGGGAAACGCCACGCGGTTACGTTCGGGTCGTTGATCAGCATAATCGGGTTGTCGCTCCCGATTTGCAACATAATCCGCAAATGGTACGGATCGGGTAATCTCTCCACGGTGGTCGGTAAAATTATATTTAACGCGAAATTCCTTGGCGGCAGGGGTGTGGGGGTCGGCGTTGGGTCGGGCGTGGGGGTCGGTGTGGGATCGGGGTCCGCCGTAGGGGTTGGGGTTGGCGTGGGGGTGGGTGCGATTGTGGGGGTTGGAGAAGGTCCGGGCGGCGGGGCGGGCGGCGGTCCCGTGGAAACGCTCAGGATAATCACGGTATTACGCTCCACCATATCATAAGGCGCCAAATTTTGCCCGAAAACCATACCCGCGGCATGCGTCATGTTTTCCCGCCGCTCGGGTATGCCGACGATTAAACCCGCTTCCGCAGCCAGCGCGTTCGCTTCCGTTTCGGGTCTGTTGATCAGGTTGGGTACCTGTACTTGGGTCTGTTCGGGGCCGACGGAGACCTGCAGGATAATTTTGTCGCCCATTCGTACGACCGTACCCGGCAACGGCTCCTGCGCCACGACTTTATCCCTCGGCAATTCGGCGTCCACATGGTCGGTCCGTTCGATTTCAAGGGGGAAACCCGCCCTTAACGCTTCCAATTCGGCCTTTGCGTCCTCGTAGGTTAGGCTCTCTAATAACGGCATAATGATATAGGGTTCGGGTCCCTTGCTCAAACTTACGTGAAAAGCATCACCGGGGCGCATGGCGTTAAAGTCCGGCGTTTGTATTTGGTTAAAAACATATCCTTCAGCGAAATCGTCGCTGTACACCTCCGTAAAAACCAGTTCGAGGCCCTTCCCTTCGGCCCATTCCTGCGCGGCGTACAGGCTCATGCCCGTCAGGTCGATGATATCTATCCAATCGTTGCGCCGCCAACGGTATATGCCGAAGGATACCAGCGTGATAATCAAAATAAGGGGCAACGCAAGCAATACGCCGTAGAGCATTACCTTACGGTCCTCTTTTTTACTGTCCTCGTCCGCGTGATCGTCGTTGTCGTAATAATCGTAGCCGTCGTTATCGTAGTAGGAGGGATCGTCCTCTTCCGATTGCGCGGCTTGGCGGTTGGGGACGGGTTCGCTTTCACCGGCGAGGGCACGCTTCAGGTCCGACGACATTTCCTCCATGCTTTGGTAACGCTTTATAGGGGATTTTTCGGTCGCTTTTAGAATAATACGTTCCAAACTTTCCGATATATGGGGGTTGATCGCCAGCATATCGGGCAGCGGATCGTTGATATGCTTAAGCGCAACGGCTACGGTGGAGTCGCCGTCGTAGGGAAGCGTCCCCGTCGCCATTTCGTACAGCGTTATGCCCAACGCATATATGTCGCTTTTGTTATCCACGAAGCCGCCGCGCGCCTGTTCGGGCGAGAAATAATGCACGCTGCCCATCGAACCGCCGCCGCCGGTAAGCGTCGAGGCCTTGGCTACGCGCGCGATGCCGAAGTCGGTGACTTTTACCGTGGAGTTGGGCGTCACGAGTATGTTCTGCGGCTTAACGTCGCGATGGACGATACCGTAGCTGTGCGCTTCGGACAAGCCTTCGGCGATTTGTATCGCTACCGCCAAGGTCGTATCGTTATTGAAGGGTGCCTTTCGGTTGATCAGCGTTTTCAGATTCGTGCCGTCGATATATTCCAGCACAATGTAGCATATATCCCCGTCCTGCCCGTTATCATAAATTTGTACGATGTTAGGGTGGTTCAACGCCGCGGCCGCTTGCGCTTCCACGGGAAAACGGCAGACGTATTCCTCATCCGCCGAATATTCATCCTTTAATACCTTAAGCGTTACGTAACGCCCCAATTTACGGTCAAGCGCCTTGTAAACGACGGACATGCCGCCCCTGCCCAATACTTCGTCTATCTCATACCGGTTGGATACGATATGCCCCGCATCAAGTTTCATTGCTGCGTCCCTTCTCGTAAGTCGATAAGGACGGCGCTGATGTTGTCCGACCCGCCACGTGCATTGGCTTCGTCCACCAACACCTGCACCCGTATTTCCACATATCCCTCGCGATTCACAATTTTCATCAATTGGCCGTCATCCATCATATTGCTCAGCCCGTCGGTACATAACAAAACGGACGAAATCCCCTCCAAGTTGCGGGAGAATCCGTCCAGCTCCACATACGGGTCGAAACCCAGCACGCGTGTCAAATGGTGCCGCTTGGGGTGCATCCGCGCTTCTTCGGCGGTGATTTCGCCCGCGCGGAACATCTCCTCGGCGTAGGTATGGTCGTTTGAAAACTGCTCGATACCCTCCGGCGTAACCGCATACACGCGGCTGTCGCCCACATGCACAAAATCGGCCCGCCCGCCTTCAATAACGCAAGCGATAAACGTCGTACCCATACCGTGCATTTCCTCCGGGTGGGCCCTTGCCAGTTCAAAGAGTTCCCGATTGATCCTTTCGGCGACCGAATAAAGCAATTGGATATAACTATCCGCCGGTTCCTTGGGTTTGGGCATTTCGCTGATATATTTATGGAACCGTTCGACAGCCTGATTGCTGGCGACGTCGCCTGCTTTGTGGCCGCCCATGCCGTCCGCCACAATAAAGAGATTGGGTAACGGCCCCACGGCATCCGCCGAAACGAAAATCGCGTCTTGGTTCTGGCTTCTCACTTGCCCTGTATGGGTAAGACCGGCTGCGTACATGCTTAGCCCCATTCGTTCATATATTTACTCCTTTTATTATAATCCTATTATTTACGGGGTACAAGCGTTTATTACATTTTCTTTACCGCGATGCATCCTAGTAAATACATCCGCGTGTGTGTATCGCTTCGATATGGACATTTCGCATATTGACGCAATGGGAACGTTGGATAACAATCCGTTTAAAAACCGGAGCTGCCTGTATGATATATCCGCCCGCCTCCCATGCAAAAAACGTCAAACCCGTTGTTTCGATGTGGCACAGGGATATCGGGGATTTATTGTCGCGTACAGGGGCATCTGTACGCCCGCATGACCTTGCGGTTTTCTGTAGGGAACTTTCTTTTTTGCTGGGGGCGGGTGTACCTGTAAAGGACGTTATACCCACCTTGCTCCCGCAAACCGAAGGACGTTTAATGAAGCAAACCCTGCCCGACATACATAATAAAATCCTGCAAGGGGAAGCCTTCGCGAGTGCCTTGGCGGCGTCGAAGGTTTTCCCTGTTTTTATGTGCGGTTTTATCACCATCGGCGAAATGACCGCGCAATTGCCCCGCGTGTGCGAACAATTGGCGGACTTCTACGAACGGCAAGCGAAAACGAGGGACGAATTGGCTGCCGCTTTACTGTACCCGACGGCGGTCACCCTCATGATGCTTGGCGTCATCATTATGGCGGTGACGGTTGTTTTACCCGGATATTCACAGGTATTTGATCATTCCGGCGTCGCGTTGCCCGCGCTTACGCGGGGATTGCTCGGCATTTCCGCTTTTATGACCCGTCACGCGTGGTGGCTGGCTTTTGGTTTGGGTGCGGTTATATTGGGCGTGATCGCCCTTTTGCGGAGCGGCAAGGGGAGGAACGCGGTCGCGGCGGCGCAATTACGTTTCACGTTGTTTCGGCAGGGGATTAACCTGCGTTTGGTGCAATCGCTTAATTTGATGCTGGGTACGGGGCAATCCGTATCGGGTGCGATGCCCGTATGCGCGGAGGTAATGGGAAATACCTTAGTTAAACGCGATTTGTTGAACGTACACGGTGCATTAGCCGCGGGACGGCCGTTTTGGGCGACTTTGACGGATCTACCGTATATCGACCCTTTATTGGTGGGCTTGGCGCGTGTGGGCGAGGAAACGGGTAGCTTATCCCAAACGATGGCGCAATGCCAAATCCATTTTACGCAAACCTACCAACGTACCTTACGACGGTTGAATAAATTGGTGGAACCGATAATCACTTTGACGCTGGGATTTATATTGGCGTTGGTTATGTTGGCGATTGTGTTGCCGACATTTGAGTTGGCTACGGCGGTTTAATATAAGGAAGGATGATTTTTATGCACAGCAAAAACGGTTTCACATTAATGGAATTGACCATCGTACTCGCGATATTGGCGATCATCGCCGCGATATTGATCCCGATATTCCTAAATACCACCGACCGCGCGCGCCTGCGCAGCGATATCCAATCGGCCCATGTAATACATAACGCAATGGAGTTGTACCGCGCCGAACGCGGCAGGGCCGTACAAGGCGCAAACATGAACGCGATATTGGGTAACCTGCGAACGGCAGGGTTCTTAAACGCGCAAAGCGCAAACATCCAAACCGCGGAAGCAACGTGGGAGACGAACACCCAACACGGCGTGGTGGTAAATATAACGGACAGCCCCGATGGGGTGCACAGGGCATACAACGCGTTATCCGAAGAGGAGCGTAAATACGTGGTGGGGGGGCGCACCATCGAGGCATCACCCACCCCGTGACCAACCTTTCAACGGTTGAAATCGATAAAGGAGCCGCGCTGCTGTTGGGTCACGACTACGCGGCGCGTTATATCGCCCTGCCCGTCAAACGGGAGGGTGATATCCTTTATACGGCCCTGCCAAACCCAAGGTGCGTAAAGACGATAAACGACCTGTCCGCGTTGACGCATTGCTTCATCGAGCCGTTTTATGCCAACGAGGAGGATATCCGTTATTACATAAACCAAACCTACGGCGATGATGCGATACGGAATATCGCTTCACGCTTCGTTTTTGAAAAAAGATTGCAAGACCGCGATTTGACGGACCCCAAGCTGTTGATGCAGCTCAACGCCGCGCCGGCGGTACGCCTCATCGATTCACTCATCGATTCGGGCGTATTAAACCGCGCCAGCGACCTGCATATCGAACCCTTCGGCAGCCAACTCCGCGCGCGTTACCGCGTGCATGGTGATTTGCGGGTGCATGGGGCGATTGACATCGGTTTGCTGCCCAATATCATATCGCGCCTGAAAGTGATGGGCGGTATGGACATCGCGGAAAAACGCTTTCCGCAGGACGGTCATTTTACTATGCCCGTGCACGGTGAAACGGTGGATTTCAGGCTGTCGACGATACCCACGACCCAAGGCGAAAAAGCCGTCATCCGTTTATTGTACGGCGGCAATACACGCATCGGCAAAGATGACCTTGGCTTTTCCGCGCCTGATTTGGAAAAGCTCACGCATCTGTTCAAACAACCGTATGGGGCGGTCATCATCACCGGGCCCACGGGCAGCGGCAAATCCACCACGCTCAGTACATTCCTTGAGGAGCTTAATACAACGGGACGTAATATCGTCACCGTGGAGGACCCCGTCGAAAATCCCCTTTTGGGCGTCAACCACATCAACGCGTCACACAACCCCGGCGCCTTGGGTTTTGCCGCCGCGCTTAAATATATCCTGCGGCAAGACCCCGACGTGATCATGATCGGCGAAATGCGCGATACGGAAACCGCCCGTATCGCCATCCAAGCCGCGCTTACGGGCCATGTGGTACTCACCACCCTGCATACCAACGACGCCGCGGGTGTTATCGAACGCCTGACCGACATGGGCATCGAGCATTACCTCGCCGCCGCCGCGTTGAACGGGATTGTTTCGCAGCGACTGGTACGTCGGATTTGCCCGGATTGCCGCGCATCGGCGGAATTGACCGCCGAACAAAGCGTTTTGCTGGAGATACCGCCCGATACACCCGTTTTCGAAGGGACGGGCTGCGGACATTGCAGGCACACGGGGTACCGAAGCCGATTCGCCGTATACGAATACGTTCTTATGAACGAAAGCCTCCGCCGTGATTTCGCCGTTGACCCCATGCGTTTCGCCATGCAAATACGCAAAAAGCGGGGATTACGGAAAAACGCGCTGCTGGCATTGTCAGAAGGCCGAACCACCGCGGATGAAGTGATAAAGGCTTTGCACAGGGATGGGTAGCCGCGGCGGTTATACCCTTTTGGAGGTCACGATCGCTTTGGGTGTGTGGTTTATCCTTTCGCTGGGCGTCTTATTTGTGTGGCGGTATGCGGCGAACGCATCCGCGCGTATCATCACACGGCTAAGCATTTTCGAAAATGCGCGCGGCGCGATGGATATCTTACTGATGAACATTCAATTGGCCGACGTGATTTATTTAGACACGCATACACACGGCGGGTATACGCATGTACTGCGGCAAATAAGCCTGCCCGTCGAACCCTTGCCGCCCGGGCAGGACGTACGCCTCATGCCGCCGCGCTTTACGTTTTTCTTCGACGCTACCCTGCCGCCGGAACATTTGCGGTACGGACGGTTGGAACTCGGCGGTCCCGGTAATGAAACCGCTCGCCACCTCGCAATAATACGCATCACCTACATAGAAGGGCAGCGCATCGAAATCGAAATCCGCACAACCTGCGAAGAACCGATCGTGCTGGTAGGGAGCATGTGCGTGAAGTATAAAAAGGTGGTAATATTAGAATAAAATATCGGGCGGTATTGCGGTGAAAAAGAAAAATAGATTGATTACATTGATTATTATTTTGGTGTCGGTATTAATATTCCCGATACCCGTAGTATACAGAGACGGCGGAACACGTACATATACGGCTTTTCTATATAGAATAATCATATGGAATCAATTGGATATTGAATCGGAAACAGGGTATAGAACGGGAATGGAGTTCTATTTTTTCCCGAATAATTTTAAGAGTTTGAATGATTATTAATTTCGTGTTCAAATGTCAAACAAGGGGTGCGTGTAATGCAAAAAATAGTATTTGTGCGGCATAGTGAGCCCGATTATTCGTTTGTCAGAGAAAGGAAATATATCGGTCATGGACTCGATTTGGCCCAGCTTACCGAAAACGGCATTAGTATTGCCGAAAAGGCTTCCTTTGACGCGAGGTTGGACGATGCCGAGATAATCGTATCTTCCCCGTATACACGGGCATTGCAAACGGCGGCGATTATAGCCAAAAATAGGATGTTGGACATAAGGGTCGAAGTGGATTTGCATGAGTGGATGCCCGATTTATCTTTCCAATATTCGTCCAAGGAAGAATCAATAAAAGCAAGTGAATTATGCGCCGCGTACAAAGGGGTATGCCCGAACGATAGTGAAATAAAATTCGAAAACCTCTCGGACGTATTCAACCGCGCCAAAAACGCGCTTCTGCGTTATAAAAAATACAAGAAAATCATTGCCGTAACGCATGTTGTCGTTATGCGTCAATTTTCACTTGCACAGGAGATTCCTTTCTGCGGAATATCGGAGATTAATTTTGACGAGTCATTTTCTTGGGTTGGGTTTAAGACGGATTCGCAGAAATAAAACCGTATCGACAAAAAACGTCACCCATCAAAAAGCCGCCCCGTTTTAAGAAGGGCGGCTCGTGTTTTAATGTGGCTGCGTTACATTTAATCGTTTTACATCATGTCCCTAAGCAGTTCTATTTTGTCATCGTCATCCATGTGTTCCAACAACCCGTCGATGTCCACGCCCAAGTTCGAAAGGCGTTCGATGGCGCCATCTTCGCGGAGCAGTTCCATCAGATTGTAAGAATCCATATGTTCCAACAACCCCTCGATGTCCACGCCTGCGTTTACGAATTGTTCGAGTGCGCCGGAGCGCTTTTTGGTATTGCCGGAATTCCGTCCCGACGACCCCCCGGTGTTTGCGGGGTCCGTCGCTTCATTGCCGAACACCAGATACGACCAGCTTTTGTCCCGCGGGTAGCCGCTTGCGCCGTGTGCGATGTTGTGGCGTTGGGGGATGCGCGGGTCGGGGCGTTCCTCATCGGGTAAGTCGGCGTATTCGGGCTTGTCGGGCAGGATTGCGCAGTACGCGCGCATGGCGACGAACTGGAGCATTACCCGCACGGTGTCGTTGTACGATTCGCCCGTGTTGAAGGGGATGGCGAAACGGTACCAGCCCTTATGATACTTAAGCGGTTTGATCACGTCCCTGTTAAGGGGGTAGATCAAGGGGTTTTCACCGTCGCCGTTGAGGTAAACCCGAAATTGGCAGGTTTCCTGTTCGATTTCGGTTTCGCCGCCGTTCAGCCAAAAGGTGATGACGTATTCCGTATTCGCTTGCAACGACATCATGGGTGAATCGACGGTTGACCAGTTCCAAGCCCAGTCTCCCAGGCAAAGGGCTTCGGTTAGGCCGCCGGTCATGTCGGTGACGAAGACGCGGCTGACTTTGTTCGTTTTGTTGTTCCTCGTCCAGTCCACCAGCCACTTGCGCGGTTCGAGGGTGACGGGGATCCCGTTCGGCAGGTTTTCGGCCGGCTTCGGGCCGTTGCTAACGGGTGCTTCCGCGGTTGCCGCGGTGTTTACGTTATCATTATTATTCATGGTATCCTCCGGATTTTTATAATGTGCGGGAGGACACGCCAGCATCAGGGTCTTATCCTCTATGAAGCGTGCCCTGCCTTTTTTGGCGAGCCCTCTGGCCCGCCGCGGATAGGTTGCTCCATATTCCGTACCCTGCGCGTCTACAACGCGTATGTTTTTTATTATGGGTTTTCGCCCCTTCCTTTCTGTTTGTGATAGACGTGCAAGGTTTACGGACTGCAAAGCAATCCGTATGCGCAGGCTTCGTTTTTAGTCATGGGTGTCTCCCCCTTAACCTTGTCCCTATTTGAAACAAAGTTGCCTACGGATGAAGTATAACATATTACGTTTTTATTTCAATTTTTCGCTTCCGTTCCATTAAAACGATAACCCCCATCAGCACAAACAGCCCGATACTCATCACAAACGGTATCCGACGGCTCACTTCCGACATCGCCCCCACTATGTACCCGAAGGGACTGGATACGCCCAGCATAATCACGAGCAGCAATGCCATAATGCGCGCGCGTTCCTGCGGGTCCACGTTTAATATGACCAGTGAATCCCGCCTGGGCAGGAAAAGCGAAGCGGCGCAAGCGTCGATTACGGTGAACAAAACCAGCGACAAAATCGGTACGGCGGCATACGGCGTACTGCCGTATCCGGGTATCGAAAGCAACCAAACGTGCCCCGTAATATAAACCGCAAGCCCGCCGAGCATAACCGCGTATAAGGGGAATCGATTTAACCACACCTGCGCGAAGAGGAAAAATACCAGCATAATACCCGCCCGCAGGATGGGGAAGAGCGCAAGGTTCTGCTCCGGCACACCCAAATCCTGCGCGACGTACAGTGAAAAAAAGTTGTTGCTGGAAATCTGTTGGATATTTAGCAGGATAATCAACGCGAGCACCCGTAAGGTGGCGGGTGTCCTGATAATTTGCAAGAACACATCCTTACACTGTAAGGATAGTGTGAACAACGACGTATCCTTCGTTTCGGCCATACGCACGCGCCCTTGGCCCGTTTCCATCCCGAATTTATACATAAGGAAAAACTTCAACGTCATCGATACGAACGCGAAGCCCAAGAGTACCCGCATGACGGGCACCAAGCTGTGCACCCGCAGGAAATAAAACGATATCGGCGCGAAAAAAACCGACAGCAAACCCGCGATATATACCCATTGGTATAAACGGACGATGCGATCGGCCTCCACGTCCTCCACCAATAAACATTGCCATGAGGTATCGCTCACGCGCCAAATGGAATTAAAGACCGCCGCGACCAGAAACCAACGGAAATCCTGCGCCAACGCCCATATCCCCACCGGGATCGTCCATGAAAGGATATCCGCCACAAACGTCGTGAGCCGCCGACCGTATTTATCCGACGCAACACCGCCGATAAAAGCCGATATCATTTGCAAGAAAAAACCTACGGAAACGAGGATGCCGATGTCGGAATCCCCAAGCCCGAGGGTGTGCATATAAAGCGGAAAGAACGGTATGTACAGCGCATGGGGTATACCCCACAAGGGCTCGGTGACGATGCATAACCGCGGGTTGCCCTTTAACGCCAAGATTTGTCTTATCATTAAAAGTCGTTAATCCTCCTCGGGAGGTTCCTCACCGTTGGGGTATTCCCCGTTTTCCGTGGGATCAGGGTCGGGATCGGGGTCATCGGAAGGATCGGGATCGGTCGGCGGGTTGGGATCGACGGGCGGTTGCGTATTTTGGTTTATCCCGTTGTTTTCGGCGGTATGCTCCGCGGGTTCGTATATCCGTACCTCCAAGAAAGGCACCGGCCCTTCCAAATGAAAGCCGGAGGGCAGTATCACTTGCAACGGAATGCGGTGTATACCGATCTCCCTGTTATGCAGGTTTAGATTGACGGTGATGTCCGTCGGCATAAGCTGCGCGATACGGGACGCCGGCCCGCTGACGCGCACCGTCACGTGGGTGGGGTTGTTTTGCACGGTATATAAGGCATTACCGCCGAACACACCGATATTCCTGCGTAGAATGTTTATCGTTCTCTCGTTGATCGGTTCAACGGTAACATTAAAGTACACGCCGGAAAGCTGTCCTTGCGCCAGAGCCGTACCGACAGGCAGCCATCCTTCATCGTTGATATTAAAAACGCGGCTGAAATCTTCGCTCGCCTGTTCCAAATCGAAGATCGGCACGATGGCTTCGATATCCGCCATACGTTCCGCCGTGCCCGCCAAGTATATTTCCGTCGGGGTTATTTCGTATTCGGCCACGGCAAAACCCTCGGCCAACGTCCCCGCGATTACGGGTCGGAAGGGTACGCGTTTAACGTGGAGTATTTCCTTTCTTAAGACCGTTTCCGATACGTTTAAGGTGAGGGCTTCGGTTATGTCATAACCGTATATATCATATACCGTAATCGGTACCGAGGAGGATACGTTTTCCGTCAGTCCCTGTACATCCGCAAAAACCTGTACCCGCCCCACTTGATTGACGACGGAACGCGGTCCCGTCAGCGTAACGGAGGTATTAGCCACCGAAAGGCTTTCTAATTGCGCACCCGTGCCGACGGTGCCGATTTGTATGATTTCGACCGGAAAAGAAGACCTTATGAGTGCGTCCAATCGTACGATCACCTCAAACGGCGTGGTATGCAGCAGGGTTAACCCAAGCGGCAAATGAACGCTTACGGGCAATGCTATTTCCGTCAACCCTTCAGCCGCGTGCACCTCCCAGCCCAATACCGCGCGAAAGTCGATGCTCGGGCGTATTTCCTGCATTTGTGTCGGGGTAAGCTGGCTGGCCGCGGCGCGTACACCCACCATGATATCCCGCGTCAATAATTCGTAATCGTTGAGCAACACGACATTTTCCGCTTCGAGTACGGCTATATTGTCCAAGAGAAGCGTCGTCGGGTGGAATTTGTTTTCCTCCGGGTCGAACATCGTCATGCTCACCAACCAAAGAATAACCGACAAGCCCAAAGCCAGCAGTTTCCATAGGATATCCGTATAAAAGAACGCCACGACCTTCTTTACCATTTCATTGCTCCGAACCCCTTAATGTCATCGCTTCCTCACAATAAGGCTCTATATATGCGCGGGCAAACCGCTCTCTGTCCTTTTGGCAAAACGTATCCTTCAATATTTTATCGCAAATATAGATATCGTCGGCGACGGCTTCACGTTCACGTTCGTCCAACGTGTATTCCTCGGCCAAACCGTCGTACACCCGGTTATATATCACCAACATATCCGCATTGTCATCCTGTACGAACAGGCCTATCACCTTACCCGCGATCGCGCCCGCCGCCGTACCAAAGACACCCGCGCCGACCATCCCGGCAAGGACGAGCAGCACCGCGTTTTCTATCAGTATATCCCCTACACGGCTGCCGAAATTCCAACCCAGCGTGCCGCCCACCACCAACATAACCGCCAACGCGATATCAATCAGGTATTGCTTAAGCGAAATCCGCTTACGGATGAAGCTCACCGTATCTATCGAAAGCAAGACGATCGAGGAGAGTACGCGCGTAATGATGTTGGCGCGCAGCAACTCAAACGCGGAGCGTAAGATAAGCCTCGGGCCTACCCGCAAAGCGTTGTACGCCATGGAAGCCGTCTTCGGCGCGGCGATCTTAGCCAAGCCCGAAATACCGCCGAACCTCTTCTTTTTTACGGTTAGGCGCAGTGTGTTGGATTCCTTCATTTTATTTCACCTTTTTTCGGAAAAGGGCGAACCGTTGTTTATTCGGCTTACCCCACACAAGCATATCACGCATTTGACCTTCGTTGACGTCACGGATTATCTCACCCGCAATGGCAATCGAAATCGTTCCCGTTTCCTCAGACACAACGACCACCCGCGCGTCCGAGGCTTCGCTTATACCGATGGCGGCACGGTGCCGCGTACCTATCTCCGAATCCACATGCTCCGCCGTAAGCGGCAGGATACACGAAGCCGCCGCCACGCGATTTTCCCTTATGATTACGGCACCGTCGTGCAGGGGGGTGTTTTTTTCAAATATATTAAGCAAAAGTTGTGCGGATACCTGCGCGTCCAACGCGATGCCTTCGCGTTCATAATCGCTCAGGTCGATGTCCTGTTCCAACACGATCAACGCGCCGGTACCGGCCGCCGACATGGCTTTCGCCGCTTTAATGATTTTTTCTATGGTGCTTACTTCGGCGTGGCTCTTTTGCTCCGCTTCGTTTTTAAACGAGGCAAGGTATTTCCCGCGGCCGATTTGCTCCAGCGCCTTGCGTAATTCCGGCTGGAAAAGGATAACGATAACCACCAACCCCATAGCGGAAGCGTTCCGTATCAGCCACATGAGGGCGTACAAATTAAAGATCTGCGCCAACAATGCCAAAAAAACGATCGCGATAATACCCCTCAGCAATATCCACGCATGGGTACGCCGAATCCAACGCAAAATGACATACACCACACAAGTCACGATAAAGATATCCAATATCTCAAACGGACCGATTTGGGGGATGGTCAGGGGCGGCAAATCCGTATACTCAACGAGCCAACGGTTGACGGCGTTGAACATAATCTATACCTCCGGTTCGGAAGGTGGCGGGGCGGGTCTTGGCCGGGCGGGGCGATGGATCGTTTCATCCGTGCGGGGGCGCGGCGGACGGGGGCGCGTACGCGGTTCCTCCGTTGTTTCTTCCGTTGGACGGATACGGCGCACGGTACGCTTCGGGCGGGTAAGGATTATTTTGGGTACAATGCGGACGTGGTAATAGTTATTATCGTCCTCGAACTGTACCGACTCCGCCCGCTGGTAATCCAGCACCGAATCAAAGAAGCGTATCACCAACGCGATTATACCGCTGATAACCGTAAACCATATGACGGAGCCGATGCCGATGGTGTCGTCGGCTACCAACACGGACATGATAAAACCGAATACCGTCATCACGCAACCCAGCGCGATGGCGATTTCCTTCGCAAAATCGATGGCTTGGCGGCTGGCGACATGTACCAAAATAATCACGAGCGCGAACACGACGGCCGTGACGATCCAACCCTGCGACATACCGATGCCGGAAAGCAGCGTGGAATATACGCTGCTGAAAATCTCCGGCAGCACCGTGGGTAAGTCCGTCAATTCCACATCCACGAGCGTAGCCTGCGGGGTCATCAGACCGAAGATGACGGGCATTTGCGCATGCATAAACACGCCGATCGTCACGGGGATAATTGCCGAAACGGGGAAATACAAGCCAACCAAAAGCGGCACGAGGTAAGGTATGTTAAACCGAAACGCGACCATCACGAACAGGATAAGGAAGCTCTCCCGCGGCGCCATCCGCGCATAAAACAGGAATACGAACAAAAGGAACAGGAAAACGACCAGCGCCAACTCCACCGTGGCGGAAATCTGGACCGCTATCGTTATGATAATCAACAGCCAACTCAAATTGGTGGGCATGACGGTGAACAACAAAGCAAACAACCATACCACCAGCGTGGAGGTGAGTTGTTCCGCATAATCGGTTAAAGCGGGATGCACATGACCGATGCCGATGATGCCGGTAAAGACGTACAACCCCAAAAGGAATTTGAGAACGGGCTGTATGAATACTTCCAGCTGTTTATACGTTTTGACGAGTATCTCCCGCATTATCAGTATCTGTTCCATGGGTTTCATCCGTGCTCCTTTGCGGCGTTGCCTTTAATGGGGGGAAAGGGTTCCTGTATACGAGGGGGCTTGTGTTGTCTAAATTTGTATCGATGGGTTCCACGCGGCGGGTGGTTGACAATTCATCCTCCGCTTCACCTATCGTACGTCGGGGGCGCGTCGGGCGCGGTTTCGTTTCCATGATCTTTGCCTCACCCTCCTCGATCGCCTTATCCTGCGCCGTCTTTTGCGCATGTTCGTTGATACGTTCCAATTGGCGTACCAAGGCGTGGTAACGGGTCAAGCGTTTCTGCACGAGGTAATATTCCCGCGTGCCCTGTATCGTTCCAATCAAAGAATAGACCGCGAGCACGGCCAAGATAAACAGGATGGAATCGTATAGATACGTAGTAAGCTCGAGCTCGAACAGGTCCGTGCCGTCGATGAATATATTGCGCGCCCAATATAAGCCCAGCATGATAAGACCGCCGAAACCCACGGCAAAGCGTGTCCCGAGGTTTTTACGGTAGATATAGTCATGGCGGAAGTAATCATTGGCCATTTGGTCGGTGTAGCCTTCATGTTTGTCGTAGAGTGCGAGCTGCGTCATGACGATGATTTTTTGCTGCATGAAAAACCTCCCGTTGATGGGAAATTAGGGTTATAATAGCACACGCTTTAATGTCATGCAAAAAAAGGGGTATTTATGCACGGGCATCACAAGGATTCCGTTGCGGAAAAAAACGCAAAGCTGTGCCGCGACCTCTTCCTCGCTTTCCTGCGCAGCGGGATGTTGTGCTGGGGCGGCGGGCCCGCGTCGATCCCTTTCGTGCGGCGGGAGGTCGTGACACGTTACGCGTGGATGGGCGACGATGAATTCGCCGAGGTTGTGGCCGTAGGTAATGCCCTGCCCGGGCCCATCAATACCAAAATGGCGGGGTATATCGGATACAAGGTGGGGAGCGTATTGGGCCTCGCGGTTGCTATGTTCGCGATGGTGATACCCACGGCGACCCTCATGGTGGTCCTGCTGACCACGCTTTCGCATTTCGCTGACCAACCGTGGGCGCAGGGCATGAGCCGCGCGATGGTACCCGTGGTGGGTATGATGATGGCGGTAATGGCTTGGCAGTTCATCGTCATCGCCGCAAAAGGGTTGGGTTGGGTTGCGACGGCTATCCACGCGCTTGTCGTGTTTGCGATATTTTGGTTTTTGGGTTTGCATCCGGCGGTCGTGCTGGGCGGGCTTTTTTTATGGGCCTTCATGGGGGAAAAGATGATAAACCTCTTTAGGAAAAATCCGCCTTCGGACGAAACGCCTCCTTCGGATGTTACAGGTAGCGGGTCATGATATACCTCGAATTACTTTGGGTATTCTTTATCGCCAACCTTTTGGGCTACGGCGGCGGCCCTTCCATTATCCCCCTCATCGAACACGAAGCCGTAACGGTATTCGGTTGGCTTACCGAAGCCGAATTCGCCGAAGTCCTAGCCATGGGTAACGCCCTACCCGGCCCCATCGCCCCCAAGATGGCAGCCTTCATCGGTTACACGCAAGCTGGCGTGGGGGGTTCGCTCGTATCTTTATTTTCCACCATCGCACCGTCATTGATTATGATGCTTGCGCTGATGGGTTTGCTCACCCGTTACAAGGACGCGCCACAAATAAAAAAGCTGACCCAATACATCAGGCCAACCATTGCGGTATTACTGGCGGATATCGCGCTGCGTAATTTCATTTCGACGTGGAACGGGATCGGGTGGGTACATTTATTGATCTTGGGCGCGGCGAGCTTATTGTGCTTAACGAAGTTTAAAGTCCATCCCGCGTTGATGGTCGCGGGGGCGTTGGTCTACGGAGCGTTACTGTTGGGATGATCCTATCTTTCGGCGGTTAAGCAAAACCGCCATATACAACGTGCTGTATAATTCATGCAGTAGCAACCTCCGGTCGCTCCTTTTTACCGCGGTGAACGCGTCCTCCGATAAAAAAGCCCGATACAAGGTTTCCATACCGCCGGGCGATTGGTGGGTAAGGTGCGAAAGCAAATTGTCGGGGAACAAATACGTCCCCCGGTAAGTTTCGTATTGCCCCAAGTGGCTCAAGCATTTGGCGAACCATTCGGACGCCCGCACAACAGGGGAAAGGGACGCCGTTTCCAACAAGGATAAAAAGCCCCACGCCTCCTTACCGACGAGCCCCCCTTTGTACAGCGGCAGCCCGAAACCGCCGGTGGTCGCGTGGTAGGTCTTTTTATCGGCATCCCAATGCCAGCCGTAATCCCCGCGGGTTTTTTGGTATTCGGGTGAAAGGATGAAACGCATGACATCGTCGATCTTGTCACGGGTTGTTTCGTCCCCGATATATTCCCGTATATAAAGAAGCAATTCGATTACATAGATGATCGGCAACGGCAACGTGCCGGTATAGGGATTGTACATATCCTTAAGGATCAGGAAGCCCTTCCAACGCTTGGGCTGCCGTATGAAGGCCTTGTCCGTTTCGTAAAAATCATATCTGCCCAAGGTTGCGGTTTTATGCACGGCGTCCAATTGCTTTCGTATATGGGTTTCCATTTCGGCGTCGAAGTAACCCGCCTTTAACATTAATTTGGTTACGATGATCCCGTGGAAGGGCATGGCATTGCTCCCCGCGGAGATTTCGAACAGGCGGGGATATATATTACGCAGATATAAAACCCGTTGGTTAAAAACGGTTACACCCGCGTGGAAACCTAAGCGCGTCAGAAAAGGCATAAACATTTCCAAGCAATTTTCATAACAGTTATGGATCAGGTCATACGGGTTGTTCCGCATCACATCAAAGTTATAGAAGGCATAGAAATACCCCAACGTCTTGCGGATCCTGTCATCCCGTAAAAGCGCGTCCGCTAACTTGTCCGCGTCGAAATCGTATTTGTTGACCAACGCTTCCTTTATCATACGCAACTTCAACGCGGGGCCGCCGTTTTCAGCCAGCCATTGGATGCGATCCATAATAACCGTCCTTTCTGTCCCGCCCTCCCGTTAATTTTGTTGCTTCAATATATATGCTTAATGTCTTATTTGACAAGCCTTATCCGCGGCAATACACTTCACGCGGTGATCAAATATGAAAAACCTCCCCCTGCCCGCTTTTTTCCCCGACGGCACCCGCGGCGTCGTACGCTGCGTGGATTCGGCTGACCTCGAAAGCGTCGGCGTGCAAGGCATTGTGATGAATACCTACCATCTGATGACCAAGCCCGGCGCGGCTACAGTTAAGGCTCTCGGCGGCTTGCATAATTTCTGCAATTGGCACCGTCCCATCGTCACCGATTCGGGCGGGTTCCAAGTCTTTTCCCTCCTGCGCGAAAACGCGTCCATGGGTGAAATCCGCAAGGATGGTATCATCTTCCGCCGTGACGGTAAAAAGGTGATCCTTTCCCCCGAGAAATGTATACAATCGCAACTGGCTTACGGCTCCGATGTGCTGATGGCGCTTGATTATTGCACGCATCCTTCGGACGGGTACGATGTGCAGGCGCGCGCCGTGGAAACGACGATACGGTGGGGTGGGCAATCGATGGAGGTTTTTAATAAAAGTGCACGACGGGGGGGTTCGGGGGCAGGGATTTCCCACGTCGTTTGTACGCCTAATCGCGCAAAGAGCGTGCGCGATGATGCGCAATCGCATAAGCGCATTCACGAAGGGAATGTCGCGTCCTGGGAATCCCTGCCCCCGAACCCCGAGCATACCATTGATTCAACCACACCTCGGTTGTTCGGCATTATACAGGGCGGGAATGAAAAGTCGCTGCGCAGGGAATGCGCGGACGCGCTTATACGGATGGGGTTTTCGGGTTTTGGTTTTGGCGGGTGGCCTTTGGATGATAAGGGTAATTTGACCGAGGATATACTTGCTTATACGGCGGAGCTTATGCCTGATGATGGGATTAAATATGCTATGGGTGTGGGACGGCCGGAAAATATTGTTGCTTGCGTGCGTATGGGGTATGATTTGTTTGATTGTGTGATACCTACGCGGGAGGCGCGCCATCATAGGCTTTATGTATTTAATGAGGAATTTGAAAGGCGCGAACACATTGATTTGTCGCGCCCGTTTTATCGGTATCATTATATATTGGATGATGTCCACCGGCGCGATGCGCGACCTGTGTCGTCGTTGTGTGATTGTCTGGCTTGTACGCGTTATTCCCGTGCTTATTTGCGGCATTTGGTGAGTATTGGGGACAGCTTGGGCAGTCGGCTGGCGACGATTCATAATTTGCGGTTTTATACGATGCTGATGGAGGTGTTGCGGGGTTAATTAATGTAATAACAAGCGGACAATGTTTTTTATCGGAGGTAAAGTATGTTCGACTTTGAAAAAGTGCAGGGATACATGAAAAAATGGCAAGATATTTTGCGTTTGCGGGATTGGGACATAAAGTTGGAATTTGTGACCAAAGAATGGCGTAAAACCGGGGATGTAAAAATCGACCAAGCTGACAAAACCGCTATTTTGTTAATCAACAACCACAATCCCAAAGTAACCAATATCGAAGAGGTTATCATCCACGAATTGTTGCACATCAAGTTGTGGGGCATGGATCAAATGATTGAAAACCTGTTGCATTGTGTTTACGGTGAAGACGAATCTGACCCTAAGCTGGAATTCGCCGCCACACAATTTATGGAAATGTTGGAAGTCACGACGCAGGACTTGGCAAAGGCATATCGTGATTTAGGTGCGGATGATAAAAGCGTGTGCTTTGGGCGCATTCAACAACAGGCCGATGAGGAATGGAAATAAATATAACAACAACGCCTCCTTATGTCGCGGGGAGGCTTTTCATATCACACATCCGCTTATGAAACAAGCAAACAAAATCCGTCAATAAAAGTTGCGAAGTGCTTTTTAATATATAATATTCTTTGATCGGAAGGGGGGGACACACATGGATTGGCTTAGCAGAATGAACGCCGCGCTTACGTATGTTGAGGAAAATTTGGACGGTGAAATAAACCAAGAAACGCTTTCAAAGATTGCCTGCTGTTCATCGCACAATTTTTACAGGATGTTTTCGTTTATCACCGATGTTTCGCTTTCCGAATATATCCGCAGACGCAGGTTAACGTTGGCGGCGCTTGAACTTCAAAACAACGATATAAAGGTTATCGACCTTGCCGTGAAATATGGCTACGATTCGCCTGTTTCGTTTGCGCGGGCGTTCCAAGCATTGCACGGGGTTACGCCCACGGAGGCGCGCGCCGACGGCGTAACACTCAAAGCCTATCCGAAAATGTCCTTCCAAATTTCAATCAAAGGGGAGAAAGAAATGGATTACCGTATTGAAACAAAAGAGGCTTTTCAAGTTTTTGGCATCGAAGATATTTTTAAGGTCACTTCAGGTATTCATGGCGACGGATTTGAAGCATCGGAACGAAAACCCAGCGATTTATGGGATGAAGGCTTCGCCAACGGCGCAAACGACAAGTTGGAAGCAGATTCGGGTGATCTTCCCGCTTTTGTTCCGCAAAACATGGGCAAAATCCATGCCGTATGCGATTACAGGGAAACCGAAGCCGATACATTCCCTTATATGCTGTGCGCTTTTAAGAGTGCAAACAGTAAAACCGAAGGATATACGGTTGCCGATATTCCCGCACATACATGGGCAATCTTTCCGTCTGAAAAACATCCTTGGAGCGAATTGGGAAGCACAATATCGTCTTTGTACAAAAGAATATTTTCCGAATGGCTGCCAACATCAAATTATGAACAAGTGAACGGCCTCGATATGGAATTATACGGCGAGATTGACGGACAAAGTTATATCGAACTTTGGCTTGCGGTGAAAAAATCAGATAAATAAACCAACGGATTTGCAATCCGGGTTAGGCGGGTGACAGCCCTGCGCGGGAGCATCTTATGATGCTTGAGCTTCCCGTGCGGGGCTTTTTTTGTAAAAAGACGCAAAGATATTTATATTACGACATACTGTTGTCACTATAGCACGGTTATGATGGAAAAAGGAGGCGAGGAAGATATGAACGATTATGAAATTACATGGGATGATAAAAAAATTATCCCCGCATTTAAGCAATTGGTTTGTGAAAAATTGGGCGGGGAAGCATGGGATGCGTTGATAAAGGATATTTGCGTACCCGAACCCGATACGGAAGGAGAATGCGGTTGTTGTAACATGCGGGTGATCATAAAACGTTTGGAGGAAATGGCGGACACGGAAACGGTTAAAGGTATATTGACACGCGTTCGGCATGGCTTTACACGGGAGCAGTTCGGAGATTTCAAGAAAGAATTAAACGAATGCGGTAACAACATAGATTCGTTCCTTGAACACAGCCGAAAACAAAAAAAGGAAGAATTTTTAAGGCATCACGCCGAAGGGACAACTTATTGGGGCGACTTGATCACCGATGAAGCATTGGATTTCCTGATAAACACGGAAGGGGTACTATCCGCTGTCCGCAAGGGTTCGGAACTGCATATTTCAAGGCACCCTTATGACATGACAAATTACTTCAACGAAACGGACGAACGAAGAAGGCGTTTTCATTTTTGCCATTGCCTTTTTGCGAGAACATCTATTTTAAATGATGAAGGAGCCGTCAGCAGAACGATGTGTTATTGCAGCTTGGGTTTTGCGAAGGCCCAATGGGAAAACACGTTCGACGTGGAACTGGACGGAGAAGTAGTCAAATCCGTCCTCGGCGGGGATGGGATTTGCAGTTTTATCATTTATCTGCCGGACGATATTATTGAAAAATACACATAACGGGAGGTATAACATGTTTCATGATGAACGCGTAAAAACGATGATTCATTCAAAATACCCGTTGACGGCGAAATACGACTTCGAATGGGTAGAAAATAACGCAATGGGTTCGAACCCCGTATTACTTGCGGAATCCTTATCCCGCGTCATTAACCTTAAACCGGGTATGCGCGTGCTGGATATGGGGTGCGGTAAAGCGATCAGCTCAATATTTATAGCGCGTGAATTCGGCGTTACTGTGTTCGCCACGGATTTGTGGAACGATGCGACAAGCAATTGGAAACGTATTTGCGAAGCCGGTGTACAAGATAAGGTTATCCCTATCAACGCCGATGTGCATAAGCTGCCTTATGCGGATCATTTTTTTGACGTGATTATTTGCATTAATTCGTTTAATTTCTATGGCCATTGCGATGTTTTTTTGACCGAGTATGTCGCAAATATCTTACGGCCGGACGGGGTATTCGGGTTAGCTTTTTGCGGGCCGCCGGATGAATTTGACGGTATTATCCCCGAAGCGCTGAAACCGACGTGGAAGCCCTTCCAAAGCATATACCGGTCGATTGACTGGCACAAACGGCATTTTGAGAAAACTACCTTATTCGACATAGAAATGGCGGACGATATCGACGGTGACGGCGGCGGTTTGTTTATGGGGAATATCATGGACGACGGTACACCGGATGTAAGCAAGGAACCTTTCGGTTATTTCCGGTGGAACCGCTTGGTTGCCCGACGCAATCACGTCCCGGCGGATAAATTTTGGGAGGGCGGACTATAATGACGGATCAACAATATATAAACGCGATACATGAGGGCCATTATCTCTATTGGGATATGCTCGGAGGGTTGCGGGGGATCACCAACCATAAAGAAACCCATTTGCGCTGGTTAACCGGGGATGTTTGCTTTAATTATTTTTGCGATACCACCGACGTTGAAAGTACGATCCGCCGCATTGAAAACGATGAAATCCCCAAAACCCTGTCATTTAATATTGATAACAATGATAATCATGAAGATGGCTTGATCAAGGCATATCGGGCAACCGGCAGGTTTAAGGATTGTATGCAAACGACGGGTATGGCGCATGAATTATTGGATGTCGTTTTACCAAAACCGGATAGTCGGTTAAATCTGTTTCGAATGCGCGAAAACGCGCAATTAAAACAAGCGGGCGCCATCTTAAATGCCGCTTTTGAATACCGATTGTTTTCCTTCGGGCATTATGCCGAAATGTTCGAAAATAACGGACAATATTTTTACTTGGCTGAATATGAAGGCTTGCCCGTAGGTGCTTGTATGGCACAGCATGGGGATCGCTTTGTCAACATATCATGGGTTGGCGTATTGCCGGGATACCGTAAGCTCGGCATAGCGGGTTACCTGATCCAAATGGCCGAAAGTGACGGTATAAAAAACGGCAAGACCATCGGCGTCCTCGGTGCGTTCCCCGATGCTGTCGGCGCATACCGCCGCGTCGGTTACAAGGGCTATTGTACGACGACCGTATTGGAACTTGCGTGATCAAATCGGTTGATTTAGCAGAGCTAATTCTCTTTAAGATATTTGAGGGTTTTTAAACATATATTTTTAATGAAGGTACCAAACTTCCCATTATATCGAAATCCCTATCGTTATGTAACAACGATAAACCGTATTCCATAGCGGTAAACGCAATGAGGATGTCGATTGTGCTCCTTGGCGTAACGCCATGCCGTTTAAGGGTAGAATATATATGAGCGGCTTTTTTATATACGTCAATAGCTTTGGGCAAAAAGTATATAGTCATGTCCAATAAATATTCGTTCAAATGATTGTATTCTTTATCGTTCCTTGCGCCCTGTAATATCTCCAAATAAGTATATTCTGAAATACCGTAGGATAAATTGTATTTTATAACATCATGAAACCGCATAACCTTTCCGTTTTGCGTCCCTTTGATAAAATCGATCAACACCGATGTATCGACAAGTATCATTGACGATCCTCCCGAAGTTTTATATAGTCATAGTTATCTAAAAAATTTATCTTTCCAATCAAATCGTTTAAATCTTTTTTTCTTTCGCCTTTATGAATGTACTTTCCTTCGCTTTGACCGATAACGGTAGGCTTTAATGAAAGGTCAAGCGGTATAGATTGCGTCCTTACTACTTGACGTAAAAACATATTAACCGCTGTTGTCATGTTTAAGCCAAATTCCGAAAAAAATTCTTCCGCTTGTTTTTTGATTTCAATGTCTGTTCTAATGTTCATGCTGGTTGTTGACATGATAAAGCTCCTTTCGTCTCATATATATCTATTGTATTTTATTAGGCGCATGATGTAAAGTTTTTATGATATAAACAAAAGAATGTACATTCGAAAATAAATATTTGACATTAAATTCTCAATGTGTATAATTAAATCAAGTTAACGGTCATCTCCTTGAAAGGACAGCACGCAAACGTCCCTGACGACAAACGGTAATTCCGTCCCTGCTTCCAAACGTCCTTCGCGCTTCGCTCCCGATTTGACTTCGCCGTTACTTACAATCGGCTTATAAAAGGTTACGTAGCCAAGCCATGGGTAATGCATTTTAATGGGTACCCTCCCAACGCTTTACATGCAGCAAAAAAAGAAAAAAGAAACAAAAACAATCAATATAACAACAACGCCTCCCTATGTCGCGGGGAAGCGGGTGACGGCCCTGCGCGGGTGCATCTTATGATGCTTGAGCTTCCCGCGCGGGGTTTTTTAATTAACTATTTTAGTTTAAATATCTTCTGGCGTCTTTTTTCAAGCTAAAATAGAGAGGCAAGAAAACAGCAATCGCAATGCCGCCGGTAAGTGCAAACGGATACCATACGTGAAAAGGTTGCCGTAATATAAATGCGATGAGTCCGGTAGGCAGCAACAATACGCCAATAACTATTGGCACAACAGCAAATACTAATAAGACTTTTAAATATTTTCCCTTTCGACCAAGCACGCCGCCCATTATACCAATGATACCCCCGCAAACACCCATTGCACCTCCCAAAATACCCCCAAGAAGTCCTGCTGTTTGAGCATCAAACCACATTTCACTTATACCCCCAAAAACATAAATTCTATTCGCATAATTAATTGTTGTTTTATTATAAAATAAAATTGAGTATTTAGATATCATAAACATTAGAATGGTATTTACAAGCGAACTTTATTAATGTATATTCTTAATGGTTGAGCAATCATTCAACCGTTAAGAAGGTGAATAAATGGCGAAAAAAGAACAATCCTTATGCGACTGTCACGCCATCCATGATGAAGTAATCGAGCGTGTCCGTAATGGTATGCCGGAAAACAAGGATTTTTATGACCTTGCCAACCTCTATAAAATGTTTGCGGACAATACCCGTGTCCGTATTTTGTGGGCGTTATCGCGCGAGGAAATGTGCGTTTGCGACCTTGCCGTGCTTTTGGGAATGACTAAATCCGCTATATCCCATCAGCTTAAATCATTACGTTTATCAAACCTTGTAAAATACGATAAACAAGGCAAGATTGTATATTATTCACTTGCTGATGATCATATCAAGGATATTTTTGAAAAGGGTTTTGAGCATATACACGAATAAAATTTTTTAGCGCAATAGTTGAATAAATGAACAACTATGCAAATAGAAACGGGGGGGTATTAAAATGGTCAGCACACTAACAACAAAAAAGTATCTGTTAAAAGGGCTTCATTGCGCGAACTGCGCGGCAAAAATCGAAAATGCAATAAAAGCAATGGACGGTATTGCTTCCGCTTCCGTAAACTTTTTAACAACTACTTTGCATATCGAAGCAAACGAGGAATTTTTTGACAACATTGAGGGGCGTATAAATGACATAGTACATAAATACGAACCCGATGTACTTGTTATTGAGCATGACGGAAAAAAGGGAAACACAAACAAATCAAATGAACACGGGGATTGTTGCGGCCACAGCCATAATCACAATCATGAAGAAAGCGGAAAAAAGGATTTGATTAAATTATTTACCGGCATCGTTATTTTCGGTTGCGGTTTAATCGTTTCAATTTTTACCGATATAAACGAATATATACCCATTGCCGCATATGTAATCAGTTATTTGATTTTAGGCGGCGAAATCGTTTTAAGAGCGGCGAAAAATCTTATACGGGGCAAAGTGTTTGACGAAAACTTTTTAATGAGTATCGCCACAATAGGCGCGTTTATCATAGGCGAATACCCCGAAGCCGTAGCCGTTATGTTGTTTTTCCAAGTGGGCGAATATTTCCAGAGTATAGCGGTACGTAAATCAAAAAAATCCATTTCTTCCCTTATGGATATACGACCCGATTATGCAAATATTTTGAACAACGGCGACATCATTAAAGTTGACCCCGATACCGTAAATATCGGTGATATTATCGTAGTAAAGCCCGGTGAAAAAATCCCGCTGGACGGTGTCGTTATCGAGGGGGAATCCATGCTTGATACAACGGCGTTAACGGGCGAATCCGTACCCCGAAAAGCGGCGTTTTCCGATACCGTTTTATCCGGGTGCATAAACCTAAACGGTGTATTGACCGTTGAAGTAACCAAAACATTCGGGGAATCAACGGTTGCAAAAATCATTGACCTTGTGGAAAACGCCGGAAGCAAAAAAGCACCCGCCGAAAAATTTATAACGAAATTTGCACAGTATTATACCCCTGTAGTTGTCGGGCTTGCCTTGTTGTTAGCTGTAATTCCCCCGCTGTTTTTCGGCGGCACTTGGGTTGAATGGGTACACAGGGCGTTGGTGTTCCTGGTTATTTCCTGCCCGTGCGCGCTGGTCGTATCCATTCCGTTAAGTTTCTTCGGCGGTATCGGCGGAGCGGCTAAAAAAGGCGTTCTTGTAAAAGGCGGCAATTACTTGGAAGCCTTAAATAACCTTGATATTGTCGTTTTTGATAAAACGGGTACATTAACAAAAGGCGTATTTAAAGTAACGAGCATACAACCGTCAAACGGTTTTACCGAAAATGAACTATTATCGTTTGCCGCAAGTGCCGAAGCCCTTTCCAATCATCCCATTGCGTTATCCATACAAAAGGCTTTCGGCGGTGAAACCGACAAAGACGCGCTTTCGGAGTATAACGAAATTGCAGGGCATGGTGTGTGTGTAAAACACACCGAGAAAACCATACTTGCCGGAAACGGTAAACTGATGAACCTTAATAACATTATTTTTGTTGAAGCAGAAAGCATAGGCACGACGGTTTATATCGCCGTAGATCATATGTTTGCGGGGTATATCATCATATCGGATGAAATTAAAACGGACAGTTACAAAGCGATAACCGAATTAAAAGCAAAAGGCGTCAGGAAAACGGTTATGTTATCGGGCGATAATCCGCAAATTGCCGGAATGATAGCCGAAGAATTAAAACTTGATGAAGTGCACGCCGGATTGCTTCCCCATGAAAAAGTAGAAAAAGTTGAATATCTTAACGGGCAAAAACAATCGAAAGGCACCCTTGCTTTTGTAGGTGACGGCATCAATGACGCGCCGGTGCTTGCAAGGGCCGATATTGGTATTGCAATGGGTGCTTTAGGCTCGGACGCTGCCATCGAAGCAGCCGACATCGTATTAATGACGGATGAACCGTCAAAGTTATCGGAAGCGATCGACATCGCACGGTTTACAAGGCGTATCGTTTGGCAAAATATTGTTTTTGCGTTGGGTGTAAAAGGGTTGTTCCTTGTTCTTGGGGCTTTCGGCGTAGCCTCTTTATGGGAAGCCGTGTTTGCGGATGTGGGTGTATCGCTTCTTGCCGTTCTTAATGCGACAAGGGTTGGTAAATTAAAGGCATAATACCGTTATAAAACAAAATCCGGTTAATCAACCCGTTTCATCCCTAACATAAAGCCGCGTACCCTTGTATGCGGCTTTTTTAATGGTTTTTACAGGATAACAATTTTTGTGTTGACAATTAATTACGACAAATGTAAGATAAAGTAATCGTACAGATATCAACTCAAAGGCGTAGTCATTGCCGTGTATAATAAACAGATGTAAGACATGGGAGGCGTTTATGAAAAAAATACCCCAATTGCCTGATGCCGAATTCACTATTATGCAAATCGTATGGGAGCAGCCCTCGCCCATATCCATAAATCAGGTAACCGCTTTGGCGGAACCGGAACGGGGTTGGACGGTGCAAACGGTGTATACCCTCCTTGCCCGTTTGGTGGAGAAGGGCTTTTTATACACAACCAAGCAGGGCAGGGAACGCATTTACACACCGTTGATATCCCAGGATGTATACCTGAATCAGGAAACAGGCCGGTTTTTTCAAAAATTCCATAAAAATTCCGTACCCGGACTTATGAATGCCTTGTTCAAAAGAGCTTCCAAAGAGGACTTGACGGAAATCGAGGCGTGGCTGAAGGAAAATACCGAGGAATAAAGGAGGGTTACCATGGAACGTGTAATTCAACTGATATTGGAAACGTCCTTACTTATGTCGGGTGCGATATTAATATTGCTGTTGTTAAGCAAAATCCTCGTCCGCAAAACCCGCTCCGGCTTGCGGCATTTGTGTTGGTTGATTGTGGCGGCCGCGTTGCTTATTCCCTACCGCCCCGCCATGTTGACGTTCACCCTGCCGCGGGAAGAAGTATACCGGGAAATTGAAGCCCCGCTTTACGTCGATTTGGATTTAACATATGACCAAGTTTATCGGCATGACTTTGCGTATAACGCACATTCCTTTGTTTTACCGCCGGTGCAGAACGTCCCGAATGCCCCTGTTTATGTGCCGGATATCCCCGCCCCGCAAGCGGCGGCACTGTATATAACCAATGAATCAACAACCACGGAAGCAACCGAGGTATTGTGCAGTGAATATTACGCGCTTGCGGAAGTGGCGGAACACGTTGCGTTATTAACGACACTGCGTGAAAATATATGGCAATTATTATTTATTATATGGGTGGCGGGTTTGTTGGGCTTTGCCCTGTTTCACGTAATCGGCCATGCGCTTTTTAAGCGTAAAATGATTAAAAACAATGAGGAAATAACCGCCGGTTCGCTGTACAACCTGTTTATCCGCATATGTTGCCACGTCGGTATACGGCGCAAGGCGCGGCTGATGGTAAACCACAACGCTACCATACCCATGATGCATGGATTTTTCCGCCCGGTTATCGTATTGCCCGCGTATTTGCAACACGTTGACCCGGTACAACAGCGGCTGGTTATCCTGCACGAAGCCCTGCATATCAAACGCGGCGACATCTTGGCGCGTCTGCTGTGCCTGGCCGCCGTGGTTATGCATTGGTTTAACCCGCTGGTGCATCTGATGGATCGTTTGGCGGTGGACGAATCCGAAAAAGCCTGCGACGATGCCGTATTGCGCCATTCCGACGCGGAAACCCGCATGGTGTACAGCCGCACCCTGATAGACGCCGCATGGATTGATACGAAAACCCAAGGCGCGTTGGCTTATGCATTAACAAACGGCGGAAAGGGTTTAAAAAGCCGTTTGAGAAATATAATCACCAAAACCACACCCAAGCGTTGGGTGCTGGTCATATGTACCGTGCTGATGGTAGCGGGGGTCGTGGCTTTTTCCCTGGTGCAGTTCGGCGGGCGGGGGAAAGACGAACCGGGGGACACGGAAAGCGGCTACGCAAACGGCGACGGCAGCCACACAGGACTGCACGCCTCCGAGGGCGACACGCTTAAAATCTTCGCGCCGATTGTAAGAAACGCCCAAATACGCATGACCGCCGCAGCGAATGCCTTGCACGCTTCCCACGGGATAGGATTTGAACTGACGGACTATCTCATTGAGGAACACGCGGAGTATATCGAACACATGTTATCCCTGTTCGCGGGGGGTGTCGGGCCGGATATCTTCGTTACCATGGGTAACACCCCGCTGTACCGCTTCATCGAAAACGGCTTTATTATGGATATCAACGAAATCATCCCCGACCGCGCCGACTTCTACGAAAACGCACTTGCGGGCTTTGAAGTGGGCGGGCGGCTGTATGCCATGCCCATGGGCTTTAATTTTCAAACGGTGGGGATTAACGCCGCACTTCCGCCCGAAATCATAAACCGCTTCGCCGCGCTGGAAACGGCGTCCGCGTCGCAGTTGATTGACATATACGCCGAGCTTGTTACAACGCACCCGGAATTTGTCGATTTTTATTTTTCAAATTCATTACACCCCGTTTTCACGTTGCAAGCGGAGGTTACCCATGCGCTGGACTTTTCCAATCGTGAGGCGGCTTTCCCCGAAGGTACGGCGGCGATGCTGGAGGGTGTGCGTACACACATTCATAATAACACCAACCCCGACTTGCTCATTAACGACGCCCGTTATGAAGACATGCAGAACTTGCAAGGGAACACCGTGTTCCATATCCCGACGAACGCGGCTGTGTCCAACGCGTTTTTCCCCTTCGAGCGTGAGTTTTTTACGCATTATATTCCCGTAGCGGACGAACGGGGCGCGCTGGTCAACCGTTCGATATCACTTGCGGTGGTTATCGGTGCGCATGTAGACCCGGACGTGGCGTGGGCATTTATCGAGGCGTTGCTTAACGAAACGGCTTTGAACGGATGGGGCGGGGATATACACATTTCGCGTCCGTATGCCCGGGAATATTTGGAACGGGGAATCAACAACGAATTATTGCAATTAACACTTCGGCCCATTCTCACCAACGAAAGCGCGGCGGTTTCCCACGCGGCGGATCGTATTATGGTTTACGCGGAGATGCCGAGCGTCCGCCCGGTAGTGTATCTTATGCCGTGGGATGTGATAAGCGGCACGTTTAACGCGTTCCTTGCGGGTGAAGGCAGCGGGTCGGACGCCGTACGCGCCATGGAGGGCAATATGCTGGCGTGGATGGGTACGGAACGCGAAGTGGAAGCCTATGTGCCCGAGCCTCCACCCCCGCCGGAGCCCGACCCCTTTGTGCGCACATTGACAATCCGCATCGACAACGGGCATTCCGCGTTGTTCCAACAGGCAGCCACCGCCATGAACGCGAGCTGGCAGGCGCAGGGTTTGGCATACACCTTCGCGTTGGATATGGACGTGTATCGGTGGGATGATTTTGAGGGCATAGAAGCTCGGCGCGCGCGCTTGCAAACGGAGTTGATGGCGGGGAGCGGGCCGGATATCTTCCTGACCGATACATGGGGGATGAATTTTCGCGGCATGGCCCGCAACGGCTTCCTTGCCGATTTTTATACGCTCATGGATAATTGCGAACGCACAAGCCGCGGCGAATTCTATGAAAATGTGCTGGAAGCCTTCGAATTTGACGGCGGGCTGTACCTTTTCCCCACCAGCTTCGCTTTTCACCATGTGGGCATCAACGCCCGTTTGCCCCAAGAGGAACAAAACCGCTTTGCCCGGGCGGATACGGTGACCCAAGGCGATATGATGGAGCTTTACCTGCGTGTGCGCGACGAGCCGCAGCTTGCGCGTTTATCCTACGGGTACCTTTGGGGGCTTTCCGTTACACCGTTTCATGCGGTTCAAGCCGCGTTATACGATTTTATTGATTTTGGAACGCGCAGGGCGAGCTTTACCGACCCGCGTTTTATCGAATACTTGGAAATAACAAGGCGTGCATATGAAGGGTTCGACGGAATGTTTAACATTAGCAACAGCAACGCGCCCGGGGTGGAAGAAATGTCCCGATTGGCAAGCGCGCAAATTTTTGAGGAGAGGCAAGTTGAAATGTCGGGAGCCAATCCGTTCTTTTCACGTACCGCCAATCATTTCGTGCATTACCGTCCCGTGGTTAACAATGCCGGACAATTGGTTATCAATCCCGATAACTGGTTCGGCGTGTGGGCATTGCTTGCGGTCAACGCCAACGGGCAACCGGAGCTGGCTTGGGAATTTATCACCTATTTGTTACGCACCTACCCCCGTGCCACGGGCCGCGCGTTGGCAAGCCCGTACGGAGCTGCCCCATGGGCGGGGCACAGCGTCGCCACATCCATCCTGCGCGAAAACGCAAATATGACGCGCCGTTTCTTTGAAAACGCCGTATACACGGATATTAACCATTGGGGCCGGCATATGGACTGGGACATAAAAGAAGATGAAGCTGACGTTTATATAGACGCGGCAATGGCGCGTATCGCCGCCCTTAACGAAATGCCCGTGGCATTAATCCACCCCCTTATCCCACCCGAGGTGTGGGGCGGGCCGGAATCGGTTCATTTTAATAATTTTATGGCGGGGGCGATTACGGCGGAGGCGTTTGCGCAGTTGATACAAAATTCGATTTCGCTTTGGTTGATTGAATGATGCGAATATTCCGCCGCGAAAGCGCGTTTAACTTATTTTTATTGCCTTCAATTATCGGGCTTGCGGTATTTTATATTGTGCCGTTCGGTATTTCGGTTTACTACGCTTTGATTGATAACGTTGCGGCACGTAACTTCGTGGGTGTTGCGAATTTAACGGAAACGTGGAACAACGCCGCATTTCAATTGGCGTTACGAAACACCGTGTTTTTTATGGGGATAAGCATTCCGTTAATTATGGTGCTTGCGCTGGTGGCGGCACTCTTGCTTCGCCCCATGCCTGTGCGAATCCGGCGGGTTTTTGCGGTATTCTTTATATTGCCTTTGATGATACCATCGGCGAGCATGGTATTTTTCTGGCGGCATTTGGTGAACTTGAATGGGATGGTAAACCGCTTGCTTTTCCCTGCCGCACCCATTGATTGGCTCAACAGCGATTATGCCATGTGGGTTGTTATAATTATTTTTGTTTGGAAAAACGCGGGCTTTAACATGATTCTCTTTCAGGCGGGGTTGGACGCTATCCCGCGGGATTATTACGAATATGCGCAAATCGAAGGCGCGGGGCGGTTTCGGCAGTTTCGCATTGTGACGCTGACGTATTTGCAACCCACGTTTTTTTTGGTTTTTATCCTGTCTGTAGTTCATTCCTTTAAAGTGTTCCGTGAAATTTATTTATTGACGGGTACACATCCGCACATGCGGATTTACCTTTTGCAACATTTTTTGAATAACCAGTTCACCAATTTGAATTTTCAATTAATGGCGAGCGCGTCGTTTTATTTATTCGGGTTTATATTCCTGTTAGTGGCGTTGCTGTACAAAATACAACAAAGGCAGACGTATATATGATGAACGCGACAATAAAAAAAAGATTGCTTACGGCAATCCTAATATTTTTTACCGCTGTTTTGGCGGCGGGTTTTATGTTGCCCGTTTTTATCACGGTTATCAATTCGTTGATGAAGGGTTTTGAAGTACGCAGTCGGTTTACCATGAACATTTTACCTTCCAATATTTTTTATGTATTGGATGTGTTCCCGCAAATTCACTATGTGCGGATGACACTATCCCCCGACTATGTATCGGCGGGGCAATATGCCGCGCTGTTCCGCTATGCGGAATATATGAACGCAATGCTTAACAGTTTGTTGATTGCCCTGCCCGCCGTGTTGGGGCAGCTTGTTATCAGCGTACCCGCGGCTTATGCTTTCGAATTTTTAAAATGGCGCAATAAAGAGAAGCTGTTTTTTGCTTACATCGTAATTATGCTGATGCCGCTGCCTGTTTTGCTGGTGCCGCAATTTGTCATCGCGGGCTTTTTCGGTATATCGGAGAGTTTGCCGGCGATTATTTTGCCTGCGCTGTTCGCGCCCTTCGGCGTTTTTCTTTTACGGCAATATTTAAAAACCCTGCCCGTGGAGTTCATCGAAGCGGCAAAAATAGACGGTGCGGGACAGTTCCGTATCCTTGTGTCCATTATCACACCGCTGATGAAGCCCGCCATTGCCGCATTGGCATTACTCGTTTTTATTGATTATTGGAATGTGGTTGACCAAGCCCTTGTATTTATCACAGATATAGAATGGCAACCTTTATCGGTTTATCTGACACGGTTGACGGGGAACTTTAACATTATATTTGCGGCTTCGGTATTTTATATGATTCCGGCACTTTTGGCTTTCCTGCATGGGCAAGAGCATTTGACGGCGGGAATGAAAATAACCGGTTTAAAGTAGAAAGGGAAAACCATGACTTATAAAAAAATATTAAATCGGGTGACGGTAGCGTTTATTGCTTTACTTGTATTCCTGATTATTTTTTCCAATACGCTGGCGACCCTTTCTGCCAAGCGGGTCGTGTTGGAATTTGCAAGCAGGGGAATTATCACAACCGTAGATGCCGACGGCACTGCCCACACCACGAACCACCCGAACGTCATACCCCTTTCCGCCCTCCACCGGGACGGTAACGGACATTTCATTTTATATGCAGAATCCGTACCGAAACGCTTCGGGAGCAGTTATCATGCGCGCATCCTGCGGGTGGATGTCGGACGGCGAAATGATACCCACGCAGCGGTCACACCGATTATGGGACAGGATATGCCCGCATACGGTATCATTACGGCAAGCAACGAGCCTGTCTTTTCCGGTGAGCGTGTGCGTATTGTCGAATAGGGTTATCCCGTTTCGGCCATGACGATGTATAAATAACCGTTTTCTTCGATAAATTCTTTTCTGCTTTTTAAATTATCCCCCAGCAATATCTCGAACATTTCACGGGTTTTGTCCGCGTCGGTGCAGATGACGATAATAGCTTCTTTGTGGGAAGCCGTGTTTGCGGATGTGGGTGTATCGCTTCTTGCTGTTCTCAATGCGACAAGGGTTGGTAAATTAAAGGCATAACAGCAATCTTAAAGCACAACGTAAAAACAAACATCGTAAAAACAAACATTGTTCGCATACTGCCGTTTTGGTAAGATAGGCATACGATTAATAAAGGAGGCAACCCACATGTGTAAGGGGCAAAAATTCTACAAATGCGGACATTGCGGCAATTTGATGGGGCTTATCAAAGACAAGGGCGTACCCATGATGTGCTGCGGTGAAAAGATGGCGGAGCTCGTGCCCAATACCGTGGAAGCAAGCGCGGAGAAGCACCTGCCCGTCGTCAGCAGCGAAACGGGAACCTGCGATTGCGGCCGCGAATGCATTTGCTTGGACGTTAAGGTTGGCAGCGCAACCCATCCGATGGATGACGGGCACCACATTTCGTTTGTGTATGTGGAAACCGAGCGCGGCGGCCAGCGTAAATGCCTAAAGGCCGGGGAGGAGCCGAGGCTCCCGTTTTGTGTTACGGGCGACAAACCGGTAGCGGTCTACGCCTATTGTAATTTACACGGGCTTTGGAAAACGGAAATCGAGTGAAGAAATACCCCAAGGTACCATGAAAAAATATATTTACCTATACCCGCCGCTCGTCGAGCGTATTCTCGCAGAGGAAGCCACGCGGAAGGACCCCGATAAAGCCGTAAAAACGCGCCTGCACCAATTGTACGGCGCGTATGTACAACCCTCCGCGTATAAAAAAGCCGTTGCTGTACTTAACATAAACAATAAAGCACTTTCCGTTCCCGAAGCGGGTGGAATCCTGCGCCTGCACGCTTCCACCCGCGAACGCTTGCCCCACTACCCCGATTTCTACCGATTTATCTTTGAACATGTCCCCCCGCCGGAGTCCATCGTTGATTTGGGCTGCGGGTTTAATCCCTTTTCGCTCCCCTTTTTATTCGAAGCGAGCCCCGACATCCAAGCGAAATTACAAACCTACTACGCCTACGACATATGTACCCAACAGGCGGAGTTGCTCAACCGTTTTTTTACCGTGTACGGGTTACCCCCCGCCGCCGAATGCCGTGACCTCGCCACCCCCGAACCCTTTGATTCCGAACCCCCGAAAGCCGACCTCGTTTTTATGCTTAAGCTCCTGCCTGTACTGGAAGCGCAATCGCCGGACAGCGGCTTCCGCCTCGCGTGTTGTTTACACGCAAGGCACCTCGTTATCACCTACCCGCTAAAAAGTTTGGGCGGAAAGGAAAAAGGCATGGCGCGCCATTACCGCCATACCTTCGAAACCGCTTTCAACGCGGGTAAACTATCCCCTTTTATTCCCGTAACCGAACGTCAAATCGGTACGGAATGGGTTTATATCCTTACTAACGTCAACGCTTCGCCGACATCTCCAAAATCAACCTGATTTCACCTTGCCCGATACCTAATTCCTTGGCGATATCGGCTACGGGTATACCCTTTTCGTCCAACTCCCGTACCCTTGCGTGCTTAGGGTTGACGGTGCGTTTACGCGGAGCGGGTTTTGCGGACACTGCCTGTACGGATTTGGCCGTCGGCTTCTTTGGGGCGGCTTCCTTCTTTTTGGCGGGTTCGGGTACGGGTAAGGATGCCTCTATAGCCGATTCGTTTACGATAGAATCGTTCGTCAGCGTTTCAACGGTTACCAACGTTTGGGCCACAGGTTCGATCGTTTTAACCGATTCATCCGCGGGTATTGGCTCAATCGCCTTGACCGATTCAACCTCGGGTACGGGTTCCTCCGTCTTTACCGCCGCTTCTACTTTAGCCAAATCCACTTTGATATGCTCCGGCAGGATAAATTGCGCCTTTTGCTTTTCTTCCAATAGGTTATACAAAAAAAGCATGGCTTGGTATTTTTCGCTTATTTCCCTTTGTACCAAGTTGCCGACTTTGTTTAATTCCTTCAACGCCTCATCCAACGCGTCATCCAATGTTGCCAATGCGTCCGCGCTTTGCAAGACTTGGTCGCGTTCCTGCTCGCGCTTGCGCATCCATACGACGGAACCGATGGCGGCCAACGCAACCAAACATATACCGACAACCAATGTGACGATAATTACCGTGGAAAACATGCTGCGATCACCTTTCTATGCGTAAAGCCCGCAACGCGGGCCTATATCCGTATGTCAAGCAAATTGTCCCCCATTTTTTTGGGTGTTTTTTTCTTTTCCTCTTCTTTTTTTTGCATGATCTTCCGCTTCGGATTGTATCCGCCCCCGTGGCCTTTGCCGTCGGGATTAACGTTGGCCCGATCGGAGGGATCGTGCCTGTGCACTTGCTCCTGTTGTTGGCGGACTTGCTTTTCCATCCGATCCGCATATTGCTGCGCGGCAACCTCCGGCCGGCCTTGGTTTTCGGTCGCACCCATGCGCGCCATATCGGACGCGTGCTGGATATTTAAGTTAATATCGATCGGACGTACCATGCCGACCTCCTTATATGTTGGGCCCGATGGTGATCTTTTCCCCGTTGTTGCGCAGCTTGCAATTGGGGATATCTTCACGTACCAGTATTTGCGCGCTGCCGATGGTGATGCGCGCGCCGGAGCGTATCACGTTGCTGGCCGAAACCGTACCCACGTTGACCGCCAATATCCGTGCGACTTCGTCGATTTCATCCTGCAATTTATTCATCTTCGTACGGTACTGCATCTTTACGTTAATGAGTTTTATCAATAAGGCTTTTTTTGATTCGTCAAGGACATCCCGTTGTTTGGCTAACGTGAGCGTATTGACAGCCTTATCGGTTTTTTCAAATTCCGCCCGCAGCGTATTAAATTCCTCTACCATTTCCCTATGGCGGTTCAACTCCTGCGGATTCCCGCCTACTTCGATGTCGGTCAACGTACCCATGGGCGAACCGATCGTACGGGCAACCAGCTTTTGCCCGGCTATCAATGAACCGCCGACCAACAAACCGTTCTTACCCGAAAGGGTAACTGAGCCGTCGCACCTTACCGTGCTTTTTAATATGGAGTCCGCCATGATGTTGCCGCCCGCCGTTACCTTACAGCCCTCGATGAACTTGGCTGTGATATCCTGCGCGGCGATCAATTCGGCCTTGTCGCCGCCCTGCGCGCCCAAGTTTATGATAATACTGCCCTTTTCGGAGATGAGCGTAGCCGCTTCGCATACGCCGCCCACTTCGATATTCCCCACCGACTTTACCGTAAAGCCCGATGAAATATTCCCGCGGACCATGATTTCGCCGTTAAAGTCGATGTTCCCGGTGGAGTTGTTTACGTCACCCTGTATTTCCAATTGGGGCGAAATATTGATCTTGCCGTCTAATATTAACAGCTGCCCGCTTTCATCAGCCAACAGATGCAAACCGTCATCGGAAATAACCGTTCCCTTACCCATGGGGATGGGTGCGGCTTCCTTTGTTTTATCGGGCATCACCGGCTTGCCGAACACGTCGATACCGGGTACGCCCTCGCGCGGGGGTACGGACGTAACCAGTACGTCGCCCCTGTTGCATAGGCGGAACATATCCAATTGCTTAAAATTGACCGTACCGTCCTCCATGATTTTCGGCTTCGGCTTCAAATTGGAACGGTCAAAATGGAATTGCAAATAACCGTCTATGCCTTGCAACGGCTCGCGCCCGCGGGCGATGAACATCTTGCGTTCGTATTTTTTGTTCAGGATAACCTCAGCGAGCATATCCGCATCGTAATTGATGCCTTCCCGCTCCAATAAGGCGATAATATCGGCTTGTTGCATGGGTCGGCCGCCGCCGACGGCTGCGACGAAGGTGATCGTCGCCTCCATGCGGTCATTTGATACTTCTACGGACGCCGATTCGTCGAAACTGTTCGTCCCCGGGTTTTGGGTATCCATGGACCTTCCCCCTTTTAATTGAACAGCAGTGCCTTGAATTTACCCAGCTTACCTTGTAATTTCCCAATCGCTTTCGTATGGATTTGCGATATTCGCGATTCCGATACCTGCAGGATACCGGCGATTTCCTTAAGGGTCAGATCTTCATAATAATATAAGGTTATAACTTGTTTTTCCTTATCCGTCAGCTTGTCGATCGCTTCTGCCAACATTTCCTGCCGTTCCTGTTTTTCGGCTTGCTCCTCGGGCGAATCCTGGCGATTGCTCACCAAACCGTTAAACGGCGTTTCGTAATTTTGTTCCAAATAATCGTCTAAACTTACCAGTGACAACACGGAGGATTTTTTTATCAAATCCTGTGTGGCTTCAATATCCATGCCCAAGTGCGTCGCCAATTCCTCCTCGGTGGGTTCGCGCCCGTGTTCCTCTTCCAGTTGGGTATAGACCTGTTCCATTTGCTTATTTTTTTGACGAAGCGTGCGCGGTACCCAATCCAAACGCCGTATATGGTCGATAATCGCGCCGCGTATACGCCATGAAGCGTATGTCTCGAATTTTATGTCCTTCTTGTAATCGAATTTGTCGATTGCATCAATCAAGCCGAAAACCCCGTACCCGATTAAATCATCGTATTCCACGTGCTGCCCGATATGCATATGCATACGTCCCGCCACAAACTTAAGCAAGGGCGCGTGGAGTATGATCAATTTTTCCTTCAGTTCGGGGCTTTGGGTTTTTCCGTAAGCCCGCCACAATGCCTTTACGTTTTCCATGCTACCTCACTATTCACGCGAGAGATAATCGTGCGATCGGGGGGACGCAGGGGAATCGGGGTTCGCCGATGTTTCGGGCGATTCATCGTCCGGGTTCCCTTCGGACGCTTCGCCCGACGCTTCCCCGTTTGCCGCTTCCTCATCTTCCGATGGCGGCGCGGGGAAGATGCGTGTCACAATGTAATAACGTACCATATTGCCTATAAAATAAAAAACAATTATAGCGACCGACGCCAATAACGCCATCGTATACAGGTTTTCGCCGCGGATGATACAGGCTACGATCACCGATGCGGCGGCAACGATGCACACCATCAGGTGGATCTTGTTAAACCGTTCATCCAAATGCTTATAATTATCCATCAAACCGTTTTTGTCCCACGCCCCACGGCCTTAATTACAAAACGGCCGTCATCCGCGTACAACTCCACCGTGCGGCCAAAGTTCTCTCCCGTTTCCCGCGCCAGTAAAGGGATATTGTATTGTTTAAGCAAGCGGAGGGTAGCCTCCACGTTGCGGTCGCCGATACGCAGGTTATCATTCGTCGCGTTAAACGCGAACATCTGCGCACCACCCGCGATCTTCGCTTTCATGTTAAAGCGCGTAGCCCCGAGCCGCTCCATATCCTTTATCAGTTGCTCGATAGCGGTATCCGCGAACTTTGCTATGTTGGAATTATTTTGTATCTGTTTTGAATCCGGCAGCATAAAATGGGCCAATCCGCCCACCTTAACCTTCGCGTCATACAAAGCAACGCCCACACAGGAGCCGAGCCCCAGCGTTGTCAACGCGCCGGGGGTTTTTGCGACCTTTAGGTCCGCCATGCCTACGACGATCATTCCTGCGAGCATTTTATTCCACTCCCAAAGCCCTTAGTATACGATAGAACGAATGCAAGTTAGGCACCAAAATAAAGCAACCCGAACAATCCACGTTTTCTTTGCCTTCCTCGGCTTGCACTTGGATCTGCGATTCCAAGAACAAAACGCGGTCTGCCATCTTACCGAACTCAATGGCGGGTACGGACAGGATGGCTTGCGCCATGTCGATAGCGACGAAGGGTACGGACGGCTTAAAGTTGATGTTCGTCAAACCCGCCATGGATGATAAGTAGGAGCTGATCATGATATTGCCCGCTTCCTCGATGACCGAATGTTCCATTTCATCAAATTCAATGGACCCTTCTTCGCGTTCCATCGGCAACGGAGCCCCCATGGCACCCAAAAACGCCTTCGTCAGGCTGCGCGCCGCGGGTAGGGGCATCAGGAACATCATCATCCCTTGGATCTGTCCGGTGACGCTGACCAATATACCCACGACGGTGCTGTCCGGCCCACCCATAAAATCCGCCACATTGCTAAACTCTACCCAAGACACGTTGGGGACGGGCATCGTCACCTTTCGGTTGATGAGCTTGGCAAGGGCTGTCGCGGCATGGGCCGTACCCATACTGCCCAGTTCCTTCATCACGTCCAAATGAGAGTCGTTAAAAATTTTGTCCGCCGAAAATCCACCCATGTCACTACCTCCGATATGGAATCCCTTGGAATTCCGTTTTAAAAATAGCTTACTTCTTGCTGTATTTAAATAAGGTTTTTTGGGGCCTCTTTAATAATTTACGTTGTTCATTATATACATAACGCACAATGCGCTCTTCGTCCGACTCGGGCAGCACTTCAAACTTGATGCCGTATTGGTAGGGGTACTTCACGTTTTCCGGTACGTGCTTGGCCATCAATACATGGCCGAACACCATCACGTAATCATCATCCAAGAATAAGTCAATCCTCAACAGCGATCCCGACGGTATATTCATGGTCGTTATCATTTTTATCCCGCCGCTGGACAGGTCGCGCACCAAGCCTTCCGTCCGCTTGCTTTGTTCCCCGTTATCCTCCACCAAATTAAAGGTGATGGGTATCGAACACACAAATCGGAAAGAGTTGCGGCGCTGCACCTTCTCCCCGTCGGTTATCAAAAAAAATCGGAGCATTTCGAAGCCTTCAATTTTTTCACGCTGCATAAACTTTGCGTCAAAGTTGACCTGTGCTTCACCGGAGATAAAACGCAAGCCGTACACGTTCCGCTCCACCAAACGTATGCGCTGTCCCTTATCCAACGGGGCGTGTATCAAAATCGTCTTGTCGCTCTCCACTACTTCGACCCGCGTTAAGTACGGACCTTGCGTCGTGGAATTCTTATATACGATTTGCACTTGGTCGCCTGTCTTAACATCCCTAATCAGCACAACGCTACCCCTCAGCCCTTATGTCGGCCGATTAACTTTAACATAAACGAATAGATACTGTTCTTCTTTTCGTGCGTAACTTGCAATAAAGCATTGGAAATGATCGAAATGCTTTTCGCGCTGTCCGACGAAGGGTATGCCATGGTTACGGGTTTTTGCCTGCGTACGGCCCGCGCGAGGTACGTGTCGTACGGTATCGTCCCCAGCGGTACGAGTTTTATCCCCAAAAAACGTTCGCATACGCCGCTCAGTTTATCTTGGACCTCCTCGGATTCGGCTGCGGAATCAGCGCAATTAACGATGAGCTTCAACTCGGTGATGTGGGGCGCGGTGTTGCGTATGGATTTAATGAGGGCATACGCATCCGCGATGGCAGTCGGGTCGGGTGTGGTGATAATTACGGTCTCGTCCGCGGCTTTGATAAAATTCAATACAGCGTTCGATAAGCCTGCCCGCGTATCTATGATAATACAATCCGCCAATTCGTCTAATTTCATAAACCCCGATGTGAGCTGCGCCAATTGTTTATCCGTCATTTCGGACAGGTTAAGCATACCCGTGCCGCCGGAAAGGAACATAATATCCAGCGGACCCTTGGTAAGGGCGGCTTCGATATCCGCCGTGCCGTTAAGCACGTCCGCTACGGTATGCTTGGGATATATACCCAATAATATTTCAACGTTGGCCAACCCGAAATCGGCATCCACAATCACTACGCGTTTGCCCAGCTTGCGCATACACACCGCCAAGTTTATGACGAAGTTGGACTTACCCACACCGCCCTTACCGCTGGCTACGGCGTATACACGCGCATTCATGACGGGTTTTGGGGCTTCTTCCTTTTTGCGCTGCAACACGAGTTCGCGCAGGGATTTTGCTTGGTCTATCACGGGGTGCCACCCCCCGATTGCGACTTTTGCTCACCTTGGGCGGAGGTATAGGACGTTTCTCCGTTAAGGCCCAGCAACGACCTCGCGATATTGTCGGATTTCACCGCGTCGAAATCTTCGGGTACGCTTTGCCCGAAAGTAACGTAGGCGGGTTTCCTTCCGGTCAGGCAACAGACATTAATCAGATTGCCTAAGTTGTCCGATTCATCCAGCTTGGTGAATATCAAATCAAATTCCGTTATTTTCGAATAAGCGTTGACGATACCGATCAAATCCTTATAACGCGTGTTGATGCTTAACACCAAATAACGCACGCTTTCGGGGATTTCATCCAGTATCAGCTTCAACTCCGATAAGTTATCCTTATTTTTATGCGAACGGCCCGCGGTATCCACCAAAATTATATTATGGGGGGGTACAAGGCTTTTTATCTGTGCCGACATTTCATCCGCTTTATATATGGTCCTTATTTCCAAACCCAAAATATCCGCATATGTCTTTAGCTGCTCCACAGCCGCGATGCGGTATGTATCCGCCGTCACCAAACCTACGTTCAGTTCATACTTAAGCGAAAGCAGGGAGGACAGCTTTGCAATGGTCGTCGTCTTACCGACACCCGTCGGGCCCATAAAAATCACGGTCTGCGGGTCGGCACTTTCCGTTGCGATCAATGTAGGATTGCTGAGCAGATCCACGATGTTGCCGTACACGGTCTTAACGATTTCCTTCACATCGGTATGATGGGCGGGCAAATCCGATAAATCACCCAATAGGCGGGCGGCGACTTCGGGTAATACGTCTTGGGTCAGGAGCGTATTGTACAGGGATTGCACCAGCGGGTTTTTGTACTTGTTTACGGTGACCGCCTCAACATGGGAAGCCTTATCCTTTTTATATTTCGTTCTGTTTTTATTCCTTTGTTTTATTTCGGATTTTGGCCCCTCGGTTTTGGTTTTGGTTTCGGTTTGCAAGGTTACCTTGCGCGCTTCCTGTAATAAAAGCGCCAAGGATTCCTCGATGGATTCCTCGGGGTCGGCGTCCTCCTTGGGCATGATATCGCGTGCGGCTTGTAAAATGGATGGCGCGGGGGCAGGTGTTTCCCTCGGTGCGAAGGTTTCGTCCGTCTCGTATGAAGCGGTGACGACAAGGCGCGGTTTAAGGAACCATCCCAACGGTGCGGGGTACGGCTTCGTACGGGTGCTGACGATCGTGGCTTCGGGACCCATTTCCTCGCGGATTTGCGCCAATATCGCTTCTTCTTTTTTTCCTTCGAACCGTTTTACCCTCATGATACGCTAACCATCCCTACCGATTGGAGTTCCGCCGTTTGGTCTATTTCGCCGTAGCTGAGTACAACGAGGTCGGGTGCGACTTCATCCACCAATTGCTTGAAGTACATACGAACGAAAGGTGACGTCAATATAATGGGCATAACACCCAAGGACGTAAGTTTACTTACCTCCCGCTTAAGGCTATCGAAGATCTTATGCGAAACCTGCTGGTCCAACGCCACGAAACTGCCGATCTCGGTTTTCTGTATATTACCCGTAAGCATCTGTTCCAATGCGGGGTCAAGCGTGATAACGGTGTTTGCGCCTTGCGAAAAGAACTTGCGTGATATGGCGCGCTTCAAATTGGCCCGTACGTATTCGGTCAGCATATCCGGGTCGCGTGTGATCGGGGCGTGGTCCGCCAAGGTCTCCAATATCGTAACGAGGTCACGGATGGATACGCCTTCGCGGACAAGTTTCGAAAGCACTTTCTGCACTTCACCTATGCTCATGTATTTGGGGATGAGCTCATCCACCAAGATAGGATGCGATTCCTTCACGTGGTTGATACGCTTCTGTACGTCCTGACGGGACAATAATTCATGCAGGTGGTTGCGGATAACGCCCGTCAAATGCGTGGCGATGATCGCGGGCGGGTCCACCACGGTATAACCCAACGCCTCGGCGCGTTCCCGCTGCGATTCGGATATCCAAAGGGCGGGCTGCCCCATATAAGGCTCGACCGTTTCAATACCGTCGATCTCCTCCTCCACATAACCCGAGTTCATGGCCATGTAGTGGTCGAACATGATTTCGCCGCCCGCCACTTCGTCGCCCTTTATGTAGACGGCGTACTGGTTGGGGGAGAGTTTTATGTTATCCAGCAGGCGTATCTGCGGGATAATCACACCCAATTCCTTGGCGATGTTGCGGCGTATCATAATGACGCGCTCCAACAGGTCGCCGCCTTGGCTGGCCTCCACCAACGGGATAAGGCCGTAACCGAAGCAAAGCAAAATCGGGTCCACGTCGATTTGGTTCATCATTTCGTCCATGGGGCGGCGCAGCTCGTCAACCTCCATATCGTCTGTCGTGATCTCCGTTTCGATGTTGGAAACCGTTTCCTTACGCCTCATTGTGATACCCAATAATATCAAGACGGCCCCGGCGGGCATAAAGAACATGGCGGGCAGGGGCGTAAATCCCATGATAAACAATGCGCCGCCGGTAATCAACAGCACCATCGGGCGGGCAAACAATTGCTTGGTAAAGGCTTGGGTGATGTCCTCCTCAAGGGTGGCTTTCGTAACGATGAGGCCCGTCGCGAACGAAATCAGAACGGCGGGCATTTGGGAGACGAGACCGTCCCCGATTGACAACAAAAAGAATACATCGACCGCGTCGCCGATGGAATAACCCATCTGCGTCGCGCCTATGATAATACCGCCTATGATATTGATGAACATGAGGATAATGCTGAATATCGCGTCGCCCTTCACGAACTTGACCGCACCGTCCATCGAGCCGTAAAAATTGGACTCGTCCTGTATCTTCTTACGGCGGGCCTTGGCTTCCTCTTCATCGATGATACCCGAATTGAGGTCGGCGTCGATGGCCATCTGCTTGCCGGGCATGGCGTCCAGCGTAAAGCGCGCGGTCACCTCGGCTACGCGTTCCGAACCTTTTGTGATGACGAGGAAATTGACCAGCACGATGATCAAAAAGAGGATCGTTCCCACGACGATGTTGTTACCCGCCACCGTTTGGCCGAAGAATGCGATGACGTTGCCCGCTTCTCCCCGGGTTAATATCAAACGCGTGGTGGTCACGCTCAAAACGATGCGGAACATGGTGATGATCAGGAGGATCGTGGGGAAGAGGGACATTTCCAACGCTTCCTGGGAATACAGGGCGTTGAGCATAATTATGATCGCGATCGCGATGACGCACATCAAAAGGAAATCCACAAGCCCGATGGGCATGGGCAGGATAAGGACCACGATACAGGCCACGACAAATATACCGATGAGGGATTCTTTCCTAAGCACAGTCGACACGCGCCAACCTACTTTCTTGCAAGAATCTTACAATACTCACGAGATACACCCAAGTATAACCGAACGGGCTTGTCTAGGCAATGGTTAATGGTGTATCGTTGTATGGGAAACCATGGTTACGGATGAGGGTGTCGCAATGTCGAAAAAAGTCATATACATAGAATTTAACGCGGACGGCGAATTTACGCGAACGGAAAACGGCGGAATCGGATTCTCTTTTTTTCCGCCGTCGTTTGTTTTGGTCGCCAACACACCCCGCACGGTTATCCGTACGGGAATATTAACCGCCGGGAAGAAAAGGCTGTCCCCCGAAGCCAAATGGGATTTGGTTAAGAATGCGTTTCCGTTGGGTCGAACGTTAAATGAGGACAGCCATATCTTCGACGGTTGTATTTACCCGTCAACGGAAGGGGAAGCTGTTTTTCTGATGACGGCGCTTCCGTTGGAAACGGCCGACAAAATTACGCGTATCGGCGCGAAACGGCTGGGCGAAAAACGGATTTCGCGGTTGGATACGATTGAAAATATTATATTCCGACGTTTTTGCGCGGAAGGTACGGAACCGCGAAACACACGATGGGTATTGTTCCCGCAGGGGGTTGGGTACCGCGCTTTGGTTATCGCGCGGGGAGGGGCGCCGTCGGATGCTCATTATTTACCGATTGACTCCGGTATAAAAGAAGGGGCATTGCTCCGCGTATATGAAGCCGATGCCCCGGATGAAGTGATTCTGTTAACCCGCGATGATTGGACGGCGTTTTGGGACGATAACCGCTTATGGCTGGAAGGTTTTTTCAACGGACGTGATGTGACGGTCCACACCGTCCCCTATTGATTACTTCCTCAGCAAGCCTTTTATATGCGGTTGTTTTTCGCATAAACCGATCAACATCGTCACGAAAAAGACGTTCAGCGTAGTCGTGGCGACGCTTTGCAACACACGCGGCAGCCACACCACCACGAAGGGTAATAATTGCCACGAGGTCAAAATCGTCTGCCGCATGACCCACGTATTATGGGTGGATACCAATATGGCGGGTATCATCATGGCCAGCACAAGTGCGAGTGTGTGGGGCAACGGTTCGTGTTTCTTTAAAGCCTTCCGCACGATGTAATCAAGCAGGATCAATAAAAGCACGAACCCCCCGATACCTAACATCAGCCATGTTGCGGCGTTGATGATTTCGTTCAGTACGCCGGTTTGCCCGATGGTGGCGAAGGAGCGGGTTACGGCCATACGTGATATCCAACGCATCCCGTCGGTCGTAAATCGGGAGGCTTCGGCGTCCACGCTGCGCCGAAGCGTACCTTCGCCATCGTACCTTTCGATGATTACGCGCGTGCCGACCAAGCCCCACGCTCGGTTAACGCTCCTGTCAACCACCACGGACTCATGTACGCGGTAATAACGTTCGCCGTTCGTATTTACATGCTCGGTGCGATGGGATTCGATATGCCATATAAAACCGTGGGCGTCGGGTTGCCCGCTTTCCCACGCCGACCGTCTTTCCTGCGTGCGGGTATAGAAATCCTGCTTAATACCGTCATACTGCAACGCATACATGTGATACCCGCCGATTGCAACGAGTAATATCCCCATGCACACAAGCACCGTACGTAATGTTTTGACACCGCTTTTTTTCAACAATATCCACAACCAACCCCGAATAAAACCGCCGCCAACGGCAGCCAGCGTCAATTGCGGCAGCCACGCGCCCGTCGGGGAGATAAAATGCCCCACCATATCCGTCAGGCCCGATACCATCGCCCCGTACACCGGCCCGAACAGGATCGACGGCATAATCGAAAACATTCCGTGGAAGCTGATGCGCATACCGCTTTCGCCGAAGACGGGTATGTACACCCGGGTAAAGGTGCGCAACACAAGCGCGATCGCCAGGAACAACGCGGATATCACGATACGGCGCGTATGTAGGGACGTTTTTGACATGAATGCCTCCCTGTTTGCAAATTAGGGGCATTATAGGTGATACCCGGAAAAAATCAAAATCTAAGCGCACAATGAATAAGCCTTCGGCGTAGGATGGTAATTATCCAAAACGTTGGAGGCTTTCTTATGGAAATCACCGCAAAGGCATTCGATTACAACACAGGCGTGGTCACGCGTAAACAATTCGACGACCACATGACCCTATACAAGGGTTACGTTTCGAAAACGAATGAAATCGCGAACACCCTCGTGACCAATCCCGAGCTTGCGTCGGCCAACGCCACGCAAAGCCATTACCGCGGATTAAAACGCGGCCAAACCTACGCGTTGGACGGCGTCATATTACATGAACTTTACTTTGAAAATCTCGGTTCCACGACCGTACCCGTCGGTAAAAAAACGCAAGACCTGATGGACAGGTTTTTCGGCGGCGTCGATAAATGGAAAGCCGATTTTATCGCGTGCGCGACTTCCGCGCGGGGATGGTGCGTGCTGGCGTACGAACAGCGTACACGCCAATGCACAAATTTCCTCCTCGATTCCCACCACGACGGACAAGTGATGCTGGCGTACCCCCTCATTGTGCTGGACATGTACGAACATGCGTATTTTTTGGACTACGGTACGGACAAAGCGGCCTATATCAACCGCTTCATTTCGCAAATCCCGTGGGACGCGGTGGAAAGGCGTGCGCTGGCGGTGATGTAGCCGTCGGGCAAAGGCAAAACTTCCTACACGCGCGTATGTAGTGTATAATAAATACATTCTACCGCAGAGGATATGCCAATGCCCGAATTCATCGATTATTCCTCCCGCCGCGGGGCGATCGTACCCTTGTTGCCGAAGATACACGCCCTGTTGAAGGAAAACGCCGGGAAGGAAAGGCTTTGCGGACTTGAACCGCCCGAAAATATCGTCTCGTGGCGACAAAGGTTTAACCCGCTGTTGCTGGACGTCAGCCGTCGGTTCATCTTTGCGATGGAAATCCAAGGGTCGGACAAACGCGATGTGTTGGGCTTTGTTTTTTATCGGTACCCCGCGGATAAAAAAGGAACGGTATATATCGAAGACATGCAGATCGCCCATGCCCATCGCAACACCGCCGCAATATTAACAGGCCTCATCGCCAAGCTGGAAACCGACCCAAATGCGAAGAGCGCCGTTTTCTTCGGCAGCGAACGCTTGAAGAAACCGATGGACAAGGAACTCCTCGCGGGCGTCGGGTTTAAGGAAACCTTTCCCGACGGGTGGGAACCCCTCGGTAATATGAAGGAAGCCTTGGGTGCGCTCAGGGTACGCTACGGACGGGCGAAGGCGTAATGCTCGAATTCATTTCGGCGTTCTTTACGCGAATATTCGAAACACTCAACCGTCAGGATAACCATGTGGTTATCTTGGCGGTTTATTTATTGGTCGCGTTCGGTTGCGCGTTTTTACGTATAGTCGCAAAGATACGCTTCAGCGGCGCGTTGCTCGCCTTCTACAAGGACGCGAAGGAATTAAAGAACCGCGACGACGTGAAGAAATTCCGTAATATCCTCTTACGCAACACCGTGGCGGCGTACAAACAAGCGGCGGACAAAGCCGTCGCCCGCATACCGACGGCGCAATTGATCGAACGGCAGGTGGACAACCTGCGCTTCGCGGGATGGCGGTATTCGAGCTTGGCAAGTGTCGTCGAAGGCTTCGAAATCGGCTTGCTTTGGATAGGCATCCTGCTTGCGGTCATTTTCAACGAATACGCGCATGTATACGGCGTTTGCGCGGTCATCGCGTTCATATTATTAAAGATACTCGCCGCCGTCTTTGACTTCCGCGGCGCGCGGGCGCGTCTGTGTGAAGAGATGCTCATATACATCGAACGGGAGATCGGGCGTTTTTACGCTTCCGACACGGGCGGCGCGATATTGCGCTTAAAGTCTGAGCTCGTGGAGGCGCAAGGCCGACAAACGGAAGCCTTAACCGCCGCGTTGGCGCAGCTGACGACGGCATTGTCCGATAATGCCAAATCGCTGGGAAAATCCATCATCGAAACCACGAAGGGAATCAATACGCAAATCGCCGAGGCGATTAACGAAAAACTCACCAAAATGAATGAGGACTTCGATAAATCGGCCAAAAGCTGGGAAAAATCCCTAAGCGAAGCCGCCGTCGTACAAACAGCCATCAATCATTCCGCCGTAGGGATCGATAAAGCGAGCGGGAAATTGCAATCCGCCGCCGAATTATTATCCTCACATTTGCAAGGCCATTCGAACGCTTTGTCGGAACAGTTGATCCAACTCGTACGCGCGGTGGAATCGATCAAGGAAATGCAGGAAACCCTATCCCAGCAAACGCAATACATCGACCTCAACCAAATCACGCTGGAAACCGCGCTCACTTCCTATGAAGCCTCCTTGCAAAACCTCGCGCAAAACCTGGGCGACGGGTTGGGTGCGTTTATCAACCTGCACGCGCAGTCTTCCGCCCAAGCCGTCAACGACGCATTGCGGGGTAATTTGGAAAGGATTATGCAGTTATCGCAGAGGGGTAACGACGCATGAACTACGAACAGCCCCTACCCGTGCTTGATATCAGCGACGAGGCCCTCCTCATCGAAACCAAGGATTCCGCAGTGGGTGTATTGACGGTAAAGAACCTTGGCGGCGGATTGTTAAAAGGGTTCATCACCGCACGATCGGGTGCGCTGACGTTTACGCCGGATACATGGGAAGGCAACAGCCAAACGATAACCTACACGTTTAACCCTTCACGGGCGGGTATCCCCCCGGGGCAAACGTTCCAAACGAAGATCTACGTATGCTCCAACGGCGGCGAAGCGGAAATCCCCGTTACGGCTAAATTCACGAAAATGGCGATCACCACACGCGAAGGCCAAACGATTGCGAACATCGACGATTTTTACCAATATTCGCTCACCAACCCCCTGCAGGCGCAGCGCATCTTTACCGACAGCGAATTTTATATGCTCCTGTTGGCCGTGGGATACCCATATATGGAGGTCTATGAAAATCTCCACAAGGACGCCAACCGCGAACGCGCGATGGATAACTTTTTTATCCTCTCAGGCTTAAAGGATAAGACGACACTTACACTCACCAATAAGACGTTCACTTTCGATTGCCCCGGCGATTCGGGTAAGATTTACGGCCAAATCGTCGCGGAAAAATCCGACCGCGGTTATTGCGAAGCGCAGATCATCCCCGAAACCGCGCCTTCTTGGCTCACCCTTTCCGCCAGCCGCTTTATTTCGTCCGACTTTGACGCGGAAAACCGCGCCCGCGTCAACTTCACGATCGACCCCATGCGCATCCTGCCGCGTTACGCCCGCGAGCGCGTGTTTGTTGAGGATAATTCGGCGGAAATTATTTTTAGGCGGCCCGTTCCCCTCACCGTGCGCCTTAACCGCGAAACCTACCGCTACGAAGACAAGGGCGTCGTCGAAATCCTCAACCACACGGGCGGGGATATCGCAATCGAATTATTTTGCCCGGACAATTACATCCGCTTCGCCGCGCGCACCTACAGCGCGGGTGCGTATTATGAAATCCCGTTTACGGTCAAATTATCCGCGTTTATGAACGCGGGGAGGATCTTCCGCAAGACGCCGTTTATGCGTACGGTTATCGAGGTAAAGGGCAGGAAACCCGGCGAAGAATACCGGGTAAAGCTGCCGGTTACGGTCGGGGAGTGGTGAGGATATGGATTTTTTTACAGAAATCAAAAATTATAAACCGAAGAACGAACAGGAAACGCAAGACCAAAAGGTGATTGTAAGTTACATGGAATCGTTCCCCCATAACGTATTATTGCGGGAAAACGAAATCGCGCACATCACCGCCTCGGGTTTTATCCTTAACAAGACGTTGGATAAGGTTTTATTCATTCACCACAACATCCGCAACACATGGGCATGGACGGGCGGCCACGCCGACGGAGATACCGACTTGCCGGAAGTCGCGGCCCGCGAAGCGTTTGAGGAAACGAGCGCGCGCGTAACGCCGATTTCGCGGGAAATCGCTTCGCTGGATATCGGGGCCGTCACGGCACACACCAAGAACGGGAAATATATAAACAGCCACCTGCACCTTTCGGTCGCCTACCTTTTTACGGCGGATGAAAACGATCCCCTCATCGTCAAGCCCGACGAAAACAGCGGGGTCGAATGGTTTCCCGTTGATAAAATCAATACAGATTTATTTACCGAAAGGGACGTATACCTGTACAAGAAGCTCATCGATCAAGCGAAGGCTTGGACCGGTAAGGGTGAGGAATAAACCATGCCCGACACAAATCAATTAATCAGCAAACTCGAATCCCGTTTGTCCCGCCGCGCCGATGTAAAGACGGTCATCGCATTGGCTTTGCGTTGCTGGCTGGCGTATTCCTTTTCAGACAAGGAAAGCGACTTGACCTATTTGCAAAACGGCTACCATGCCCTCATCACCGCGCAACGGAGGAACGACGTTCACCTCCCGCTTTTGACCCTCACGGTTTTTATCGCCATCGAATCCGGCCATTTCGACACCGCCAACGAGCTGTTGGATAAAGCGATGGCATACCGTTCCTTTCTTAGGGCCAACGAACCGACCCATTACGGCGAACTGTGTTTTTTATATGCCTTTATGGAAATCAAGCAGCGGCGTGTACGTTCGGCGCGCAAGCATTGGCGTAACCTGACCGAACTGACGGAAACGCATTCCCTTAGCCAACGCGTGATGCTGGGGCGTTTGCACCTCGAGGCGGGCGAATACGAGGACGCCTACGCGCAATTGATGGGCGCGTATATCAGCGGTTGCCGCAGTCCCTACGTATTTGAAGGGTTGTATCGTTATTACCGGACCGCGCCCGCCATCCATACGGACGAAGCGATGTTGGATGTATTACATTACGCCGCCGTTCGGGGTGCGGACACAATCGGCATTTTTTCATACGCGGGTGACAACGGCTTGCTCCCGGCCGCTATTGAAAAAAACCCGGCAAAAGCCGAAAAACTGTACGGCGTAAGCGGCTACCACCCTTTGCTTAAGGATATCTGCGCCCGCCGCATCCGTGAAGGGGATCACAGCCCCGAGGCTTACGCGTTTTATTTGGCGGCGGAACGTAAGCAGGTGCATGTGGACGGCCTGTACACCGCATTGGTGCAAGCCGCTTATGTAAATAACGCCGACCGCGTCAGCCATTATTCCATGCAACAATTTTTACGGGAAGCGGAGCCGAACGATGACCTAGCTGTGTACGTGTACCACCTGTTGCTGACAGACCCCGCGCTCGCGGATTTGCTGCCCGCCTGTACCCATAAAATCCTGCAATTCGCCGCGCGTTGCTTGGACGAAAATAAAGAGGGGCGTGAAGCGAACAGCCTTTTTTATTATTATTGGTCCAATCATCGCTTGTTAGGTGAAACCAACGAACGTACGGCACTCGCCGAGGAAATTATCAAAGGTGATTTGACCCGATTCGAAATGACCGCCCCGCACGGTTCGGCGGTGCGATTCGTTTATGTGACCGATGCCGCCAAACGCGGTATGGACGTATACGAAATGCCCGAGGAAGGGCGTTTGATTGTCGAAGCCGCCGGGGAGGGAATCGCCTATACATGCTTGGGTGCGGGGCGGCGCAGCGTGTTGGGCGGGGAGCTTACCGTACGGCGTATGGTGGGGGGCGCGGACAAGGACGCGTACCAATACTTCTTCGATAAAGGTGACAGGCGGTTTTATTTGTTGCGTTACCTGTCGGACGCACACCTTTCCCAACCGGGCAATGAATCTGTCCCCCTGCTTAAAACCATGCTGGAACAAAAAAACATAAGCAAAACCTACCGTATGCGTTTGCTGCTGACCTTGGGACAAATCTATTTCGACGCGGGGTGGTATACGGAAGCCCTCGAAAGTTATAAAGCCGTGGACGAAAACACCCGCAACCTGCCGCGCCAGCTGTTGCAAATCCACCTTCACACCGAGGAATACACAAAAGCCGCCGCGTTGATTGACCGCAAGCACCCGAACATCCCGACCGATGCCTTGCTGGAAGCCATTACCCTGCTGCTCCCGCACGCCGATTGCCACCCGCTCTTGGCGGGTGCGGCGCACACGTTATTGTCCGACGGCCGCGGCCGTGATATGTACGATGTATTACTGGCGTTAACGCTGGCGCATTTCCCGTTCAGCCAATCCGAATTGGCGGCTCTTTCCAACGAGCTGGCGAAGCAAGGCAAAGAACCTCCGCGCGCGCTGGACAGGCGTATATTGGAAGGCAGCTTGTGGATGGCGACGATCAACACAGATGTGCAGAAAGCCTTCGCCCGTTTGTTAAACGATCCCGATTCCGCCGATTTGATCCCACCCTTTGTTGAGTTGTGCATCTATCATATGTTAACCGCCAATTTCCGCCCGGAATACGAAACGCTGGACATTTTGGAAAAATGGTACCTCAAGGGCGATGCTTCGGATAATATCCTGTCGCTTGCGTTGGGGCAGGTTTGCTTGCGGTATAACCTCTCCACGTTCCATTCCGAACGCATTATCGCAAACGCGCTGGCTGTACAGGAACAAAACGGGATCCTGCTGCCCGCCTTTAAGGAATACAAACCCGCGCAAATCCCCTTTATAGAAAAACACCAGCCCTTTCTGTATAAGGGGCTGCCCGGCAAGGAGGTTTACCTTTATTACCGCATTGACCCGGACGGCCCGTACTTGGCTAAGCACATGGATTACCTGCGCTACGGCATGTACCTCGCCTGCGTCCCCTTATTCTATAACGAAGAGATCACCTATTATTTCAGCGAGGAAATGCCTACCGGCAGCATCACCACCCGCGAGTCCACCCACCGCAACACGACGCCGTTCCTATTAAAAAAAGGACCCGACGACGAAGCCTCGGGTTCCGACGCGTCCGATCCTTTCTTTACGATTAATAACGCGATTATTCTGGAGCAAATGTTCAAACACGAACAAGTGGAGACGTTGATTACGGGTTTGGTGAAGGACACTACCCCCGTGCGGAGTGCTTTGATGTAAACCCCAATCCTTCATATAAACGGATCGCCGCCGTATTGTCCGCGTAGGCGTTTAATACGGGTCTTTTATCCCTTGAACGGACCATCCCGCACAACGCCGCCACTACGGTTCTGCCGTAGCCCTTGCGGCGGTTTTCTTTTGGGACGAATATAAGGTTTAACTTCTCCGTACCGTCGTCGACGGTTGAAAGCATCCCCATCGCCGCGGGTGGTTTATCGGGCACGGGATGCCAAACATATAAGACCGCGGTCCTCTCTGTTACCGCAGTCACGTCATTGTGCTTAAAATTCCCCAAATTCGGCGGCTTTGCTGCAAGCGTTTCTATGTAAAAGGCATGTATCCATTCCGTCAGTAAGGGGTTGTCGTCCACGTTTGCGGGCCGAAGCACACCCGTCGTATCCGGAAGTAAAACATCATCCGGAAGAAAGTAGGTATTCTTTTCCCGTTCGTTCATTCCCGCGCCAAGGACATGATTCTTTCCGCGATTTTATCCAGCGGCAATTCGTACATAACCGCGCCTATGTCCTTCGCTACTTTGGGCATACCGTACACCACGCAGGTCGCTTCATCCTGGCCAATCGTTTTCGCGCCTGCGGCACGCATAGCCTTTAAACCGCGTGCGCCATCCGCGCCCATACCGGTCAGCACAACACCGATGGATTCACCCTTGACCAGTTCCGCCACCGATTCGAACAGGATATCCGCCGCGGGCATTACGCCGTGCAGCTTTTGCCCCACAAAGCACTCAACGGCAAGGCGTCCTTCACGGCGCACCATTTTCATGTGCCTGTCGGCGGGTGCAAGCAAAAGCGTGCCGCGCATCAAATAATCACCCGTCGCCGCTTCCCGTATTTGCTGTTTGTTATTTGCGTTGAGCCGTTCGGCAAACAATTTCGTAAACCCCGACGTCATGTGCTGCACCACGACCATAGGCGGTATGTCTGCGGGCAAACCCGCAAGCAATACTTCCAACGCGCTCGTCCCCCCCGTACTGGAGGCGATCGCAACGATTTTTTGTCTGTCATGCTTGGTAACCATTTTGTTCAACTCCCGCATCGCAGGCATTTTTTGACGCTGTGCGTATGCGTTTATGTACTTTACGATATTATCGATAAATTTTACGGTGGAAACGGGTGTGTTAATAGCGGGTTTCAGCACAAATTCGTCGCTCCCGCCGCGTAAGGATGCGGAGGCGAACGCCGCGTTGCCCGACACGCAAATTACATATAGCTGGTAACGGTTCTTGATTTGCTGCATACGGAATAAATCGGTTACGGAATCCAAATCCACCAATACCAAATGGTTATTTATATTATTTATCTTTTGCTCGGTATCGGCCACGCGTGAAACCTGCGCAACCATTTCGGCGCACGGAAGCCTTGCCAGTTCGCTCCCCACGCTCCGCATCAAATCCGTCTGGGATGAAACGATGATGATCCGCAATTACCGTCCCCCCTCCGCCATAACGGCAGCGATAATCCCTATCCCCTCGGCAATACTTTCCTCACGTACCGTTGCAAAGCTGAGCTTAAAGCAAGGACGCTCCCCGCGCCGCGATAAGATCGGCGAAACTACGACCTTCCGTTGCAAAACCCGCCGGCACAGCCCGTCAATCTCATCCCCATCCATTTTTTTGGGATATATACGTATTGCCAATCCGGATTTCGGTTCATCGAACGAAGCGTAATCGGAAAGGTATACCCGTGCCGCGGCGATTAATTTACGGTAACGTTTCCCGTATATGATACGCATATTGGCGGCATGTTCGTCAAATCCACCCTCCCGCAGGAACAACCCGAACGCCCGCTGGAGGAACGCCGAAGCGGGGCAGTGGATGGGTGCGGTGATTTTACCCGCCAAGGTCTTCGGTACGACCATATAAGCCAACCCGGGCAAGAATATCTTGGCGTAGCTCTTGATGTAGGCGATGCTGCCGTCCGTTTCACGCAGGGGTTGCCTTGGTAAGCCGTCGTAATAGAAATCGCCGTACATATCTTCTTCGATACGGATCTTGGTGCCGATGCCCTTGATGATATCCAATCCCTGTTGAATGTCGGTTAAAAGGGTGATCTGTCCGGTTTCAACGTTGTTGATACCTGCCAGCGTTTCATGCAGTGATTGCGTATCGCTTTCGATTGTTTTGGAAAAAGCGGTCCTCCCCTGCGTTTTTAGTATTTCATCGATACACCGCCCGAAAGCGTCCGCCGGGAAATGCTCGGCGTCTGTATCGCTCCCCGCAAGGTTGATATAGTCCTTTTGGATGACCCCGATTTCACTTGCTTGCGGCAGGGATTTCGACACGTACGTACCGCTGCCCATGCGCGAATACGCCCGCCCGATACTCTCCAAATATTTATATGCGCTGACTGCTGTCGTGTTGTTAACCCCATGTTCTTTTGCCAAAATCCGTATAGGGGGCAAACGGGTATCAGACGGGAGCGCCCCGCTTTCGATTTTTGATAATAAGGCGTCGGCCAATTGCCGATATTTAGGTTTCGTCATGGGGATCATCTTCTTCCGATTCATCGTCTTCCGGTTGGGGATCTGTACGGGCGCGGAACACTTCATGCGTCACATCATGCAGCCTATCCAAATCAGGGATAAACACCGAGCCCACGCCGCGCCTGTATCCGTCTTCACCCGGCATGGTGAAGGTGGAGATGCCTTCGGTATTGATGGAGGTTATATAAGGCAAATAACGTACGGCATTCATAACGGTCATGTTCGTGTTTACGTCCTCGATGATAATGCGGGCCAATTCCAAAGGGTTACTCATAATCGCTTCGCGGGTGAGGGCCTGTTGCAACAACGCCGTCATGAATTGCATTTGTATCTGATTACGTCCCAAGTCGCCGTTCGGGTAGGTTGAGCGGTAACGTACCAGCCATTCAGCCTGTTGCCCCAAGATGAGCTGGGGGCCGGGTTGCAAATCGATGTGTAACGGCGGGTTATCATCGGGGTCAAAGTAGTACATTCTTCGGGGTACGTTAAAATGTACGCCCCCGATGGCATTCACGATACGCCTGAAGGCGGGTAAACGCACCTCGATATAATAATGGAACGATACACCCAGCATATCGCTTAATTCCTGCATCACGAATTGCGACCCCCAAGTGCTTCCCCCGTAGGCCCGCAGTTCGTTTATTCTCATTTGTTGGGGGAGGTTAAGGCCCAAGGAACGGATTTGCGCGTGGCGGGTATCGGACAAAAGGACATACGTGTCGCGGGGTACGGACATGAGCTTGATTTCGCCCGTATCACGGTAAAACGTTCCCACCATGATGGCATCGGCCAAACCTACGCCGATATTGTCAATACCTAACATTAGAAAATGCGTGCGCGCCGCCGGGCGGAAGAAGGAACCGTCATCGGGTTCCGGTGTGGGGGTCGGTGAAAGGAAATGGGAAGGCAATCCCGTTTCGATTGGGTTTCCGTTTACGATTTCGTTGGGCGGCGGTTCCGGCAATCGCGGGGGGTTCGCCCTGCGACCGTCCACCGTTAACGCGACAACGACAAAAGCCGTGGCGAAGAATAAGTAACAACCGGCGACGATACCGGCTACCAAGACCAATCGCTTTATATGTTTTTTGCAAAAATGAAATATTTTAATTAGAATAAGTAACCCTCCAAAGCATACGAACAGGTTTTACCCATTCGTTACTATTGTTCTTTATTATATATGGTTGGTCTTTTTTCTTCAACATGCTATACTTCATTATATAAAATGGAATTGTAGAGGAGTGTGCGCTGTGGTCCATAGAGTTTATATGACGGATGATTTGCCCCTCGCGTATTTTTTATATAACCATGATTATGAAGTGGTTGATTGCAATCGGGCAGCCGTCGATATCTTCGCCCGTGATAAAGGCAGGTCCTTCGAACTTGTCCGTACTTACCTCATCTCCCATGCACGTTATATATACCCCAATTATGAATCTGACAAGGATTTCACCGAACAAGTCATACGCGAATCATGCAAGCAAGCCCTTTCCGAGGGCGTTTTTAAGTTTGAACATACGTACTTGACCCTTTCCGGCGAAGCCATCCCGTGTGAGGTTACCATCGTGCCCATACCCCTTGGGGACGGGCAAGGATACATCCACTACCTGCGCGACCTGCACGACAACCAATGTATCCAATCGGAAATACGGAGGCGTGAAACCGCTGAAGAGGAAAGCCGCGCAAAGTCGCGTTTCCTTGCGCGTATGAGCCATGAAATCCGCACCCCCATGAATGCGGTCTTGGGCATCGTAGAGCTTATGTTGCAAAAGGAAGACCTCCCCGCCGACGTATACGACTCCATGAAACGCATCCATTCGTCGTCGGATTTATTGATGGCAACGTTGGACGATATATTGGATTTGGCCAAGGTGGAAGCGGGTAAGCTGGAAATCGTCAACATCCCGTACGAAACCGCCCGTCTCATCTACGATACGGTACAGTTGAACCAAGTGTACGGCAAGAACAAGAACCTCGCGTTCGATATCGAAGTAGATGAAAACCTGCCTTCACGATTCATCGGTGACGCGCTGCGCATCAAACAAATCCTCAACAATTTACTCTCCAACGCGTTTAAATATACCCAAACGGGTTCGGTCTCCCTTTCCGCAGGCATACAAAAAAATAATGACGGCGAAACCCGTATCAGCTTCACAGTGAAGGACACGGGATGCGGCCTGACGCAGGACCAAAAGGAAAAGCTGTTCGATTCCGAATACACACGCTTCGGTATGTATAATAACGACGGCGTCTTGGGCACCGGCTTGGGTATGAGTGTGGTGAATCAGTTGCTCACCTTAATGAACGGCTCGATCTCCGTGGAAAGCGAGCCGGGCATGGGGACGCGGATCACCTTATCCATCCCCCAACAACCGGACGGAACGGAAACCATCGGCAAGGAAAACGCGGAAAAATTACAAAACACGATCCTCACGAATTCGAAGAATATCCCCACCGTTATACCGGTGCAGGATAAAACAGTCGACCGTTCACCCATGCCTTACGGGAGGGTGTTGGTGGTTGATGACGTGGAGAGCAACGTATATGTAACGCAAGGGATATTGGAACACTACGAAATCGGTGTGGATACGGCGCAAAGCGGTAAGGAAGCGGTGGATAAAATCGCAAACGGCGCCACATACGATATTATCCTTATGGACCATATGATGCCCGAAATGAACGGGGAGGAAGCGACCCGTGAAATACGTGAGCTGGGTTACACCCGACCCATTATCGCCCTCACCGCCGATGTGGTGGGTAAAGATGAAGAAACCTTCATCGCCATGGGCTTCGACGGTTTTATCGGTAAACCCATTGATATGGAAAACATGGAGCGTTACCTAACCTATTACATCCGTGACAAATATACGGCCGAACCCTTGGCAAAGCCCGTTATATTGGCGATCGACGATTCCCCGGCGACATTGACCCTGCTGAGTGAAATGCTTCGCTCCTCCTATCGTGTATTGGCGGCGCGCACCGGTCAAATGGGTTTGGAAATCCTGGATAAATACAAAGTGGATCTGATCCTGCTCGACATCGCCATGCCGGACCTTTCCGGCTTTGACGTAATGCGGCTATTGAAGGAAAAGAACCTGGACATTCCCGTTATCATCGTTACGGCTTCGGAAACGCCCCGTCACCAAGTGGAGGGTATGGCCTTGGGCGCGGTGGACTTTTTACGCAAACCCTTCGAAAAACAAAGGGTTTTGCAACGGGTAAAATTACATTTGGGCGAGAACAGGTAAGCGTAAACACGGCACATGGTTAAACTCGGGAACGATTGGGACGACTTGCTCGCGGGGGAATTCGCAAGCGATTATTACGCGAAATTGCGTGAATTCCTGAAACACCAATATAAAACGCGCACCGTATACCCTAATATGCATGATATATTCAACGCGCTTCGGTATACGTCATACGAATCGGTAAAGGCCGTGATCGTGGGGCAAGACCCTTACGCCCGCCCCGGTGAAGCGCATGGTTTATCCTTTTCGGTGCAAAAAGGCGTACACATCCCACCGTCCCTGCTGAATATCTATAAGGAATTATCCGACGACACAGGCTTCGTAAAACCCGACCACGGGTATCTGGAACAGTGGGCACGGCAAGGCGTGATGCTCCTTAACGCCACGCTCACCGTGGAAGCATATAAAAGCCGCTCCCACGCAAACAAGGGATGGGAACGCTTTACGGATTCCATTTTATCATTGCTCAACGACCGCTCGACGCCTGCGGTCTTTTTATTATGGGGTAAGGATGCCCAAGCCAAAGGGGAAATCATCGACGCACCCCATCACCTTGTGCTTAAAGCGGCGCACCCCAGCCCGCTTGCGGGGGGACGTTTCTTCGGGTGCAAACATTTTTCCAAGGCGAATGCATTTTTGCGGGAGAACGGGTTGGCGGAAATCGATTGGCAGATTACATAGATACAATGAACGGTTTACCGCCGTGGCTTCGGGACGGCGGGATGGCGGGATGCGACGCGCGCTCACGGAATCGGGTAAAAATCCACTCCGTCGGGCAAGTGCTTGTGTCGGTCTTGGGAAGCAGCCCGACACCAAGCACATAAGCCCGCCGTTCGTTGATTTTCACCCGATTTTCCGTAGGCGCGCTTACGCATCCCACCATCCCACCGTAGCCGAGCCCCCGTTGAAAATCCGTTTGCTTCGCGCGGGTAAAGCAAGCTGCTTGGGGTAAACGTGCGTGTTATTATTCGACTTCAGTACCAATTATGCCGAAGTTGGGGGGTAACGTGGGGTTTTTGTTTTAGGGGGTTAATATAAATGGAGTTATTGGATATACGCGACAAATACGGCAAAAAATTAAGACGTTATATCGCTTGGGACGACGCCATTATTGACGTATGGCTCTTCCAATCGAAAGCGAAAATAAGTGAAGTAGTCTTGCAACCAAGGGAAACCGTCGATGCGATGTGGGCGACAAGCGATTTAATCAAAGAATTAAGAAAAAGTGGCATGTTCCTTAATCGTTTAAGGCTACCCTACTTGGAAGAATTGCTTCAAACATACGGCGTAGAAACAAAGGTTTAACAAATCCTTACGTATTTGCTTTGTGCATATCCGTCCGCGCGAGTGCGGGGAAGTTCCATAAGGAGCGATTGGCGGAATCGCGCGACGAGCGGCGAACGGCGGGCTTATGTGCTTGGTGTCGAGCTGCTTCCCAAGACCGACACAAGCACTTGCCCGACGGAGCTGACCGTCGTGTGATTCCGTCACAAGCGACGTTGGAACTTCCCCCCACCCGCGCGGTTCGTACATAAAATTAAACAAAAACTCAAGTGTTTTTATTTATCACTAAAATGTGTATACTAACGCAATGATTGACGTAGCCTTGGTAGGTACCGGGGGCATGATGCCGTTACCCGGTCGTTTTTTATCCTCGATGCTTTGCCGTGTGGATGGGCGGATGATGCTCTTTGATTGCGGCGAGGGTACGCAGGTATCGTTACGGATGCTGGGCTGGGGATTTAAGCAAATCGACATGATTGCCTTTACGCATTTCCACGGCGACCATATATCGGGTCTGCCGGGGTTGCTGCTGACGATGGCGAACGCCGAGCGTACGGAGCCCCTAAAACTGCTGGGTCCGGTCGGGCTGTCAAAAATCGTCGGCTCGTTGTGCGTTATCGCGCAGGACTTGCCGTTCGCCCTTGAGTTCCATGAATGGGAAAACCATACGCCGCACATGTATAATGAAGGTATGCTTCAAATTAAGACATTGCCGCTCCGCCACCGCGCGCCGTGCTTTGCGTATACGGTGGAATTGCTGCGTCGCGGCAAGTTCGACCCCGAACGGGCGAAGGCGCAAAACATTCCCATACAACTTTGGGGGCCCCTGCAAAGACAAAACGACGCGGATATCGTATGTGATGGTAGGCGCTTTACGAACGATATGGTGCTGGGCCCGCCGCGCAGGGGTTTGAAGCTGGCATACTGTACGGATACGCGCCCCGTGTCGGGTTTGCCGGACTTTGTACGCGATGCGGATTTGTTCATCTGCGAAGGGCTGTACGGAAACCCCGAAAAACACGCCAAAGCCGCCGCGCACATGCACATGACTTTCCGTGAAGCGGCGGAAATCGCCAAAAAAGCGGATGTCCGGGAATTGTGGCTGACCCATTACAGCCCCGCCATGCCCGACCCTTGGAACTACCTTTCCCACGCGACGGATGTTTTCGCGAAGAGCGTAGCGGGGAAAGACAGAATGACAAAGACATTAAAGTTTGAGGAGTAAGCCGTTAATGCCGGAAAAAGACCTGCGTACCGACATGGATCTCATCGAAGCCTGCCTTGGCGGCAACCAAGACAGCTTTACCGAACTCGTAAATCGGTACAAAAACTTGGTATATTCAATTATACTCCGGCAAACGCGCGACACCGAAGAAGCTAACGACTTGGCGCAGGACGTTTTCCTTAAAGTTTACAGGAATTTGAAGTCATACACCCCCGCCTTTAAGTTTTCGACGTGGGTGATGCGTATAACGGGTAACCATATCATCGACCAGCACCGCAAGAAAAAAGCCGAAACCGTACCCTTTGAGCCGCATATGGCCGAAGGCGCGGGTATGGCCACCGAAGCATCGCCCGAATCGCTTTACCTTCGCCGCGAACAAACCGAACGCATCAACAGGATTATCGCCGATTTGCCCGAAATGTACCGCGTACCCGTGGTGCTGTACCACCAACAGGACAAAAGTTATCAGGAAATATCAGACATCATCGACGAACCGCTTTCCAAGGTGAAGAACCGCATCTTTAGGGGGCGTAAATTATTAAAGGAAATGTTGACGGCGAGAACGTAGCCCTGTAAATATAAGTATACCGACCTTAACGTCGGGCATAGGAGGACATTATGGACTGCCTGAAAGCAGAAACCGCCATGATGCGCTATATAGAAAAAACATTGAAACCCGAAGACGCGCGCGATTTGGCTAAGCATGTCTTACGCTGTGAGCCGTGCCGCGAGCTGTATCTGATGATGGACGCTTCCGCCGATATATTGGAAGCCCCGCCCGCAGAACCGCCGGAAGGCTTCACCGAAAAGGTGATGGCGCTGGTGCGCAACCTGCACGAAAATCCCGAGTCGGCAATGTTGGAGGTAAAAAACCCGTCAACGCCTTCGGTGACGGCAGGCAACGCGGTGTTCCGCGTACTGTGGGGGCTCAGCGGCATCGTGATGGGCGTGGCACTGTTATTCGCGCTCAACCCGCATTGGATACAAGGGACCGCTGTGCATGACGCCATGACCGCCATCGCCGCGTTCTTCGCCGATATCACGGCATGGTTGGGGCAGATCGACACGGCCCACGCCATAATCAATTCGGGCTTGGGTATCGCGGCGTTGGTGTTCGCCGTGATTATCATAGCCCTGCTGTACGGCTTGCACCGCGGAGAAAATACCGCACAAAAAAGCCAAGCATGATCGTATTGGGGATAGAAACCAGTTGTGACGAGACATCCGCCGCCGTTGTACAAAACGGCAGGCGGATTTTTTCCAATATAATTGCATCACAAACGGAGCTGCACGCGCCTTTCGGCGGGGTGGTGCCGGAGCTGGCTGCTCGGCGGCATATCGAGGCTATCGGGTACATCGTGGACCAAGCATTGGCGCAAGCGGGCATCGCGTTGGATGATGTGGACGCCTACGCCGTAGCCAACGGACCGGGACTGGTGGGGGCGCTGCTGGTCGGCGTCAATTACGCAAAAGGGCTTGCGTTCGCGCAGAACAAACCCCTCGTAGGCGTGCATCATGTCGAGGGGCATGTAAGCGCGAATTTATTGGATGACGGTAAATCCCCCAAGGCGTGTTCCGTATTATCCCCCCCTTTTTTATCGTTGGTCGTATCCGGCGGGCATACGATTTTATTGGACGTACAAGATTACAATACGTATAACGTACTGGGCGGGACGAAGGACGACGCGGCGGGTGAGGCATTCGACAAGGTGGCGCGGGTGCTGGGGCTACCCTTCCCCGGCGGGCCGGAAGTGGATAAGCTGGCACGGGAAGGGAACCCGTTGGCGATCCGATTCCCGCGGGCGAAAGTGGGGGCGTACGAATTCAGCTTCAGCGGGTTAAAGACAGCCGTTATGCAATACATAGTAAAAAATAAAGATTATAATGCGGCGGACGTGGCGGCTTCTTTCCAGCAAGCCGTAGTGGACGTACTGGCGGAAAATACCGTAAAAGCCGCGCAGGATAAAGGATACGCCGATATCGCTTTGGCGGGGGGCGTGGCGTGTAACCGCGCGCTGCGTGCGGAGATGAAAAAGGCGTGTGAAGAAAACGGCTTGCGTTTATGGATGCCGCCACCGATCCTATGTACGGATAACGCCGCGATGGTCGCCGCGCGGGGGTATTACCGCTTGTTGTCGGAACCCGCCGGGGACGGTTGGGATTTGGACGTTTTCCCGGGGCGGATGGTGTAATGCCGACGGTACAATTATTTTTGCTGGCAATCGGCCTTTCGATGGACGCTTTTGCCGTGGCGGTTACGTTGGGGTTGGGCGTCGGGAAGGCGACTTGGCGTAATGCGTTGGTCGTCGGGTTATACTTCGGCGCGTTTCAAGCGGGTATGCCGTTGGTCGGTTTTTTTGCGGCGCAAGGTTTCGCCGGTTACATAAGGGCGTTTGACACGTATGTCGTATTCGTTTTACTGGTATTTTTGGGCGGTAAGATGATACACGGTGCGATTGGGAGCGGCTCCGACACCCCCGCCGTCGTTTCGCTTGCCCCCCGAATCATGCTCCCCTTCGCTTTGGCGACCAGTATCGACGCCATGGCGGTGGGGATTTCGTTTGCGTTTTTAGAGGTTAACGTAGCCGCCGCGGTACTGTTGATAGGCGCGGTAACGTTGGTTATCTCCATGGCGGGGGTAAGGATCGGCAGCTTTTTCGGCGAACGCTTCAAAACGAAGGCCACCGTCGCGGGTGGCTTGATCCTTATATTTATCGGGGTTAAAGTACTGGTCGAAGGGTTTTTGTAAAATCGGCGTTATGCTTGATTGCATTGATATAATTATTATTATGCGGTAAGATAAGCCTCCCTTACGGGAGCAGATGGGTGCCGGTGTGCCCCACGGTCTTCAACACCGATGTGAGCGGTGAACAGCCGCTTAGGTGGGTTCGATTCCTACATGCTCCCGCCATACGAGATACCGTTTGCCGATAGAATATTTTTATTCGCAAATGGTTGTTATATATCGAAGAAGTCCGGTTATGACCGGGCTTTTTTTGTTGACATTGGAATATATTCCAATGTCCGCCGACGGCATACACAATCAAGCAAGCCATCGATTGGAACGGCATGACGCAAGGTAAGGTGCGCCACCGAAACGCTTATGTCACCTTGGATGAAATTATCGGATTAAACAATCGGTAAGACTTTACATTTCCTTCCGCGTATATTATATTGATATCACATTGATATCAATCATTTAAAAACGGGAGGAAAAACATGGACGACAAAAAAATGTTCTACGAAGAAAAAACCCCAAAAACCTCAAACGGCATGGCGGCATTATTCTTGATTACGTTGCTGATCCTTGTTTCGTGGGCGATGTTCGCGTTCGGCATCGCATTGCTGGTACGGACGAGCGGCAATCCCTTGGGAATCGTATTAGTAATTATCGGGGCGCTGTACGGCTTTCTGATCGGGTGGATACCGTACGGCGGCTTAAAAATCCTTAAGCCCAACGAAGCGCTTGTACTGACGCTCTTCGGCAAGTACTACGGCACCATCAAAAAGGAAGGCTTCTATTTCGTCAACCCGTTTGTGACGGCGGTCAACCCTACGGCGGGCACCACCACGCAGACTTCCACCGCCCCTGCCGCTGACCCGACCAAGGTTGCCCTTGCCGCCGCCGGGGTAAACCTGCCCGCCGGTTCGTTAACGTTGGGCGGCAGCAAGAAAATTTCCCTTAAAGTCATCACGCTCAACAACGAACGGCAAAAAATCAATGACATGCTGGGTAACCCTATCGTGATCGGTATCGTGGTGGTATGGAAGGTCATTAACCCCACGAAGGCTGTATTTAACGTGGACAATTACAAGGAATACCTTTCGATCCAATGCGACTCCGCCCTGCGCAACATCGTGCGTCTGTACCCCTACGATACCTTCGGCGACGACAACGAAAAAACCCTGCGCGGCTCCTCGCAGGAAATCGCCATGAAGCTGAAGGACGAAATCCAAGAGAAAGTACACATCGCCGGTATCGAAATCGGTGAGGCCCGCATCACCCACCTCGCCTACGCGCCCGAAATCGCGTCCGCCATGCTCCAGCGCCAGCAAGCCTCCGCCGTCATCGACGCGAAGCAAATGATCGTGGAAAACGCCGTCGGCATGGTGGAGATGGCCATCGCCAAGCTGAGCGCAAAAAACATCGTCGCCCTCGACGACGAGCGCAAGGCCGCCATGGTGTCAAACCTCATGGTCATCCTCTGCGGGAGCCGTGACGCCCAGCCCGTCATCAACAGCGGCTCGTTGTACTAAGCCGGGGTAAAAATGGACGAAAAAAAGCAACTCCCCTTAAGGCTTTCCAAATCACTGTATAATGAAATTTTAAAATGGGCGGAGGACGACTTTCGTTCGGTCAACGGGCAAATCGAATACCTGCTGTCCGAATGCGTAAAGCGCAGGAAAAAGGAAGCTACGCAAGAAACCAAGGAAAAATAAAGAACATATTTAAGCAAACCGGGAACGTTGGTTTACAAATCGTTCAACTTTAGATAACGTCTTTAAACAACGCATTAACGGCATGGAAAATATCCACAATTTCGGGATCGAAGTGGTTTTCCTTGCCTTCCAGGATAATTTCTACGGCCTTCTCGTGAGAGAAGGCTTTTTTGTAGGGCCGTTCGGACACAAGGGCATCGTATACGTCGGCTACGGCCATGATGCGCCCCGGCAAGGGGATTTCCAAACCCTTTAAGCCGCGCGGGTAACCGGTGCCGTCCCATTTTTCGTGGTGGTTGCCGGCGAAGAGCCTTGCGAAGTGGAGGAAATCCTCGTCGCCCGATTCGGCGATGATATCGCTGATAATCCTTTCGCCTTCGCCGGAATGGGTTTTGATGATCTTATACTCGTCCTCGGTCAGCTTGCCGGGTTTGTTCAGGATCAGGTCCGACACGACGATCTTACCGATATCGTGCAGGCGTGAGGACGAAACGAGCATTTCGATGCTCCAGTTCTTTATATCGTCGGCGTATACGCCCCGCTCGACCATCGCTTCCAACAGGATCTTTACGAATGCCGCCGTTTGCTCAATGTGCCTGCCCGTCAGTTTGTCGCGGTTTTCCACCATGCTTGCCAGTACGGAGGCCATGCTGCTTTGCAAACGCAGGAGCTTTTCGGTCCGCAGACGCAGGACGGTGGCTTGCTCCACGAGCTCCCGCGCGTGGTTGATTAACTTAATCAGGTTCGATACCCGCAAGCCGACGATGGCGGGTTTGAAGGGTTTGGGGATGTAGTCCACGGCACCCAAAAGGAGTCCCTTTTCTTCGGCTTCGGTATTGTCAAGGCCCGTGATGAACATAACGGGGATATTTTGCGTTGCCGTGTTTTCCTTTAACTTCGAAAGGGTTTCGTACCCGTCCATGTCGGGCATTACGATGTCCAGCAATATGATGTCAGGCACAAACTTTTCGGCCGCTTCGATCGCGCCCAAACCGTCCGTCGCCGCATAAACGGTGTAATCGGGTTTTAATATATTCCTTAATACGCTGATGTTCGACCTTTCGTCGTCCACAATCAATATCGTATTCATTTTTTCCCCGTCCATAAATCCATCCTCCGATACTCTTAAAAATCCCCGTAGCTGTATTTGTTCCGACCGCTTTGCTTGGACCGATACAGCATGATATCCGCTTGGTTGACGAAATCCTCGGCGGTATTCGTATGCTTGACGGTCCCCGTGGTAATCCCTATGGAAACCGTTACATGGTTGGCGGCGTCACTTGTCGCGTGCGGTATGTTGCGTTCGTTTATCTTTACAAGCAAACGTTCCGCGACGATACGCGCGCCGGTTTCGTTGGTGTTGGGTAATACCACGACAAATTCCTCGCCGCCGTAACGGGCTACGAAATCATCCGCCCGGGGTACATTTTCCATCAGTACATCGGCGATGACCTTAAGGCATTCGTCACCTTTATTATGCCCGTATGTATCATTATATTTTTTAAAGCAGTCAACGTCCACCATCATCAGGCTCAACGGGTTGCCCGAACGGGACAGGGATTTGATCAAGCGGGCAAGCGTTTCGTCAAAGAAACGGCGGTTATAGATACCCGTCAGGCCGTCAAAGAATATCTTCTCGTTTTCCTCTTCAAGCTCCCGTATCTTGGTCATATCCCTAAAAATGACACCCAGGCTTTTTTTCTCCCTTTGGAATACAGAAACCATCAAAATCCGCTTGTCGCCGTCTTTACGGAATATTTCAACTTCAAATTGCACGGATTCGCCGCGTATGGCGTTGGGGATGTGGGTTCCCATAAAATCGGCCATTACTTCCTTGGGGAAAATAATACCGAAGCCTTGCGCGATAAATTCCTGCTTCGTGTAACCGGTGACGTATGCCACAGCAGGGTTTACATATTCAATCATACCTTCCGCCGTGATGGATAAAACGAGGTCGGGGGTATTTTCTACGATGGAGAATTGCCGCTCCATCGCGTCCCGTTCAAATACGCCCGAAAATATATCGGCGATCAACGACGCCAGGTTGTTTTCATTATCGGTCCAGGGTAAGCCGTTGCTTTCCCTCGAAAAATCCAGGAAGGCGAATATCCTCCCCTTAACGAACACGGGCTTTAATATATAATTATTAAGGCCGTCGTGAAACGTTTCCAACGTATTTTTCAATACCGGGTAAATGTAGTGGGTATCCAGCGGGGCACCTATCTTTAATTCCTTTATATTCGTGACTGCGGCTTCCGAAAGCGGGAGCTTGGCGCCGATACGCGGCGGCATCGGGATTTCATTCTTAACCCATTCGCTTTGGCACACCAACGCGTTGTTTTCTTCGTCGAACTTGTAAAGCAAAACCTGCCCCGCATCCATAAATTGGCCCACGACACGCAACGTATCCGCAAACAGGGAATCAATATAGGCATCGGTCAGGAAATTATGGGATATCTTCGTCATTAATACCTGTTGCCTGAATTGCTCGATCAAATCGATTTGGTTCTTAACCCGCAGCCTGACGATCGTGTGGTTAAAGGGTTTGGTGATATAATCCGCCGCGCCCATGCTCAGCCCTTTTTCCTCAGCCTCCGTATTGTCCAACCCCGTGATGAAGATAACGGGAATTTCCTGCGTCGCTTCGTTACGCCTCAACAGGGCGATCACGTCGTAGCCGTCCATTTCCGGCATGATAATATCAAGCAAAATGATATCCGGTATCAATCGGGTTGCCGCTTCGATGGCGCCTTGGCCGTCGGTTGCCGCGTAAACCGTATATTCATCTTTTAATATATCCCTCAATATACTGATGTTTGACCTTTCGTCGTCAACCACCAGGATACTGTTCTTTTTTTTATTTTGCATGGTCAAATCCCCCATTTGATTTTCACGTTTACCAGTTCCTCCAGCGCTTGGCCGAACTTGAAGCGCTCGATAAGCCGTACCAACGCCTCCGAATCCGGGATGGCGCGGATATCGTCAAGCAAATCCTCGCAATCGGGATTATTGTTAACCAGCATAGGCTCCAACCGTTCGAATATTTCGCGTATCTTCGCCGGGTCGGTGATTTTTTCACCGGCTTTTGCGGCAACCTCCGCCAAAAGGGGTTCGAACTTCGTTAGGACGGACTTTAAATTATTTTCAAATACCAACAGCTTCTGTTGATCGAGCTTATATTCCTTATTATTGAGCATGAGTTCGACTTCCAACGCGGCTGCTTGCAAATCCTTTTCGCCGAGGTGACCCGCGCAGCCTTTTATCGTGTGCGCCAAACGGTACGCGGTTTTTATATCACCGGTCGATACGGACGTGATGATATCCTGATATGCGGTTTGGTTATCCTGTACGAAGTTTAACTTTAATTGCTTTTGTAATTTTTCCTCTTCCGCCAACTGATTGTTGGCGTCAACGGCGGTATACCCGTCAACCGGCAGGTACTTCATCAGGCAATTCCATAATTCCTGCGTCGTAAAGGGTTTCGCCACCGTATCGGACATGCCGCTGATCTTATAAAGCTCCAAATCGCCGGGCATCACGTTTGCCGTAAGGGCTACGATTGGCGTCTTGATATCGAGCTCGAGAATTTTCGCCACAGCCTTTAAGCCGTCCATGACAGGCATTTGGATGTCCATGAATATTAAATCAAACAGCTTTTCCCCGGCGGCGATACGTTTCGCTATCATATCCACGCCTTCCTTGCCGTTGCACGCGACAACGGTATCGATGCCGACTCGGGACAAATGGTCGCAGATCACCTGTTGGTTTAACCGATTGTCTTCACAAATCAATATTTCCGCTTTAAAGTTGGGTTTTTCCGACGTGTTGTACTTGTTGCCCTGCGACACGGCTGCGCTTACGTCCGCCAAGTCGAACGGTACAACGAAGCTGAAAGCGCTCCCTTTACCGTAAACGCTTTCCACATTAAGCGTGCCGCCCATCAGTTCTATGATGTTTTTGGTGATCGCCAACCCCAAACCCGTACCGCCGTACTTGCGTGTCGTACTGCTGTCCGCTTGGGTAAAGGGTTCGTATATATTTTCAATTTGCTCGGGGCTCATGCCGATACCCGTGTCCGTAACCTTAAATACGATCGTAACGGCATTGTTGTTATAACCGTCTATGGTAACGGCAAGCTCAACCTTACCTTGGTTCGTAAACTTTACCGCGTTGGTTAACAAGTTTAGCAATGCCTGCCGTAAGCGGATCGAATCGCCCAGCACCTTTTTATCGACGGCCGGTTCGACTTGCCACCGGATGCCGATCCCTTTTTCTTCGGCCTTGGGGTTGATCTTGGCGATGCAGTAATCGAATACGTCCTTTAACATAAACGGGGAGCGGTCCAATACGATTTTACCCAACCCGATTACCGATATGTCTAAAATATCGTTGACGTTATCCAGCAGCCATCCCGCGCTCTCCGATATTTTTTTAAGATATCCCATCGTCTTATCGGGGAGTTCGTCGTGCTGCGCCAGTTCGGAAAATCCGATGATACTGTTAAGCGGTGTCCTCGTTTCGTGGCTCATGTTGGCGATAAAAACGGATTTCGTACGGTTCGCGGCTTCGGCGATATCAAGGGCAAGGCGTAATTTTTCCCTCGATTCCTCGATTTCGCCTGTTCGTTCTGACACCAACTCCGTCAAGTGGTCGTTGTATTTGACCAATTCCTTCCGCTGCTGTTCCAGCGACAGATGCAATTCCAACCTTTTTATCAACAGGGGCATCGAGAAGGGGACGGTGATATAGTCCACCGCGCCGAGGGACAACCCGTACAGTTCGGCGGCGGCATCCGTCCTGGCCGTAAGGAAGATGACGGGTATATCCTTTAAGGTATCCGTGGTTTTTAACACTTGTATAACTTCATATCCGTCCATTTCGGGCATTTCCAAGTCAAGGAGGATCAAGTCCGGGATATCGTTTTCTATCACCGCCAACGCTTCTTTACCGGAGGAGGCCGTAGTCACGTCGAATGTACCGATGATGGCTTTTTTCGCCATTTCCCTCTTTGTCATGCTGTCGTCGATGATAAATATCTTGCTTTTTTTCACAATAATCCCCATCCTTTCTTTATAGCGGCCAACGCTTCCAACGCCTGCGCGAACTTAAACCGCTCTATTTGCCATACGAGGTCCTCCGCGCCCGGTATGGCGCGGATATCATCGAGCAAATCCTCACAATCGGGGTTGTTGTTGATGAGCATGGGTTCAAGCGTTTGGAGGATATCACGCACTTTGTCCGCGTCGGCGGTTTTTACCGCGTTCTTTTTATTCGCCTCCGACAGAAGCGGCGCCAGTTTATGAAGTACGGCTTCCAGTTCGTCTTTTAGGACAGCCGTCAGATTTTCGTCAATGTCGCATTTACCGTCCTTTAACACGGCTTCCACCACCGCCGCGGCGGATTGCAATTGTTTTTCGCCGATGTTGCCGGCGCAGCTCTTTAACGTATGCGCCAGCCTGTGCGCCGTCTTGGCGTCTCCGGTTTGTGCGGCGGCAACGATGTCTTGGAAAACGGTTTGGTTATCCTGCACGAAATTCAATTTAAGCTGCTTTTGCAATTTTTCGTCTTCGGCGGATTGGTTTTCGCGGTCTATTTCGGAATAACCTTCGGCGGTCATATATTTCGCCAGGCAGCTCCATAGTTCATTTGAAGTAAAGGGCTTGCACAAATAATCGAACATGCCGCATGATTTATATAAGTCCAGCTCGTTTGTCATCGCGTTTGCGGTTAACGCGACGATAGGCGTTTTGATGCCCAATTCGGTAATTTTCGCCGCGGCTTCCAAGCCGTCCATCGTCGGCATATAGATATCCATAAAAATCAGGTTGAAGGGCATTTCGTACCGTTCCAACCGCTCCTTAACGATATTGACGGCTTCAACCCCATCGTTCGCTATTATCGTCTGCAAGCCGACCCTTGCCAAATGGTCGCAAATTACTTGCTGGTTTAATTTGTTATCTTCACAGATCAGCACTTCACCCTTAAAGATCGGCCGCTTGGATGTATCGACCGCAACCTTGCCCGAAATGTCGATAATATCGCCGTCCGCCACCGGGAATACCAGCTCGAAATAAAAGGTACTGCCTTCCCCGGGTTTGCTTTTGACGCTAAGCGTGCCGCCCATCAATTCGACGATGTTTTTCGTTATCGTCAACCCCAACCCCGTGCCGCCGTACCTGCGCGAAATACTGGTATCCGCTTGCGTAAAGGGCTCGAACAGTCGGACGAGCTGCTCGGGGGTCATCCCGATGCCGCTGTCGCTGACTTCAAAATAGATGGAAACGGTATCCGCATCCAAACCCCGATGGGTCGCCGTCAGTTTAACCTCGCCGCTGTTGGTGAATTTTACGGCGTTTGACAACAGGTTCGTGAGCACTTGCCTCAATCTTATCGGGTCGCCCAAGAGCACCTTGCCCGGGATCGGTTCGGCTTTACATACCAATGAAATCTTTTTATCGATTACCTTGGGCATATTCGCCGATTGGCAATGCTCGAACATATCCGACAGGCTGAAGGGGATGGATTCAAGCTCGACCTTGCCCGATTCAATCTTTGAAATATCCAAGATATCGTTGAGGATGTTTAACAGCCAGTTCGCGCTTTCGCGTATATTATTGAGGTAGTCCCTGGCCTTGTCGTGTATGTCGTAATCGAGGGCGAGTTCGGAAAAGCCCAATATACTGTTCATGGGTGTCCTGATTTCGTGGCTGGTGTTGGCGAGGAAAATGGACTTGGCCTTGTTGGCGGCTTCGGCTTCTTCAAAGGCGATACGGAGGCTTTCTTGGGTTTCCTCCATTTCCACCAGGTGCAGGTTGCGGCTGATTGCGCTTGCGAACATGAAACTGACGGATTGCAGGATGGCAATTTCCTCCCGCGTAAACTCCCTTTCGCGGGTATGGTCATTGATATTAAAAAGACCCCACAATTGGTCGTTGACGAAAAGGGGGATCAATACGATCGTTTTAATCATGAAATCCCGCAGGAACAGTTGGTCCTCCGGCGACAGCTTTGATACGGGTCCGTATACGTATTCACCTTCCATGAACCGTTTAACCCAATTTTCCCTGCTTAAGTAGGGAATCCTCGTACCTATCGGCGGTACCGGCACCTGCGCCGCTATCCCATTGTCCCAATTGTACAAATGGATCGCGTTGGGGTCGCTTTCCGGGTCGCCGATTTTCCATATACGTATGCCGTCAACGTCCACGGCGCGCCCGATAAGCTCCAGGCTTTCCATCAGCGGTTTCTCGATGTCGGTATCGTTGTCCGCGGTCAGCAGCAAAGCGGCCGCTTGGTTGATGGCTTTTAGGGTAGCGGTCCGTTTTTCGATGTCGCGCATCATCTTAACGTGCTCCCGCATGTCGCGGGTGTATCCGATAACGACGTTATCATCACCGTATTTGGCGCGTACGAGGGTAACCTCGGCGGGGAGCGGCGTATTATCCTTGGGTATCCTGTACATCCAATCAAGAACACAATGCCCTTCCTCAAACGCCTTGTTAACGTACGCCTCGATTTTTTCAACCGAAAGCCGCCCATCCGGCTGGTATTCGGGTGAGCATTCGGATTTAAAACGTTCTATGTACTCCGTTTTATCCTTAAAGCCGTATAACTTTACGCCTACCTCGTTGCAATCTATCGTTTCGAGGTCCCTGTTCCATATTTGAGCGCACATGGGCGGGGTGTCGAGCATCAGCATAGCGCGTTCGTTAGATTCACGCATCCGGTCAAAGGATTCCTCGATTTGCGCGTTCATTTTCCCCAACCTGCGCTCAATAACACGCATAACGAAGAAAGCCAGCGTAACGATGAAAACGAATGTGACAGCCGAAACAACCGGATTACCGAAAAAATAGGCGGCAAATGTTATCGAACAGCATCCGATAACCAACAGGATTACAGGAATGAAAATATTCCTTCTGATATCCATGCCAATCCCCCCAAAAATTATGCATTAATACGATGTTACCATATGGGGCTTGATGTTTCAAGGAAATATATACAGCGCAACGGATTCCTTTGTTTACCTTTTGGATGTGGTCTTTCTGTGAGTGATCTTCGTCTTGAAATAAATATTGATTGCGTTTAAAATACGTTCGATACATATTTAAGTACAAAAAGAGGGCAGGTATCAAATATGAATTTGCAAAAATTATATAAAAAATTGATTGTGGTTTTTGTTATTTTGGCGTTGGCGTCGGCGATGACTGTTGTGGCGTCTACGACACAAAATCAAACGCAGCAAACGCAAAATGTCAATCAAAATCGGTTTGTGCGGGATGATGGGGTTGTTTTTGAAATTAGAGATGACGTGTTGTTTGTAGATGCAGGAAGGCAAAGGATGACATTTTCCCGATTAAACTCTCAATGGAATAGTATCGAGGCAATAAACAGGCAATTGGGAACAAGGAGGATTGAACCAATATGCGAACAAACGTTTGAATGGTTTCATGGAAGGGGTACGGCACCGGTTCAAGAGCAAGAGAACAAACAAAATATAGTTCCATTAAGCCAAGTCCCACGTTTTGCGCAAGAGAGAAGTGTCGAGGAATCAAACGGGCTTGTTGTGCAAGTAATTGAAGATTATATTAGAACGCTCCAACGAAACCATCGCAATATGCAGGCAAACGATTTTAGGATAACGCCACAAATGCAAAGGGAGAGCGATCAGTTTATTGAACGATTGATCCAGGCATGTATTGATGATCCGCGGATGAAAATATTGGGGCTTAATGAACATGGGATTCGTGCGTTATTGCAAGGTGTGTCACTATTTCCGATGAAATCCAATGGCGGTGCAACTGGTCTTTGGTTTATAGATCAACGTAATGCTTTTGTTTGTATAGAGTCTTCTGGGGATATGCAAGAAAAGGTAAGGACGGCATTGTACGAATTGTTTGGACGTAATCTTGGATATGATGCGCACCTAAGTGGAACTATTGCGGAATACGTAATGGATAGCGGTCCAGCGCTTTTTCCTTCAGCATATTGGAGTGGATACACTGGCTTTCATCATAGTTTAGGACAAAAATTTGGGTATGATAAAATGTTTGGGGCGGCGGATAATGGACAGGAATATTTCGGCGAATGGATGAATGAACACATACCATTATTAAACAAAGATTTTAAATTTGATTATAGTGATCTTATGCGCGCATTTGCGGGTGCTGGTGCGGTTCTTTGGGGTCAGCCAGATATAACAAGGCAATTTCGGCGCGAAACCGGAGTCAATGATTGGGATACATGGCAACATTTTGCATCGATATGGGACAGAGATGGATTGGCAACCAATGTAAATGGTAATCGATTTAACCAAATGATTATGGATAATGCAAGAAGGGCAAGGGATAATAATATTGTGTTTGCATGGGCTACTCCATATCAAATGTCGTTGGATATTGACCAAATGCCATCGGTAAATGACTATACCCAGGCGACTAAAGACCTTAACAATCCTGCTGCTGGTATAATGATCCGCCAAATGCACGAACAAAGGCGTTGAAATTTTATATCAAATCAACCGGCAAAACAATATTATCATCTACCCCAACCAACGGTTTGTTTATGGTACAAATCAACGCACCGGGCAAAACAAGCACACATACAAATTTGTTTGAATAAAAAAAGGTGTAATCCAGTTAATATTGGACGGCACCCTTTTTTGCGTTTAAATATGAATGACTAATTCGTCACGGCGTTGATGTCCCTTCTGCGGTAGCACACGAACCCGATGATACACAACAGGACGGCTGCCAGCGTCAAACCGGCCATCACAAGCCCATTCGTTTCGTCGATGGGTATTTGCGGCACCCAACCCAGCGGTGAGATTTTTCCTATCCAGGCAGGCAAGTCACCCATACGCCCCACGAAGATGAGCAGGAAGCTGAGGGTGAAATAGGCCCATATGAATCCGGCGGCTTTGGGTACGGCGCCGACGAGCAGGATCGTGAATCCTGCCATCGCCCACAACGCGGGCACGTATACCATCGCGGCTTCCAAGAGTAGGGGGAAGGAAAGGATGTCCGGCCCCACGACACCCACGCCCATGCCGTACAGGCCCACGGCCAATACGAATTGCAACAACGGCGCGGCGATGAAAGCCATCGCGGCGAAACCGGCGAGGTATTTTATCTTATTTACCGACGCAGCGATGACCAGCTCCGTCCGTATGGCGCGTTCCTCGGCGCGGGCACGCATGGCGAACAGGATGACGGGAACCAGGGACATCAAGGCCATCATGTTCATGATCATGGAGGCGAAAAGGTCTTGCACGGTATAATCGGCATAAGCGACCGCGGTGTTGAGCATATCCACGATTTCCTCCGGGTCGGTGGTGGTGGCGATGACGCTGCCGTCCACCCACGCGTTTATGCGGGCGAAATTACCCTGCGCGTCCGTCACCGTTTCGATTTCGATGCCCGCGATGTGCAGCATCAAACCTTGGTACATTTCGTTACGGGCCACGAACTCGTCCACGTCCGCCAAAATGGTGGCATAGGATGCCCCGAGGGCGAACATCCCGATGATACAACCGATCAGCGCGTTCTTCGTCAGCTTAAAGGTCAGCCCCTTGGCGTGGCGGGCGCGCAGGAGGCGTCCCGCATCGCGGCGGCCCGGCTTCGCGGGGATGAACCCTTGGTCGATATCCCGCACGGCGTTGAGCCGGAAAGCGACGGCGGCGAAAACGGCGGCGGTACCCAACAGGATGAATATGGGCCACCAATAATCCCCCGCGTAGGCGTATGTGCGCATGACAAGGCCCAGGGGGCTGATCAGGGAAAGGATACTCATGGCGGGCACTTCGCCCATATCCACGGATGCGTCCCACGCGGCGGCGGCCTGCATATCCCCGGCGGCGCGTATGAAGAAAAAGACGATCAGCGCGATGAAGGAGTAGCTCATGGCGCCCCGCGCGCTGGAGGACAACTGGCTGAACAAAGCCGTAACCGCCGCGAACACCAGCCCGACGGCGCCCAGGCTCACGCCCCACAGCATGGAACCGGCGAAGCTCATGCTTTCATCGCCGGCGGCGAACATACCCAAGCCGATCAAAACGGCCAAAACCGCGTTTACGATGATCGCCGTCACAAACGTTGCGTTGAGGTGGGCCAGCCGCCCCGTAGGCAGGGATCGTACGACTTCGTAACGGCCCAGTTCTTCGTCGGCGCGGGTATGGCGCACCACGAGGAAGATATTCATGATGCCCACCGTCAGCGCGGTGAACACCAGCATAAAGTTCGTGTACAGTGCGCCGTAGGTATTATTAATTAAGGCGATGGCCGGGCCCACCATAGAAACCAACGTGGGGTTCTGCATCATGGACACAAGCGCGGCCATATCCTCCCCGACCATGATTTCCTGCAAACCGGGCACAAGGCCCACGATTACCGCTATCAACGCCAATATCCAAACGGTGGAGTTGACGCGCTCCCGCTTCAGGAAGAAACCCGTAAGCCTTAACGTATTCTCAAAGTTGCCCTTCATTATACGGCCTCCTTCGTGTAGTGCTGCATGAACAGCTCTTCCAGTGAAGGCGGTACGCTTTCCAGCTTCTTAATGCCGAAACCGTTTAGATGATTGATGACCGCACCCATCTTTTCCGTATCCACGTAGAAGTGTAAGCCATATGCTTCCTTTTTAATGTCGTAGATACCTTCGAACCTATCAAGTCCCTCGATGGCGCGTTCCGTCGTTACGGTCATCGCGTAGCGGGTAAGGTGGCGGAGTTCGTCGAGGGTGCCGGTTTGCACGACTTCGCCTTCGCGGATGATGCCCACGCGGTCGCACAGGCGTTCCACTTCCGACATGATATGGCTGGAGAGGAACACGCCCTTGCCCTTCGCCTTCTGTTCCAATACGCACGCTTGGAATACTTGCTCCATAAGGGGGTCGAGACCGCTGGTCGGTTCGTCGAGGATGTACAGATCCACTTCGCTTGCGAACGCGGCTATGAGCGCGACCTTTTGGCGGTTGCCCTTGGAATAGGTGCGGCATTTCTTCGTGGGGTCGAGGTTAAAGTCCGTGATCAGGCGTTCGCGCAGTTTCTTATCGTGGCTGCCGCGCAGGTTAACGAACAAATCAATGACCTCGCCCCCCGTCAGATTGGGCCAAAGGTTGACGTCGCCGGGTACATACGCAATACGCTTGTGGATTTCGACCGCGTCCTTCCAAGCGTCCTTACCGAAGATTTTCGCGCTGCCGCGGGTGGCTTGCAGGATGCCCAGCATTACGCGGATGGTGGTGGATTTGCCCGCCCCGTTGGGCCCGATGTAGGCAAAAACTTCCCCTTCGGCGATTTGCAAGTTAACGTCCTTCAACGCTTGGAACTTACCGAAATACTTGTCAAGGTTCGTGACTTCTACGCTGTAGCGCATAATAAAACCCTTCCTTTCGCCCCGCAGGGGTTAATTTGGTTTATAGATGCATGTTCTTAGGATGTTTAAATAATCGCGGAACTCGCTGAGGTAGCGGTCGTAATTTTCCCGCGCTTCCGGTCCTACGTTGGAAAGGCCCTCGCTTTTCGCTTCGGCGGTCATTTCTTCCGCGTATCCCGCCAACGACCACATGATGATTTTGATGGTTTTTTGCGGATCAATTTCGTCGCGGAAAAGGGATTTGTCGCAATGCTCGAAGCTCTCAGCCAGTACCTTGTCGCGCAGTTGCGTGAACTTAACCACATGCGCCGCTTGGACGGGGTTCATGCTGTGGCGCGTGTCCAGGTAGGTGCTGGTTATAAAGTCGAACATGGCGGGGAAGCGGCGCGATATATCC